>DUVN01000018.1 GCA_012841015.1 Clostridiaceae bacterium
GGCCGGAGGATCCTGATCGTCCTGGAGAAGGTGTTCAGTTTGATGCTGTCGTGATGAATCCGCCGTATTCTCTGAAGAATTGGAATCGGGCTGACATCAAGGTGAGCGATCCCCGCTTCGAGATTGCTGGCGTTCTTCCACCCAGTTCAAAAGGTGACTATGCTTTTCTTCTTCACGGTCTTTTCCATCTACGCCCGAGCGGGACAATGGCGATCGTTCTGCCTCACGGTGTACTCTTTCGAGGTGCTGCTGAAGGGCAAATTCGTTCGCGCTTGCTTGATAAGAACTACATCGACACGGTGATTGGCCTTCCTGCTAATCTCTTCACAAATACCGGTATCCCCGTTGTCATACTCGTGTTGAAGAAGAATCGCCCTCTGGGTGAACCGGTTCTCTTTATTGATGCATCCAAACACTTTATCAAAGTCGGCAAACAGAATGCTCTCCAAGAAAAAGATATTGCCAAAATTGTTGACACCTATGTTGCCCGGACAGAACTTAATGGCTACAGTCACTTGGCCACTCGAGAAGAGATCATTGAGAACGAATACAATCTCAATATCCCGCGTTATATCGAATCCGATACGCAAGAGATCCTGCATGATGTAGAGGGTCACCTTTATGGCGGTATTCCGCGAGCTAATCTGGCGACACTGGAAATACTTCATTCGTTACTTCCTGAGGTTTTGGACGAGGCTCTCATTGATGTGCGACCTGGTTACGTGAAGTTGGCAAAATCAGTTGATGAAATCGGTCAGACAGCTTTAGCGAGTCCCGTAATACAAGACAAGATTGAAACATTACACCAGCAACTTGACCTCTTCATTGCTCGGTATTGGGAGCTGTTACGCAATATCCAAGATGTTTCTTATACATCCGACATCCGTGAATCGATGCTTGGTGACATTAGGAACATTCTTGAGGACTATCGTTTCACAAATTATTATGACGGCTATCAGGTTATTGCTGAACTTTGGAAGGATATGCTGGACAAAGATACTGAACTCATAGCCGGAAGTGACTTCTATACAGTCGGCAGGATAAGAGAGCCGCGACTTATCATGAAAGGCAGCGGGGCGAATCGTCGAGAAGAGCAGGACGGTTGGGTAGGGGCACTCATTCCAAATGAGCTGATTGAAGAAGAGCTGTTCCGTACTGAGCTCGAAGAAATAGAACAGAAACAATTAGAACTCAATGATACTGAGACTGAGATCAACGAACTAGTTGAGGCGGCTAAAGTTGAGGATAGTGAAGAAAATAATGCTCTCATCGATTCATTAAAGAGAGATGCAAATGATGAACCGGGTGATGATTTTGACGGACGTGCAGTAAAAGAGGAATTGAGGCAGGTGGCGAAGGGGAGTCCTGAATTCAAGCTCCTCAGGCAGGTAGAAAAACTGCTTGCCAAACGTACAGCGACAAATCGTGAAATACGACAGCTCAAGAAAGAGCTGGATAAAGCTGTTGAAGACAGAATCCTTGAGTTAACGGATGAGGAAATTGATCATTTGGTGTTCAAGAAATGGTTTGGTGATCTCCATGAGGAGTTTACCGCCCTGATTGAAGCCCCTTTGAGAGTAGATATCGTAACACTGGAGATGCTAAATGAGCGATATTCGGAAACTTTGGACGATATTGATGCTGAAATTCGGGAAATGGAGCAGTTAATCGAAGAGATGCTCAGTGAAATGGTGGTGACCTATGAGTAAAAAAAGGTTAGTACCAAAGCGACGATTCAAAGGTTTCACTGACGATTGGGAACAGCGTAAGTTGGGGGAGGTTGCTGATATTGTTGGAGGAGGAACTCCAAGCACCAACATTTCTGAGTATTGGGATGGGAACATCGACTGGTATTCTCCCGCCGAGATTGCAGATCAAATATATGTGAATTCAAGTCTCAGGAAGATAACAGAACGAGGTTTTGCAAGTTGCTCAGCGAAACTACTTCCGATTGGTACCGTACTGTTTACATCTCGTGCAGGTATTGGGAAAACAGCAATTTTAAACAAGGTAGGCTGCACAAACCAAGGCTTTCAATCTATCGTCCCACATACTGATAAGCTTGATTCATATTTCATTTATTCTCGAACTGAAGAACTAAAGAGATACGGCGAAACTTTTGGAGCTGGATCAACTTTTGTTGAGGTATCTGGTAAACAGATGTCTGATATGCCGTTGATGTTGCCAAAAATGATTGAAGAACAAAAAATGATTGGCACTTATTTTAAGCACCTCGACCACCTCATCACCCTTCATCAGCGTAAGCTTGAGAAGGCAAAAAGCTTGAAAAAATCACTGTTGAGCGAGATGTTTCCTGCTGAAGGTGAGCGTAAGCCAAAACGCAGATTTCTAGGTTTTACTGGTGATTGGGAACAGCGTAAGGCAAAAGACATATTTGAATCGACTGCCGATAAAGGATATCCTGCATTACCCATCCTAGCCGCTACCCAAGACCGCGGAATGATAAGGCGCGATGAGAATAGCATTTATATCTTCCATGATGAGAAGAATGTAAAAGGCTATAAAAGAGTTCTACCAGGGCAATTTGTAGTACATCTTCGTTCGTTTCAAGGTGGCTTTGCCCATTCAACTATAGAGGGCATCACATCCCCTGCTTACAGGGTGTTTGGCTTATCTGAACCCGAAAGTCACAATGATTTTTTCTGGAAATACGTTTTTACCTCTAAAGAGTTTATCCGGCGATTAGAATCTGTTACTTACGGAATTAGAGATGGGAGAAGCATAAGCTATGATGGATTCCTTATGATGGATTTTACATATCCATCGAGAGCAGAACAAAACGAAATAGCTGAGCTTTTTGTTCACCTCGACCACCTCATCACCCTTCATCAACGTAAGCTGGAAAAGCTTCAGAATCTCAAAAAAGCTTATCTCAACGAGATGTTTATTTAGCTAGGAGCGTAAGTCATGGAGCTAAATCGGAAAACCGCGTCGGAAAAGAACTTCCAGGAGAGTTTCGTCAACGAAATGATGAAATACAAATGGGAAGCGCCTGATTTTCTCAATGGAAATATTCATCGTGTTACGGTTGCGACTCTTATTAACCACTGGCGTCAAGAACTGAATCGAATCAATGCCGATCAGCTTGAGGGTTTTCCACTTACCGATGGTGAGTTTTCTCAGGTTATGGGGAAGGTTTCCCAGATTTCTAATAGTTTTGAGGCGGCTAAACTGCTGGCAATTGAAGAATCAAAGGGGAAAATCGATGGTATCTACCGTGACGACAATCCAAGGCTTACGCGAAAGCAAATAACCTTGACAATTTTCAAAAAAGCCGAAGTCCGAGGTGGAGACTCCAGCTATAAAATAGCTCGGGAAGTGCAGACTGACAATGGAAGCCGCTTCGATATTATCCTGCTAATCAATGGATTGCCGCTCATCAATATTGAGCAAAAGCGGGCAGATAAACCGATCGAAGAAGCTTTCTATCAGTTCAAGCGTTATTATGAAGACGGTGAGTTTTCGAACAACTTCATGGCTTTCTCGCAGA
The DNA here is from genome assembly GCA_012841015.1 of Clostridiaceae bacterium. Lineage (GTDB taxonomy): Bacteria > Bacillota > Clostridia > Saccharofermentanales > DTU023 > UBA4923. The sequence goes on from DUVN01000018.1 coordinate 3,512, forward strand.
TGATGGTGATCACAAGTGAGATTGCGACACGTTACTTTGCGACTCCGAAATCTCTCTCCGATTTCAGTTTGAGCTTTGTGTTCACTTGGGCGGATCGTCAGAATCGGCCTGTGAATGATTGGCGTCGGGTTATAGAACTTTTTTTGATGATCCCGATGGCGCATCAAATGGTCGGCGATTATGTGATCATCGATGAGGCAAGGGATGAAGAAAACAGACGACACATGATCATGCGTCCGTATCAGGTCTATGCGCTTCAAGCCATCGAGGGTGCCGCTTTCGGCTGGAACAACGATGGAGTGCCCCACGGCGGTTATGTCTGGCATACGACGGGATCGGGTAAAACGGTGACCAGTTTCAAGACAGCATTGTTCTTAGCGACGAGGGCAGGGTTTGACAAAGTCGTTTTTATGGTGGATCGTCGCGAACTGGACGCGAAAACGAGTGAGAATTTTAAGGCTTATGCGGCGTATGAACCCGTAACAGTCGATGACACGAAACACACTTATCAATTGGCTAAAAGCATGATGTCTCCCAGAACGGGGATCATCGTCACGACGACTTTCAAGCTCCATAATCTGGTTAAAGATCTCGTTGAGAATGGCGATTACAGCCTTGCCGAGAAGAAGATTGTGTTCATCATCGATGAAGCACATCGCACCACTATGGGCGACATGATGGTGGCTATTAAGGACTATTTCAGGAAAAACGGTCTGTTCTACGGATTTACCGGAACGCCGCTCTTTGATGAGAGTCAAGCGGTGGGGAGAATTAACGAAAAGAGTGAGGTAATCAACACCACTGAAAAGCTTTTCGGTCCACTCCTGCACCAGTACACCATCGACGAAGCCATTGCGGACGGGAATGTCTTAGGCTTCCATGTTGATTACGTAAATACGGGCGAGTTCATTTCCTATGATGATCTCAGGGATCAGCTGATGGCCAAAATGCTTAATGAAAAGCCGGAGCTTGGTGAACTGGAAATTGAAAGGATTGTCAGCGCCTATTCTGAAGCGGAGGTAGAGGAGAAGGCATTCAGCGAAGGTCTCTTTGAGTATCAAGATGAAACGCATATCCCCCGCGTGGTGGAGCGAATTCTAAATAATTGGGATTCACAGTCACAGGGACGTCAATTCAACGCGATTTTAACGGTCGCGTATCGCAATCGCGTCCTTGCTTATTATAAAGAATTTAAGAAACAGTTGGCCGAACGTGAAATGAATTTGAATGTTGCTATGACTTTTAGTTTCGGCGACGCTAACAACCCTGATCGTGTACCACCGGAAAAAATACAGGATATGTTTAAAGATTACGCTTCTTTTACCGGCATAGAGTTTTATGCTGGTGATAAGACTTTTGGTGAGGATGCGTACTTCGGAGATTTGGTGGATCGTTCGACGAGAGGCGGGAGCGGAAGAAACCCCAAGAATATCGACCTCATCATTGTTGCGCAACAACTACTAACCGGTTACGATTCGAAGTATCTGAATACCCTGTACGTTGATCGTTCGCTAGAGTTGCATGGCCTTATCCAAGCGTATTCTCGAACGAATCGCATCTTTGGCAAGACTAAAGAATTCGGTACCATCATCAATTTCCAATTCCCAAGACTCACAGAGAAAGCGGTCAACGAGGCATTGAGATTATATGGCAGCGGCGGAAAGAACAGTCGTGTTATCGTCGATAAATATCCGGATGCCGTCGCGAAATTTGCGCAAAAAATTGAAGATGTAATCTTAGCTCTCACTAACCCGACCGAATGGGAAAGTCTATTGAAGGACGAGGAGAAATGTACTTATTTCATGCTGAGTTTTCGAGATGCTGCGGAGCAAATGAATATTGTCCGTCAGTACTACGAATATGAGTGGAATGAGTTGACTTTTGGTTTGTCCGAGCATACGTGGCTTCAGTATACCGGTGCCTATAAAAACATCAAAAAGAAGATAGAGCCGGGTCCAGATGATGATCCAGTCATCAACCCGTTGCCCGGGAAGACAAGGCTTGCGGCGACTCAAATCATTGACGCGGCGCATATTTTAGAGCTCATCGGAAATAAAGTAAAACCTGAAGATGGCGTTCAGACCGTTGATGGGGAGACGCTTCGGATTATTTACGAACAGATCCAAGAGTTGAGCGATATGGGTGATCACGAAACGGCACTTCTGTTGCGAGAATTTGTAGATGCTGAACTTATGGCGGGGAATGTGAGCAGTGAAATCCCATTTGATGAAGCGTATGAGGCTTGGAAATCTAAGAGACTTTCCGCACTAATCGATGAGTACGCGGAACAGTGGGGGCTAGATACTGAATTGCTGAAAAAAACGATAGAAGCTTATTCACCCAGAAAGCCAGACTACGTGCCTTATATCGAAGAACTGATAGAAACTGTGGATTATGAAAACGCCAAAAAGGCATCTTTAGGGAGTCGATTGAGGCTAAACATGGAGTTGATTGGTAGTCTTCCGATGTTTGTTGGAGAAGTCAAGGAAAAATATGGCGACTAAAAAGCTCATTTTGAGCATCCGGCATGCAAGCATTTTTGTCCTCGGAGATGAACCTGAAGGAAATAGCTAGCGTAGGCATAATATGTCATCAGCGCAAATGAAATGAATAACTAGTTCCTCTTTTAGCAGAGACTGGAAATTGAGCGCATGACAAGATCTACGTCTTGATTTTCCAGTTCTTGGATGATATGTAGATATGTCTTTTGCGTTGTTGTCATGCTCGAATGTCCAAGTCTTCTGGCGACGCTTGCGATTGAAACACCTGCGAATAGCAGAAGCGAAGCGTGTGTATGCCGTAAACCGTGGACGGTAATCAGAGGTACTTTAGCTTGATGACATCGTCTTTCCAAAATCCCATTGACTGTAGAATTATAGATCTTTCCGGATACAAACACAGGTTGATCTCTATGGTAGCCCTTTAGTAATTCAAAAAACTGAATGACAGTTTGCCAGTCAATCTCGATCTTTCTTATCGATGATCGATTCTTCGTCGGCATGAATCCGCCATTACCTTTATAATCCCACGTCTTTGTGATGGAGAGTTTCTGGCGCGTGAAATCGAAATCTTTGGGGGTGAGAGCCAAAGCTTCCGAGAATCGAATTCCCGTTTTGGCAACAAGAAGAATGAACCAATCCCAATTAATACAAGGAGGCAAATCCAGCGTAGAGAGCAGACGCTGCAGCTCAAATTGATTGAGATATTTTTGTTTTTTTTCGCGAGGTGTTTTGCCTTTAATGATTGCTTTCCGCGTTGGATCACGTTCGATGTATCCCTCATCAAGAGCATCTAGAATTGCACCTTTTAGTTGATGGTGAAAATCCATGGTTGTCTGTCGTTCGTGCACATCGGCATAGTCGTTAAGCAGCTGCTGATATGTGATTCGATTGAGGTCACAGAGACGAAGAGTGGGTGCAAGTCTTTGCAACCATTTGAGAGTCATGCGGTATTTAGCCATCGTGACATCGCGGATTGCTCCTTCTTTGTAAACGGAGATCCAATGCTTGTAAAAACGATGGAATAATACATCTGGTTTGATTAGTTGTAACATAATAGTCCTCCCGAATGAGATGTTTGCGCTGATGAAGGTCTCATTATGGTAATAGATGGTGGCGTATATTAGACTGCTGTCACATTGAGCCTTTTCTGGCATGCGGAATGTCTTCGGAAGGTGCTAATGGTTTGCAAGTTTTCTAGTCTTTATGGTTTACTTTGATGACTAGAACTTGCGATGTGATTGCAAAAAAGCGGAACAGTGTTGAAAATGGTCGAGAGAACAACACAAACCCAAAATATTTTTGACTAAGATTGAAACTATAGAGATTATAGGGGCTACTTGTCTTCGCCTTTATCGTCTGAGTTTTTGGCGTCAACGGCGGCACCTAAAGCGATTCCCATGCCTACACCGATGGGGAGCCACATGCCGAGGTTGTTTAACGCCACGCCAAGCGCTACGCCAAGCCCTGCGCCGATGGCAATGCCGATACCGATACCCGTTCCGGAAGGACTCTGTTTCTTTCTGTTGTTCATAGTACTTGGATCTCCTGTTAACCTTATTTTTCTAGTGTAACGATCTACCTAAGCTCAAGTCCATCCGCATTGTACCAGTGGAAGCCGTTTTCTGAACAGTAGATATCGATTTTCTTCGAAAGTTCTTGGTCAGCCCCGTATTCGAGTAAAAAGACGGATAACCCACATTTTTTTACTAGTGAAAGATACTCTTTGAAATAGGCAGTTTCTTCTTCCGACTGTACTCCGTAGCTTTGATCCTCAAAATCTATGCTTGTAAAAACTGTTTCCTGATTAATGCCATCAAATAGGGATTGGGCTATATTTTCTTCGATACACCTAGTCACGAAGGTATCGCCACCGTTTATGATGAGTTTCAAATTATACTGTCGTAGCCCAAGCAAAATTGTGCAAAGTCCTTGGAAAATATCCTCTTTTGGAAGGTAATAATAGACGTCGGCATTGTCGAGAAAAAGTCCGTCGAGCCCCATCTTGGCATATTGTTTGCCAAGTTCATCAATGATAAAGATCTGCCATTCGTGAGAAGTGACATCAATCCATCGCTCATCAGGCCAATCCTCGTAGATGCCCAACGTTATTGCTTTAAAACGATCGTAGTAAGGACGGTATTCTTCAAGAGACCCGATATTCAAATACCCATACACCGTTTTATTGTCTACATGTAATGTTGCGATCTTTCCTGCTGAAAACTCCGATGGCTCGATCACTACAATGTTGTATGGAATGAGTCTGTCAGATTCGTTCTCATTAATGCCAATAAAGACGCCGTACTCGTGCAATGGCTTTGTAGCAAATAGAGTAGTTAGGAATTGAATGCAAAAACAAGCAATGAATAACAGTCTTTTCACGGTGTTCTACCTTGTCAAAAGATTTATCTTAATATTATTCTGAAACTCATTATAAGTCTCATAAGGCAAAAGATTACAGCATTTTCATGGCTGCGAAGTAATAATGAATTTCAACGTATATAGGCCGCCCGTACAGACGAAGGGGACGATTGCGCCCCCACTCGTACATGTGATGTCGAACAGAGAGAGCAACGGCAAGGCCAAGTCAAATTGTGCCCCCATTTGTATAGATGTTGTAAATGCGTCACGGGAAATAACATGAGAGTCGTGATTGTACTCCCACTTGCATAAGTGTTGTTAACATGGCAAATAACGTGCTTAGGACATCTGGCGGGAGTCCATGACACCTTGCCAGATGTCCTGTCGAAATTGATCGCGTATACGATCAGCCTGTTATCTTAGAAATCTTTCCTGTTTTCTTTATTTGTTGTGACATTACCGGCTTTGCTAGTTCTCAGGGAAAGAGTGTATTCGTAATTGGCTTTAAACTGGAATAGGTCACTTGTGGCGCTCATCTTCAATACTTGATAGAATCCCTCGTCGCCAAACATATCTTTCTCGCCAAACCATGAGCCAAAGCTATAGGCTGCTTTGATCCGGTACTTTCCTGGCGGAAGCTTGATCTTAGCTTTACCTCCAGCATTGATAAAGATGCTGGCAACGTGCGCTCCATTCTCCGCGTAGAGTTTGATGTATGTTGTGCTACCATCGCTTGTGGGCGGTTTAATCACGAGAGAGCAGCGTGTGCCTGAATAATCTTTATTTCGATACGTGACACCCGTTTTCGGCATAGGAATGGTGCAGTCAGATGCGAGCTTAGAAGAATCAAGAAAACTCCCAAGGCCTTTGAAGATTTTGTAAGCGTCGTAATTTTTCCCCTCCTCGAGCAGTTTCTTGGCGTCAAGGTATTTGGGCATATTATCACACTCTTTGATCAGAGCATCTTTGTCAGGAATGATCGTAGAGTCAAGCTTAGCGAGTAGTTCCTTAGCGGAAACGTAGTCACCTGCTTCCATGAGCGATTTAGCCTTATCGTAATTGACCTTTGCATTACACTGTGCAGCGAGCTCTTTTGCATCGAGATAATCTGCTGCGTTCTTGAATAAAGCTTCTGCTTCCGCATAGTTCCCTGCTTCATACAGTGCTTTTGCGCTTTCATAATCCATCGCCTTTCGGCACTCGGCAGCAAGTTTTTCAGCGTCTAAATAGTCTTTAGCACTCTTAAAAAGTGGCTCAGCTTCTTTGTAGTTGCCTGCTTCATACAGTGCTTTTGCGCTTTCATAATCCATCGCATGTTGACACTTTGCGGCCAACTTGACGGAATCTTTATAATCTCCGAGCTCTTCGAACGCCGACTTGGCCTTATCAAATTGCCCTTTTTCCATCTTTTTGACGGCGCTTTCATAGTCTAATCCCTTTTGGGCGTCATTTGCCTTATCGGATGAATCGCTAAAGTTTTCTAATTCAAGGAAAATCTTTTGTGCTTGCTCGTAGTCTCCACTTTCCAACAAAGCCGTTCCTTCATCGTATCGCGCCTGTTTTTTCTTGTTGATCATGAAAAACGTGATAAGGACGCCTGCGACAACAACAACGAGCACAATTCCTGCGGTTAGAAAAAGTTTTACCTTTTTACTCTTCTTTTTTTTCGGGGCAGGAGATTTCGGGTCGATTCCGTAACGGGGCGCCTGCTCGTTTCTCATTTCATAGGGGGGTGCACCATACGCCCTCACGGGTGATGCTTCCACTCTCGACATTTCCGCAGGGAAAATCTGTTCCGTTTCCATGTCCGTCGTTTCAGTTCTGCCCAAAACAGAGGGAGTGTTCGGCGTGAAGCTGTTCGGAACATGCGCACTCGTAATGGTGTTCTTTTCTGGAATCGTGTTGGATTGTTCGTTCTTTAAGTTTGTACCGCAGAAGGGGCAAAACTCCGTTTCAGAGGGAAGCGATGTCCCACAATTATGACAATACATTATCGAATACCTCCTGTATTGCTTTTTCTTAGGTTAATAATTATATACCTTTGTGACGATTGGAACATCCTCGGCGTTCCAAGCACTGCGTATAGAGAACCATGTGATGAGCGGATTAAGAGCGCCGAGGATCGAGCTAATCAAATGGCCAATATAGGGAGTATGACCCAGTATCACAGCATGGATGAAAGCTTCCTCAAATTGACCCATAAGCGCAATGGATGTGCTGAATAATATGACGTACCAGCCCAGACGGCTTCTCGCCATCAACATGATGAATCCTGTAAGCGCGGCAATGCTCATGAATAGCTGTGATGAATACATGAAAGTGAAACGAGAGGGGGGTGTAAGGATGACAATCATAATCGAAATGAGCATGCCGAATGTGCACAGTGAGCACCAGACGTACCCCCAAGCTGAGAGCCGTATACGTTTCGTTTTCATGGTTGAAAGTGCATGAAGGGCAGGTGGTGTCAAGACGAGCGTGAGAGCTGCGAATATGTTGCTGAACACAAATTGCGTTAAGAAGTTAGGCAGCTTGAAGAGCGATGACCGCATAATCACGACTAAGAGGACATTGGCCAGCATGCTCACTAGTGCCGTAAAGAGTGCTACCCGCCAAACCTTACTCTTGTCCAAAGCACCAGAAGGTGTACCGTTTACGTTGAAGTTGTAGGCAGGTTTGTTCTGTGCGGTATCTTTCAAAAGGTGTGAAAAGAGTAATGCACCTCCTGCCGTTGAGATCGCACTCAGCAGGATGCCCGCGATGGCAGAAAGCGGGAATGTGTTCGTTTGCATCTCTAATGGATGAGGGGGGATGTAAGGATAGAGCTGATGGACAACAGAGAGCAGCAAACCGGCAAAAGTAGCTCCGGCTGCAAGAAGCTTTGCTTTTACACCCTTATGCATATACAGATAGATGCTCGTGCCAAATAGGACGTCCACGATCAAAGATGCAACGGAGTAGCAGTATTGAATTCTGCCGCTTGTGAAGCGTTGGAATAGAAAGATGATGATGTATGCAGCGACGAGCCAAACAGCTACCCAAAAAGCACGTATCGGTTTTGCCTCAACAGGGGCTGTTTCCCTTTTAAGGGGTATCGCTGTCCTTACACTTTCATCTCTTGGCTGCCATGTAGAAGCCTCTGCAGGAGGTGGTACAAAACGCTGTGTACCGCATTCTGCACAAAAGGTCTCGCCTTCTTCAAATGGTGTACCACACTTGTGGCAAAAAGATGTTTGCACGCCTTGAACATTGCCTGACAAATACGGCGGCGCGGCGGCGTACTGTGCTTGACGCGGCATAGAAGGCGTGAGGAGACCGATCGATTTTTCAGGTAGGAAGCGGTTGATCTTGAAGAATATTTGAGCTTGAGCTCCCGCTTCTACGTCGAATGTAAAGGGTGGTAACTCACTTCCATATGAGTCAACGGCGATAAGGATGTTCTGTCTCTGATTTGTTGAGACCATCATCGCTTTACCATTTCCGAGACTTCCGATGTGACGCCCATTGAGCGAAAATGTCCACGATACGAGAGAGCTCACCATGCTACTCTCTCGCACAATCGTAATGTTCGCGGGGTAGGCGAGAGGTTCAGTGTTTCCTGCCATGTCTTGCATGAACTGCTGCGCCGGAGGAATGAAATCGCCTTGCTTACAGTTTTTTGCGACAAGGTATGAAATGAGCCCTCCGATCGCAGCCATGACGATGGCGAGCACATACGTTACTAAACCTAGTCCCGCTGATAGACCGATTACGATACCAAGAATCTCGAGCCCTATCCATAGCCCTACCGTAAGTCCAACAAATCCACCCGGTTTTCGCCCACGATCCATAGCATTCTTCTTGTTCGTATTGATTAGCAATATGAGTCCCATGATTTCCAACATTGTCTTGTCTCCTATTACGCTTGTTTTGAGCAATGAAATCTCTGTCGAGTCTTTTCAGTGCTATTTGTTCCATAAAAGCAATATAGAGCAGATTGCGATGTGGGTTGTCTGCACGGAGCAGACAAATGGTAGTGATTTTCTGACTTGGCGATAGCCTGACGTTCGTGGAGAAGACGAGATGGGATTAAAGGATCGAGAAAACTGTTGAGATAGAGATTTTGTGTATTATCTGGGGTTATTCCGTCAACCTTGCATTATCTGACCCACTTACACGGACACGCCACAGCACATCGCTATCTTTCATGTTCTGGTAAAAGATCCATTGTCCCGCGACATTAAAAGAAGCGGTAGAAGCGGGGACGACGGTATAACGCATTTTGCCATCAAAGGCTAGCCATTCGAGCGTCCTGTCGCTGCCGGAAATGTATAAGATACCTCCGTCTGAAACATTGGGATAATACGCAGGCAGCGTCGTCAGGCGCTCTTGGTTTCCTCCGTTCAGATCCATACGGGTGAGGCCCTCTTCTGTGCCGGCGTAGAGCTTATCTCCGTAAATGCAGAAACTCTCGTAGAAATTGCTGCTGATAAGCGTGTCATTTCCTCCGTCGAGATCGCAGGCGTAGATGCTGTTCCCTCGATCAGGGGCGATGTAAAAGAGCTTTTCTCCCACGATCTGTAAAGACAAGAACTCCATCGCACCGTTGAGCTGTGTCAGCGACTTATGGCGGGGATCGATCGCATACAGATAGAGCGTGACGTTGTCATAAAGATAGAAGGTGTCATCGATAATATAGAGCTTACCTGTATGTGAATCACATAGTACGTCTCCTTTTTTCGTTTTGGGGTCGATGGATAGAACGCTCTCGTTTGTAGTGTAGTAGAGTTGGCCGTTATAATAGTGCAAGTCGTTTGCGCCGGAGTTTTCTAAAATGATTTGTAGCTCCTTCGTGTATGGGTTCATGCTGTAAATCGTGTCTCCAAGCAGGAAAAACACAAAGTCCTCGCTGCGGACGGCAATAGCACCGACGCCTGAACTAAGATTCCCTGGAAGGTTTCCATTTGCAGTGTCAAAGGAAGCCGCGCCAAGGCCGATTCCCGGCGCATCGGAGAAACCTTGTTTATAACCGCCAGCATAACCTGAATCGAATCCTTTGATGTCACCAATCGAGGAGCCTCGCATTGTTCCTTTTTTCCAGAAGGCGATCGATATGGTGATCAGCAGACTGATGAAGATGAGAAGAAGTAAAAGAGGTAACGACTTTTTCCCTGGTCTCCCGGCGTATCTGACGGCATCCAATAGTTTACTTGTGTTCTGAATGCGCTCTTTCGGGTCAAACGCGGTGCAGCGTTCAATGAGAGAAAGGAGAGAACGATCTCCGATAACGGCTTCTGCATCCGTTTTCTTTTCCTTGCCGGTCGCCATAAACAACATAAGCATGCCTAAAGCATACACGTTTGTTCTCGGTGTCACAGGATCGTTGCGCTCGAACTCAGGTGGGAGATATGGTCCTACTGCGGAAGGCGATGGGTCACGATCTGAAAGGCGAACACTTCCGTCAGTCTTAACGATGATACTTTTTGGATGGATGAATCCTCTCGGTCCCGCCTCCACCCTTCCTTTTCTGTTATCGAGAAGATGGCACAACTGTCGAATGATGTAAAGGATATCATTAGCCCGCTGCACACCGTCCTCAGATACGATCTCGTATACGGAGCGTTCTTTCCCCTCTTTCCATTTGAAGCGTAGTTTCATGGCCATACGACATTAACTCCTACGGCATCGAATGGTCGTTGGAACCATCAAGCCTGACACACCACAGTCTGCCACTGTTATCCACATTGTGATAAAAGATCCAGTTTCCAGCAATGTTAAAATCAGAAGCACGATTCTTCGATACTTTTTCCCTAATACGCCCATCAAAGGAACACCGGTTGATCGTGCCGTCCGAACAGTCAAGAAAATAGATGCCGTGCTCCATGACGACGAGAGTTGCTGCATCAACTTCGAGAAGCTTTTCTGATTCGCCTGTCTTACTGTTTATCTTGACAAGCTCTCGCTGACCGTTGTGATGGAGAGCGCAGAAGAGGTCGCTTCCGAACAGGCAGGCGCTCCTAAATGTCCCGTTGGCAAGTTTCAGCGGATTATTGCCATCAGCATCACTGCGATAAAGGGCGAAATCGTCTCCGCCAATATAATACAGACTAGTACCATCTGCGTTGAGGGATAGGCAACGAGGGGGTAGGGTATCGAGCGCAGTTGTCTCTCCTGTTTTGAGATCGAGTCGATGGAGGCTGTTTTCTGTTCGAACATAAAAGAGGTCTCCTGTGACATAAAGTTCTCCTTTTATACCCTCAGACAATACGTCACTTTCAAGTGTGTAGATATTAGTCTGCATGATCGTGTCACCGGAGGAATAGTAGAGCCAGCCATTTTGGTAACTTAGAGCCATGACTTCTGCATTGCGAATGAGGAGTTGCTTCTCCGTGCCGTTTGCCGACATACGCCAGATACCCTCATCCCCAATATAGAAGATAAACGATTCACTCTGAGCTGCGAACGCTCCGCCAAATACAGCCATATTCCCGGCGTTGCTGCCGCCTTTCGCCGTAGCGTCAGGCTTACTTCGGTCGAAGATAGGTGCTGCCACGTAGCCATCGGTGTAGCCGTTATCAAAGCCGCGTGCATAGCTACGCTTTTCTGCGCGATTTTTGCCTGTTATGAAGCCCACTCCGTAAAAAAGCGTTCCCAAAGCGATGGCAGAAGCAAGCAGGGCAGCTGCCGCAACGAGTCTGCGTTTTCGCCGCGATGCTTGTCTATTATGATCATGGAGGATGTAATCGCGTATGGCATCGACGCTCTGGATACGCGCTTTCGGATTAAAAGCGATGCACTGTTCGATTAAGATTCTGAGCTTATTATTGACGATTTGTGCCTCCAGTCCTGAACGTATTGTTCTTCCAGTAGCGAGAAACAGCAACACGACTCCAAAAGAATAAATATCAGACAAAGGCGTCGTCTGCTCAAAACCATACTGTTCAGGTGATGCGTAATCTAACGTCAAAATGACGGCTGTATCTTGGCGGCGCGCTTCTTTATGTACTCGAGCAATGCCAAAATCGATCAGATGAATATTGCCGTCCTTCCCTGCGATGATGTTTTGCGGTTTAATATCACGATGGATGACTGGTGGCGTCTGTGCGTGCAAATAGCTCAAGATATCGATGAGCTTCAACGCAATATTAAAGATGTCCTTCGCAGCCAGGCTCCCGCCTGTTTCCACAATCTCGGAAAGAGAACGCCCTTCCAGATATTCGCGGATGAGGTACCTCCGTCCGTCCTTTTCATAGGAAGCGAATACTTTGGGGATTCCCGGGTGATTGAGCCCCGCCAGCAATTTGGCTTCTTCCAATGCGTCCTCTTGTGGATAATCCTTGGTGATGCGGAGCAGCGCCCTTTGATCGTCATTTTTCCGACGCAGCACGTAAAGCTCCTTTTTGCCGTCTGGCTCTTTCCGAATGCAGCTTTCAATATCATAATCGTCGAGGATTTCTTCAGGCATGTTCTCATTGGGTAACGACGCCTCAAGTGTTTCACGATACGATTGGAGGAAACGCTCGATATCACTGAATGATACGCCCGTATTCTCTGTTTCATTCGTCATGTCCAAAGAAGGCACACTACCCTCTAGATCCGATTCATAGTGGGCCACTGAGCTTATTGCTACCCTATCCCCCAATCTTGTAACCTCCATTTTTTCGATGACCTTTGTTCTCCTTGCATAGCTGCCAAAGAGCTGTGGTGTCAACAACACAGGAACGAAAACGGCACAAAAGAGTATATAGCAATACGTAAACTTCGTCATCGGTTCAAGCCCCTGATCTGTCAAGAAATAAATGCCCCGATCAAGACAGAGAAAGGCAAGAAATGGCAGCCATGGATTTTTACAAATATAGTCGATAAGCAACTTGACGCCTACGATAAAACGGTATTCTAACTGATTGACGTTTGTGGCGGGAAATGGCTTTTTGTTTTCTTTTATTTTATTTGTTAGATACCGGCAAGCACCAGCAAGAAAGGAAAAAGAATGGGCGACGAAGGAAAGGGCGATCGTGAGCGTGTGAATAAATGTCTCAGAATGCTCTTTCGGGAGACGTCGTCGCATAACAAAGCTTCTTACGAGAGGAAAAACGATATAGCATATAGAACAGAAAAGAAAGCCTGCCCACAGAAGGTAGATGTTTCCGAAATAACTCTCAACAAGTGCTGTGGGAACGAGCAATACTTGGTTGATGACCGATAGGAAGTACAATGTCAAATAGAAGGTATCGCAGCCTCGAGCTTTTCCCGGAGCGATTGTGCCGTCAAACATCATTTCAAAAAGACCGTACGCGTATCGGCGTTGTTTGCATGTCTCTTCTGTAAACGTTCTGCTAGCGTATTCGGTGAACTCCAGTCCTTTCAGCTGGGCGTATTTGCCATGGTAACCCATACCATAGAAGCAGATTGCCTTGTCGAAATCTTCTGAGACTTTGTCTTCTGACCAGAGTCCACTTTTTTCAAGAATGCTTTTTCGGAGGAATACATTGTGACCGGCTAGAGGTACGAAATAGCCTTGCATCGCCTTGCACGGCCATATATTGTGAAATAAGTTGTTGACCTGATGGCCGGTGGCATAGGTGTAATAATTTTCATAGAGATTGCTGGCATTGGTGGCGCACTGTACATACGCAAGCCTCTCATCGAGAGCAAACTCAGGAAGGATAGCCTCAATAATCCGCTCGTTTACACCAGAATCCTTGTCCAACAGCAAGATTACCTCATGCGTTGTGATATTTCCTTCAGCATAGCCGCCTGCAAAGTCACCGCCTTCCTTCACGAGAGATTCCAACGGAGCTCCGGAACGTATGGCATTACCAAGTCGTAACGTGTAGTTCAAGTTGGAGGCTTTCTTAAATAGACCGGCACGCCCGCTAGCTGGTCGGACGACAAATGAGATCTCGTAGTCTCTATAAAATTGGATACGCTCGATCGCTTTTTTTTCAGGTTGTGTCAGAGTTGCATCATCGTCTTTAAAAATCTGAATCAGCCGATCGACTTTTTTTCTTGTGCAATTGAATCCGAGCAAAGGGGCAATACCGTCATCAGACACAACAATATTGGCTTCTTTGCGACTAATGGCGTGGTAACGCCTAATTGCAGCGAGGCTATCTCGCAGTGTTTGGAAGATGATGTCATTGCTTTCTGTATGGACAGGTATGCTGATGGTGACAGGGAAGAGAGAGTCAATGGCAAACTCACTTTGTACCGTGTTCATATAGTGCTTTCGATTGATCTTTGTCTTTCCCGAGAGGATGGCACAGACAGATGGTCTGAGAGCCCATAGTATATCTGTAACGTAGTGTAGAGGATAGATGAAGAAGATGAACGAGAAAAAAAGGCGAAAAAATTGTGACAGTGTCTGTCCGAAAAGAAAAAAGAATGTTATATGTACAGCAGCGTTCAAAACGAGAACGATGACGTATGGTCGGACACCGCACACACGGTTTCCGAGAGCTTCTGGAACCTTTCTTTTCTTTTTAACTTGACTTCGTCTCATGACTCTGCCTCATTCTGAGGCGCGCATAAAATGATTATTGTCTAGCTGAGCGAAGGCGAGCCAGGCGGTCGCGCTAATACTCTGCACGTTATTATATTCCCATAGTATGTCTGATCCGATGATGGCAAAGCCTGTCGAGACACCATCTCTGTCAGCGGCGGGAATGCTTCCATCTTTAGCTGTCTGGGTCTTTAAGTATGCCATGGTCGATTCATACTTCTCAGTGTTTTCCAACAATCGGTAGCAGACAGCCATCTGCGCCGTGCCCTCGTTCCAGATGCCGTCTAAATCACCGGCACTGAAATCAAAGCCATCTCCTACGGCCATCTTTTTCTCTACAAAGTCGATTGTCTGATATCTGTCATCTAGTTCTTCGCCGAGGATAATAACAGTGAGACTGTTCGCATCGAGCGGTATAATACCTTTGCTGATCGTTATTCCATCTGTCATCGTCCCCGTATAAAAACAATGAATCTTGTCGTCATACATGGAGAGAACAAAATCTTTGGCGTGATCTGCCGCATCAGCGTACAAGGCGGCCTTGTCAGAGTCGATCTCCCTTACTAATTCGGCAAGTGTTGAAAATGCACAGACAAGGCTAATATTATGTTCTGTAGATTTGTAAGTCGCATTTATTTGCGAGTCATCCCAGCCTTCATAACCCGCAGTAAAGCCTCCACTGTCTGATTTGAGACCGAGCACAAAATCTGCCGCTCGCATAGCGGCTGTAAGGTATTCTTGCCGCTGTGTATCGAGTGCATTCTTCGCTACGATCGATAGTCCTAGGATCGCCCAAGCCATGTTTCCTGTTGAAGTTGAAACAGTATGAGCATCTTCCTGCCAGTGTCCATCTTTCCAAAAGCCCGGCAGGCGTATAGTAACCTTGCCAGCAGCGATGGAGCGTCCGGAGTCACTTTTAGGATCGCCACTATTATAAGCATTTCGGAGTCTTCCGTCTTGAAAGGTGCGATCGTGTCCTTGTGCAAACACGATAGCGTCTGCAATTTTTTCGGCGTGTTGTTGTGCGCCTGCGTAGGAAAGTGCGATGGCGGCAATGGCGTTGTCATACAGATAGGCGTATGCAGAAGCCCTATCTCTTTTGTCTTCAGAAGCGATGAATCCGCCGCTTTCCTCTGTCCTAGCGGCTAAGAATCCTGCTGCCGTCGATATTTTAGATATTTCTTTTGCGGTCGGGGTGATTTGTGTTTTAGGGCTGCAACCGACAGAACAAATGGCAATGGCGATCAAGAAGGAGAGTGCGATCTTCATCATTTTTAGTTTTTTGTTCTGATTCATTACGACCTCCGTATGAATTTTTCGCCTGCTATGCCGGCAGTACATCGTGTTCGCGCTATCAAACCCTCTTCACTTGACATGAGAAAGTGTCATGTTTTAGATATGACTCATTCTATCCTCCGTATACAAGGACATCAGCATTCCTATTCTGTTCCGTCTGAAAGCGGAGTGAGCTCAAGAGAAGTCATAAAATCATACGTTTTATAGTTGTCGTAGCCGTGATTGATCGCAAAGATGACAGCGGCATCGCGTTTGATCAAGGGATGGAGCGCACCACACCGTGTAACCGACAGCATCCTCTGTGTCGTTCTAAGGTCTAACGACATAGCTAGGGCAATTTGCAAGTAGTAATCTCTCTTGCCGAGGCGCCTTCCTTCCATGAGCTGGTAACCATAGGTACGTGATAAGTTAGCCTTTCTGATGACATCGCTTTTTTTCAGTCCAGTCTCTTCAAACAGCGCATCGAAAAAATTGCGTATATCATCATCAAGAAACTCGTCCCAGTCCTCGGGGAAAGAATCGCCTTTCAATTTTTCCTGCATATGTCTTGTATCGAGAGCTTTTTTATCTGCTCCATCCATTTTGCCGTTCATGTTTTAATCCATTCCTTTCGGCTCGCTCAAGGCGCAAAATGGTATGAACCGTTGGCTCTGAGCGTATCATTGAGGTAGTCGGACAGATACACTTGATTCAGTTTTTATCTCCCCGCACTATTTGCAAATAACTCATGCGTTAACTGGACATTACCTTATATCAATAGGCACACTTACACGCAAGGCGTGTAAATCTATTTTAGATATTCATCATAATATATACGAGTATCAAAAATGAACAAACAAACATCGAAAACAATGTCGAACTCTTTCAGTAAATTATACAGTTTGTCAATCATCTTTGCACGATACTCTGACGGTCGCTCAGAGTTAGCTGTTTATTCTTTGGGACAAACACTTCCTCCCGAGCGGCCTATGTTAAAAGGCATCATTTTGTTATTGCCGAAATGTGTATCTCAACTCCCGCAAGTATGAAAAAGGGTACACCGCAATAAATTGAGTATGCGGTGTGCCCAAAAAACTTGACGATATGTGTATCTTGCTCTTCCGGTTGCTTTGGGATTCAGATCATTTAACAATTTATTCATCAAAGGTTTATGTGGCAAAGGTTACAAGTAATTGCATGATTAAGCATGCATAGCTTATAATAAACACACTATGCCTTTGAAGTAGCAGCAGGCGTATATCAACAAGATTTCCCAAGGATAAGAGATGCGTGTTATGGTCGCGTCAAATGATCAACGAAGTAGGAGGTATCATGAAAAAACGTGTATTAGTAGTAGGTGGCGTTGCCGGTGGCATGACGACGGCAGCAAGAGTGAGAAGGCTTGATGAAGATGCCGAAGTGATTGTTTTTGAAAGGGGCGAACACATTTCGTTTTCAAATTGTTGCCTGCCGTATCATCTGAGTGATGATATTCCCTCGAGTGATATGCTCGTCCTGATGACGCCGGAAATCATGAGGAAGCGGCACAATATCGATGCTCGTGTACACCATGAAGTCGTACGCATCAATCGCGAGGAGAAGACGATCGATGTGAATAATCTTCTCGACGACACAACGTATACGGAATGTTACGACAAACTCGTTCTGAGTCCGGGCGCGAGGGCGCGTATGCTGCCGATTGAAGGAATTGATTCTGTTCCTGTCTTTGCGTTGAGAAATGTTGCCGATGCAAAAGGAATTCACGACACGGTCGTTGACAATGATTTGAAAGATATTGTCGTCATCGGTGGTGGTTTTATCGGCCTTGAGGCGGCGGAGAATCTTAAACTCAGGGGCTGCAATGTTGCTCTCTGTGAGTTACTAGATCAAGTGCTTCTGACGCTTGACAACGACATGGTGCAGACACTTCATCGAGAGATTTACGACAAGGGCATCGATCTACACGTTGGTACTTACCTTGCCAAGGTTGAGGACAACAAGGCGTTCCTTTCGAATGGGAAAGTAGTCCCTTGTGAGCTGGTCGTAATGGCCGCCGGGACGTTGCCTGAATCGCAACTGGCGGAAGATGCCGGCCTGGAACTCACGGAGCGCAAGTATATAAAAGTCGATCAAAACTATAAAACATCGGATCCTGACATCTACGCAATCGGTGACGCTATCGCAGTCTTCCACCGTCTGTCCGGACAGTTTGCGCCTTTGCAGCTCGCCGGTCCTGCACTGAAACAAGCGCGCGCCGTCGCTGATCATATATACGGTATCCCGACAATGAACACAGGATACATTGGCTCATCCGCCATACGCGTCTTTGACCTGAATGCTGCAGCAACAGGATTAACGTGTCGGGCACTCGATCAACTCGGTAAAACGAACTACGATTACGTATACGTGATTCCGAAAGATTCCGTCGGTATTATGCCGTCGAGTGAGAATCAATTCCTGAAAGTTATCTATGAAATTCCGACGGGGCGTATTCTCGGTGCCCAGGCGATAGGGAAAGGCGACGTTGTCAAGCGTGTGGATGTCATTGCTGCAATGCTCAAGTTTTCTCCAACATTAGAACACTTAAAAGACCTAGAGCTCTGTTATGCACCGCCATTTAATACGGCGCGCGATTCGGTCAATTTTGCAGGGTATGTCGGTCTCAATTTGCTGCACGGTGTTTACCGTCACGTTCATGTCTCTGATGTGCGCGGCCTCGTTGAGAGCGGTGCCTATATCGTTGACGTCCGTGAGCCGGCTGAATACGAAAAGGGACATATTATCACGGCCGTTAATGTTCCTTTGAGTCAGCTGCGTGATCGTATGGACGAAATTCCTAAGGATCGACCGGTCTACTTGCACTGCCGTTCAGCGCAGAGAAGTTACAACGCCTTATTGGCATTGCAGCACAAGGGCTGGACGAATCTGTACAATATTGCAGGTTCTTTCCTCGGCGTTTCAAATTACGAATACTTTCTCGATCAGGTGACAGATCGAGAGCCCATTGTGACCGATTACAACTTTGTTTAGCGGATGGTTGAATGTTGAACGCACATAATACATGAGAACGGGGCTGTCTCGAAGCTGTGAGTGAACGGTAAGCACGAGACAGCCTCTTATATTTTTATGAATCACGTGTTATCACATCCCCGCCTTGCGAAGCATAGCCTCGACTCGCTTGCGAGCTTCAAAGACAACTTGCTCTTCATCGATACCGATGAGTATGCCTTCATGCGAGACTAGGATGCCGTTAACATAGACAAAGCGCGCTGGCTTGGAGATGCCTACGGTGCCGAGGAGATTGGCGGCATCATTCTCAGCGCATACGAACTCAAGTGAAGACGTATCGATTGCGAATAAATCTGCCGCTTTACCGATCTCTAGACTACCGATATCATCGCGCCCGAGAATGGCCGCGCTACCTTTTGTCGCAATTTTTAACATATCGTAACCGGACGGGGCTTTGTCGGACCATGTGAGTCGGTGCAGCAAATACGCACTACGGATCTCAGCCAGCAAGTTGGAGCAGTCATTGCTTGCGCTTCCGTCTACGGCCAGACCGACGGGGACACCAAGCTCCATCATCTCAGGGACTTTGCAGACTCCTGATGAGAGTTTCATGTTTGATACGGGACAGTGCGCGACCCCCGTGCCCGTCTCGGCAAGTCGCTGCAACTCACTACTGTTGAAATGAATTCCGTGAGCATACCAGACATCGTCTCCGATCCATTCACAGCTCTCCATGTAATCGAGTGGCCTGAGTCCGAATAAGTCGAGACAGAACTGTTCTTCATCATACGTTTCACAAAGGTGTGTATGGAGCCTGACACCTAAGTGGCGTGCGAGGCGTGCCGATTCCCTAAGTAAATCAGTCGTCACGCTGAAAGGCGAGCAAGGGGCGAGAGCCACTTGTTTCATCGAAAAGGGCGACGGGTCATGAAATTTTCTGACGAGCCGCTCGCTGTCTTCGAGAATTGTTGTAATGTCCTGGACAAGGTCATCAGGCGGCAGGCCGCCGTCACTTTTGCCTCTTGACATACTCCCGCGAGTGGCGTGGAGGCGGACTCCAAGTGCTTCAGCTGCATCAAATTGCCTGTCGATGAAGCATTCAGATCCTTCTTTCGGGAAAACGTAGTGGTGATCCATTGCCGTGGTACATCCATACCGGACGAGTTCACCCATGGCGGTCAGTGAGCTGTAATAGATACACTCGTCATCTAAATGACGCCAAATCTCATACAGCGCCGTAAGCCAGGGAAATAACTCTAAATTCTGTACTTGCGCGAGATTTCTCGTGAATGTCTGATAGAAGTGATGATGAGTATTGATGAGCCCCGGGTAAAGGATAAGATCACGTGCATCGATGACGTGGTCGGCGTCAACATCATCGTACCCGATGTAATCGATCACATTTTCTTTGATGCGTAAGTGCGCGTTGAGGAGGACACGGTCATTCCCGTCCACCGTCACGATGGCCTTAGCATTTTTAAACAGCGTTGTATTCATACATAACTCCTGTTTAGAATTATTGAGTGAAGGTATCGTTTGCGGCACCTTCAAGAAACGTCAGCGATTTTCTTCGTCTTGAGGTCGTCTTTACGAAGAGAGCGATCGCTGTACTGTGGTTACCTTTTGTATTTGTGCGCCAGCTAAGGCGGGAAGAATATGTTTCCATCATTCCTACCTAATCAGGCTTCAATACCGTTATTTTTGCTGTAAGAGCCGTCGCACTCGAATCTTTACCTCAGAACGCGATCAGCCTGCCATCCATTTTAACCATAAGTTGTCGAAAAGGTTGCTATGCTTAGCGAATCGAGTACGTTATTGTCGGGCTACTTTGGTTATTTGTCAATGATTTGAAGACTTGACTCATGACCTGTCTCAATTTTACCAGTATTCAGACCGTAAATAGCATCTGTGTTGCTGAAAGAATTACACGACAAACGGCGCGTTATTTGTTATTCTATTTAATGGGTTTATATGTATTGAATCGAGGAAATCACTTCTATGAGGAAAATTTGCGAAACGATGGCATCGACTCAACTTTTCGCAGGGTTGGATCACGAGATCTACCACGATCATTGTAAAAATACGCCTATTCACACTTTTTGGAAGGGTCAGCTCATCATCATGGAGGGCGACCTTTGCAAGGGAATTGGAATTGTCGTTGAAGGTCGAGTCGCGCGCCAGAAGTATACACCTTCGGGTGAATTTACGACGCTCGAACTTTTAGGTGAGGGTTCTGTCTTTGGCGAAGATCTCATTTTCTCGACTCACAAACATTTTTCATACTCGTTAGAGGCGTTAACGCATGTGAAGACAATCACTGTGTCACGTGAAGATATTCTCGCCCTCATCTCAAAAAGCCCGCGCCTTTTGCTAAACTATTTGGCCCTTCTTTCAGATAGAGGTATCGAGCAGGACCAGAGGATCCATCTCCTCTCACAAAAGACTTTACGTTTGAAAATATCTGGCTATCTGCTAACGCTCCTTGAGGAAAAGCTTAACAAAGAAGGTAAGTTGCTCAGGGAGGTAATAGATGATCCGACCACAGCGTCAGTAGAATTGCCCGTTTCTAAGGAAGTTGTTGCTCGCCTTCTGGCAATGCCGCGGCCATCCTTTTCGCGCGAATTGATTAGCATGGAAAAAGATGGCCTCGTACGTGTAGATGGTCGTGTCGTGTGGCTCGAGGATATTCAAGGTTTGGCGTGCGGCCTTTATGAAGATTGCGGGGTAGACGAGTGAGAGAGAATGTCTTAAGCATGAGATAGTTATTGGTATAGGATGGTCGTCGTGCGGAAAGAGTGAGTGCTACTAGGAGAGCAGAATCGAATACCTAGCTTTCCGATTGAAATGCGTGTAACGCCTTGACGGAGAAAGGCGTTGTGAATATGAATCATGGCCACAGTGGCTGATATACGTTAAGGAGGATATTATGGGTTTTAAGTCGGACATCGAGATTGCTCAGGAAGCTGTTTTGCGCCCAATCGATGAGATTGCTGTAGAAGCGGGTCTTGATCCGAACGATCTCGAACATTACGGAAAATATAAGGCGAAGGTGTCCTTAGATGCTCTTAAAAGAGAGCCTCGCGGCAAGGGCAAACTTGTCTTGGTAACAGCCATCACGCCGACGCCAGCCGGCGAAGGCAAGACAACGACTACGGTCGGTCTTGCGGATGCCTTGAGGAGGATCGGTAAGCGTAGCACGATAGCACTTCGCGAACCTTCGATGGGCCCCGTGTTCGGCATTAAGGGTGGTGCTGCCGGTGGCGGATACGCGCAGGTCGTCCCGATGGAAGATATTAATCTTCACTTTACAGGTGACTTCCACGCGATCGGTGCTGCTAATAACCTGCTCGCCGCCATGATCGATAATCATATCATCAAAGGCAACGTTCTCGGGATTGATCCGCGTCAAATCACATGGAAACGCGCCGTTGACATGAATGATCGCCAACTGCGTTTTATCGTCAATGGTCTCGGCGGACGTGCCAACGGAGTGCCTCGTGAGGACGGTTTTGAGATTACGGTTGCATCGGAAGTGATGGCAGTCTTTTGCCTCGCTACCTCGCTATCTGACCTGAAGGAACGTCTCGGCCGTATTGTGATCGGCTATACATATGACGGCAAGCCGGTGACGTGTAGCGATGTCAAAGCGGAAGGCGCGATGACGGCGCTTCTAAAAGACGCCTTGAAGCCGAATCTCGTCCAAACGCTCGAAGGGACTCCGGCATATGTGCATGGCGGGCCGTTTGCCAACATCGCACACGGCTGTAATAGCATTTTGGCAACTCGTATGGGGCTTCACTACGCTGATTACCTTATTACGGAAGCTGGCTTTGGTGCCGATCTCGGCGCGGAGAAATTTATCGATATTAAGTGCAGAACGGCGGGGCTTGCACCTGACGCGATCGTACTGGTTGCGACGGTTCGCGCTCTGAAGATGCACGGCGGTGTGGCTAGGAAAGATCTCAAGAGTGAGAATCTTGAAGCGTTGAAAGCTGGAATTCCAAACTTGACACAACACGTCAGCAATGTCATTGAAGTCTTCAAGCGTCCCGTTGTCGTCGCGATCAACCGTTTCCCCGATGACACGGAGGCGGAACTTGATCTCGTGCGCAAAGAGTGTGAAAAATTCGGTGTTCACGTTGCTCTCTCAGAAGTATGGGGCAAAGGTGGAGAAGGCGGTATTGAGCTCGCCGAAGAAGTTGTACGTCTTTGCGATCTCCCTGACAAAGAAGAACTCGGGTTTGTGTATGAGATGGAGACGACGATTGAAGAGAAGATTGAGGCGATCGCGAAGCGCATTTATCGCGCCGAAGGCGTCGACTTTGTTGGTCCTGCCGTGAGACAGCTCAGGCAGCTCAAAGAACAAGGCTTCGGTAATCTACCTGTTTGTATCGCGAAGACACAGTATTCGTTCTCAGATGACCCGAAGAAAATAGGGGTACCTAAAAACTTTAGGATTTCAGTTCGCAACTTAAAAGTGTCGATGGGGGCAGGGTTCATCGTCGCATTGACAGGTGACGTCATGACAATGCCAGGATTGCCAGCTGTGCCTTCTGCTGAGAAAATCGATGTTGATGCGGATGGTCGTATTGTAGGACTATTCTAGATTGATGATCATGATGCTTTCGTGGCGCGCTACCAACTTTCTTTAGAAGACGGTGGCGCGCCATGTGGTAGAATGCGATCGTCAGAATATGACAAATGAAAGCAAGTGCTCAATAGTAACACAATATTTTGAGAAAAGGTGAGGAGTTAATAATATGAAAGATCTCCAGTTACAGCTTGAAGAGTTGATGCTTCCGCCAGATCGCGTGATCGGCATTGCCGATGAAAAGGGTGTCATCATTGTGGCATCTAATGAAAAAATTATCGGTGAGCAAGATTCTGCAGTCCGTGCATTTCTCGCATCCGGAGACATACAGTCATTTGCAGGCGATCGCACTTATCGTGTCCTAGGTCGTTCCGGTGGCGCACGTTTGATCTGTTTTGTGGACGGGGCCGATGATCTCGCCGCAGGCATTTTAGAGCTTTTCTCTCGTTGGATCAATGCGGAGCTGAAGCAGTATGACGATTCCGAAGAGCGCGATCTTAAACAGAAGTTAGCGTTTTTGAAAAATGTGCTGCTCGAGAACGAGTTGCCGGGTGACATTCCTTTGAAAGCTCGCGAATTTCGCGTTAAGTACAACGTCAGGCGTCTTCTTGTGATCATGCGTACGAAAGCTGATGAGTTCAGAGCCTGTCACGAGGCGCTTGAAGCACGTTTCGGCGATCGCGAAGACGACTACATCATCCCAATGGACGAGGCCAATTTAGTGCTTCTGCTCGAAACACCCGACGTGGAGAATTGTGAATCTAGAGAAGAAATTCTCGCTGAACTTGTTGCCTATATGAAAGAAGAGGCTATGGCAGACGTCAAGCTCGGTGTCAGCATGAACTTTTCATCGCTAAAAGATACGGCGAAAGCCTACAAAGAGGCATCACTTGCATTAATAGTCGGCGATATTTTTAAGAGTAAAACACCCGAAGTGATGATGTACTGCAAGCTAGGCTTGGGACGTTTAATCTATCAACTCCCAATCACGCTATGCGAACTCTTTTTGCGCGAAGTCTTTAAGCCGGGGACGTACGAGGCGCTTGATCCAGAGACGTTGCTGACAATCGAGAAATTCTTCGAAAACAGTTTGAATGGCAGTGAAACGTCGCGACAGCTCTTCGTTCATAGAAATACGCTCGTCTACCGTCTCGACAAAGTGGAGAAGATCACGGGATTAGATCTCCGCAACTTTGAGGACGCAGTCCTGTTTAAGCTGGCAGAGATGGTCAGGGACTATCTTACTTACGTTGAAGAAAACAAGGTAACACGCTACGCACGTATGGGCATGGAATTGGGCACTGAAGATTATCTGCCAATGGTATAACATGTTTACCGTGACGATGCACTGTTTTGTCATACGTGTGTCGAGCGAAGGAGCGTAGATGGCATTTATTGATTTTCGCGATGTAACGAAAGTTTATCCGACGGGGACAAAGGCACTCTCCAACGTATCGTTTTCAATTGAAGAAGGAGAGTTTGTATTTTTTATCGGGGAGAGCGGCGCTGGCAAATCGACGATCTTCAAGCTCCTCACTTGTGAGGAGCGCCCGACGTCGGGAGAAGTACTTCTTGACAATTTTGATGTTGGCAAGATTAAGGAACGCCTGATCCCTTTTTTGAGAAGAAAGATAGGTATGGTCTTTCAGGATTTTCGCCTGATCGACTCGTTGACGGTCGGGGAGAACGTCGCATTCGCTATGGAGATTATCGGCGAACCGAAAAAAAAGATTCGCCAACGTGTCCCGCTCGTTCTCGCCGTCGTCGGACTAAGAAATAAGATTAACGATTACCCTTCCGAATTATCGGGTGGCGAGCAGCAGCGCGTGTGTATTGCACGCGCTCTCGTCAATAGACCTCACCTGATCATCGCCGATGAGCCTACAGGAGATCTTGATCCCGTCAACGGTGAATCGATTATGGCGCTTCTCGATCGCATCAACCGAAACAACGGTACGACCATTATCACATGCTCGCATGACAGCAGGCTGATCAATAAAATGAATAAGCGCGTTCTAGAGATACGTAATGGCGTGCTCATCCGTGATGATGCGTGCGGTCAGTATTTCAAACGAGATGAACGAACGGAGCGCCTTGTAGCGGCGAACCACGAGGCAGTTCTCGAACCTGCATGGACAGATGAGGAATGGGCTGAAGGTGATCGCGCGATGGAGTTATTGAGGCGCGCCGATCAGCAAGAACGCGAGGAAAAACTCAGACGATCCGACCCTAAATATAGTCGACGTACAGAGCGTCTTCGCAGTGAGGGTTTTTTCGAGGAACTTCGTAGGAGCCAGACGGAACGGCGTAATCGCCCCGGGACGCAAGAGAGAAGAGAGGAACTAAGAAGACGCCTTGAGGAGACAGGTGTTCACGCACCTTTCGACTTTGAGACGATGCAACATAATATGCAGGCGCTTCGCGAGGCATCGCAGAATGAAGATCATTTGACTGCACAGGTTGAGGCGGAAGAGTCGTTTCCGGAGGTCACGTCCACGGATAATAAGGCGGCTCGAGCTTCTACGTCCGCTCACTCTCCTAAGATAATTCGTCAGCGGCTGGAGCGTAAGGACGCAAGCGCTCATCCGGAGGATCGAAAATGAAACGTAATGAATGGCGCTATTCGATCAAAACAGGCTTTCAAAGCCTTGGACGGCATCCTCTGCTATCGATCGCGGCGATTACTACTCTGGCACTGATGTTATTCCTAATGAGCGCTTTTGTTGCTTTTTCGCTTAATGCCAACCATCTGTCAAAGATCGCTTCCCAGCAGCCGCCGATTGAGATATCGATGACTCTGGGTGTGGAACAGCCCGATCTCGATCTTATGAATGACTTTTTGTATAATAGTGAGCTTGTGCAAACGTTCGAGATGAGAACACCTCTGCAAAATTATGAGCAATTTAAGGAAGACTTGGGAAAGGATGAGCTGTGGAAAGATTTCGACTACAAAACGTATATTCCACACACTTTCAACGTTCGCCTCAATGATCCTGCAATGGCAGATGAGTTCGAGCAGGCCATCAATGACTTTCCTGCTGTCCACGAAGTGATGATGGAATCACAGCTGATGGTTTTTCTCGATGGTGTCAAACGATGGACGGGGCGCGTCGGGATTATCGTATTTATCGTTTTAACTTTGATCGCGACAGTTGTCATGGTCAATACTGTTCGAATCGCAGCTCTTTCTCGTTCTCGGGAGATCAGTATCATGAAGTATGTCGGTGCGACCAACAGGTATATACGTATTCCTTTCGTCGTTGAAGGGGCGATGATCGGATTGGTTGGTGCGCTTCTTGCCAGTTTTTCTGCATCATTGTTGTACAGTAGAGTTGTAAAAAAGCTCTCGCCAGACGTGCTGACGCTGGCAACTTCCCGCTATACGCTGTTACCTTCAGGTCACGTTACCTTCACACTCTTTATGATCAACCTTTTGACCGGGATAATGCTCTGCACAATTATTAGTGCTATCTCTGTCCGCAAGTATGCCAAGGTATAGGTGTCGTCGGCTGACTCCTTGATCTGACAAGTTCTCTAGGGTGGGCAAGGATCAGCTGCTGAGAACGATCAATCCCTATTATTTGGGTTGTCATGACACTGTCATATTTGCTTCTTTGCAGCTTGGCGGCGAAAATGATAATATTTAATAACTAGGTTTCGCTGTTTGAACATAGCGAGGGGGGATTTCGAAGGTTTTTCAGAAGCCTAGACGAATATACGGTATCATGTAGCAAACATGGTCGATACTGTTGGCATTTATAGGAGATTGCATGTCTAGGAAAACAACAGCAAAGCGATTGTCAATGAGGCTTTTGGCAATACTTCTCATTGTTTTGACCTTGTCGATAGGGTTTGCGCCCTTGACCGGTCGTGCCGAGGCAGCATCGTCCAAGGTCAAACAGGCGCAATCAAAGCTCAAAGGTATCCAAGACGAATTGGCGGCGATACAGAAAGATCGCGGCAAACTAGCGAACCGTAAGAAGAAACTGACTGGTGAACTAGCGTATCTCGAGAGTCGTTCTGAGGAGCAACGCAAAGTTTACGATGAAGCCCTTGAACAGAAAGAATTCGCTTTACAATCGATGGTGATGTGTCAGCAAGGGTATGCCAACGCACTGCAGAATTTTGAAGATAAGACCCTTCAGTATGAGCAACGAATCGCCCGTATGTACAAGTGGAACCAGAAATCTGTTTTCGAGATGATGGTGGCTGCGGACGATCTAGCGAGTTTCTTTACGACTGTGCGCCTCATGAAAATTGTTGCTGACGCAGATGAGCAGGCTTTGGCAGAACTTGAAGCTGCCTCTGCTCTCGCCGATGAGTTGAAGCAAGACGCTGAAGCATCGTACGAAGAGATGACTAGGCTTGTCAAAGAGGCTGACGCTGTTCTCGATGGAATAAAAAAAGAACGTAATCAGACAAAAAGCCAGCTCAACAAATTATCTAGTTCCCTAGAATTAACAAGACAAAAGCAGGCGCAGCTTGAAAGAGATAAGACGAGCGCAGAACGGAACCTCAAGGCGATTAAGATTGAGGAAGCTGAAAAGGCGAGAAGGGAAAAGTTAGCGAGAGAAGAGGCGAAAAGAAAGGCGGAAGCCGCCAAGAAGAATGCCGGCTCAACACCTTCACCTAAACCTTCTAGCAGGCCAGCCTCCTCAGGCGCTCTTTATGTCGGTACCGGTGCTTATATTTGGCCGACGCCGGGTGCGTATTGGGTATCATCGCACTTTGGCTGGCGTGCAAAATACGGTCGGTATCACTACGGGACAGACATCGGATGTGCAACGGGAACGCGTATCGTGGCGATGGCAGATGGCATTGTTACGTATGTCGGATGGCCGGGAAGCGCATACCATTGGGCGTATGGGAAGATGGTGGTGGTGAATCACTACAACGGCACTCAAACGCGCTATGGTCACTTGAGTGGCTTTAATTGCCGTACTGGCCAGCAAGTTAAAGCCGGCCAAGTGATTGGCTATACCGGTAACACGGGGCGTTCGTCAGGTCCTCATCTGCATTTTGAAATTCGGATCAACGGATCCCCTGTTAATCCGATGACGTTTTTCAAGAAGGTGAGATAATGTCTCTCGAAGTGCCTGAGCGGGTACTTTTTGTAATAACTTCCATCGATCATTTGATAGCATGTGCAGTCCTGAAGTTGATTTGAACGGGGGCTTTCCTAGTCAAGCTATTACTCACAGTCCAAATAATGATTATAATCCGCCGCAAATCGCTCGATACGATGCCAAATGTGGTATTTAGCATGCTAGGTTGGTCAAAAATGACGCTTTCGGCAAAGACCCGTTACCCAAGGTGTAAAATTTGTCCACAATTGGCCTAAAAACACTGGGATCTGGTCAAAAATGACGTTTTAGGTAAGAACCCGTTACCCAAGGTGTAAAATTTGTCCACAATCGGCCTAAAAACACTGGGATCTGGTCAAAAATGACGTTTTAGGTAAGAACCCGTTACCCAAGGTGTAAAATTTGTCCACAATCGGCCTAAAAACACTGGGATCTGGCCAAAAATGACGCTTTAGGTAAGAACCCCCTGCCCAAGGTGTAAAAATTGTCCACAATCGGCCTAAAAGCACTGGGATCTGGTCAAAAATGACGTTTTAGGTAAGAACCCCCTACCCAAAGTGTAAATTTTGTCCACCATCGACTGAGAATCAGTCTCCGGTTTTGTGCGAATGTGGTTAAAATTAACGTTTTCGGCAGGAATCCGCACCCCTCCTGCTCAAGGTGTAAAATTTGACCACTACGCGCCCAATTTTATGTAAATCCGGTCAAAAAACGCTTTCAGTAGCAAAAATGCTCTCATTACTATTTTGTGGTTTTAAACTAGTCAGTTTATTATTCATGTATCTCAGGAAAAGTGGACATGCCGTTATCTTGACATCTGCTCAAGTCAGAACATGCAGTGGTATTATATTCTAAGTGACAATGGTGCAATCATCTATCACAGTGCGATAAAGATAAACAAAAGCAGAAACAAGGTAAGGAATATGGACGAACAAAAGAGCAACTATGAGGATTCGACAGAACAGCCAACGGCGGAGAGTACTCCGCCTATTGATGACAGGATTCAGGGCACCTCAACGCATGACCAGAGAAAGCGTGCTGAGCGGCATCTCTCTGACCAGGTGACCTATGTTCATCGCGATGATGACGCGTTGCGGGCTTCTACTAGGCACGCGGTGAATACTGATGTTAAACAGAGTTGTCGTCAGAAGGAACGTTCCTGCAAATGGCACATCTTTTTTGCTGTGTTATTGACCGCGTCACTAACATTTTTGGCAACGGCAGGTTTGGGGTGTGCGCTGTTTGGGCCAACAATTCGCGATATCCTACCCGTTGAAACACGATCGACAGATCCGATTCAAACGCAACCGACAAGTCCGATGGTCACATCACCTCAAAGTGATGGGCCAAGTGCAGAGAGTGACCATGGGGTTACCTTGTCGGAAGACGGCTTATCAATTACATTTAAGGATCGAGATGGCGTCAAGGATGCGCTTGCAAAGTTTGTCTCTGTCTACCGACTACTACAAGATAATTACTATCAAGAGTTTACGGACTCTGAGATGATCGACAAGATCATTGAAGGTCTTGCCACTAAGATGGGAAGTCCCTATACATTCTATCTCACGCCAGAATACTACAAGTCGATTGAAGAATCGATGAGTGGTGAGTACACCGGCATTGGTGCGTTTGTTATGCGTGACCAGAGTAGCCGATATATAGTAAATGATTTGATTCCTGGCGGTCCTGCTGAGAAAGGTGGGCTACATGTAGGCGACGTCTTTCAGAAGATTGACGAGGTGGATGCTTCGACTTTTGAAGATGTCGGGCAGTTGGCTGCAGCTGTGCGCGGTGAAGCGGGGACAGACGTGACGCTCGTCATGTTTCGCCCCTCAACGAATGAAGAGCTGACCCTTAAGCTCACGCGCGCACACATAACGAACGTATCTGTACGCGCTCGTATGCTTGAGGACAATATTGGCTACATACAAGTATCTGAATTTTCGGAGAAGGTTGCCACAAACTTCGAAAACGCGACAAAAGAACTCCTTCAAGAAGGTGCAACGTCTTTCATCTTTGATTTGAGGAATAACGGTGGGGGGTACGCACATGAATGCATTGATATGCTCGATGTCTTACTGCCGCCAATGGAGGTCGCTTCTCTCAAAGGACGTCAAGATGGCAAAGATTATACAGAAGTCTGGAAGACGAAAAAACCTGCCATTGTTCCTGAAGATATGAAGTTTGTCGTTTTGCTCAACGAGAATTCAGCCAGCGCGAGCGAACTCTTCACTGGTGCCCTTCACGATTTAGGGCGAGCTGTTATCGTTGGACAGACGTCATTCGGTAAAGGTGTTGGCACAGTGACGGTTCAGTTGCCCGACAATTCGGCTGTTCAGGTGACGAATTTTATGTATTATCTGCCGAACGGCCAATCGGTCGAAGGTGTTGGGCTAGAACCTGATTACGCGGTCGCGCTTCCAGCGGAGGTGGCTGGTAAGCCGATTAGTTCGCTGACTCTTGAGGAGGACACGCAGCTCTCTAAAGCGATTGAGCTGCTGCGACCTTAAATGCAATGATCAGAACACCACATCTATTCGGCACACTTAAACAGTGTGCCATGATGCGACTTCTACGTTTTTTGTGCAGGACAGGCCTTGTGCAAGATTAGACTGGACGATCCGCGCTTCTCACTGTCCAGGTTACTTTGGCATTCAGCTTGCAATTACGTGGTAGTGTGCGGATGAAAAATGCTGTTTGACATTAGTATTGTATCTGTCGTATCATAATTCGGCGACCGCTCCGGCGGGGTTTTTTAATGTTGTCCGAAACAACAACCTCTATCGGGCGAGACTGTTAATTAGGAGGAACCGCACATGGGTTATGCCATTATTAAGACTGGCGGCAAGCAATACCGCGTGGCCGTTGGTGATGAGATTTATGTTGAGACGATCGCCGGTGAGCCGGATGACGAAGTGACGTTTGACGAAGTGCTCGCTGTTTCGGATGGAGAGTCTCTCACGACGGGGACACCCCTTGTCGAAGGTGCGACCGTTACAGGTAAAATTGTAAAGCACGGTCGTGGCAAAAAAATCGTCGTGTTTAAGTACAAAGCGAAAAAGGGTTACCGTCGTAAACAAGGTCATCGACAGCCCTATACGCTTGTCTTGATCGAAGCGATCAACGGTTAATATGATCCTCGCGACCTTTCATCATGACGAAAAAGGTCGGATCATGGCCTTTCATCTAGAAGGACACGCGAGAGACTGGAGACCATGGCCTGATATCATCTGTGCCGGTGTCTCCGCCATCGGTCAGACGACAATCGGGAGTCTACAGGAACTCACCGAGATTGAACCGGACTACGTGCTCGAAAACGGAAACATTCGTTGCACCATACAGTATCCTGATGACAACGAACAGTCTGCTATCATCGCTACATTGATGGCATCGACGAGGATAGGATGTCTTCAACTCGAGGACAGCTACGGAAAGAAATTTGTTACAGTAAACGATGTGTTCAGTGAAGGCACTGAGACTTAGAAGATAATGTATTACGCGACGACCTTATTCAAGCGCGTCAACGCATAGGAGGCAAAACATGATTAAAGTTAATCTTCAACTATTAGCTCACAAGATGGGGATGGGCAGTACGCGCAATGGTCGCGATTCACGATCTAAACGTTTAGGCGCGAAACTTGCCGATGGTCAGTTCTGCACAGCAGGTAGCATCATTTTCCGCCAGCGCGGAACGAAGATTTACCCCGGCAACAATGTCGGTATAGGTAAGGACGATACGCTGTTTGCAAAAATAGATGGGACGGTGCGGTATGAGCGCATATCCCGTAAGCGCAAACAGGCGAGCGTCTATCCTGTTGAACTGTAAGGATCGGGAGCGGCAGGAGCCGCTCTCATTCATTTGTGCATGTTTTTCGATCATACAACCATCGAAATAAAGTCAGGAGACGGCGGTAATGGCTGCGTCTCTTTTCGTCGTGAGAAATATATTCCAACCGGTGGGCCTGACGGCGGTAATGGTGGACGAGGTGGGGATGTGACGATTCGTGCCGACCGCAGCTTCAATACACTGCAAGATTACAGGTTTAAGCGTCATTTTGCTGCTGGGAATGGGCAGGACGGCAAAGGCAAAAAGATGGCTGGCGCTGGCGGAGCTGATCTTGTCCTAAAAGTGCCGCCCGGTACTCTTGTCTTTGAGTCAGATACGCGCGAGCTCATCGCCGATTTAAGAAATGACGGCGATGAAGTCCTCGTTGCAAAAGGTGGTGCCGGCGGACGAGGCAACATGAATTTTGCGAACGCCGTGCGGCAGGCGCCGCGTTTTGCAACGGCTGGTAAACTCGGAACGAACATGACGCTCGACCTCGAGCTTCGCCTTCTCGCCGATGCTGCACTCGTCGGTTTTCCTAATGCAGGCAAGTCAACACTCCTTTCGGTGATGTCAGCCGCCAAGCCGAAGATCGCTTCCTACCCTTTTACGACATTGCAACCGGTCTTAGGTGTTGTCGATGTTTCGGGAGCGCGTTTCGTACTCGCTGATGTACCCGGTCTCATTGAAGGTGCCTCTGAAGGGGCAGGGATGGGGCACGACTTTTTACGTCACGTTGAGAGGGCGCGCCTTCTTTTGCACGTGCTCGATGTGTCGAACTTTGACGGAATAGAGCCGATGGTTCGCTTTACGGCGCTCAACCGTGAATTGGAGAATTATAAGAATTTGCTCGCCACACGGCCACAATGGGTCGTACTCAATAAAATAGACCTTGTAACGGAAGATACTGTTCAAGCGTTACGCGAGCAAATTGAGGCGCTCGGTTATCGTGTATTTGCTGTCTCAGGTGCGACGACCGAAGGTGTGACAGAATTCAAAAAGGCACTCGCAGCTGAAGTGTTGACGTTGCCTCCCCCTGAACTCGATGAACTTGAGCAGCTCAAAGTCTATAGACTGGAAAAGAAATATGATTTTACCGTTTCGGAACGAAGGGGGATCGTATCTGTTGAGGGACCATTTATCCGCGAGTTGATGCAATCGACGAATTTTAGCGATACAGAGTCTTTTCACCATTTTCAGAAACGTATTATCGACAGTGGGATTCAAGACGCACTCTTGGATGCCGGTGTTGAAGAGGGTGACGATGTCTTGTTGGATGGCGTGGTGTTTGAGTTTTCTCTCTGATTTTCAACTTTTCTAACAAGCGATGATCCTTTGTTCCCTCTTGTTCTTCTTTCCGTCGCTTCCAATGATTGATGCACAACTACCATCCTTTACCGGCACAATAAGACGAGATGCCGTCGCACTTGAGACCACTAAAAGAGTTTGCCTGTCAATCTCTTTCCTGAACATAAATCATGTATAATCAATCTGTAGTCGCATTTGACAGGTGACCGCAAGACACAACGGTTAACGAGGAAGGAGCAAGTATGAAGAAATACATTTGTGATATGTGTGGTTACATCTATGATCCCGCGATAGGCGATCCGGAAAATGGAGTGGACCCCGGCACATCTTTTGATGATCTTCCAGATGGGTGGGTGTGCCCACTGTGTGGAGTGCCGACGAGCGAGTTTTCGCCTTATGAAGACTGAGTTTAATCTTTATTAGACAAAGCCACGTTGAGGAAGCCGGGAGTGCCCGGCTTTCTGTATTCTGTTTTTGTATTGCCTCGTCAGTTGCCGCATAGTGAGACTTTCCCCAAATCTGCTAAAGTAACATAGGAGACTAGCGTTATTCATATTAGTTCTCTTTTGTGGATGAACCTGATAAGATGAACGTGTAATGCTAATTAATACAATCTGTCGTTATGACAATCTGAAAGGATGGAATAAAGTGATACAAAAGATAAGTGATCGTGTCTTTCAAGTGGGCGCGCTAGATCCGCGGTTGCCGTATTTTGACGCTTTGATGCCGACACCGTACGGGACAACTTACAATAGTTATCTTGTTCGCGGAGAGGATAAGGTAGCTCTGATCGATCCCGTGCAGGGAGATAAGTTTGAGCAATTATTGCAGAATCTCAAAGAGCTTTGTATTAATGAACTTGACTATATTATTTGTTTGCACACCGAACAAGACCACGCTGGTGCAATCCTTATGCTGCGTGATGTCTTTCCTAATGCTCAGCTCGTCGGAACAGCGAGAGTTGCCGAGCTGATGGAATACCATTTCCATATACCGCGCGAATCATTTTTTGTTGTTGCAGAGGGCGATACGATTGAGCTTGGCAGTATGACACTTGTCTGTATGCCCATACCTTTCGCGCATTGGCCTGACAACACGATGTTTTGGATGCCTGAAGAACGTATCTTGTTCAGCTCCGACTTGTTTGGTAGTCATTATTCACCAGATATTCCGAACTGTCCCGATGAGGCGATTTGGCTTCTTGAGACGCGTGCATATTTTTCCGAAATCATGATGCCAACGCGCAATCACGTCGCGCGTTACGTAGCAAAAGTGAGAGCGCTCGATCCGAAGAGCATCTGTGCATCGCACGGACCGGTCTGGTACAATCCGTCTATCGTTCTCAATGAGTACGAGTTAATGGTCTCCGATAAAGTTCGCCGCGATGTTGTTATCGCCTACGTATCGATGCACGGGAGTACGGAACGTATGATCGATGTCGTCGCCGATGAACTCTGTGCCGCTGGCATTCGCGTCGCGCTTTATGATCTCGGTGATCCGAACCGCGATCTTCGCACGTTAGTCGGTTCTGTCGTGACGGAGACTGTCAACGCCGGATCGCTTCTCTTAGCTTCGCCGACAGTTCTGGGCGGCCCACATCCCGCAGTGGCAGCAATGGCGCTGCTCGTTAACGCTTTTAACCCTAGCATTCGGTATCTGGGGTTGCTCGGTTCTTACGGCTGGGGCACCCAAATCGAAAAACAAGTTAACGGTTTGACAGCGAGAGTCAAAGCTGAGCGCCTCGATTCTGTTCTCGTGCGAGGCCTTCCGACAAAAGAAGATGAGGCATCGCTCCGCCAGTACGCACGCGACCTAGCCGAGCGCCTGAAGTCGATTCCCGATGAGGATGTCATCGGGGGCTAGTTTGTCTTGTTCTCCCGGAAATGATAACACCCGGTTCTCAGATGAATCGGGTGTTTTTACATTGAAGGCTTAAGCCTGTTGCGCACGAGCAACGTGCGCAACAATAAACCACCCGCTGTGCGGGTGGAGGGGAATAAGCTTTAGCTTCAAGAAGCAAAACCTCCGTGGTACACTAGGCAAGCTACCA
>DUVN01000021.1 GCA_012841015.1 Clostridiaceae bacterium
AACAGGCAACAATCATCCATTTATTCTATTTCGATGATTTAACGATTCCGGAAATAGCCACACTGCTGGGCATTAAGGAAGGGACGGTCAAGTCGCGCCTTTTTTCGGCCAGAAACAACTTGAAAGTCGCCACCGTAGCTCATGAAGAGAAAACGGGCAGCAAACTCTACTCTTTTGCCGCATTGCCTATGCTCTTTACAAACTTGGATTTCGCGAACTTGTTCCGTGCGGTGGGTCAGGGCCTGCAAGACGAGATTTGGCACGGTATTGCTGGGGAAATTCAGTTTCCCTTGTCCTTGGAAATTGCCAAGCAAGCGGGGCGAATCGGACGAGCCGGCGAGGCCGCTACCAAGGCGGGGATGAGTGGAGCAGCGAAGTCCTCTTTAGCCGTTGGGTTAAGCATAGCGGTTGTGGGAGCCGCCATCTTGGGATTTCTGTACGTCAAGAATCAGAACAATCCTGGTGATCCCGAAGCTTCGACAAGCATCCCTACCCTTGTCAGAACCGAAGGGACAAGCGCAAACACCACGATCTACGAGACGACCGGCGAAACGATCACCGAGATGACCGAGGAGACGATTGACGAGACGACCGAAACGGCTGAGACGATGAAGGAGACGACCACCAAAACCACGCCAGTCGCTCAGAAGACGACGGCACCAAAGCCTGCAGTGTCCGGTTGGGCTCAATATACGGATGTCTTCAAATCGAAGATTGTCGAGGTGAATGCCAACAGAAAGAAACTGATCGGTGGACTTGATGATCCTGTCGGTGAAGTTGAATGGGCCATCGTCGATATCGGGGATAACAAGAAGGCGCTGCCGGAGCTACTGATCAGAATTCCCTACACGTACGCCGGGTCAAACATGAGCAAACACAGTTTAGGATTAACGCTTATCTACCGTTTGGAAGGGGACGACCTCGTCCTCGTAGGAGACGACGTCACCTATCGATGGGGCACCTACATGACAGACAGGAAAAGTGTGGTCTATAAGCTTATGATCAAAAGGATTGAGAAGCCGTCCCACCAAACGAACGACCTCTATTGGATGAACTACGGACGTCCGGCGAATTTTCTTAAATCAAGCACATATGCCTCAAATTACTTTACACCGGACGAGAGCTCCGGCTTCGAGTATCTGTACAAGAATACGCACGACCTGGATCAGCTTCTCTCGACGTATGCCAACGGCGATGCGGCTTACCAAGATGGCTCGTTAAAGCATTACACCACCACGAAGAGCGGTCGAACCGTCGGAGTGTTGTTTGATGAATACAACTTTGCGACGTTCCCCACGATAGCAAAACTCTGTGATAATCCTGCCTTTCTCGTCGTTCAATATGCTCCTTTTAAAGATTACAAGACCAAAGTAGCAGATGTTCTAAAAAAGGAAGGAAAAGGCATGATGGTGCGCCCAAAGGCGAGCGCTGACATGGCGAACATCCTCACGGCATGGAAGGCGACTCGCTACGGTACACACGAAAACCCATAATCGCGCACAAGTCGAAAATCCATTTCGAAAAAATGAACCTTTTCTCATTGTCCCTTGTCTATATCAGTAGAGGGACAATTTTTTGGGAAACAATCATGAACCGTTCCTAGTCTACGCAAGGCGATGTAAGGAGAGAAAAATTGGACCCGCGATAAGAAGGCGACGCGAATCGGACGCAACGCCTAGAGAAGAAAATCAGCTTGTCATGGATGGAACAAGTGTAAAAGGAGAGATGAATCATGAGCAATTATTACTATGATGATTACGATGATTACGGTGGCGGAATGGCGCTATTCCTCGTTGCAGTCACCGTTCTTGGATTGTTCTACGCTTCCGTAATCTTAATCACAAACATATTTGTATCTGTTTGGCCATTTTTACTGGGAGCCTTGATCAGTGTCGTGACACTTTCAATGGTCAAACGGGCTAAAAAGAAGAAGCTTGAGTCCAGTCCGGAATATATTGCAAAAATGAAGCAGGAAGAAGACGAGTACGTTAGAAGCAACATAAATTCCGGCGGGGCCATGCTTGATTTTATTGTTGACATTGAAAGCGGTACAGCGGAGATAAAATTAAAAAACGGTATGGATGTTCTTAAAATGCCAAATTATTATCAGATTTTTGAACGTCATCTTCGCAAAAAATTTCGTCAAGAACGTGGAATGAAATCTTAGGAAAGCGGGGTATGAACATGGTGATTCTAGTGAGAATTTTTATAGGAATGGCGATTGGAGCAATCTATTATTTCATTCATTCTTTAATCAAAAAACCAAAGAATCTGTTTTTGAGACGCCTGTTATGGATGGGATTTCTTTGGAGCATTCTTGAAATCGGATATGTTGCGATCACGACGTGTTCGCCTAAAGTCAACATAACAAGATTTCTCACAACGGCAGAAGTGCATCATTACTTAATACTTGCCTTGTTGATTGGTCGAACCGTTTTTGTGCTGTTGTGCTTGTATTACTTAGTAAGGTTCGTCATCAGCTTATTGACACATAAAGTCCCGGAGGAGCATGTAAAGAACAAAAAGTCTTTTCGTTCTTTTCTGGGGGCATGGGCCTCTGTGAATACTTTTATTCGAAATCTTTTGTTGGCTCTGATAAGAGGTCGTTAATCAGCACGCGTCAAATCTGCCGTCGGTTCTTCCCGCCGTCAGGTTTGATGCTCCGCAACATTTAGAAACCCATGATCCAGCGGTCCGGAGCCTTTTCCCAAATCCAACATCGCGGACAAGGCGCCGGAGACGTAGTCCTTTGCTCGGCGGATCGACTCGGTGAGGTGATACCCTTTCGCCAAATTGGATGCGATGGCGCTCGAGAGGGTACAGCCGGTACCGTGCGTGTTGGGATTGTCAATGCGCTTCCCCTCAAACCACGTCGTTTCACCGTCCATGTAGAGAACATCGTTCGCGTCGTGGACGCTGTGACCGCCCTTGAGAAGCACGGCGCAAAGGTATTCGTCACCGATCTTCTTCGCCGCCCGGATCATGTCCTCCTTGTTTTCGATCGCAAGACCGGAGATCACTTCCGCCTCCGGAATATTCGGCGTCACAATGGTTGCGAGAGGGAAAAGCTCATTCAGCAACGTTTGCACTGCATCCGTTTTCATCAAAGCCGAGCCGGAAGTCGCCACCATGACGGGATCGAGAACGATGTTTCTCGCCTTGTAGAATCTCAACCTGTCGGCAATCACGTGGATCAACTCGCTGGATGAAACCATCCCGATTTTGACCGCGTCGGGGTAGATATCTTCGAAAACGGCATCGATCTGCTGCCTCAAAAAATCAGGGGAAGCATCCTGAATCGCTCTCACACCGGTCGTGTTCTGTGCCGTGAGTGACGTGATCGCGCTCATAGCGTAGACACCGTTCATCGTCATCGTTTTGATATCGGCCTGAATACCCGCACCTCCACTAGAGTCACTTCCCGCAATGGTCAAAGCCGTCTTCATGTTCATCGTGTGAATTCCTTTTCCCTATCCAAGAATCCTCTCGAGCGCCCGTGGGTCGTTTCCCCCCTGCATCATGAGATCGTCGCGACGATTTCATCGAGGCCACGATTCTCGAAGAACGTCTTGTCTTTCCCCATGCGTCCTGAAATCGTCGCCAATCCCAAGCCACCTTGCCAGTGCATCATGCGTTCTTCCCCATGTATCACGAGATCGCCTCAGTCTGCTGACACAAACGCCCAAAAAGGTTCTGTGTTAGCAAAATCTTCAAGATACAGATCTGCCAACTGTCGAATCTTTTCCTGCTCGTCTTCATACTCATCGTAGACAACGACAACCGTAAAGCCGTCGTCTTTGGCCGTTTCAACGGCGTGGACGGCGTCTTCAAAGATTACCGTGTTGCTTCGATCCGCCCCAAAGTATTCCATCGCCTCCCGAAAGATGATTGGTTCATCCTTGCCATAACCCACTTCCGTGCAAGAGAATACGGCAGCGAAGAAGTGATCCATACCGCACCTTTTTAGAGCGGCCTCTATCTGGTAGCTCTCGGATGCCGTAGCGATGCACATCTGTATGCCGGCTCGTTGCATCTCGTCCAAAAAAGGAACGACATCCGGTTTCGGCTGCACGTCATAGAAATAGGCCTGCTCAACCATTTGGGCGATACCGGCTACGATCTCCTCCACGGACTGTTCAAGCGCATAGTCCTCTTTAAGAAAGTATGCGGCTTGGAGCGAACTCAAGGATTTGACGCTTTCCCACAGAGACGGCTTCGGCTCTATTCCTACAGAGCGAAAATACGTCTCACCGGCCGTTCTCCACACATACATCGAGTCGAACAACGTCCCGTCAAAATCAAAGATGGCGCATTGAATCTTCATGCATTCACCATCTCTTCAGATAGATGGCGGAGCAGACGACATTCATCCTCGATGTTCTCCGCGGAAAAAATCGCGCTGACCAAAGCGACACCGTCGACTCCGGTGCCGGACAGTTGCGAGATATTCGACTTTCCGATACCACCGATGGCGACAACCGGCACGTCAACAGTCGTGCAAATTTCCCGTAAAGTTTCTTTCGAAAGGACACTCACATCTAGCTTGGTTGATGTCGAAAACATCGCACCGACGCCGAGGTAATCGGCACCGTTCTGAACGGCTTCCAATGCTTCTTCCAGAGAACTGACAGAGACGCCAATGATCATATCGCTGCCGACTTTTTGTCGAACCAGCTCAACAGGCATATCGTCCTGACCGACATGAATCCCGTCGGCTTTGCTTTGGATCGCGATCTCGACATCGTCATTGATGATGAAAGGAACGTTGTATTGCTTGCAAAGAGCGGCAATGTCCAGAGCTTCTTTCAAGAAATCTTCATCGTTCAACTCTTTTTCTCGGAGCTGAATGCAGGTTACCCCGCCTTTTAATGCTGACTCAACCTGTTCGTATAACGTTTGTTTACCGACCCATGCTCTGTCCGTGACGGCATAGAGGCGCATCATGTCCTCATCGCACTTCATACTTTGCCCCTTTACCCAGTATTTCCGGTGTCATGTTGTAGATGGCATCGATGGTGTAGTTGCTGTAGGAGGCGTTGCCCTCCATTTCCGAAAGTCTTCCATAGGCGATTTCGCCTGCAAGCCCCATAGCTGCAACGGCAGCCGCCGTCGCTTCCAGAGGACGATCAGGGGTTGCCGCGACAAAAGCGGTGACCAGTGCAGAGAGCTGACATCCGGCACCCGTATACGACTCCATCATGGGGTGACCGTTGTGAATACAGTACGTTGTCTCTCCATCGCTCACGACGTCGATGGCGCTCGTAATGGCAATAACTGTTCGCGTTTCCTTCGCGAATGCTTTGGCAAAAGCAACGACAGTATCAAGATTTTCCCCTGTTATCCTGTCGGCTAAGTTGGCATCCACCCCTCTTGTCGTACCGCTGCCGGTAGCAAACGCCTTGATTTCAGAGATGTTACCCTTAATAACAGTGAACCTCACTTCTTCAAGGAGCTTCAGCGCCGTGTCCATTCTCAGTTTGGACGCACCGACTCCAACGGGATCCAATACGACCGGACGACCTAATGCATTGGCGCGTTTGCCGGCAATAAGCATGGATGCAATCGTGCGCCTATTGAGCGTGCCGATGTTGATGTTCACTCCGTGGCAGATGGATGTAATCTCCGCGACCTCTTCCGCGTCATCTGCCATGATGGGAGCTGCACCGCAAGCAATTAGAATATTGGCACAGTCATGAACCGTCACGTAGTTCGTGATGTTATGGATAAGCGGGTGCGTCTTCTTTACGTTTTCAAAAATGTTCTTGAACAAGATATGTCCTCCTTATCGTCCAAAAGATTCCTGTTTAGTATCCAGATCATCGTTGCGGAACAAGGTTTAGCGTCCTCAGCAACCGTGACGACCGAAATCTTTTCTCTTAAACAAAGAAAAACAGGAGACCCGCTGTCGGAAGCCTCCTGAAAAAACTTCTTGATGCTCCCTACGGCGGCATTATCCGCATCAGGTTAAAGGGTCGAAGCCGTGTGCTTCCTCTCAGCCTGTCAAAACAAGCTCCCCTGTTTTCTAGATTATACTCCAAAATCAAAAAAATAACACTTTCAAAAAACCTAGCGTGCTAAGCTGGTCAAAAATGACGTTTGGGGTAAGAAGCCCGTACCCAAAATGTAAATTTTGTCCACATACCGCCTGAAAACGCTCGAATCTGGTCAAAAATGACGTTTGGGGTAAGAAGCCCGTACCCAAAGTGTAAATTTTGTCCACATGCCGACTGAAAACGCTCGAATCTGGTCAATAATGACGTTTTGGGTAAGGAGCCCGTACTCAAAGCGTAAATTTTGGCCACATACCGCCTGAAAACGCTCGAATCTGGTCAATAATGACGTTTTGGGTAAGGAGCCCGTGCTCAAAGCGTAAATTTTGGTCACAATCGGCTTGAAAACGCCCGCAAATGGTCAAAAATGACGTTTGGGGTAAGAAGCCCGTGCTCAAAGCGTAAATTTTGGCCACAATCGGCTTGAAAACGCCCGCAAATGAGTCAAGTCCTAAAGGTGGTGTAATTTCATCCTTCCTCTCACGCAGTACCTCGGGGGGTTCGTTTTTAGAAGAAGGCTAGCCTTCTTCTAAAAACGGTCGGCCGCCTAAGCCGCCCTCCACTTGTTTTGAATCTCCGTTCGACTTGCAAGATATTCTGTCATGTTAAACACTCGCTGTCTGACAGACCAACCCTCGTGCCTGTCAAGTAGAACAGCGCCCAGCAGGCGGATCACGGAGTCCGCATTTGGAAAGATGCGTATCACCCTTTCCCGTCGACGCAGTTCTTGGTTTTCGCGCTCAAGTAAATTTGTGCTTCTGAGTG
>DUVN01000022.1 GCA_012841015.1 Clostridiaceae bacterium
AGGCGACGACATTTTCGTCACCGTATTCTTTGCGAAAATGCAGTGTTAATTCCGTGCCGATTTGACCGAGACAGCCGGTCAATAAAATCTTTCTCATAACTCCCCTCATTCCTTACCTATCGGTGTGCAAAAAAGCCAATGAACAAGATACAGTGAATAAACACGTCGTATATACAATTTTATCATAGAGGTGCTGATCATTCATCCAGATGAATGATCAGCATACAAGATCAACATATTATTGCTCGCTTAAGGAAGAATTGAAAGGAATCGCATTTTGGCTATGTCTGGAAAATGGAAAAGCCTTTCCATTAACTAGGATCGTTCTCGTCAAACAGAAAGCTCATTTGCTCTGAGTACTCACTCGTCTTTCCTGTAGCATTTGAGTACGTTGCCCAATCGGGAGCATAGTTTTCATCAGCTTGGTTGCCCCACATGGTCCAGCCATCTCTTACGCCACGAGCAAAAAGCTCAATATAAGGACCCGGTGAGCAAGCTTCAATCAAATCAACAAACTCACAAGGCTTTCTGCTGTGTTCGCGTTTTCTGCTCCGCAACAGATTGACCTGTGATCGTCCTGGTGCAAGCGTTCTTG
Source organism: Clostridiaceae bacterium (assembly GCA_012841015.1). Lineage (GTDB taxonomy): Bacteria > Bacillota > Clostridia > Saccharofermentanales > DTU023 > UBA4923. The sequence goes on from DUVN01000022.1 coordinate 596, forward strand.
CATTTTGCCCGCGTATGCCGAACAACAGTATTTCTGTGACATTTCTGAAATAAAAACCAACACCACGACCGTCTGGGAATCCGTCTTTTCTCACCTTTTCCCATATCAAGTTTGTCTTGTATTCAAACCCCCACGCGGACATAACCTCTAACCCATCCGGAAGTAAAGCGTTGGGAACCCATAAATATAAATGGGCAGTATCCTCAGCCAATGACGGGACGGGTAAAGATTTAATCTCTTCAAAGTCCATTGTAGGATAGCGGTTTAGACGATGGTGCTCAGGGGCAACTTTCCCGGTTCTATTTTGGAATCGCCAAGGAGGATCCGCGTAGATTGTTGCGAATTTTCTACCTTGGACAAAACTTAGAAGGTCATTATTCGTCATGGAGAGTCTCATTTTCCAGATCCGCAATACAGCCGGGTTTGATCGCGACGATGAACAGGGGACAGCCTCCGTGTCGACGTGTTCGGATGCGTGGCAACAACTTGCCAAGCCAAGTCGTACTCGCTCCGTATTTTTTCATGATGCCAAGAGATTGAAAAACCGGATTTAGTGACACATCTCGAGTAATTATGCCTCCAACATCTATGATCCCGGTTTCGTAGAAAGCTCGGAAAGCATACAAATCGCGATCAAAAGTTTGATCTTTTGAGTTCCATTCCATGTCAAAAGCTACTTTGCCCTTAACATAATCGATCAAGTACCCGTCCATGTAATCGGGGATTACAAATTGACGCTCTTCATTAGGGCTACGCATGATATGCTTGACATATAGATCTGCCGATATTCTAGACTCGCGCCAAGAAGGTCTCAAGTAGGATGCAAACCGTTTTGGAATTTTAGATTCGGAACCACCGCCTACAAGCAAATCACTCTTGAGAATATAGAATTTGTCAAAAGCATCCAATAGCTCCTTGAACTCTACGGGATGTGCATACTTCAATATTTCAAAAGCATTATTGAAGGAATAGAAATCATATTTCTCATTGCTTTCAAAAGGGTAAAAGTCCATAGTAGCCTCATTCACGATTTAACTAAATTCTATTATAACATTGCATGTATTTCTTCATTGAAGAGAACGCAGTAATAACTGCAGTCGCCCGACAATAGAGACCAGCTATTAGCAGAATTACTTAACTCGATACAGTCCGTAATGGAAAGGACGTCTCATTCACCCATAGAACTACAAATGCATAAAAGGGTTGCGATTGTATACAAAAATCGTATATAATGACTTAGCGATCGTCGCATCAGCATTTTCAGATATGCATCCCATGTGGAGACACGGCGATTGCAACTTGACAATTCAATGACAATAGAGGAGCA
>DUVN01000005.1 GCA_012841015.1 Clostridiaceae bacterium
CCCATACCCTCTCCTTGTACAGTTTTTCAACTTAGCCCCAAAAACTGTGGCATAAGGAGAAGTATGAAGGGCAGATCGGCTATTCGCTGCACCTTCCTTGTACAGTTTTTCAACTTACTTCGAAAAACTGAGATAGAGGGGAAGCTGTTGGTGCTCTCGGGAGAGCATAAGGAGAGATGTAGACAGGCTGCCTTCTATCTTTTATGTGCAATAAATTAATTAAGATCGAAAAACTGTATTTGTGCAGGTGAAATGTAGTATTCACCTGGATAAATCTCGTCATATATTTTTGTGTTGTTTGTTCTTTCCTTTGGATTGTTCTGGTATGTCAAGTTCTCTGTCAGTCAGTTAGTTAGTGTTGCTGTAAGGGAGCATGAAAAAAGACGACTGGCGGATTGTATTCGCTTTGTCGTCCTTTTTGGCTCCGAGCAAAACGCATGATAAAGACAAGGAATCATGTCAAGTGTTATACTTTGATAGCAACATCTATTTCAACTTTATTATAGTCCTTTCATAGACGAGTCGAGCAAATTCCAGAATAAGTTCTTCCTCTGCCGGCTCCAGCCATCCGCCGCTATCCGGAGGTCTATACTCTACGGAAACAGTCAAAACGATGCCATCTTTTACAAGTATGTGGACACTCCCTTTGGAAATCAAAGCGCGTTGTCCCAATCCTTCGATTTCGCGCGGATCAGATAAGATCGTGTTCATCGTAGATATCGCGGACACCGGATCGCCCCAGTCATAGATCCAGATGTTTACCTCTCCATCCGAAGCTCCCTTTTTCTCAGCCTTGTACAGTGCATATCGTACGCCATCACAGTTCTCTCTAGGATGAACTTCTTCATTCTTAACGATCATGCCAAAAAACGCTTCCAGCTCTTCAATGGTGAAGAACTCTCCAACTTTAGGCAATATTACCGGTTCTCGCTCACTTGGCTGTTGTTGATCCAACATGTCGGCAATGCCGGAAAATGGGGAATCGATGGTATATTCCGACGAAGGCAGAGGCTCGTGCCATTCGCGGGGAATATTAATCTTTAAGCGGTATTCCTCGGGAATACCCGCCTGAAAATCTTCAGTATTATTGCTCTCCGTCTGTCCGGATATCGTTTCTTTGTCTCCCGGATTCGAGGAGGTCTCGTGGGGTTGTTCTTTTGGAGTACAGGCAACTATACCGAAGAGGATGAGCAGCGCAAGAATCAGCGAGAATGCTCTTTTCATAACTTAATCACCTCCTTCAGACGGTTCAACACTTGTGATTTGCGAAAAAGTAAAATATATAATAACTCTGACAGGATCAGTCGGGCAGGGATATGCATGAATAACCATCTGTCCCGCGTATTCCGGTCCGCACGCTTCTGGTGCAACGCCTGCGACAAATTGATAAACATAGGGTTGGAGAGGATTTGGGATTTCGAAATACACGCCATTACGCCCGAATTTTCGATAACGGGTGAACGGAACGCGAATTTCTAACTTTTCCGATACCTGATAAACAATCCCGCCATCAAAACTCAAGATAAAACGTGTATCTCCCGTTATGCTTCCTGCCATGATGTCCTCGTTGGTAAGATGCATCATAAATTTGTATTCGGGAAGAGACACCCACATCTTATCCATCACCCAATCGCCGATCATTTTTTCTTTTGAGTAGTCTTCCCATTCTTCATCTTCGTCAAATTCGATATAATGGCCCGGTCTTACAAAGACCAGCCCCTGTCCGCTGACGTCGATCAGGCCACCGGCTAAATTTTCAAGTACAATCTCAATACCAAGATCGGGATCAAAATCTAACCACAAGATATCTGATCTACCAAAGTCCTTATTTCCGGGCGTAAAAATGACATCGCCCTTAAATTCCTGATATTCATTGTGCAAATGGTACTTATCGCCTGATATTTCCAGCGTCCAATTCGTATCCTCCTCCGTTTTTCCGTTGATAATCCATTTACCTTCATAATTGGATAAATCACCGCTATAAGGATCGGGGTGCGCCTGAGGGCCGGGTTGCGCTTTCACAGCAAGCGGAATTATCGATATTAACGATATCACTAGAATAACAAAGACCTTAATCGCTTTTTTCATGGCTTCCAAAATCCTTCCTATATGACAGTTAAAATGAGAACAAATACTTACTGTGCTTAGACTTGTCGCTTTCTATACTTCAGGTTTAGGTAACGATTATCCCTCAATGGAAGTAGAACTTCTTCTATTTCCGTGTCCTTTCACACCACTCAGGTCTTCTATTTGAAGCCGCTCCTAGCATCAGACCTCTTACGATCTGATGATCAACGAACCATGGCAGATAGCCCTCATTTTTTAAGTCCTAGGAGTTACCCGCTCAATAAAATGATAATATTGCATTGTGCGCTTTTCAAGTGTTATGTTATACATTGTTACTAAGATTCATTGTGCTGCAAAGTAGACTCAAAACAAAAAGAACGCAGTCATCAATACGGGAATTTGTATCATTAACTGCGTTCAAGGTTGGTCGAGGTGACAGGACTTGAACCTGCGGCCTCATGGTCCCAAACCACGCGCGCTGCCAACTGCGCCACACCTCGCAGTCACTATTTTAAGCTGTCATCGTGAAATCGTCAAATTCGATAACGTTTTGTCAAGTAATAACTCAACGACATTTCCACGCAAATACGATTATATCTAGATGGTTAAGAGATTTAGTATATTCCAGGTAAGTTTCACACACATGTAAGATGAGGAATGAAAAATTACGGTCACCCAATCAGATACGTGGCAGCGTTTCTGATTGTATACAGATAGGTTCAGGGAACAAAGAAAGAAGTGCCGGAATGAGTGTACGTTTCTGCGTGTTCGCAGATATGTAGTGCAGACGATGGAGGGTATGCTGGAACAGACGTATGTGTTTTGAGCACAGATAAGGTGTCGGAGGTAGCGGGTACCGTGCTGGAAAGGATGCAATGTTTCTACGAGTAAGCAAATAGGTGGTTATCGCGGGCGTAAAAACCATGTTTACAATCTCTATGATAAAATGCATATCGTATACGAACAGAAGTGTATGTTTACTTTATTATTTCGGAGGGGTCATTTCCATGTCATTAGATGATCTGAAAACGGTACATTTTTTTAATCTTGACGCCAATGCTCCTTTTTACAAATTCTTTATGAGTTCCACTTTTCCGTGGGAGCTGCTCGCTAAGATTGGCGAGTTTGTTAAAGGACTTGGTGCGTCACTCTCGTTATCTGACTACGACAAAGCCGGCGATGATATCTGGATTTCGAAAGTTGCGTCGATTTCTGATTATGTGACGATTCAAGGTCCTGCAATTATTGAGGCAGGGGTACAACTAAGGCCTGGTGCTTTCATCAGGGGAAATGCCTACATAGGACCTCGTACGGTCGTCGGGACGGCAACTGAGGTAAAAAACGCACTCCTGCTCAGTCATGTTGAAGTTCCACATTATAACTACATAGGCGATAGCATTCTCGCCTGTGGGGCTCATATGGGAGCAGGCTCGATCACATCGAATCTGCGAGCAGACAAGCGTTCTGTTACTGTCCGCTATCAAGGTGAGAGCATTAATACTAACCTTCGAAAGTTCGGGGCAATTGTAGGGGAGTCGGTTGAAGTCGGATGCAATGCTGTGTTGAATCCCGGAGTATTGATCGGTAGAGGAAGCATTGTCTACCCTCTGTCATCCGTACGTTTCTCAGTTCCGCCTCACCATATTCATAAGCAGATGGGTGAGATGGTCAGAATGCTTGAGCGTCCAGAGTGATGTGTTGATCCTGTTGCGATAGTAATGGGTTTTTACAGTTGTTCACGACAGATGTGTTAGCGGATGTACGAGCGATGCGTTGATCCTGTTACGTGAGTGAGGGGTTTTTTTACAGTTGTGCGCGACTGAGGTGTTTGCGGATGTACGGGCGATGGTTTGATCCGGTTGTGTGTGCGATGGTTTTTTACAATTGTATGAGTGATATGTTTTTTCTGTTGCACGGGTAATGGTTTTTAAGTTTGTATGTGTGAAGGATTCTCCCGTTGGTTGCCTTGAATCAATAGCACGCTTTGACGAACAGAATCGCTTGCGATCTCAAAAGTGCATCGGTATGCTAAAAGCATATGGTAGAATAACCGTATGATTTTGACTTTATTCATCGTCTTTATCAGTTCGCTTATCCTCGTTTGGAAGGGGGTACTCGGACATTACGTCGGTTTTACTTTGATGGCGTCGTCTTTGGGCGCTATGATCTGGAACCGAATACGTACTTTTCAGTTGAAACGCAACATCAGAGCCGATACGCGTAATAGAAAAGCGAAATGGGGAGGTGAACTGACTGTTGTGTCCGGTCTTTCGAGTGCAACAGGTTCATCTTGCAGACTTTTTATTACGAGATATGACGAACTTATCGTTGAGGACCCTATTAGTGAACGCGTTATCCCGCTCGATGAGATTGAAAGAATGGTCTTGTTGTATGGGAAGACGTTGGAGTCGATGAATGACGTGCAAATTGGCGAGGCATCAGGATTTCAATCAGTGCCACGTCTTTACCATGTACGTGCATGGATTGCTCGCAATCCACGATCGAGAAAGCAGCTGTTTCTCGCCATAAGATTTCAAAAGCCGCTGACAGTTGCCGAATATTCAGAGATGGCAGTGTTTTCCGATATCCGACAAATGGGCAACCTTCACGCTTTCAGGTTGAGGCCTGAAGTTGCTGTCAGAACGGCCGTCCTTCCACGAAAAGTAAACAAAAAGATTCCTCATCACCTTGTAGCTGCCGTCAATCCTTCACTCGATCACCGCCATCGCCGCGATGGTGCACGACAAGATGTTATTCCCAATCGCTTTGTCGAACGTGTCGAACAAAATGAAGGCATTCTTTCGTCTGATAAAATGCAGCCTAATCAAATAAAAGGCTACGATACGAGATACCCGAACATTTTACTTTCTAGGGAACGCGGTCGCGACGAAAGGAAACAATCGACTGGGCCATTTAGTTTGCAGGATGATGAGCTGACGATTTCCACTTCTGAGCGAGGGGATCGCTCTACCTCTGAAGAGAGGCGCCGTACAGGAGGGGATGGGCTCGAATCGGTGATGAGAGTCATACGCGAATCGAAGCTTGATAATATGACGATCGCTCCAAGTTTTGACGTCTCAGTTAATCAAGATGATGGTAATAATAATTTAAGTGATGATAACAATGAAAAAAAAGTTGAAGAAGAAAGAAGCTAACAACAGATGAGTAGAAATATAGAAGACGCGATCGTTCTTTGCCGATCGATCGAACGAAATGTCAATCACGTTATCGTCGGCAAGGAATCGACAATACGTTTGATTATGATTGCATTGACGGCAGGTGGACACCTGCTCATAGAAGATGTTCCTGGAATCGGCAAAACGACGATGGTGCGCGCTCTTGCACGCTCTTTAGATTTACAGTTTTCGCGCATTCAGTTTACACCGGATGTGATGCCGTCTGATGTGACAGGTTACAATGTCTTTAACCCCATGACTGGAAAGTTTGAATTCCGTCCCGGCGCCATTATGACTCAGATCCTGCTCGCAGATGAGATCAATAGAACGTCGCCTAAGACACAGTCAGCGCTATTAGAGGCAATGCAGGAAAGCCAAGTGACGGTTGATCGGCAGACGTATCGTCTGCCAGAGCCGTTCATTGTGCTCGCAACGCAGAATCCGATTGAACAGCAGGGGACATACATATTGCCTGAGGCTCAACTTGATCGCTTCATGATGCAAATCACGCTCGGTTATCCGAGTTTTGAAGAGGAATTCAATATCTTAGACCGCTTCTCTGAAGACGAGCCGTTGGCTACCTTGCAACCTGTTGCATCTGCGCAGGACGTTCTTTGGCTCCAAGCGACAGCGCGTAGGGTATACGTGGCTGATCCGATCAAACAATATATTTCTCACCTCGCGCAAAAGACGCGTTCACATCGCGACATCGAGTTAGGTGTCTCGCCGCGCGCAACGTTGATGCTTCTCCAAGCTGCCAAGGCAAGGGCGTTGCTTGAGGGGAGAGGATTCGTCATCCCCGATGATGTTCAGCAACTTTTCCGGTCAGTCTTGCAACATCGATTAATAATCCGAGCAGAAGGGCGTGTGCAGGGTATTGATGCCGGACAGGTTCTCGACACCATTTTACGGCAGGTGCCGGTCCCAGCACGTCAATGACCGTTTTTCTTGTCATTTGTCTTTTGCTCATTCTTCCACTCTTAGGAGGAGCGAGTTATTTCGGCTATCATGTGTTTTCGATCTTATTATTGACACTGATTGTCCTGATTATTGCCTCTTTCATTGAGTTTCTCTACATTAGAAGACGACTGAAAATTGGAACGCTGATTACTGAGCAGGAGTTGCCACGTGAACAGATTGCCCGCTTTACCTTGCCTGTCCAGTTACACACGCGTTGGTTACCATTACGGATCAAATTATCTGCACGGTACGGATCGAAAGATAAGAGTGTTCGCTCTCAAAGAGAGGTTGCCTTTCGTGACCTTCGCGCTGGCGACGATATTGAGCTCTATTTTTCTGTAGCGGCACGACATACAGGGAAGCTTGTCCTAGATGAAGCACGCCTCGAGGTACGTACTTTCTTTGGACTCTTTAAGTATAAAAAGGCTTTTCGTAATCGTGACCACCGTATGGTGACTTACGTTCTGCCTCTTCCTGAACGATCTGACAATACAGTGATCCGCCCATTCCGACAAGTCGATGAGAGCGATCTCGCAAAGCGCCGCGTCGAGGAACGAACTGATGAGATCGACACGATGCGCGTCTACCGTGAAGGTGATGATATTAGGCGTATCCACTGGCAAGTCAGTTCGCGCATGAACGAATTTATCGTCAAACAATACGAGGCACCTCTGGCGATTGAGACACACGTTCTGTTTGATGATTTTACCGGATACTCATTGTTTGATGACATTATGGCATGCGACAAGGCATTATCTGTTCGAGACCGAATTCTCGATGGTGTCGCAGGTGCTATCACGTGGCTCATCCAACATGATATGGTTGTTTCTTTGCACACGGGGTCGCCCGATTCCATTAGTGATCGTTTGCGACTTGCCAATGAGCCTCTGCGGTACAGGCGATTGCTGGCGATGATGGAGCCTGACTCGCTCCCGACACTGGGAGAGATGATCGAGAATCATAGAGGTTCGCATTCTCGAGACCGCTACCTACTCTTTTCGTCACGTCTTTCCGTAGGGACTGCTGCTGCTATGATTGAACTCCAGCGGAGAGCGTATCAAGTTATCTATTTCTATTTTAATTCAGAGAGCCGACCACAAGAAGAAGTGGAGACAGCTCTGAAGATGCTCCGGCGTGCTGAAATAGAAGTGATCGAAGTTCAGGAGCAACGCCCTCGCCCTGTTATTGACGGTGTTGAAAAACGAGGTCGTGAGTATGCGTAGGTTGAAAAGAAAGATCACTACGCCTGTTCTTTCTATTAGCGGGCGTCAGCTTGAGGAAAGAATCGATCCCCCCTTGAGGAACGCGAGCGCTCAGCTCGTCATCCAAACATCATTCATGATGGTGTATACGTATGCTTTGACACATATTCTATTGCGTGCCATTCATTTGCCTGTGAACGTGTTACCGCTTGCATTGATCATTGTTGCAACATTCTCCTTCTGTCTCATCTTTCTCAAATTTAGGCGTGCATTTACCATCGCGATTGCCTTGCTCGCAATGATTATCATTCCGGCATTGATCTGGCCAGACAGCAGTATGTTTCAAATGATCGGCCAACCACTCCATGCTCTCATCGTTGAGGTCAAAAGCTGGGTTCATAGTGCTTTCTACCAAATTCAGGTGCCGAACGTCAACTACTCTGGCGTATCATCTGTCTTTGCTGTTTTGATCAGTTTTTTTATGTTTACGTGGATCAACCTTTCCGCTGCGCCATTCGCTATGGGACTGGTCGTCTCATTCGCCTACGGGCTCGGAGAATTTCTCGATAAGGAGGGATTGTACGGAGGAGAGATAAAAATTCTCTATCTCCTAGCCATATTCGTTGTCCTCCGCTTCCTTGCAGAACGAAAGCCGTCCGGTATTCGCTATGCGACGCTCAGTGAGATGACTGACACAAAGATGACACTGAGCTCGGGTGAGGCATCGAGACGCAATTGGGCTGCCTTGGGCGCGCTTTTCTTGACGAGCCTTATCGTTTTTCTCCACGTCGCGTTACCAGAAAACTTCTTCCATAGCCAATGGCTTGACGATCATATCTCGCGCATTGTTGGCAAGAGGTACGGTCACGGTGATGACCCGATCGGGTACAAGGAATTCTCGCTGAGAGATTTCGGGTATTACCCGCATGAGATGAAGATTGGAGGGAAGGCGACGCCTAGCGATACACCTTATCTTACGATCGAAACAGATGGACGCCCTCTCTGGTTGAAAGGGTCAGCTTATCGGACGTATACGGGCCAAGGTTGGCTCCCTGAAAGCATGAATCCGAACTGGCTTTTCGGTCACCGTGCTAACCAAGAGCCACAGGGAAAACACATCGGAGTCCCACATGTAAGCGATCAGGAGTTCATGGGGCTCGTCTTGCGAGAGACGTACGTATCGATTCGACCGGAACAAGATCAGCAAGTCGTCTTCCAAAGCGGTAGACCGCGTCAGTTTGATCGCATCAACACACATAAGGATTTTAGTGCTTATTTCAACGTAACAGGACAACTGTATCTAGATAAACTTATTCCAGAGGACGGCTATACGTCAACTGGGCAGTCATTTAATGCACTTCACTTGAAGACATCAGAAGAGATCAAACGCTTCAAAGCATTGTATGACATGCCAGTCGGGAAATCACAGCTGTTAACGCTAGAGGAACGTGCCCGCTTTACAGAACTGCCCCATATTCCACATCTAGAAACAAGCGTGAAACAATTTGATGACGCCTTACATCATGCGATCTATCGACGCGCTGATACGATGACAGATGCTGATGTTATCGCTCTTCTTCGAGAAACGTTAGCGACGCGTATGACGTATACTCTCGACGCCTCAACCCCTGGTGAACACGAGGAGTTTGTCAGCTGGTTTCTTAACGAAGGGAAGGGATACTGCACATTTTTCGCGACAGCAATGACTGTTCTCGCGCGCGAAGCGAAGATACCGGCACGCTATGTTGAAGGTTTTCTCGTGCCCGCTACTGAACCGGGCGTTATAGAACAGCAAGTTCTGACTGGTAAAAACGCACATGCTTGGTGTGAAGTGTGGGTCGAAGGGGCAGGATGGATACCAGTCGATGCGACTCCTGCGGAGACACTCGATAGCATGGCGCGTACCGATTTCTCGACGGAACACGAACAAAAAATAGAAGAGCCTGAGCCGTCTGAGGAGCCTCCAGAAGAACTAGAACCTACAGAAAGCGCTATTGAGACAATGCCTGAACCGACCCTTGAGGAGGTACCAATCCAGCCGGCCGGGATTGCCAGGCATTTGCGATCTTTGTTATGGGTATTGCTCGCTCTTTTGCCGTTGTTTCTATTTTTATCGTGGAGGCATTACATTTACAGAATCAGGCATAACAACGATTATATCGGGCGCAAGTTATCGCGTTGGGGTATTGAGGATCTCGTCGTGCGTATCACGTGGGATATCTTCGCTCTCTGGGAGCTAAAAGGCGAAAAGCGTGACAATCATGAGTCGGTTCGCTCCTTCATACTACGCGTTGCGAATACCTCCTACATGGAGTTTCCCCCTGAATTAATTTATTTTGTTGAGCGAGCACTCTACGCGTCTAAGGGAACTCCAATCGTACGTGATCGTGAATCGCTTCAGATATTGCTTGACTTTTATCGTGACGAAGAAATAAAAACACGGAAAACGATCAATCGTTGGCGCTGGTTCTTTTTAAGATGGCTCACCTCCAAGCGACATCCTTTCTGATGAACTACACGATAGCGATACGCTTCGTTTTAATGTTGCAGAGTATGGTAATACGCTTCGCTTGACATTAACCGTGATTTTGACGCTATATTCTAGAGGAGCGGAGGATAGCGATACGCTTCACTTGATATGAACAATGACCTTTATGATAAAAGAACAATAACGGAATCAGGCTTTGACGAACAGAAGTCGACTGTCAAAGAGTGGAGTGACTCATTGGCACGCGAGACGGGAAGAGCGCCTTCGTATTTCGTACGGACATTTGGCTGCCAGCAAAACGACCGAGATAGCGAACTTGCTGCCGGTATTTTCGAGGAGATGGGCTTTCATCCTGCAGTGTCTCCTGATGTCGCAGACGTCGTCCTTTTTAACACCTGTAGTGTGCGCGCTAATGCCGACAATCGCTTTTACGGTCATCTTGGCAACCTCAAACCGATCCGAAAGGGCGGTCGGCCGATCATCGGCGTGTTCGGATGCATGATGGAACAAGAAGTACATGTTGATACAATCAAGCAGAAGTTTCCCTATGTCGACTTTATTTTAGGAGCGGGAGATGTTCGAGTGTTGCCCTACGCACTTGTTGAGACGCTCTCAGACGGCACAGGAAAAAGAAAAACACTCGACTTGACGACATGGCATGGGCTTGGTGACGATACGTCGTTGCCTGTTCTTCGTGCTGATCCGCACCGCGCGCTCGTCACAATCATGACGGGGTGCAACAATTTTTGCTCATACTGCATCGTCCCGTATACTCGCGGTCGTGAGATAAGTCGCGCTTATGAAAAAATTCTCGACGAAGCAAGACGCGCCGTCGAGCTCGGTGCAAAAGAGATCATGCTGCTCGGACAAAATGTCAATTCATACGGAAATGATCTTCGTAAAAGGGGAGAAGTTGACGCGCCAACATTTGCAGAATTGCTCCGTGACATCAGTCATCTTGATGGATTGTGGGTCGTGCGCTACATGACATCGCATCCAAAGGACCTCTCCGATGAACTGATCGCTGTAATCAGCCGTGAGCCGCGTGTCGAGTCACACATCCACCTGCCACTTCAATCGGGTAGTGATGCGATACTACGTCGTATGAACCGCCGATACGACGCGGCACATTATCTTGATCTCGTACGCAAATTGCGATCTTGCCGTAATGGCATAACGATTACGACTGATCTGATCGTCGGATTCCCTAGTGAGACAGAAGAAGACTTCCAACAGACTCTACACGTCATGGAAGAGGCGCGATTCGATGCAGCCTTTACGTTTTTATACAGTCCACGCGTCGGGACTCCTGCAGCCGATTGGTTCGACGAAAGTCAACATGAAGTCGTCAGGGAGCGATTCATGCGTCTGGTAGAATATCAGAATGAGTGTAGTCTCGCTTCAAACAAAGCCTTAGAGGGTCAAGTGTTAGACGTGCTCGTCGATGGTAAAAGTCGTCGAGACGAAACAATCCTGTCAGGTCGAACACACGATGATCGCCTCGTCAATTTTGCCGGAGTGCTGTCTGGGAGTTCGGCTTGTCAAAAGAGCTGGCCTAACGAAGTTTTCGATTCAGCGAGAATTGATCGTGGTGACATCGTCCGTGTCTTGATTGAACGCGCCAACGTCAACTCGTTAGATGGTATACAGATACTATGAATCGAACGAACTAAGAATCATTTATTGAACGCAAGACATATGCAACGGAAATAGCCAACTCGGAGGAAAGTCATGGCGCTTACTTTTGAAAATGTAGATAGAACGCGTCTTACGCCGATGATGCTGCAGTTGCTTGAACAGAAGGAAAAGTATCCTGATTGTCTCATCTTCTTTCGCCTCGGCGATTTTTACGAGCTCTTTTTCGATGATGCGATTACGGCTGCGCGTGAGCTTGAATTGGCGTTGACGGGACGCGATTGTGGACTTGATGAGCGTGCGCCAATGTGCGGTGTGCCGCACCATGCCGCCGACTCGTATCTGAAACGACTTCTCAGCCGTGGTTACAAGGTTGCTATCTGCGATCAAGTGGAAGATCCGGCGACAGCGAAAGGCCTTGTCGCTCGCGATGTCGTGCGAGTAGTGACACCAGGCACACAGACTGACCCGGAATCACTTGATGCTCGTGCCTTTCAGTATCTTTGTTGCGTCTGCCGTGACAGTGATGCGTTTGGACTAGCTGCTTGCGACCTCTCCTCAGGGAGATTTGAGACAACTGAATTTTTCTCGTCTAATGCTGAGGCGCAGCTCTTTGATGAACTCTCGCGTCTCAATCCCGTTGAATTTGTTGTCAATGAGACGTTCGCTAACGATCGACGTTTCAACGTCTACCTCGAGCGCCAAGCCGTCACGTGTACGGTGCTTCATGAAAGCGCCTTTTCTTCTGACGCTGCACGGTCATTTGGCCTATCATTCTCAGATAGCGATATTCTTTGGCCACGCGCCACCGCTGCCTTATTGACATATTTATCAGAGACACAAAAGAAATCTCCCGATCAGATACGCGACATACGACCTTATAAAATCCGCGAGTTCATGGTGCTCGACCGTTCGACGCGTTTCAATCTTGAAATTACAGAGACGATTCGCGACAGGAAAAGACGCGGGAGTCTTCTGTGGGCTTTAGATCGTACGAAGACGGCGATGGGCGGACGTCTTTTACGTTCATGGCTCGAACAACCTCTTGTCAATCGGGCTGCTATTCTGAGAAGGCAAAACTCTGTCGCTGCATTATACGAGCATTTTATCTTGCGCGAATCGCTCCAGGACGCTCTCATAGGCCTGTACGACATCGAGAGATTGTCGGGTAGGATTGCATCAGGGTCTGTGACGCCGCGTGATCTGGCAGCGTTAAGAGGCACATTGCAGCGCATCCCAGCGCTCCTCTCATTGCTTGAGGCTGAAGAGGAGGAGGGTCTTTCGAAACTTCGAGGAACGATACACGCGATGCCTGAGCTTACCGATCTACTTAATCGCGCCATCATTGAGGAGCCGCCTCTCACCATAACCGACGGCGGTATCATTCGCGACGGTTATAACACCGACGTCGATGAGCTTCGCGACATCACGATTCATGGCCGCGACCACATCTTGTCGCTTGAGGCAAAAGAGCGCGAAGAGACAGGCATCAAAAATCTAAAAGTCGGCTACAACAGGGTGTTCGGCTATTATTATGAAGTCTCGAAAGGGCAGCTCGACAAAGTACCTGATCGCTATATAAGGCGACAGACGCTCGTCAATGCTGAGCGTTTCATCACGCCTGAGTTGAAGGAGAAAGAAGACAAAATCATTGGCGCTGAACACAAACTGAAATCGCTTGAATACGAATTGTTTATTGTGATTCGTGATATTGTGTCGTCTCACTTACCTAAGTTGCAGGCAACAGCTCACGGTCTTGCGACACTTGATGTGCTCTTGTCATTTGCAAATGTCGCTGAACGCTATCGCTATTGTCGCCCAACAATCCTTGAAGATGACTCGCTATCGATTACAAATGGACGTCACGCTGTTGTCGAACAGATATTAAGCGGTGAGGGCGATTTCGTCGCGAATAGCATCGATCTGAATGGCCAAGATAGACGGCTCATGATATTGACAGGTCCCAATATGTCGGGAAAATCAACTTTCATGCGTCAGATTGCCCTGATCGTTCTGCTTGCTCAGGCAGGAAGTTTTGTCCCTGCAGAGTCTGCATCGATCGGGATTGTTGATCGTATCATGACGCGTGCAGGTGCATCGGATGACCTTGCTGGCGGACAGTCAACCTTTATGGTGGAGATGAGCGAGATGGCGGCTATTCTCGAACAGGCGACACCGAAGAGCCTCCTGATCCTTGATGAAATCGGCCGAGGAACAGGAACTGCTGACGGTCTATCGATCGCGTGGTCTGTTATGGAGTATATAGCCGATACACGTTTTCTCGGCTCACGTGCGTTGTTCGCGACGCATTACCACGAACTGATCGATTTAGGAAACACGTTGCCAGGTGTCTTCAACTGTCATGTTGACGTGTCTGAGCAAGATGGTGATATCGTTTTCTTGCACCGCGTCCGTCCCGGAGGCGCAGACAACAGCTACGGCATTGATGTTGCTAAACTCGCCGGTATGCCTGATGCCGTTGTCGCTCGTGCGAAAGAGCTTATGGTGCAAATCGAGAAAAGTAAAGGGGAGAGGCGCACATTCGTACGGCGCAGTGCACGCACGATGGACGGACAGCTTGATTTATTCAGCAAGGCATATGCAGTACGCATCGCTGATACGATCATTGAGCGCTTGGAAGAGGCCGACATCGACCACATGCGCCCCGTTGACGCATATAGTCTCCTTGTCGACCTCAAAGACTTGGCCATTAAAAGAAAGCGCCAAAGTGGAGAGGGCGTTCATTGAAGCAGGAGTAATAGAATGACTTCTACTATACGTAAACTTGACCGTCACACCATTGATAGCATCGCGGCAGGCGAAGTTATTGAGCGGCCAGCTTCTGTCGTTAAAGAGCTGATCGACAATGCGCTCGACGCGGGAGCTTCCGTCATTCGACTTAGAATCGAAAGAGGCGGCATTCGTTTGATTTCATGTGAGGATGATGGCCGCGGTATGAGCCCAGAGGATGCTCTGATGGCGATTGAGAGTCATGCAACGAGTAAGCTCGTAACAACAGATGACTTTTTTGAACTCAAGACACTCGGTTTTAGAGGAGAGGCGCTCCCTTCGATAGCGGCTGTCTCAAAATTAGAATTAAGAACGCGCACGCGAGATGCTGCTGAAGGGATTCGTGTCGTCGTCGAAGGAGGTCAACTCGTCTTCTCAGGTCCTTGCGGTCTTTCTCCCGGTACCATCGTCACGTGCCGCGACCTTTTTTATAATACGCCTGCGCGCTATAAGTTCTTGAAAAGCGATGCGGCAGAGGCAGGAGCAGTCGCCGACTTGACCGGTAAGATGGCGTTGACACGGCCTGACGTTTCCTTTCGACTCGATCGCGATCAGGAACGCCGTGAAGTCCTCTATACACCGGGGAATAACGATCTGTTGAGTGCTATTTATGCCGTATTTGGTCCCGATGTTGCCGAAGCGATGGTCCCCGTGAGAGGTGAGGTTTCGCCGGTAAGAGTCTCCGGCTTCGTCGCTACACCTGATGCAGCGCGCCATAATCGATCGCGACAGATTTTCATCGTCAATGGACGTGTCATCCAATCGGGTACATTACGTGCAGCAGCTGACGAAGCGTCCAAGACTTGGTTCATGCGCGGTCGTTTTCCGCAGCTTGTTCTCCATCTCTCGATACCAGGCAATCTCGTCGATATCAACGTACACCCGCAAAAACTTGAGATGCGTTTTTGGGACGAGCGCACTGTATTCAGGGCCGCTTACCAGGCCATTCGTGCCGCTTTTGAGAAGGGATCTCATTTCATCGAGGTTGATCTTACCAGCACCCATCGTACATCTGAAACGGCCGAAAAGCCGACACAAAGATCGTTAGAAAGACTCGCTGATGCTACTACGGGGCTCACAGACGACAAGGGGGCGTCGCTCATCCGTGAAGATATTGCTGGATTCACGGACGGTAAGGGAGTTTTGCTCATCGAGAAAGATGGTGCAGAACTTGCGGGTAATGAAAGCGTGTCGCTTGTACGTCAAGATACCACTTCTCCTGCGACACCGCCTGACGAATCGATTGACTCGAAGATTGTCGCTACAATAAGCGATAAGAGTGAGGCTTTATCTTCAATGTCTAATTCGGCGTTGACTGCCGTTCGGCAAGATGGTGAAGCACTCTTCCAACAGAGCCAATTTCCTACGTATGATATCGCTCGTTCAACATCTATCGCGCCAGTATTCAACAATCATCATGGAGATGACACAGTTCAGTCAAGTGAAGTCCATTCACTTCTCAAAGCGCGTTTTATCGGCGTTCTGTTTCAGACGTACATCTTACTCGACGATAACGAATCCTTGATCCTTATCGACCAACACGCAGCACACGAACGTGTTTTATATGAAGAGCTGTTGCAACGGCGTGAAGAGAATCAACATGGCCGCTCATCAGGTCAGATGCTCTTGGTACCCATACGTGTCCATGTCACTCAAAAGGAAATGTCTTTTTTGACTGAAGAAGAGGAGCATTTTCGTTCTCTCGGATTCGAGTATGAGCCTTTCGGTGGTCAATCTGTCGTTGTGCGTTCTGTACCCGCAGGAAGCCGATTTAATAACATCAGTTTGGATCCCGCCGCTGCACTTCGTGCCGCTCTCGACTGTTTAGAAAACGCACATAAAACAGGTAACACGGTTGAGGATACGGAGATTCTTCATCTTGTGGCCTGCAAAGCTGCCGTCAAGGCTAACGATCGGTTGAGTGAGAAAGAAATCCGACTTCTTCTTGAGCGATTAACGACACTAACTAATCCTTATCATTGTCCGCATGGACGCCCTGTTGCTGTTAAGCTATCAAAGTCAGAGGTCGAAAAATTATTCGGGAGAATTGTCTAATTCGAGACGAAGAAGTAATACATAAAGGAGACGCAGAAAGGGAGGCAGAACTTAGATGCCAGATTCGACGAGAACACATTGTATCTTCCGTTCGAACTCCTTTTGTGAGATTGAAGATAAACTCCTAGAACTTGTGAGCGCGCGCCCAGATGCAATTCCTGTCATCACAGGTCCTACGGCGACCGGTAAATCGTCGATGGCTTTCCGGCTAGCACAAAGGATTAATGGAGAGATCGTCAACGGCGATGCGATGCAGATCTACCGCGGATTTGATATCGGCACAGCCAAGCCGTCATTGGTGCAGCGTCAAGAGGTCGTTCACCATATGTATGATATACGAAACGCAGATGAACTTTATAGCGTTGCTATGTACGTAGAGGAAGCGACAATACTCCTTCGCGAATTGCTATCTCAAAAGAGAAGACCGATCATCTGTGGCGGCAGCGTTCAGTACATTTCTGCGCTTTTAGACGGACTGCAGTTTCACGGCCGTCGACCTGACCTCGCGTTGCGTGAGAGAATAGGACAAGAAGTCGAAGAGCGCGGTGTCCGAGAGTCCTGGCAACTCATCTACGACATCGATCCAGAAGCGGCATCCGCTATCGCACCTGTTGATCGGCGTCGTATCGTAAGATTCTTCGAGCTCCACCGCCAGACAGGTCTGACAAAGACAGAACTCAACAGGCGCTCACGTGAACAAGGACCTCAGTTTCATTTTCTTCCTTTCCGCCTAGACTGGTTTCCGCGGACGGCACTCTATAAGAAGATAAACATGCGAACTGAGGCGATGTATAATGCTGGACTTCTAAGCGAAACACATAAACTCATGCAAGAATACCCCAACTATCATGAATGTCCTGCTTTTCGAGGAATAGGCTACAGAGAAGCCGTCATGTGCCTCGAAGGGGACCTTAGAGAAGAAGAAGCGCGAAAGCTGACGGCACAATCGACACGCCGATATGCCAAACGCCAACAGACGTGGCTCCGTCGTCGTGACGATCTATTTCTTCTTTTATATGTACTTGAAGAGTGAAGTGACGTACGAATTTGCTCAACGTGAAGTCTTCTGTACAATCCTGCAGGCAATGTTTGATTGTTGTGTTGATAGCGAATCATTCATAAAAACGTGAAGTTGTGTCAGCAATATTGACGTGAAACCGTCTACATGACGCATAACCGCCTAGCATAGCTGATTGTTGACAACAAAATCTCCCGTGCGTATGTCCATAACAGTTACAGTTTCGTTGACAGCGAAATTTTTCCGACTTCTTTTCATTATCCTTGAATAACTCACCTTCAATTTTTCTGAGAAGACGAGAAATTAATATCCAGCAAGGGGATCACAACATGGAACACAATTTCAAAATGAATCAGTCAAAACGGAAGCAAGTACCGTTGTCGCAATCTTTACGAATTCAGGAGACATTTCTGAATCACTGTCGTCGAGAAAAGATTAATGTCGTGATTCAACTTTTCGATCAATCGATTGTCGAAGGTTTAATTGTCGGTTTTGATCAGGAATCGATCGTCGTCGCGTCACGCGGTACGCAACAATTACTGTATAAGTCATCGATCGTATGTATTAGACCATTCGAGGAACTTCACCTCATCTTTAATGATGGTTTTAGGGGAGGTCGCAGAGGTACGGTGTATCCGCGCGTCACTTCGACATCGAGCTATCGTCAGCACTAATTTGTCAGGAGGTGTTGGTTCTACTTGACGTGCCGAGACATGCCAGATCGTTGAGTCGACACCAACCGTCCCAAGCAATAAAGTGATTGGGAGTCTAAATACAAATAAGAGATCACAAGTCCATGCGCAGTAGGCCGCGTACGACACCAAGAATGATGGCACTATTATCTGTGAGTAGTATGTCGTCGTAGAGCTCGTTCTCAGGGTGTAGATAGTAGCGTCCTTGATTATCTCGCTTGAGTGTCTTTACCGTGGCCTCGTCTTCTAGTAAAGCAACGACGATATCACCATGCTCAGCCGTCGAACGCTTCTCGACAATGACGATATCGCCATCCAAGATAGCGGCATCGGCCATGCTCTCACCCTTGACACGTAAGGCGAACAGTTCCTCTGATGACGGCCACATGCTGACGGGGAGAGGCAATAAGCGCTCAATATTTTCTACAGCCAAAATGGGCTTCCCCGCCGTCACTGTGCCGACGAGAGGTATCTCTTGTGAGTCAGCAGATTCTAATGCAGGGACACGGATCGTGCGGCGTTTGCCTTCTCGGAACTGTATCAAACCGTCTTCTGATAATCGCCTCAGATGACTATGGACGGTTGAAGTAGACTTCAGACCGACACCATCGCAGATATCGCGGATTGATGGGGAATATGCATTCTCTGAAATATATTGAACGATGTAGTTGTAGACTGCATCTTGTGTTTCCTGAACATTTGCCTTAGTAAACGGGTATTTTTTCGCCATAGTACTCTCCGGTAATTCGTCAGATTAATTCCTTTGTTTAGAGTATAACAAAACAAATGTTCATCTTCAATGAGGGCTTCATAAAACATCGTAAATTGATTAAATACTCGATACGGTTTAGCGCTCTATCAGCGAATCGAGAAAACGACTGAAACTGTTGTCATCTATGCTAAAATGATGTTCGCTAGGAGATTATATGATTGAGCCGAGAACACATAATCAAAACCAGCGTTCAAGACACCCAAGGTCGCCTTTCGCCCACAGAGATGAACGTGGGATGAATCGCGGCGCCAAAAAGATGAAACACAAACATACCCCAGACAATCTTACCGACGTTATCGACAGACAAAGTAATCAGCAACCATTCGTAGACAGACACCCTAATAATCTCAGTCCTTATAATGCTCAGAGACCAATCAACAATGATTGGCGGACAGATAGTAACGGAAGTCAAGATGCAAGAAGAGCGGTCGCGTATAAATGGCCGAATAATTTTGGCAGTAATAACGAACATGGAAGAATGAATGTGACCTTCCGTGAAAGGGTCGGCAGCTCAATGACCAAAATTACTGATGTCTATCGTCAAGACAATACTGCTGATGTAGAGAGTCAGCGAAAGGCAGGGCGACGTATTTTCCGGTTAAAGGGCTATACGACTGTTAGCAAGATTAATCGTAAATTCAAACAGGAAAGACAGCAGCGAGTACTTAGAAATATTCTTACGACGCTGATGGTTCTTTTACTTCTGATTATTTTATTCGTCATTTATAATCCCTTTAAGAATATGAGCGAGTTTCGAAAGATTAGTGGTGAAGATAGTCTCTACGAAAAAAGAAAGATCATCTCATCAGTCGACGAAGATGCGACAGAAGAACTGTTCATTGAAGGCAATGAGCTTCCGTAACTATGGCGGCCATGGCTTTAGCTTAGCCTTTTAACTAAGCCAATTTAGTTGAAATATGATCTACCTGTTTCATATTGAATTCCTACATTGTGTATCGTGAAATAATTTCATGTTCAATTTCAGTACTTTTAATCAGTATCTAGAAAAATTGAGCTTAGAAGTGTGGGGTGCGAATTAGATAGCATGCTAAGCTGGTCAAAAATTCCACTTTGAGTACTCAAAACGCAAAATTTGACCAGAAATCGCTCGAAAACACGCGGAAACGGTCAAAATCACGCTTTAGGTAAGGACCCGTTACCCAAGGTGTAAATTTTGTCCACATTCGACTTGAAATCGCCTGAATCTGGTCAAAAAACACGCTTTTTGCAAGAAATTGCTGCTCAAAACGTAAATGTTGGCCAAAACTCGCATCATGGAAAACATCATCTATAACGAGCTTATTTTGAGAGGCAATAATATTGACGTCGGCGCAGTGAATCACAGATACAAAGATTCGGCCGGAAAAGACATCAAAACATGGCTTGAGGTTGATTTTATCGCATCGAAAGCAAGCAAGAAGGTTTATATCCAGTCTGCATTAAACATCGATACGTGTGAGAAAAGAGAACAAGAAATAGCGTCGCTAAAAAAAGTGAATGACAGCTTCAAAAAGATAGTCGTTGTTAGAGATCATATTAATCCTTGGATTGATGACTACGGAATTAACTACGCTGGAATAAGAGAGTTTTATCCGGGCATTACATCGATCTTGAGATGGTGTAAGAAGCATTATACGCAATTTCTCAAATTTTCCCTGAAATGACTGATTTAGCCTCTATCGTACTTCGTAAAATTTATATTTTACGAAGTACGATTAAATGAATCAGTAACAATATTTAAGGCGTCGAACGCACCAGCTGCCCTCTTCTCTTCAGGTAATTATCAGTTGACAAGCGCGTGGTAAGGTGATTATGACATCTTTAGATTGACGCATTAATTTCCGTAAGTATCTCATAACATGTATCAATTGCCATACGGACTCTGTTGTTGCCGCATCTAAGGTGAGATCGATCGTAGTCCTCCCGCTTAGAATCTTTTGGTTTGGATGATGTATCTATTTTTATGACAGATGTGTGAGATGTTCTCTCAACCCATCAGGCGGTTGTCGAGTGGCTTGAGGATTGTTCCGTTGTCGAGATCGGGGCGAATCTTGACTAGGAAATTTAATGCGATGCGTGCCCCTTTATCCATGTTGTGAGATCCGGCAAGGACATAGATTTCATCTGGTTTGACGTATGGCAGTGTCTTTTCGATTGAATCGGTCAGATTTGGCTCATAGATAAATTCGTAGCCTGCCGCCTTTAGATCAGACAGGACGGCCTCGCGCTCATCATCATGTACGATATCGCGTGTGCGAGCTGTGTCAACACTTGACGTGACATAAAACGTTTTCCAATTGATCCTATCGCGGAATTTGGCAAATTGTGCGATGACCTCTCGATTGACGAGTACGCCTCTGTTGCCTCGAATCGCGACAACGATGTGGACCGGTTTTCCCTCCGACATGACTTCGAGTGCTTCAAGCATTTTAAGCGTATTGTCCTCATCGCTGATATGGTCATCAATCATGATAAACTCACCGTCGTAGATAATTTGAAGTCGTCTTTCTACGCCGGTGAAACACTCAAGTGCACAAATTGCGTCCTCTATTTTAACGCCGTAGTAGAGACAGATGGTAAGAGCCGCCATCGCATTGTAAACGGAATGCCTGCCCGCCACTTTGAGGTTGATCTGCCAGCTCCCAGTCACGCTCTCCCCTTCAAGTGTCTTAAATGGCTCTAAGATAGTGTACTTAAATGATGGGATACCACCTTTCATATCGAGACAATCGGCAGTGATTGTAACGTCACGATGGTCGATGCTTATGGTAATGACATCCCCAGGTGTCCTGTGTCTCGCTTCGTAAACACGTTGATCATCGCGATTTAAGATGACCGGTACACCTTTTGAGACGCGTTCAACGAGTTTAAGTTTTTCGAGATAGTATTGTGCAAATGTTCCGTGATCAGGCATATGGTCAGGTGTTATATTTAGAAAACAAACAATGTTATAATCAATGCCGTAAACTCGATACTGCGCTTCAGCAATTGACGATACTTCCATTGCAACGACCTTGACGCCGGCATCACGCTGTTCAGCAAACATCGCATGAAGATCTGAGCTTTCAGGTGTCGTAAGATTCGACTTAATACGAACATCGCCGTAGCTGTATGCGACAGAACCGATGACCGACGTTTCAATATCGAATGTTCGAAGGATATGCTGAACCATAGATGTTGTCGTCGTTTTGCCATTTGTCGCTGTAACGCCGATCATGAAAAGGTCGAGGTCGGGATAATGAAAAAAACAACGTGACAATTCAGCGAGAGCGCGCCTTGCTACGGTCACTTTGATCTCAGCCACGTCGTTTTTTAGGAATTGCGGTCTTTCGACGACTATGGCGACGGCTCCCCTCTTGATTGCCTCTTCAATATAGAGATGACCGTCTGTAAGTGCACCGGGAATCGCAACAAAGACATACCCCGGCTTGACGTTTCGTGAGTCACACGTGACACCGGCGACGCTCGGATCTGATGGAAGATGAAGTACTTCCAATTCAGACAGTGAATGTAACAATTGAGTAAGTTGCATCATTAAGTACCGTTTGAGCTGTTCCGCTCGTTTCCTTCTTCTGTAACAAATCGATTTTCGTATACCTTTTTTCTATGGTTAAACGATCATGTGGTGTTGTATAGAAAACGACATCCGTGGTGTGGTTTCTTACCTTGCGTGCGTGAGCCATCCTTGATGGACGAGCAATTCTGCTGTCAAGACTGCACCTCCAGCGGCACCACGCACTGTGTTGTGTGAGAGACAGACAAACTTGTAGTCAAAAATTGGATCCTCACGCAGTCGACCGATGGAGATGCCCATGCCCCTTTGTGAGGAGGCGTCGTATTTCGGTTGAGGGCGATCGTTCTCTTCAAAATAGTGTAGAAACGGATGCGGTGCTGATGGTAAGTTCGCATCTTCTATTGCGCTCGTGTAATTGCGCCAACGCATTAAAATGTCGTTTGATTCAATCGGGTGCTTGAAGCGAACGAACACGGCAGCCAAGTGTCCGAATTCAACAGGAACGCGGAAGCACTGAGCGGAAATGACTGGCTTGGTCGCAAGCTCAATATGATCTCCCGAATACTCTCCCCAGACTCTCAATGGCTCCCTTTCACTCTTCTCCTCTTCCCCGCCGATAAACGGGATGACATTACCATGCATTTCAGGCCAATCGGCGAGACGTCTCCCCGCCCCGGACACGGCTTGGTACGTCGCAACAAACACTTCCTCAAGGCCGTAGTCCATCAGCGGCGTTAGCGCAGGCACATAACTCTGGATTGAGCAGTTCGGCTTCACGACGACGAAACCGCGCTTCGTGCCGAGGCGTTTTCTCTGAGCTTCAATGAGCTTTGTATGACCTGGATTGATCTCAGGCATAATAAGCGGGACGTCAGGTGTCCAGCGCATCGCCGAATTATTCGACACGACAGGAATTTCAGCCTTTGCGATGCTTTCCTCCAATTGGATTATCGCATCTTTTTTCATATCGACAGCACTAAAAACAAAATCGACTGAATCTTTCAACAAGGCGAGATCGTCTGTCCCATACACAATGAAATCTTTTACACTTTCAGGCATGGGCTCATCTTGACGCCACGCATCACCAACGGCCTCTAAATACGTCTTCCCTTTTGAGCGAGGTGATGCCATCAAGAGCGAAAGTTCAAACCATGGATGATCTTGCAGCAGGAGGATAAAACGTTGTCCCACATGACCTGTTGCGCCTATGATACCGACACGAAATTTTCTCATTTATAAAACCTCAAACCCTTTCATGAAAATCCTTACTTGCCAAGTATAGCAATTCCAAGATCGACCTGCACCGTATGTTTGCTAGAATATATGCGAGGATATAGAGAAAAATGACAGTGCATCGTAAACAACAGATCGATACATTTCAGAGACTTGAAGAATTTCTCGGTTACATCAGAGCCATTCTAGGGCGCTCTGAGGGTACAGTACGTCAATACCGTTACGATCTTGTATTGTTCTTTCGGTTTTTGATCGCTGACGATCGTAAACTTCAGCCGGAAGATGAAGCATGGTCTTTGATTGACATCTCCATTGTCGATGACTCCTTCCTTCGTTCGCTACAGCTATCTGATCTCTACTCGTACATCACTTGGCTCGCAACAACGCGCAAGACGTCTCCTGCGACGAGAGCGAGACGAACGTCGTCACTTCGAACCTTTTTCGACTACTTGACGACAAAAGCACACGTCCTTGAAGAGAACATCGCGCTAAATCTTGAACTCCCGAAACAGATTAAGCGCCTGCCGCGCTACTTGTCGCTCGATGAAAGTCGTGAACTTTTGCAGGCAGCCTCTGATGAAGACTCGCGATTGTCAACACGTGACTACTGTATCCTGACGTTATTTCTCAATTGTGGCATGAGACTGTCTGAACTTTGTGGCATTAATCTTTCTGACTGGCGCGAGAACACGCTCGTCGTCCTCGGGAAAGGCGGCAAAGAGCGGACGATCTATCTGAACGGCGCCTGTATCGCCGCCATACGCGACTATCTCCCCGACCGCATCAAACCGATACCGAGTGACCGCGACGCAATGTTTATCTCGCGGCTTGGGAAGCGCATCACCGATCGCGCCGTTCAGAACATCATCAAAAAGTACATCAGGCAGGCAGGACTCGACCCTCAGCGCTATTCCACACATAAGTTGCGCCATACAGCGGCAACTCTTATGTACCAGTATGGAGAAGTCGATATTAGGAGTTTACAGGCGATTCTCGGGCATTCAACCGTCGCAACGACAGAAATCTATACCCACATTGATAACCGATCGCTTCACGATGCCGTCGAACAGAACCCGCTCAACCTCGAGCGGAACAGACCGTGTCAGATGGTTGATGATGAGTGATAAGGGCCTGCCAAGAGAATTCTAAATGCCCTAAAATCAGTCTGCTTCAATCGATTGTCCGATGCTAAGATAGCTTGGACTCTACCTAAATAGATAAGGCATCGTCATCAAACGTAATGCATAATCATATGTTTGACGGCGATGCCCGTTCCTTTATCATTAAATGAAAATTCTGTATTAGAATGATTATTAAGCTCGCATCTTCTCAAAGAATGCTTTGTAGGCTATATACGTCATGTAAATATCGATCTTACTCGCGATCTCGAAACATGAATGCATCGAGAGGACGGGAACGCCGCAGTCAATGACGGAGATGCCAAAATCGGCTTGGAAGATCGCCACTGTGCCGCCACCACCTTGATCGACTTTACCGAGTTCGCCGACTTGCCACGGAATGCCGCACTCGTCGAAGAGTCGCGTCACTTCACTGAAATACTCGGCGTTGGCATCGGACGTGCCGCCCTTACCGCCTCTGCCTGTATACTTTGCGAAGGCGATTCCACGTCCAGCATAACTGCTATTAAGCGGATCAAAAACGGAAGGAAAAGTCGGGTCGAAAGCTGCCGCAACATCAGAAGAGAGCATCGTCGAACATTCGATGCTATCCTGCAATTCAATGGCGGAAGGCTCACGCCCTAAAATGGAGCGAACCATGCGCTTTTGAACGGATGGAAAAAGTTGCGAACGTGCACCTGTGATGCCGCCGGAACCTATCTCCTCTTTATCGTAGAGGACAACAAGCGCCGTGCGCTTTAATGGCTTCTTTAGGTCGATGAGCGCCCTCAGTGCCGTGTACGCACAGACACGATCATCTTGACCGTAACCACCGATAAATGCTCGATCAAAACCGACACAGCGTGCCCTCGTTGCTGGAACGACTTCAATTTCTGCCGTCACTAGATCGCGTTCAGTGAAGCCGTATTGTTGATAGAGCAAGTGCAAGATGCCGAGTTTGAAACGCTCCTTAATGTCCTCGCCGCCTGGAAACGGTATGCCGCCGACAAGAACGTTCAGCTCCTCACCTGTCACAACTTCGCTTGCTTTCTTCTGCATCTGGTCGGCAGCAAGGTGCACAAGCAAATCGGTGATAGTAAAGACAGGATCGCTAGGATCCTCACCGATACGGAGTTTAATCGTCTCATTATTCTTGAGAATGACGACGCCGTGGATCGCGAGTGGCTGGGCAACCCATTGATACTTCTTGATCCCGCCGTAATAATGTGTCTTTAGAAGCACCATGTCAGACGCTTCATACACAGGATTCGTCTTGAGATCTATTCTGGGCGAATCGATGTGCGCACCTACGAGGTTGAACCCTTTAAGCGGATCGGCCGTGCCGATGACGGCAGCCATGACCGCTTTACCATGGATCGATTCATAGATTCGATCGCCCGGCTTAAGAGATTCGCTCGGATCGAAAGCCTTAAAGCCGTTCACCTTTAAAAGCTCAACTGAATAATCAACAAACTCTCGCTCAGTCTTTCCCTCATCGAGTGCTACCTTGTAGTCCTCACAGAAATCCATGATGGCGTTTATTTCATCTTGATTTTCAGGATTCCAGAGATTTTTAAAGGAAAAAGTCAAGTTTTTGCGTACTTCCTCTGCCCTCTTTTTTGCTTCGTCGCCTTTAACGTCTTGGTTTACTTCAGTCATAATGTCATCCTTTCTGCTTGTGTCGCCGTCTTAATAGTCCCCTCATACAGTAGTAAACAATGATCGATCGCTGCATTGCAAGCTTGAGTCCTGTCTGAACGACGATGATAGACGGTGTTACGCGTCAGAGCATGCGCAGTTGTCTTGGTCGTGATCGTCGTGTTCACATTGACCGAGGATAGCAAATTTCTTTGCTCTCTCAGGTGTCATGATTCCTTCTCGTAAGTAATATGTTTCGAGTGCTTTTTTAACGGCTTGTTCGGCCAGAACGGAGCAGTGCATCTTGATGGGAGGTAGACCGTCAAGCGCTTCAGCGACGACCTTGTTCGTCAAGTCGAGTGCCTCATCCGTCGTCTTGCCAATGATCAGCTCCGTCGACATACTCGATGTCGCAATCGCCGACCCGCAGCCGAACGTCATAAATTTAGCATCGACTATGACGTTGTCGACGATCTTCAGATCCATTTTCATGATATCGCCACAGACAGGGTTGCCGACCGTCCCGGAGGTCGTCGCATCCTCAATTTCCCCCATATTGCGTGGATTCATGAAATGATCAAGCACTTTATCGCTATACTGCATGATAATCCTCCTCTCGAACACGATTAAACGATGTCCTGAATCATTATACATATTCTGTATGATCATGGCACCGCCATATCACACACTAAAACGTTACGATGGCCACCCGTAACTTCCGTCTATCTTTAGGTCTAAACTGCCCTCCTCAGGGATGAGAGGTTGTAACTTCCCGCGCCTGTAATCTGAATAAAGCGGTGACATATTGCGCAAGCGCTCGATAACGAGCGGCAAATCGAATAAAAAGCTGTCAATGTCCTCATCAGTCGTGTCGATACCGAGCGTCACACGAAGCGATCCGTGCGCAATCTCTGCCGGCAAACCGATCGCTAACAAGACGTGTGATGGGTCAAGCGAGGCAGACGTACAGGCCGACCCGCTCGAACAAGCGTAACCAAGTTTGTCGAGGAATAGAAGAATCGACTCGCCTTCAATAAATTCGAATGAAAAATTTGCATTATTCGGAAGACGTTCAGTCGCGTGACCGTTCAGCTTCGTATGCGGTATACGCTCAATGACGCCGCGAATCAGACGATCGCGCAGGACCATCTGCCTTCTTGACTCGTGCTCCATGTCCGCAAGAGACATCTCAAGCGCTTTGGCAAGCGCAGCTGAATAGGCGACGTTCTCTGTACCTCCGCGCTGTCTTTTCTCCTGTGCACCGCCATCGATCAGGCTGTTGATGCGGGCGCCCTTGCGCTTATACATTAACCCTATACCTTTCGGGGCATAGAGCTTATGACCTGAAAACGACATCATATCGGTATTTAACTCTTGCGGATGTACAGGGATAGCACCGAGCGCCTGCACACCATCAGAATGAAATAAGACCCCTGCCTCGCGACAGATTGCACCGATCTCCTTGATGGGAAGAATCGTTCCGATCTCGTTGTTAGCCATCATGACGGAGACTAGGATCGTGTCGTCTCTAATCGCGTCGCGAACTTTCTCAGAATCGAGCATTCCGCGATGGTCAACATCGAGATAGGTGATCTCAAAGCCCTCACGCTCAAGCGCTTCCATCGAGTGCAAAACAGCGTGATGTTCAATTGTTGTCGTAATGAGATGTCGACCTTTACCCTGTCTTGCGTAGGCTGCTCCTTTGATTGCCCAGTTATCCGATTCAGTACCGCACGACGTAAAGAAGATTTCTTCAGGCAAAACGTCAAGACACGAGGCGATCGTTGTTCTAGCGTCCTCCAAAAGCCGTGCAGCTCTATGCCCCTCGTTGTAAAACGACGATGGGTTGCCGAAATCTTCTCTTAGTATCTTGGCCACAACGTCGATCACTTCCGCTCGCGGCGCTGTCGTGGCGGCGTGGTCAAAATAAATGCGCGGTCGATTGATCGACTCGCGCATACGTTCCTCAAAAGTGATATTCATCTTATGCATAAACCTCGCTTAGCAGTTCTCTTTTACCACATTATATTTTCGATCAAGTACCGCTATCTTACAGTCTCGAATGTTACCGCTACGTTAGAGGTTTTCCACAAAAGCGACTCCGCTCGGTTATAGTGACCGTTACTTAGATTTTTTGCTAGGAATACTTGACTGACTGTACGGATGGAGTCTCAGCATTATGGGAATGTCGCGATCAGATGATGCTAGTCATCGTGTTTGCGCAGATAGTCCTTAAGGCTTTCGACGTACTTCATCCACTCGATGATTCTTTTTTCGTATCCGATTTCTTTTGCCTCGTAATACACAGTGCCCAAAATTTTATCAGGTAAAAAAGTTTGGCCTGAAATAGCCGATGGAAAATCGTGACTGTATTCATAACCTTTGGCGTAACCGAGTTCTTCCATGCCGGAGACGGGTGCATTTCTAATGTGAAAAGGAACCTCGCCCGTATCGTGGCGTTCAACATCGGCCATCGCTTTCTTGATGGCGAGGTAGGCAGAATTCGATTTAGGGCTCGTCGCGAGCGCAATCACAGCTTCGGAGAGGATAATACGCGCTTCCGGAAGACCGACCATCACGGAAGCCTGCCAAGCTGACAACGCGATCGTGATCATCTGCGGGTTTGCCAAACCTACGTCCTCTGCGGCTGCAATCACGATGCGGCGACCGAGGAAATTGAGATCTTCCCCACCCTGTAGAGCGCGCGCCAAATAGAATACAGCGGCATCAGGATCGCTACCGCGCATTGACTTGATCATTGCCGAGATGTTGTCATAATGCTGCTCGCCGTCGCGATCATACCGGGCGATCTTCTTTTGCATCGAATCGATGACAACCTCTCTTGTCACTTTGATTACACCACGATCATCAGGAGGTGTCGTCATCGCGGCAAGTTCAATGCCGTTGAGTGCCACGCGCGCGTCACCGCCAGCCAAGTCGGCGATCATCCCAAGTGTCTCATCATCAACCTCAAGACTGAGTGTTCCAAGTCCCCTCTCCTCGTCCTCAATGGCCCGGCGCATGATTTCGAGGATATCATCTCTCGTTAGCGGGTACATCTGGAATACAGTGGAACGCGAGACAAGCGC
Organism: Clostridiaceae bacterium; assembly: GCA_012841015.1. Lineage (GTDB taxonomy): Bacteria > Bacillota > Clostridia > Saccharofermentanales > DTU023 > UBA4923. The sequence continues at coordinate 29,448 of DUVN01000005.1, forward strand.
TTTATTCACTTGAAAGAAGGGATTCTCTGTTGTTGCGCCGATGAGGATTAGTCGCCCACTCTCAACGGATGGGAGGAGCGCATCTTGCTGCGCCTTGTTGAAACGGTGAATCTCATCGATGAAAAGCACCGTGCGCCCACTTGGCGTCAAGATGGGATTCTCCGTATCGGCGATGACGGCTTTGATATCGGCGACGCCTGATGTCACAGCATTCAGCTTCCGGAATTGCGAACTAGTCGATTGAGCGATCACTCGCGCTAGCGACGTCTTACCGATCCCCGGCGGTCCGAAAAGCAAGATAGATGAAAGGCGATCGGCTGTGATCATACGCCATAACATTTTTCCCTCAGCAAGAATATGACGCTGACCGACAAAGTCGGCCAGCGTCGTGGGCATCATACGGTAAGCGAGCGGCTCGCGCCACTTGCTTGAATATGTTCTATTAAACGAGATCATGGTAGAGCGGGAATCGAGCGCACAATGCGGCGACACGCTCACGGATTTCGTCTTGTTTTGCGTCAAAGTCATGAACAGCGAAAGCGATCAACTCACCGATTTCGCTCATCTCCTCTACGCCCATTCCGCGTGTGGTAACAGCCGGTGTCCCGAGACGCAGTCCTGATGTGACCATCGCTGATTCCGTCTCAAACGGCACGGTGTTCTTGTTCGATGTGATGTTAACCTCGTCGAGTCTCTCCTGCAACATAGCGCCCGTCACGCCCGTCCCCTGAAGGTTGACGAGGAGCAAGTGCGTATCAGTACCACCGGTAACAAGATTGATACCATTCTCAACGAGTGCTTCACCGAGTGCCTTGGCGTTTTGGACAACTTTCTTCTGGTACTCCTTAAACTCAGGCTGGAGTGCCTCTTTGAATGCTACGGCTTTTGAGGCGATGACGTGCATCAGAGGGCCGCCCTGAAGACCAGGGAATACGGCAGAGTCGATCTTCCTTCTGTGCTTTTCTTTACAGAGAATGATACCGCCTCTCGGTCCACGCAGCGTCTTGTGCGTCGTAGACGTAACAAAATCAGCATAAGGGACGGGATTCATGTGTAGACCTGCCGCGACAAGTCCTGCAATGTGAGCCATATCGACGAGAAGGTAGGCACCGACTTCTTCAGCGATCTCATGGAACTTCGAAAAATCTAATTTACGCGGGTAGGCACTCGCACCGGCGACGATCATCTTGGGTTTCACTTCGAGTGCGCGTTGGCGGATATTCTCGTAATCGACTTGCTCTGTATCGGGTCTAACCTGATACGCTTCGGCATGAAAGTACTTACCTGAAATATTGATTCTCATCCCATGGGTCAAGTGACCGCCGTGCGAAAGGTCTAGACCGAGAATCGTATCACCAGGCTTGAGCGTGGCAAAGTAGACAGCGAGATTCGCGGATGCGCCGGAGTGAGGCTGTACGTTGGCGTGCTCTGCACCGAACAGCTCCTTCAAGCGGTCAATCGCGAGTTGTTCTACGACGTCGACATATTCACACCCACCGTAGTAACGTCTTGCGGGATAACCCTCAGCATACTTATTCGTGAGAACTGAACCCATGGCATCTAAAACGGCTTGGCTGACGAAGTTTTCCGAAGCGATAAGCTCGAGCTTTGTCCGCTGGCGATCGAGTTCACCCATGATTGCTTCGTAAACCTCGGGGTCGACACCTTTAATGTTTTCGTATGGCATAAATACCTCCTTAGGCAAAATTTCGTACCGTCGTTCATAGTATCACAAATTTACAGAAGATTCCCAAAAAATATGCCCAAACTTGTCATAATGAACACATTTGAACCTATGCTCAATGGCTCTCTTCAAATTCAAATGAGAGATCTATTAACTTTGTCGAAATTTTCTCGCGAGACGTTTCGATGAGCGCATCCATATCGAGTCGCGCCTCCGCTTTATCAGCATCGGCGAGCGAAGGATGCGTCTTCGGGTGCTTCGACACAAAGACAGTACAACAGTCATCGTAAGGAAGAATTGATGTTTCAAATGTTCCAATTTTTCTCGCAAGCGCGATCGTGTCGTTTTTGTCTAAACCGATCAACGGCCTAAAAACAGGTAGTCCGACGACAACGTCAGTCGCCATGAGTGCTTCTGCTGTCTGGCTCGCGACTTGCCCTAAGCTCTCTCCTGTGATAATCGCCTTTGCGTTGCGTTCCCGGGCAAGTTCCTCAGCAATACGCATCATGATGCGCCGCATGACGACCGTCAACATATCTTCAGGAACTTTATCGTTGAGCTCGAGTTGTATATCTGTAAAATCGACAGTATGAAATGCGATGCGTCCTGCGTAACGTGTGAGAATCTGTGCGAGCTTCTCAACCTTATCGAGCGCTTGTTGGCTCGTGTACGGAAACGTATGAAAATAGATGGCCTCAAGTATCATGCCGCGCGATGCCATCATGTAACCTGCAACAGGGCTATCGATCCCGCCTGAGAGCAAGAGCATCCCTCGCCCACTCATGCCGACTGGTAAGCCAGCATGTCCGGGGATTGTTTCATGGTAGACATAGATCTTATCTCGAATTTCGACGTGGATGGTGATATCGGGTTCGATCATCTTCACAGATAATTGCTCTGGAAATCGTGTGAGCAGCTTTGCACCGAGCTCACTGCTCACTTCATAAGAAGAGAGTGGAAACGATTTGTTGACGCGCTTTGTCTCTAACTTGAACGTCCTCTTCCCTTTCCCCAATAATACAACTGTTGCATAATCTTCGACCACTTGGACAAGTGTTTCCCAATCAGGATCAAATTCGAGCGCCGGACTGATCGAGACAATGCCGAACACAGTAGAGAGACGCTTTGCGACTTCCTTCATAGAAGGTTCACCCGAAAGAGCGTGAATCCAGATGCGCGAGTGGCTCTGCACGATGGAGAACTCACCGAGATCTTTAATGCGTCTTTTTATATTGCCAATCAGCCTCGCAACAAAACGCCCTCTATTGAGGCCCTTGAGCGTGATTTCGCCGATTCTGACGAGCAGGAGCTCATTAATGTTGTCTGGCCGATCCGTCAATTGAAATACTTCACCTTCCTCTATGTATTGCGTAGCGGCCATAAATGTCAGCGATGCGCCGTGCCAAATACTCTATGTCCTCAGATGATTGTTGAGGTGCAAAACTAATACGGACAGCCGACAAGATCGTTTCTTTATCGAGTCCCATCGCCAAGAGGACATGGTTATCGCCGGCGCGTTTTGAGCCGCATGCCGATCCTGTTGAGATGTAGATATCCTCGGCCGATAGAGCATTGAGCAAAGTCTCTCCTCGGATACCGGGAAATGCGATTGATAACACGTAGGGCGAGGCTCCCTCAGGAGAAATAACGACGTGCGGGATACGGAGCATTTCGATCCTATGAATGAAAAGATCACGCAACGATGTGACATGCTCCATATGCTCTGCAAGGCGCAAGACGTGTGATTCTAAGGCGAGAGCGAGCGCATATACACCAGGAACATTTTCCGTGCCTGAGCGAATATTCTTCTGTTGACCGCCGCCGTGAATAATTGGACTTATTGAGATACCCTTACGTTTAAGTAAGACACCTGTACCTTTAGGGGCGCCAAACTTATGGCCAGAAAGCGATGCGAGGTCGAGACCTGAACGCTTGAATGAAAACGGCATCTTGCCGCAGACTTGTACGATATCGCCGTGGATGATCGCCTGAGGCGCGCGCTGACGTATGATAGTCGTAAGATACTGTACATCATTGATTGCACCTGTCTCATTACTCACGACTAGAAAACTTGCAAGACCACACGGAGCCTCATGAAGCGCTTCCTTCAACACCTCAATATCTACAACTCCGTCATCTGTGATCTCGACAAAATCGATCTCAAAACCATACATATCCCTCAGGACTTTCATTGTCTCGATGACGGCATCGTGTTCTCCTGATGTCGTAAGTGCACGTTTTGGACGTCGATTCACGGCTAAAGAACTACCGAGAAGCGCCAGATTAATTGACTCCGTCCCGCCGGAGGTAAAAATAATGTCATCAGGTGAACAATCGAGACAGCGGCTTATAATCCTTTTCGCCTCATTCACTTGGGCGAGAGCACGAAGACCACCCGCATGCGTAGACGACGGATTGTTGCCGCATTCACCGAGCATGCGGCAATAGATATCCAGTACTTCGGGGAGTACTGGCGATGTGGCCGTTGTATCGAAATCGTAAATCAAAATAATAGTCAGTTGATCTCCAACTTTAACAAGTCAGAGCGAAGGGCCGTCCGAACACACTCACATACAATACCGTTACGTCCATAAAGCTGTCCCGTCACCGCGAGCACGATCGTTCGCTTCGGAATTTCGAGCAGCGACGCCTCTCTATTTCTGGCAGGTCTTGCGAGCACGTGAACACTCCCCTTAACAGGTAAAAATGCATATTTATTGCTCTTGATGTCAATCATACGTTTACCTGAGGCGATGCTCTGTCCCAATTCAGGAAAGACTTGAGCAGAGACATAGGACGTGCACCATCCGAAAATGCGTTCATTAAACTTGACGGGCCATTGAAGCATCCAGTAGCCAGGATGTTTACCGTCACGTATGCTAAATGCCGCATCGAGTTCCGGATCAGGTTCTAGGTGTTGGACAGGCTGCAAACCGATATCTTCATAAGACGTCAAGTTGAGAAAGCTGAACGTCAAAGCATTGAAATGAGGGATCATCAAGCGTTCCGGTTCAACAGAAACGAATGTACCTCTCCCCTTATGAATCTCTAAGATGCCGTCCGAGACTAATTCAGAGATCGCCTGTCTGACGGTCGGACGCGAAAGGCCCAACTCGTCGCATAGTGTCATCTCGGATGGAATACGTTCCCCTTGTTTGTAAACACCATCTTGAATACGCTCAACGATTAATTCTCGTAATTGTGCATAAAGCGGAATGCTGCTATGGCGGTCTAATCTCATTGTCCACGCCTCCTCGAACTGATACTAACATCATATCATAGATACCATTGAAATCAAGCGCAGAATGCATCACGATGTATGACGTCATGATGTGTGCGATAGGTGTGCTTCTAGTACACAATAGTTGTGATGCTCACATGAAAGGTATGTATCGAATATTCATGACGTCACCTGAACAGTCTGTGTCTACAGCTGCAAACATCATCTCAACGGTAACGTCTAGCTGGTTATGTTCTTCAAGCCACTTTGAAGCTACGATCCGAATGCGCTCCACCTGGTTATCTAGCAACATCTCGTCGGCACCCCCGAAGGCAGAAGAGAAAGAATCTCGCCCCTTACACTCAATCACGTAGAGTTCACCATCTCGGCACGTGATAAAATCGATCTCTCCGACTTGATGGATCGCATAACGGTGTTCAAGAATCGTGTGATTTTTTGCGATGAGATCTTCTGCGACTTTGTATTCCACATGCTTACCACGATCAAAGTAAACACCTGACGTATCTTTCAAAATGTTTCCTAGGAAACTTACGCGGTGGATGGGGCATGGCCCATGAGATCGTATGGTATCCATATGTTCTTTCGTACCGTAACCTTTGTGTGAAGAGAACCTGTAGGCAGGATAGACGGTGTCCCAGCTTTTCATCATGTTGTCTCGTGTGACTTTAGCGAGAACTGAAGCGGCGGCAATCGCGTTAATACGTGCGTCTCCGCGCTTCTCAACCATTACAGGATAATCGAGTCCTTTAAGCGCTACGGCATCAATAACGGCGATATCAGGCTTCACGGGTAGATTATAAAGTGCCTCTCTCATCGCCGCTTTAGTCGCCTCTAGAATGTTGACGCGATCGATCTCATCGTTTGAAGCCATAGCGATGGACCATGCGACTGCTCGTTGGCGTATGTCAAAGAAAAGAGCTTCTCTTCGCTTTTCCGTCATCTTCTTAGAGTCGTTAAGGCCGTAGAACGTCTCATTCGCAGGGAGAATACAGGCTGCTGCAACGACAGGCCCTGCCAAGGGACCGCGCCCTGCCTCGTCGACCCCGGCAATCAGGCTGAAGCCGTCCTCACGAAGTTTTGATTCATACTTCGCCATCTCCTCGTAACGCTCGATGTCACGTTGTGAGATCCTAATCGGTCGTTTTGTTGTGTCGTCCTTTCTCATCACGTCACCGTTTCGTCATGAATCACTTCAGAGACATCATGGCACGACTCTGCCTCAGTCGATGGCGGCGGCCATTCAAGTGAGATACGCCCGATACGTCCGGCACGAAAATCATCGATGAGCATAGAAGAAAACCGAGCCGTATCGGGGACACCTTCACCTAGAATGCAGCCCATTCGAACAGCACATCTCTCAAAATCAGATGTTGCGTCAGAACCTACCTCACCGTAGCGCGCCTCCATCTCCTCACGATAGTCTCTGCGAAGACGTACAAGTAGCTTACGCGCCACTTCTTCAAGGGGCAGGATCGCATCGCGAATAGCACCTGTCGCTGCGAGTCCGAACGCCTCATCTTGATCGGAGAGTTTTGGCGGAAGAATACCAGGTGTATCGAGCAGGTGGAGTTCCGATCCGGAGCGAAGCCAATTAAGAGCACGAGTGACGCCGGGTCTCGATTCGACGGCCGCCGACTTCCTGCCTACGAGCTTGTTGATGACTGTCGATTTGCCTGTGTTTGGGATGCCGACAACGAGAACACGCAATGCCCGCGCAATTCTCCCCTGACGCTTCGCCTTCTCCAACAGCGGCTCATGAAAGTTGAGAAGACGTCTTCTGATCAGACGGATGTCGGCATCTGACCGGAGGTCACACGCAATGACCGGTACTTTTTTCTCTAAAAAGAACTCTAACCAGCGATTGTTTGCTTCACGATCGGCTAGATCGGCGTGCGACATTAGGAGCAGGTAAGGCTTTTGAGGAGTAAGTCTCATATATATAGGGTTACGACTCGCGACTGGTATGCGCGCATCGGCGACTTCCAATACGACATCAATATGTTTCCAAACCATTTTCAGTTCGCGTGTCGCGCTTGCCATATGGCCTGGATACCAGTGGATTTGTTTGCGATCACGTCTTTTTGTCATTGAAGCTACCCCCAACCCTTGATTATATACACACTGATCTTACGATCTTCTCCAGTTGTTAATGATTTGAACAACGTCAGCTTCAGCAAAGGCAAGCGGAAAAGAAAACTCCGATACATACTGTATTTTATCTAAGAAAAACTGATCGCCATCACGTTTCCAGTCCGGAATCTTAACTTTACCACTACCTGAAATCGTGCATATCAAACCGTCTTCCGTCGAAACGTCTCTAATCTTATCCTTGTCAATTGAGAATATCGTCCTGTCATTGTCAGGATAGTCAATCATATGCCCTTCTTCGGTTGCTTCCGGTGTCTCTTTCCTGATTTCCCAATAAGTAAATTCGAGGCGATCTTGAAACATTGTAATTGTTCCGTTGCCATAACTACTGTATGGTAATGCGCACTCATGCTTTGCTGAGACGTAACGTATAACACCATAGATAATAGGAATTATGGCAACGGTAAGACCTGGTACGCCGAACACAAGATAGCCGATGGCTCGAGGCGTTTGGGTTACCATGAGTTTTACCGTCAATGCGATAATGACGAATCCCACTAAAAGAAGGAAAAGACAGAATAATAGCTTTCTCTTCCAAGCCGGATGTCTGATCGCTAACTCACGCATTACTCTTTTTCTTGCATGCAAATCTGGTAGTAGAATACGCATTCGATATGCTCCTATTCAATATGCACTTATAGTACCGCAAAAAAGTCTTTAACGTTTCTATCTCATGCGCATATGAATCAATCAGCTAAGGCCCGCTTTGCATCATTGACATGCGAAGCTTAACATTTCTAAATAAAGAAAGAACGACCGCTGATCGGTCGTCCTGTTCCTTTAAGCATTTCTCAACGGCAAAGTTGGTTTGTCTCTGTGCCGTGCGAGTGCGATCACATTTTACTTTTTCCTTCTTGTAGGCAACTTTTCGCGAACACGAGCTGCTTTACCGACACGATCGCGCAGATAGAACAGCTTCGCCCGGCGCACGCGCCCTTTGCGCAAGACTTCAATCTTCACGATTTTAGGTGAATGGAGCGGAAAAACACGCTCGACGCCAACACCATACGCGACACGGCGCAAGGTTACCGTCTCGTTCAACCCAGCCCCTTTACGTCCGATCACCGTTCCCTCAAAAACCTGAATCCGTTCACGCGAACCCTCGGTGATCCTGAGATGAACATTGACGCGGTCACCGATCTCGACGTCATCGTACTGATCGCGTAGATATGGTTGCTCAACCGCTTTAATATAGTCCATATTGCGTACCTCCTTTATGTATTCTTTGGATGTTCTTGCACGCAATTGCAGCGGACCACCCGTTTTCAAACCTTATGCATTGTAGCAGAAATAAAAATCTTCGACAAGTACCAATAACATCTTCATGATGGCTGGATGCCAAGGTCAACTTGACTGTAAAAAATGAGAACCGAGCAGATAAACTCATCTGCTCGTCCTTCAAGTAAATTGTGCATTTACGATCTTTTCAGGGTCTTCTTTAATGCAAAATACGCATGCCTTGCAGGAATTCTCTCGTCCGTTCGTGCCTCGGGCGGTTGAAGATCTCTTCAGGCGTACCTTCTTCGAGTATACACCCTTCATCGAGAAAGATGACGCGAGTCGAAACGTCGCGCGCAAACATCATCTCGTGTGTCGCGATCAGCATTGTCATTCCCTCCTCCGCTAGCGAGCGCATGACTTCTAATACTTCGTTGACCATCTGAGGATCGAGCGCTGATGTCGGCTCGTCGAAGAGCAAAACTTCTGGTTCCATCGCCAAAGCCCGCGCGATCGCTACACGCTGTTTCTGTCCGCCAGACAACTGATGCGGTTTTGCCTTGATAAACGGAAGCATTCCTACCTTATCTAAATAGAAACGAGCGCGTTCCGCAGCCTCGTCCTTATTGAGTTTCTGAACTTTCTCCATGGCGAGCGTACAGTTCTTCAGCACGTTCAGGTGCTCAAACAGATTGAAACTCTGGAAAACCATGCCAACCTTCGCTCTATATTCGGCGAGATTGACTTGATAGCGAGTCACTTCTCTATTTTTATAAAAGATCGTGCCCGATGTCGCGTCTTCGAGGAAATTGAGACAACGAAGCAACGTCGATTTACCAGAACCTGATGAGCCGATTAGACAGACAACATCGCTTTGATGTAGCTCAAAATCGACCGCACGAAGAACTTCATGCGTTCCGAAAGTTTTTGAGAGTTGTTCAATTCTCAGTACACTTATTTGATTCATAAGGAACCTTTCCTCTACCAGCGATCAAGAGATGTGCTGCGCCTTTTCTCATCAAAGGTTATCAAGGAAACGAGATTGGTCATTTCTAATAACATATAATGAATAGACGCAGCAATCATTTCTTAGATGACCGGTTATATCGAACCAGACCGCTCGTGTGGGCGAGCGTATCTGTCGTGGACAGATCGTAGTGCTTTTTGCCGTCGATTTTCTTTTCAAGTTTTCGAAGGAGCCAGGAGGCGCCCAACGTCATCATGAGATAGATTACCATGACAATCGTCGCTGACTCAAAATAGTTGTAAAGCGAGCCGCTGACGCTCTTGTGGACAAAAAACAAGTCGGTGATGCTGATCACAGACAAAACAGACGTATCCTTGATGTTGATAATCAGGTTATTACCTATCTGTGGAATGATGTTTCGAAACGTTTGGGGCAAGATGACGTACAGCATCGTCTGATAGTACGTCATCCCCAAAGCGAAAGCTCCTTCTTCCTGTCCTCGATCGATCGACATAATGCCGCCTCGCACTGTCTCCGCCATGTAGGCGCCCGTGTTGATCGAGACGATGATAAAAGCCGCAGTCCACATATCCATATGGATACCGAACGCCATCCGCATGCCGTAATAGATAAAGACAGCCTGCACGATCATCGGTGTTCCGCGGAAGATTTCAACATAACCGCGCAGAATCACTTTGACTATTTTCAATGGGATACGTTTGACCTTGCGGGCGCTTTCATCGTCGGGAATCGCTTGAACGATACCGACCGCAAAACCGATCACGCATCCGATCAGAGTCGATACGAAAGAGATAACAAGCGTATTGCGCGCGCCGATTAAATAGAACGACTTATAGCGTGACCATGTCGTCGAAATGTTGTCCCAGAATGAAAGCATCGTATTTTACTCTTGACTCAGCGGTTGAACATTGATCGCTTCCTGCATCATCGCATCAAAATCCTCAACAGTCATCTTGTTCAGAACACTGTTAAACGCGTCGAGAAGCTCTTTGTTGCCCTTTTGAACAGAAATCCCGAGATTGATATCATCTTCTGTCACAACGAAATTGTCCTCGCTGTCGGTAAAATCAAGAATTTTCATCGACGGATAGACAAGGACAGCTGCTTTCGCCGTCGGCAGATCACAGACGACGTAGTCGACAGCGCCCGACTCGAGAGCGAGCAACATTGTAGGGGCAGTTTCCTGGGCCGCTAAGACATTCGCATTCTCGATCTGCGGTAGACAAACGTCGTACCATATCGTGCCCAGCTGTGACGTGCACGTTCCACCTGCAAGATCACTCATCCCCTTTGCAGACGCATAGGGACTATTTTCCTTTACGAGCGTCACGATCGAAGCGTAGTAATAAGGTGTGGTGAAGTCGACTTTTTCCGCACGTTCAGGCTTAATCGATTGCCCAGCGATGACGGCATCGACATCACCTGACTGCAAAGCTGGAATCAGCGCATCCCAATCGAGCTTCACGATTTCAAATTCATACCCCAGTTTCTCCGTCAAGTGTTTCGCCATCATGACATCGTAGCCGTAGGCGTAGCCGACACCACCTGCGATAGGTACGGCCCCATTCGCGTCATTTTCCTGTGTCCAGTTATACGGGGCGTATCCGCACTCCATTGCGATTCGGAGTTTTTCAGATTTTTTTGAACATCCGGAAAAAACAAGAACAGCAAAAATAAGGGTGAGTAGAATTGCTAGGGCGAATAGCGACCGGTTTAGTAGTTTTCTCATCATAATCATTTCCTTTCTACAATTGAAAAGGGCCCTGTCACTCCGACAAAGCCCCTATAGATCAGCAATGATTGATGAACTAGCGCTCCACCGAGGTGACAGTCTGCAGCATATTTTGCTGCAACCCAGCATCTTTCACACAGGCATGATCAAGATGCTTCGGCGTAGACTCCTTTCCTTTACGATCGCTGCTCTGGCGTATACCGCAAAGTACTGATAGGCTACGCGCCTCTAATTACGTAAGAGATTAAGGCATATTTATACAATTGTCAAGCAATTATTATTGTACTTTTTTATCAAATGATGCCTCGAATTTTTTGCTTTCCTGTGCTAAAAGCATAAGTTTATACTATTAATCCTCTCTGAGAAAAGACGATCTCATTAGAACCTTTTTGTTTCACGAGATGGGAAAAGCACCCGGCGCATTGAGCACTGTTGTCGAATAGAGAAACAGTACATCTGCATCAAAGAATGAATGAAGCTCGTCCTTTATCGCCTCAGCGCGCACATACCGGAGGTCCACAACAAGTATTTCACCGTAAGCGGGAATCAGAAGAGGTACGAGGGACGAACCGAATGAATCTCGAAAGACGACAAGTTTGCGTTCTCCTTCCGCCTGACCATTCCTGATCAAAAAAATCGGACGCGCTCCCCCGAGGAAGAAATCATAAGGATCTATTGAATCCCGCTTATCAAATCGATATACGGAAGATTCATCTTTTTTGATTGGATCGTACACGCGCGCACGTTCAATCGACGGATGATTGAGATAGATGAATTCGTCCGGTTTGATCGGCAATGCGGCTTGTCCGGCATATGTTCCGAGAAAGGTTCCCAAGGATAGTTTCTCGAAAGGCAAGTCACTGACTCGGATACGATGATTTAAATTACTCAGCAATGCATCCGCGATCGGGCGCAGATGTTGTTGATTCCAGTGCGGATCAGTCCTGTAGTAGAAATCAAGGGACAGCTCCTTATCGAGAGATACTTTATCAACAGACAAATTCATGTGCTCCCTCAGCGTCTTCATGAACAGCTCCGTCTCAACCGCCGGATAGACCGAATCCCTTGTCATATAGTGATTTTTATCGGGAATCAAGGCGAATAGATGCTTGCCCTTCCCGCCCGAAAAATGATCCGTATAGACACGATTAAACAGGTTGATGGCGTTGATAGCAGCCTTTTCACGATAGTTAAAATCGAGTTTACCTAAATGACCTTTGACTTTGAAATATTGATTGTGATCAAGCTGCAATAATAAGTAACGACGTGATAGAGCGGAAATACTTCTGATCTTATCTCTCAAAGGAAATTGGTCGAGCAAATAGTCCTCAATCGATGCAAAATAGTCAGATAGTCTCGAAGAAACATTCTCCTTTTGAAATTCTCCAAGACTCATCCACTGAGCAAGAGGACGCCTCTCGACGGTCGATGTCGCCATATCGGGCATAATGAACGATGCTACGGGCACAATGGCCAAAAGAATAGCAAAGATAATAGCAATGGTTTTTGAACGGTGTTTCATCAGGGCAGCCTAAAATCTAAAATACAAAAACGGGTTAAATGATCCGTTTACAAGCCATGCGGTGACGAGCGTCATCGTTGTGACCACGCCGAATACAGTCGTGTAGTCGAGCACATATTTTGTTGACTTACTCGAACGTTCAGATAATCGCTTCCAAAGCGTCTTAAACAACGATGTAGCAGCAACTGCAGCAAAGATTAATGTGAATCCATAGCTACGTGCGTAATAGAGCGACACGTGATCGGTGAATGGAAGTGACGACAGGCCAAACATACCCTTCAAGCGTATGAGCGCTTCACCCAAAGAGTCTGCGTTGAAAAGGACGAAACCCAACATTACAATGAGAAATGTGTAGACAACGCGCAACACGGAAGGCATCTTGTCAAGAATCTTTGAAAAACCGGCGCGTTCGATCGACAACACCGTAAAGTAGAACAACCCCCAAGCGATAAAGTTCCACGCAGCACCATGCCAAAGACCGGTAAGTAGCCAGACAATTAAGAGATTGCGTACGCGACTCAACCGTTTTCCACGATTGCCTCCGAGCGGTATATACACGTAATCACGAAACCAGAATCCTAGAGAAATATGCCAACGCCTCCAAAACTCCGAGACACTCTTCGAAAGGTAGGGATAATGAAAATTCTCAGGAAAAGTGAATCCAAACATGCTGCCTAGCCCAATCGCCATATCAGAGTAGCCAGAAAAATCGAAATAGATTTGAAGCGTAAACGCAAAAGCAATCAGCCAAAGCGAAAGGACCGACTTTGCTGGTGTCGACGTGAGCTCTTTTCCAAACTCCGCAAGCGTATTGGCAATAAGGACCTTTTTCCCTAATCCTGTCACAAACCGCAGAACACCGGCAGCAAATTGATCGATCGAAGTGATTCTCTTTCTGAGAAACACTTGCACATCGCTGAAACGGACGATAGGGCCTGCAATTAGCTGGGGAAAAAAAGAGACGTACATGACGAAGAGAAATGGATTGCGCTCAACATCGACCGTTTGCCTGTAGACGTCGATGACGTAGGAGACGATCTGAAATGTATAAAAACTGACACCCATAGGCAAAGCAAGGCTCAGGTGCGGTAGCTGCAATTTAAATAACTCTCGCATGTTATGAATGAAGAAATCACCATACTTAAAAAGAAGGAGAGGGATTAAGCAAAGGGTGACAAACAGTACCACGACCACCCTTCTCCAATGATGTTTTTCTACCTTGCTTAGAAGCATCCCGCCTGCGTATCCTACCAAAGCTGTGAGCACCATGATCACGGCAAAGCGTGGCTCTCCCCAAAAATAAAAGAGAAGGCTCGAAAGGAGCAATACGGCATTCTTCAAACGGGCGGGGACGATATAATAGATCGCCAACACCGCCGGTAAGAAGAAGTACAGAAATGTTACACTCGAAAATGTCATATGCTATTTAGCAAACGGCCCAAATCCTGCCGTACGCGCAATCTTGCCAATGTCAGCTTTCGACGCCATAATAAACAAGACGTATGGTCCAGAAATGCCTGCATACTTATCCTCTGCGGTAACACAGACCCATTTATTAAGATTGGCATTATCATACAATTTTTTTGCGAATGCACTTGCATTAGCACCTTCTTCGAGCTCAAACAAGCCCAAGACGAAAGGATCAATATCTATCTCGGGGTCCAATGCAACACACTCTTTGAACGTGTCCTCGAACGATTCTGCGCCGATAAAGAAAGCGACATCTTCTTGGCGAATTTGCCTAAATTGGCGTCCTGTACGAATATCCTTAATGCCTGACGCGTCAACGATATCCTCTAACTTAGCCTGCAAAGTGTCTTGCTTTTTGGTAGTTGTCGTCGTTGTCGGTTTTTGCGGCGTTGTTGGTGTCGATGATTTAGGCATTTCATGTTCGGTCGTTGTCGTGATCGTTTCCGATGATGTTGTTGATGGGCTTGAGAGCTTGTCGGATGGTTTTCCCTCTTGTCCCTGTCCTTGGCACGCGACAGCTGTCACGAGCATCACCATGACGATGATGACGGCTATATACTTTTTCATTTTTCCCTCCACATAAAAAGGATTGTAGTTCATAACGAGCAGAGCGATATAAGTCTGCTCATTACATCTAACTAGACGTCGTCAACAACGAACGGTTACGCAACAATACAACTAATTATCTTGAACCTATCTATGATTTTTTCATTCATAATCTATAAATTATTTAAATACTCAGCTAGATGAGATATAAGATTAATTCTTTTGAACGTCCAGATTGTCATTGCGTTTTTCTTCATTTAAATGTAAAATAAAAGTGGTTAAACCAAAATACTAATACTCAGCTATGGATGCGCAGAATTGAGGCTTAAGAGCGAGGTAATTATGTACGGCAAATTAGAAAACTGCGGTGGGTGTAACACGTGCATGATGGCATGTTCTTTTGAAAAGACAGGAGCTTTTAACACAAAAGCCTCTCCTCTCGAAATAGTATTTGATGAGCATGAGAAACGCTATTTGGTACATTTTATCGAGGAAGGTGAGGAATACGGCGAAAGGTCCTTTTGTGATGGATGTCCCGGAGTGGAAGAGCCAATGTGTGTTCGCTATTGCCGAGAATGGATAGAGATGAGACGGCTCGTTGATACGTATCGGCAGATTCTCAAAAGCAGGTGTGAAAATGAAGAATAGAATGTCAAAGAGCACTGGATCGTTTAACGGGAAATTGATCAGGGTCGACCTAACCACACAAAGAATAACCATTGAAGATTGTAGTGATGCTATGACTGATTGGCTTGGCGGTAGTGGCTATGCTGCAAAATTATTGTTTGACGAGTTGCCAGCGTGGGTAACGCCTTACGACCCTAGGAATCTTATTATCATATCTGCAGGTGCACTCATCGGTACTCCTGCTCCAGGTGCTTGTAAGATGAGTATCAGCACAATTGGCCCCGTTACTGGCGGATGGGCAACTGGTAGTAGTGACAGCCATCTAGGGGTTGAATTAAAACAGGCAGGATATGATTTTATTATTCTCGAAGGACGCTCTACCCGTCCAGTCTATCTATATATAAATAACGATGTTATTGAGATTCGATCTGCGGATGTGCTGTGGGGGTTGGATACATGGGAGACTATAGACAAACTTAATGAACTGCACGGCGAATCGCTACATTCACTCGTTATTGGGCCGGCAGGTGAAAATATGTCACGCGGCGCTTGTGTTCTTCAAGGAAAATATCGTGCATTTGGTAGGTGTGGTACAGGTGCTGTCTTTGGATCGAAATTGTTAAAGGCTGTTGTCTGCAAAGGATCGGGATATGTTCATGTAAACAATCCTAGCGCCTTTTTGCATAAAGTATCTGAATGCCGTTCAAGAATCATGAACAGTGATACATTCCGAGAAATGGGCAGATTAGGTACAGTGAATAGTTATAGACAAAGACAAAAAATCGGAGCCGTTGCCTATAAAAATTTCCAAGGATATCAATTGCCAGATGATTTATTTGAGAGTATTGATCCAGAGCCTATTATAAAGAAGTATCAAATTTCAAGAAGCGGTTTCCCCGGTTGCCCCATTAGTTGTAATAGGATAATTCATTTTACGGACGGAGAGTACAGTGGGCTTACTTCGATGATGAGTCCTTATGAAATAGTCGGTGGAATCATGAGTAAATTAGCGATTGCTGATTCTCACTATCAGGTTAAAGTCTTCACGGAATGTAACCGAATGGGATTAGATGTGGATATGGTGGGAGGCGCAATCGCGTGGGCGATGGAATGTTGGCAGAGAGGAATACTGACAGAAGACGATACAGAAGGACTTGAATTGACTTGGGGTGACAAAAATGTCGTATCAAAATTGATTAAGCAAATAGCTTATAGGGAGGGTTTTGGTTCCATTCTTACTGAAGGAAGTGCGAAGGCGGCTGAATTGATAGGTAGGGGCAGCGACTATTATGCGATGCATATCAAAGGACAGGACTTATATGAGATGATGCGCTCATCAACAGGACTTTGTCTTGGAGTAGCTGTTTCAACTCGTGGAGGGACTCATACGACAGGGGCTCCTTGCATTGAACAAAGTTCTATACGCGTGTCAGATGATGAAGCACAGCGAATTTTCGGATTGTCTGCCTATCAAGTCCAAAATCCTGACACTTATGATGGGAAAGCGGAGATGATTGTTTATTATGAGCAATTGACACGAGCCATTAATTCATTAGGCATTTGTCTCTTTAATACAGTCTGGTTAGATATGAATTTCATGAATCTAGATGACATTACTGAGTTAATTAATCAAGGTGTTGGGCTCACACTAACCACTGACGAACTTAAAGAAATGACAATGAAATTGATCGACATGGAAAAGGCAATTAACATAAAATTTGCTGGATTTGATCGAACGGATGATATGCCCACCCCGCGTGATATTACTGAAGCTGTTCCGGACGGCCCGCGTAAGGGATGGAAGTTGGATATGAACCAATATAATCTCATGCTTGACAGATATTATGAGCTACACGGTTGGGACACCGTTTCAGGTTTACCGACTAGAGAAACGCTCATTAGGCGTGGGCTAGACAATGTGTTAGAATTCATGGAGACAAAGTTTAAAGAGTGATAAGTGATTGGCCTATGGCAGGTGAACCTCAATTGAATCAATATATAACCTCGTTTGCATCAAACTACCTAAGTCCTCATGATGACTCTCTCATGAGCAAATTATTACGTCTCATCGATCAGGAAGATTACAACGTCGGTGATAAATTGCCGACTGAAAGAGAGCTAGCGCGAATCTTTGGAACAAATAGAAATACTTTACGGGAGAGTTTGAAAGCCTTAGAAGCTATTAATGTCCTTGAAATCCGACATGGTAGCGGTATTTTTGTTAAACGAAGATATAAACTTTCTTCAAAGAATGATCTTGTTCTATGGGTAGTGATGCACAAGGATGAAATTGACGATTTTTATGACATTAGGGAGGCTCTCGAAACAAAAGCGATCGACTTAATGACAACGAGCATGATAGACGTTGCAAACGAACTACAGATCTGCCTTGACAAGTTGGATGTCTATAATTGCCAAGCGGAAGATTTCATGAGACATGACGAAGAGTTCCACGAAATCTTAAGACGACCTTCCAATAATCGTGCCCTTTGCAGTCTAGCCGACACGATTATGAATATTGTCCACTATGAAAGACGTTTAATCGCATTAGACGACGTGCGACGGATTCGTTCATTTAAAGAACACATGGCTATTAAAGCCGCTATGGAAACTGAAAACAAGCAATTTGTTAAAGATGTTCTCATAGCGCACTTTAGTAGCGTGAAAGAAGAGCTTCACACCTTATTGCCGCAAGGCTAATGATGGGAAAGCCGTATTATTTTATGTAAGAAACAATCAAGGCTCAGCCTTGATTGTTTCTTACGTTGTCTTTGTTTCGTAATAGATGTCCGGTAGTTCATCTTTTAATGTAGCGAGACCAACCTGAACGATCTTCGCTGTCTCTGCTACCCTTATACCTGCTATAAATGCTGTCTGCATAGCTTTTTCATCTTCGACAATGCATCCTAGCTTCCACGACGGCGCATGACCGGCCACTCCGAAGTAAGATGCAGGCATGTCACCAGCAATGGGCAGGCATTTCATCATCACAAAACTATTGATAAAATATTGGATTGCTAACTCCTGTCCTCCCCACCGACTAGACCCCTGAACAATTGCCGTACATACTTTATTAAGCCGTTTCATCGCACCAGCTCTAGCCATAAACTCAACATTTGCTAAACGATCCAATGCACATTTTACTTGGGCACATGGACCAGCATGGTAGACTGGAGCTGACCATATGACAGCGTCCGCCTTACTATAAATCTCACGTAAATCTTGAAAATCATCCTTAATAGCACATGCACGATTTTTTGTACAATACGAAACGCAATTGGCGTTGCAGGGTGCAATTCTTTTCCCTGCAAATTCATATCGTGATATCTCAACACCATCGACTGTTGCCGCACCTTTAAGCGCCTCATCTAACAAAATAGATGAACTGCCTCCTTTTCTGGGACTTCCAGATATTCCTAGAACATTGATTATCATTAATCTTTACCTCTCTTTGTCAAAATTCCGGTCTGATAGACATTCTGCCGTCCACAAGGACTAAGCTATCTTCATAAAGAATAATAGGATTCATATCAATTTCCGCAATTTCAGGATAATCAGTTATTAACATATTGATGCAATTGATACTCTTGATAATAGGTTCTGTATCTATGCGAGGCATATTCCTGTAACCATTCATCAGTTGAAAAGCCTTCGTTTCACGAATCATTCTAATCATTTCATCTTCTGATAGAGGAAGAATTCTAAAAGATACATCTTTGAATAATTCAACTAATGTTCCTCCAAGACCAAACATGATACAGTGACCGAATTGTTCATCCCTGGTAACACCCAAAATACACTCCAGCCCTTTTTTAACCTGGTTCATCAACAACAAGCCCTTGTGTTTTGCATCAGGAAACTCATTCATAAAATTATTAGAAATTTGCTCAAAGGCATTTCTTATCCCTTTCTCATCTTCAATATTTAAGATGACTCCCCCGAAATCTGATTTGTGAGAGACTTCATCTGCGACAATTTTCATAACGAGAGGAAATCTCAGGGAACGTGACTCTATGACCGCTTCCTCGACAGAATGAACAAGGGCGAACGGGGCAACAGGAATTCCATAATTCTGAAGTATTCTGAGTGCTTCATAACCGTTAGGGTTTTTACGATTTTTAATACAGTGCTCTATTAATTCATTCATATTCGCAATACCATCAACTCCCATTAGTTATACGTCTGTATTCCTCAGCACCAAGAGCGAACGCATCGAGATTTGCTTTAGTGAATTTAGCGGGAACACGATTTTCAATGGATTGTTTGATTTTCTCCTCTGTGCAAGGAATTAATCCACTGGCGTAAGCGGCACCAATCATGACTACACTCACAGTTTTGGCAGTACCTGCTTTAATTGCCAAATTGGTAGCATCTATAAACACGACTTTGCCACCGAGATTCCCTATAGATTGAACAATCATATCTTCAGTTGGATACTCAAAATTTCCAACTTTGACATCAACGGGAGGAATTGATGCTCTATTAACTAATACGAGTCCGTCTTGCGCCAAGTATTTGGCGGCATTGCGCAATCCCTCAAGTGGCTCCATCGCAACGATTAGATCAGCCCTTCCAGACCCAACGAGTGGACTTTCAACTAAACCCAATCTTATGTGTGAAGCGACGGCGCCACCACGCATCGCGGCGCCAAACGTCTCTCCTACTCGAACCTTAAAATGTTCTCTACGTGTATCATTTGAGCACATTGCAGCTTCAGCGATGATATGGGATGCGAGAATACTACCCTGTCCCCCGACGCCGGCAACAACAATATTAATCTCCTGCTTCATTTCAATCTCTCCCCTTCTTGCTAATCGCGTTGACAGGACAAATCTGTGAACATAGACCGCAGTCAGTACATGTCAAAGGATCGATACCAGCCTTACGCTTCACTTTGTCGAACGTAACAGCAGGACATCCTAGGTTAACGCATGCACGACAACCAATACACTTATCTTGGATGACATGCGTCTTGACATTAACTGTGCGGTTCCTTCGCTGCACCTGCAGCATGCACTCTCCTTCAACAATAACGATTGATATTCCCTTATGTTCAAGTGCATGATGAATTGTCTCACTTAAACACTCGAGATCGTAAGCATTTGCTTTCATGACATGATTGACTCCAAATGCGCGCACAACTTTCTCTAGATCGAGTCTCTCCCTCGGCTCACCAAGTGAACTTAGACCCGTATTTGGATTCGGTTGATGCCCTGTCATACATGTCCATCTATTATCAAGTACTAGGAACGTAATATCGGCCTCACTGTACACACAATTAACGACAGAAGGTAGTACCGCATGAATAAACGTTGAATCACCGGCAACAGCTAATATTTTGCCATCTGAGTATCCAACGTGTGCTTGACCCTGAGCCAAACCAATTCCACTCCCCATGACGTGAATCGTATCGAGCATTTCATAGGTGGAAATATTCGGATATTTTTTGCTCTCGTCATCATTGGGACTTGGAGTTGTTCCTGCAACACCATATCCTCCCTGTTCGTAGCATCCGATATCGCCATTGATAATGTTGATACCGGGATACTTTTTGAGAACTTGTTTAAGGGCTGCGTAAGTTCCAAGATGAGAACATCCTGCGCAAAGCGTTGATGATCGTGGCGTAACCGTTTCAATAATACTTTGACGAACATCAGACATGACATCACCACAATACTCAATACCCAATAATCCAGCTAGAGCTTCCGATACAACGTCAGCATTAAGTTCACCGTAAGGATTAAGAATCTTATTGATCGATTTTCCATAAATAGTTAGACCGCTAGTGTTTGACTGAACGTAAGCCCGAATCTGATTTTCGACAACGGGGTCACCCTCTTCAATGACGATAAGAGTATCAACACCTTCAAGCAATTCATCCACTAATTTTTCTGCTAAAGGATAGACCATACCGAGCTTTAACGTACTAAACTGATCAGCCAATCCAATTCTGCGTAGCGCATCTATACCATATGCTGCACCTATTCCAGCCATGACAATTGCTGTCTTAGAATTGGGTACCAAATTCAACTTATTGAATGGACTGATGTTTGATAACTCTTTCGCCTTAGGCAATATTGAGTGAAGCCATTTGTGTTTTTCTAAGGCGCCTGGAGGCCCGTAGACATTCCACCTAAAAGGCAACTTGTAATGTTTATTGAAACCTAATTGATTGCGCTCTTCACGAAGATCACCAAGCAATACATCGCCACTGGCATGCGATATCCGACTGACCGATCTTAGGAATACAGGAAGTTCCATTTCCTCAGAAATTTCAAAAGCTGCCTTCGTCATTTCCAATGCCTCTTGTTGATCCATAGGTTCGAGGCAAGGGATTTCCGCGTATGCCGCAGCGAATCTTGTGTCCTGTTCGGTAGAAGAATAGTGGGCTGCCGGATCGTCGGCAACAACGATCACCATGCCGCCTTTTACGCCACCGTATGGAAGTGTCATAAAAGTATCCATGGCTACATTAAGTCCAGCATTTTTCATTGCTACGATGCTTCTGGCACCGACAAGAGAAGCACCAGCGGCCATCTCAAATGCAATCTTTTCATTCGTGCTCCACTCAACATAATAGTCACAATGAGGAGCAGCATCGATCAAAACCTCACAAATCTCTGAGGAAGGAGTTCCAGGATACGCCGCAACAAGCTGAACACCAGCTTCTATAGCGCCTCGAGCGATTGCTTCATTTCCCATTAGCAGATGTCTTGTGCCCCCATCAGCTAAAACAGGCTGACTACTCATCTTTATTTCATACCTCGTCTTTCTTTTCATCTTTTCGTTCGTAATACTTTTGAATAGCACTTATTGCCTTTACTGCTCTCTCAGGCGTAGGAAAAACTGGAATCGAAATTCTGTGCAGAGCGTTCTTTTCAGATTCTTCAACATCGCCGCCACCGAGATAAGAGACAATAAATTTCTTTTCAGACTTCTCCATTAACTCAAGAAACACTTCTGCCGTATCAGGGATAGGATCACCAAAAATGACTAGAAAAGTGTCAAAAGTGCAGTCAGACCTTAAGACTTCTAAAGCATCGCTATAACGGTCAGCAAGTGCATCACCCGTCAAATCAAGAGGATTCGATATGACACACTGCGACGGTAATATTTCCTTCAGCTTCGAAATAGATTCATCACTGAGTTTGGGGATTTTTAAACCGTTTTCCACCGCAGCATCTACAGCAAGAATGCCGCTTCCACCACTTGACGTAATCACTGCAAGATTATTGCCCATCGGCGAAGATATGAAAGCTGCAAGTTTACATAGATCGTAGAATTCATCTAAGTCATAAGCACGGATCAAATTGAATTGTCTACATAAAGCATCAAAAACAGCATCATCCCCGCCAATCGCTTTTGTATGTGATTCAGCAGCACGCTGTCCTTCAGGAGATCTACCTGGCTTCAAAACAATGATCGGTTTTACATCAGCGATCTTTCTAATACAATCAATAAACCGTTTACCGTCGCTAACACCTTCAATATTTAATGCAATACAGCGCGTCTCTTCGTCTTCTGCAAAGAAATACATAAGATCGATTTCTGAAACATCACTGCGATTTCCCAGTGAAACAAATGCCGAGATGCCTATCTCATCTTTTTCTGCCCACATCGAAATGGCGGCGCCTATCGTTCCGCTCTGCGAAATGACTGCAATTGGACCTTTCGCTGTGATTAAAGGCCAGCTCGCGCATAATTTATTGGGAGTATAGTTGACACCCTGACAGTTTGGTCCGACAACTGGTATCCCATAACCACGTGCTAAGTTCATAACTTCTGCGTCAAGTGCATCGTTACCGATTTCTCGAAAACCGCCCGTAATAATGATAATACCCTTAACATTTATTCTGCCTGCCTGCTCGATAATGTCAGGAACAAAAGGTGCAGGGACAACGATGACTACCAAATCCACAGGGTGAGGAATGTCAACGATTGATGGATAAGAAGGATAACCGAGTATATCACCACCGCGGGGGTTAACAGGGAATATCATTCCCCTGTAACCTCCAGCAATGATGTTATGAAGGATAGTATGCCCCATCTTATCAGGATTGGCTGATGCACCAACAACAGCAACACTTTGAGCGTGAAACATGTCAGATATATTTTGCACCATTATTCAACTCCAACTAAAATCATTCGTCTCTAATGAATGCAAGCTTGTCATATGGACGTGAACCTGAGAGAATTTCACAACCATCCTTTGTTACCAAAATCTCATTTTCAAGTTGATAGCCCGCAATAGGAGCATCAATGTAAATGGGTTCAACACATAAAACCATTTTTTCCTGAAGAATATTGTGTGTGAAACGGTTAATATAAGGTTCTTCATGTAACCCAAGTCCTAAACCATGTCCAACAAAATCGATCGAGGCCGGGAAGCCTGCTTTTTGCATGTTTACATCGAAATCATCGAAAATATCATGCGTATTAACTCCAGGTTTTATTTGAGCGATAATTCTGTCATGTGAATCGACTAAAAGCTCCCAAATACGAGATTGTCTCTCAGTCGGTACACCTACGACAGCAGTACGACAGACATCACATAGGTATCCTTGTTTCGTGCCGATAAGATCAAGTCTAACAACATCTCCCTTCTGTAAAATACGATCCGATGGAGGTGAGTTTAACATTGTGCTTTTCTCTCCTGATGCGATCGTCATAATCGTGAGCTTATCGCCACCGATTTCAGAGAATACTTTGTTGCATATGGCAAACATGTCATTTTCTGTCATACCAGCTTTGACTCCATCAAAAGCGCTAAAGATGACTTTTTCAGCACCTGAAGCCAAGCTTCTGATAACCTCAATCTCCCAATCCATTTTGATTTTTCGCATATCTTCGAAAGCGCGCGAGGCATCCACAAATTCAATCTCGGGAACGACCTCCTTCAGTTTCAAATAATCCTTGGCGGATAGGTAATCAAACTCGATCCCAACCTTTCCACCTTTCAACCCCATTTCAATCATTTTTTCGGCAGCAAACACGATAGGGTCGACCGTGAACTCGTTGTATGAAAATACTCGATCCGGATCCAACCAGCTCTCTGTTTTCACCAGCTCCTCCTCAATGTTGACACACACGGTCACTGGATCTTCATGATGGGTGATCGTACTAACAACCAATCTGCTGCGTACTGTCGATTGGGTGGGGACATTCACACCAATTACGTATTGAGTATTTTCTGGAGACATAGTCACAAGACCATCGAAACCATACTCCTTCATCACATCACGTTGTTTATCAAAAATCTCCTGCATTTTTTCATCCTTTCTATGCTCTCAGATCGTTGACTTATCAACCTTTCTCTACATAAGTAACCAACTCATCCTTGCTCAATTGATCCAATCCAATCGCCTTCAAATCTCTAGCCTGACTGCGAAGATCCATATTAGTAAGTACAATTCCCAACTCGATGACAGCAGTGGTGACGGGTGTCTTAACACCGGCAACTTCACCAAGCTGTTCAAGAGGAATCATACCGTAGGGAATATCCTCAGTTAAAAATCTGTGATGGAGCGAGGTCGGACCGTAATCCCATTCGTATACCGGGTTCTGAGACATTGCTTCAGCCAGCGTATCACCCTTACAACCACTAGCGGCATACCATTTCAAAAGCACATCTAACGATGGCTCCGATCTAAGCCCCAGAGCATTGCAAACGGCAATACGTTCACTTTCTACTGCCTCAACGACTCTCCCAACTGAAGGCGATCCCCCTTCTCTATAAAAGAGAAATTCCTCTGCACGCTCAATTAGTGACGCATTGCACACACAAATAGGAGCATGGAAAACAGTATTGATATTTCGAAGGCCAATTTCTATCACATTGCCCCAGTCCTCCCATTCAGGGTAAACGTTGTGTATTTTTTCAATGGCTTCTTTATTTCTTGTGGCGGGCAATGCCGCGGCCTTCATGCCAATCTTGTACCCACTTACCCATACATGTGTCGGGTCATCTTTAAATCCCGAATACATCATGCATTCTGTATCCACAAGAAGAACATCGCTGTTATTCCCAACTTCTTCCAATATTTGGGACATGCGTATGGAAGCACCAAAATTAGCCGGACTAAAACAAATAAGCTGGCCATCTTTTAAGTATGGTGCTGCTGCCTTCATAAAGGCTTCTTGACCAAATGCTGGAACTACGACAAAAATGAGCTCAGCATCTGCTATTGCCTCTTCGATGTTGTCTGTAATTAAATCAAGGTTTGCAAACCCCTCCGACACATTAGGAAGTCCACATCGATTCTCGAGATATAGACCACCAATTTTGACTGCCTCTTCTAAGTTTGAGAAAAATCTCGGATCCTCATATAATGATACCTTACTGCCCTTTAGCTTCAAATCTGCCGCGTAGGCACAGGCACCATTACCACCACCAAGAATTGCTACATTTGGTTTCATACCTATTACTCCTTCTTCAAAATTTCTGATATTGGTTTGATCATCACAACGTATTCAGTATTTCCAACATATTGGTTTAACATCTTTAAGCGCATGTATCCTTCTGTGAGCTAAATTCCTCATGCCCCCATTTCATTCATTAACTCAATAATCTCCTTAACATCCATTTTTTGATCACTCAAGACTACTTTTTCCCACAATACATCTATATACTTTCTATGAACTACATTCTCAAGTATTTGGGCTGCTTTTAGCAGATATTCCTCATCCGTTAGAGGAGTATCAAAATCGGCACGTGCTCTCTTATTCTCACGAACAACGATGTTACCGTTATCATCCTCAAAGATTATTCTCGAACCCGCTTCTCGTGGAAAGGAATCTGTCATCTGCTTATCCGATATGATGTCTATGTTGTCGGCAAACTCTAGGATACGTGTATTCTGAAGATTGGAAGCAATCTCTTCGATACGCACCTTTCCATATTGAAAGGCAATCGCAATTGAATAAGCCACAGAGAAAAGAGCGTCTTCGTACTGAGAAGGAACTTTAAAGACTCCAACCTCATTGATTCCCTGTTGGAAAAGGTAGAGCTTTACATTTTTAACATTAGACATTCTATAACCTTCATCGTATAGTTCAAGAGCACTATCAATAGCTGCATGAGCGTATCTGCAGCTTGGATACAACTTGACATACGTATCCATGATCATCCAGTGTTTACCCAGCCTATCCCATAAATCAGTCTCACGGTAATCATTGTTTGACATGGCATTAAACCAACCATATTGACCTTCAAACACTTTAGAAGGGCTTTTACTACCTAAAGCTGCTAATTCAGCGGCGATAATCCCAGCACTAGATGACTTTCCAACTTGAAATGGTTTGATCGAGGCATTTTCATGGAG
This sequence comes from Clostridiaceae bacterium, assembly GCA_012841015.1. GTDB lineage: Bacteria > Bacillota > Clostridia > Saccharofermentanales > DTU023 > UBA4923. The sequence continues at coordinate 55,945 of DUVN01000005.1, forward strand.
CATTTCCTGTAGGCCTGCGCTTTGAAGAGCAGCGATTCCAAGTGCATGGCTTAATTGTTCAGAATCAAGTCCCAAGAGCCATCCCGCAGCGCACGCAGCACCTAAGGTACCGCAGGTGCTTGTTGAGTGGAATCCCAACGATAAATGCTTCGGATTTATTGCCTTGGCGAACCGGATCATACAATCGTAGCCGACAACGATTGAAACTAAGAGATCGCGAAGATTCGAATGACACTTTTCAGCCATTGCAAGCGCGGCAGGAATAACAGCAACAGCAGGATGTGTCGCACTTGATAAGTGCCCATCATCTAATTCGACGCCATGAGATACAACGCTCATTCCAAGCACAGCATGCTCAAGAGACGATTTCATTTTCAATCCGAGCACTGTATATTTTTCAGGATGCTCAAGAGAGACCAAATAACGTTTAATGATCGGATTGATCACAGTATATTTTGCACCTAAACGTAACACACATAGGAAATCAAATAACGTTAAGCGAGCTTTCTTCATAACATGTGGGGGAATATCCTGACACGTTATGCCGCTGTAGAAGCTGCCCATTTTTTCAGAACACGTCATACTAAAAACCTATCTCATTTTGCAATTTTGATGAAGGAACCAATTAATTATGGTTGAGCAAATTGATTCCTTCATCATCAAGTCAATTCATAGCCACTAATCTTAGTCAAGTAGCTTGTATTTCACTGTTCCATCCTCTTGAATCTCAGGAACGAACGTATCCTTCAGTTTCCATTCTCCGCCTTCAACTTGAGAAGCAAAGTAGGTTCTTATTGAGTTACCTTCAGAGTCGTACTTAAAGGTGCAGGCGAGGGCCTCGAATTCGTTAGCATAGATCGCATCTTTGATCTTATCGGGATCAGTAGACCCTGCTTTGTTGATTGCATCAGCCAAGTGCATCGTCGTGTCATACCAAAGAGCGGCGTGTACGTTGGCGCGATCGCCTTTCAGTTCCTGATACCGTTTATCAAATTCGACAAATTTGGGATCTGTCGACCCGACCGGAAGAGTACTAACTGCGATCAGACCGTTTAGGTCATCGCCTCCTAGCTTCAGTGTGTCATATCGGACAACCATAGGGGCACCGAACAATTGTAGTTCACACCCCAAATCCTTCGCCTGGATTGCAATTTTTGCAGCATCGTAATAGTCGGCGATCATGTATAGTCCGTCTACTTCATATCCCATAATTTTTGTAATCAGTGGGCTAAAATCGGTTGTCTGACCGACAATATAATTCTCAGCTACAACAATTTCTCCACCTCTTACATTTTCAAACTGATCTGACCAATTCTTCCAAGTATTCAACCCGAAATCGTCCGTCATATAGATGCACGCCATTTTCTTATATCCTGCTTCAATCATATAATCTGCCACCAGTCTGGATTCAGTTGATTGAACAGAACCATTTCGGAAAATGTACTGTCCCATTTTCGCAAGATCAGCATGTGACGCAATCGGCGTTTCGTAAATAATCTTATTTTCCTCAAATACCGGTATTGCGGACATCGCTCCAGTCGAAGAATAATTGCCTATGACAGCAACATATTTATTCGCATCAACGATGGCATTTGCTGAATTGAGCGACTCTGTAGCATCCGCCTTGTCATCAAAATAATCAATAACAACTTTACGGCCTAAGATACCTCCAGAATTATTGATATCTTCCAATGCTAGCGTACAGGCGGCCACACCTGTCTTACCATACTCTTCATAATTGCCGGTCAGTGGACTCAACCAAGCAAGGTAGATTGGATTATCTTCATCTAATCCAGCCTTCTCGCCAGTACTCGCAGAACTTGAATCATCCGGCTTCTCTGACGTGGTTGCTTCGCCATCACCCGATCCACAGGCAACCATCAGTGTCAGCGTCATAATCAACACCAACAAAAGAGCAATCTGTCTGAATTTTGATTTCATTTGAATTCTCCTCCATTTTTGATCAATCACGTCCTTGGTATCGTGATTCTGCTCATCCCATCCTCCACATGGGATTTCAGATTTTCCCTCTTTCAATCAGACTGAGTGTAAATCCGATCGAAATGCCTCCTATACATATGCCTCAAACCCTAGTCCTAGGGGATCGTTTGGATCCACTAGAAAAGAGCAACATCCCGTTAAATGTGCCTCGCCCGACAAGCTCGGGATAGCGCCTTTAAAACCGCCAATTTCGATAGGTTCGAGAATTTTTGACACAAAACGACCTCCCGTCACACTTTCTTGGGCGAATTCTTCATTTATACCAATCTTCCCCTTTACAAATTCGACGACCGCTCTTGCAGAAGTACCGGTTCCGCAAGGTGATCGATCAAAACCGGGTAAAAGTACGTTAAAACTCTTGGCATGTACGTCATCCCGCGAAACCTTTTGGCTATACCAGTGAACCTGCTGAATTCCTTTGATCTCAGGTTTTTCCGGATGATGAAAGCCGATCTCCGTGTTCGCTTTTTCGAGTACGACATGTGACGCTGCCAACAAGCGCGGAACAAAATTACGTGAAATTTCAAGACCGAATGGTTCAGTTGGAACGAGAACAAAACTACCGCCCCCATACGCGACATCTAATTCGACGGGTCCTAGATTCTCAAAGAAGAGTTCTTTTGTTTGGTAAAGAAAACACGGTACATTGACAAAAGAAACGTTACACGCTTGATTTTCTCGGACTTCTACCGCGATCCTAACGATGCCGGCAGGCGTGTCAATGACTAGATTTGTAACAGGTTCGTCCACGGTTACCATACCTGTTTCAATGAGCATCGTAGCCACACCAATCGTGCTGTGACCACACATTGGAAAGTAGCCGCCTGAATCAATGAAGATAACTCCGTAATCTGCTTCATCGTGACAAGGAGTCGTTAAAACGGCGCCACTCATGGCAGAACTACCGCGCGGCTCATACATGGTGACAGTTCTTACCCAATCAAAATGTTTCTCAAAGTATTCGCGCTTTTCTTCCATTGTTCGACCGACTAAAGGTGGGATTCCTGAAACGACCGTTCTAGTTGGATTTCCATACGTATGAGTATCAATGGTTTGGATAACTTTAGATATCCTCATGTCAGTTCCTCTCTTAATGCTTTTGACTCTCCACCGAGGTAGGCATGGATCACCTTCTCATCGTTAAGAAGTTTTTCAGCCGTAGAAGCAATCACGATTTTCCCTTTTTCCATGACGTATCCTCTAGAAGAAATGGCTAAGGCAACCCTAGCGTTCTGCTCTACGAGCAGTATCGATGTGTCAAACTCGTCACGAATACTCACAATGGCGTTAAAAACATCCTGGATAATCATGGGTGCTAATCCAAGTGAAGGCTCATCGAGAAGTAGTAACTTAGGATTATTGATTAGAGCGCGAGCAATTGATAGCATTTGCTGCTCGCCACCAGACAATGTGCCTGCCATCTGTTTAGATCGCTCTTTTAATATAGGAAACAACTCGTATGCACGCTCTATGCCAACTTCAATTTCCTCTTTCGTCGATATGTAGCCGCCCATATGTAAGTTCTCAAGAGTTGTCATTCTCGGAAAAATCTGACGACCTTCCATCGCCTGGCTAATACCAGCTTCAACTATGTTTGCAGTGGGTTTCCATGTAATATCTTGACCATCAAACATGATTTTTCCGGAAGAAGGCTTGACCAAATTAACAATTGCACTGAGTGTCGAAGACTTTCCTGCTCCGTTGGCACCTAATAGTGTAACAATTTCACCCTTCTCAACAAATAAATCAATTCCTTGAACAGCAGTTATAGCGCCGTAGTTAACCCTTAAATCGCTAACTTCTAGTAGAGGCATTTAACTGAACCTCCTTTCCAAGATAAGCTTCAATGACTGCAGGATTCGTTTTAACGTCCTCACAACAGCCCTCAGCAATCAGCGAACCAAAATTCAGGACATAAACCCTGTCGCAAATTCCCATCACGAGCCTCATATCATGCTCAATTAGCACGACTGTAAACCCCATATCTCTAATTTCTAAGATGAACTTTGCCATTTCAGATGTCTCTCTATCATTCATCCCTGCTGCAGGCTCATCTAGAAGAATAATCTCCGGCTCGGCGGCCATGGCTCGAGCGATCTCGAGCTTACGTTGCAACCCATAAGGCAAACTAGGTGCATATTCATATCGATAGTCAGCTAATCCCACCAGTTCAAGAAGTGTCATCGCATTGCTTTCAACAGCCGCTTCAGTTTTTCTCATTTTTTTCGAACGGGTTAGTATGTTGATAAATCGTTCTGCCGTTCTTGTATGTGATGCAACCATGACGTTCTCGATGACTGTCATCTTATCGAACAGCCGAATATTCTGAAAAGTTCTACAGATTCCCATTTTTGCAATTTCATGAGGCTGCCGATTGTTGAGCAGTATATCTCGATAGTGAATCGTCCCACTTGTAGGCGTATAGATGCCAGTTAACATATTGAACACTGTTGTCTTTCCGGCACCGTTCGGACCGATAATGCCTACGATTTCACCCTTCGACACAGACATGTCGAAATCATTGACTGCCGTTAGACCACCAAATCGAATTGTCAAATGGCTGATATCCAATATTTTCATATGTTCTCTCCGTTATTTATCCAGTCATCTTTTCCAGTGGTTTGTTTTCATTTTTCGTTAACAGTTTCGAGTATTTAACCTGTTGACGAATGTGTTTGAAATTGTATTTACCTAACATTCCGCTCGGTCGTGCCACCATCAAAATAACGATAATTGCCCCATAGATGACCTGCCTCCATGTCGTAAAATCTCGAAGTAGCTCGGGAAGAAGACTAAGAATAATTGCGCCAATGATTGTGCCTGGCATCGATCCGATACCACCTAGAATCACCATGCTCAGTAATACAATCGATTGTTCAAATGTGAAAGACAAAGGAGAAACATACGAGAAGTGATGAGCATAGAATGCACCTGCGAGTCCAGCAAACATGGCAGAGAAGGTGAATACAAATAGTTTATACGAGAATACGTTCACACCCATAGATTCTGCAGCAATCTCATTGTCACGGATTGAATAAATAGCTCTTCCAATCTTTGAGTGCATGATTAACGAGATAGTAGAAATAGTAAGGATTAGCAAGAATAGGGCAAGATAGTATTTAGCATATTTTCCAGACAAATCCCATCCGAGTAAAGATATCCGAGGTACACTATGAATGCCGTTAGCGCCACCTGTAAAACTAAACCAGTTCAACTCAACGATTTTCACGATTTCACAGAAACCTAAAGTGATGATAGCCAAATGCCTACTTGGTGCTCGAATAGCTGCCAATCCAAGCAAAAATGCCGCAATACCTGCTATGATCATACCTGCAGGCAGAGTTACTATGATGTTGAGCTCAAATCTTGTACCTAGTATTGCAGCAGTATAGGCCCCCAATCCATAGAAAGCTGCGTGACCAAGTGATGTGATACCGAGATATCCTGTCAACATATTCAAAGAGACAGCTAATATTGAATTGACGCAACATATTGTCATAACCGAGAGCAAGTATCTAGTGTTCAAGACGATAGGCAAAGCTAAGGCAATAATCAGGCAAGAAAAGGCAACTTTCCACTCATTGACAGCCCACTTTTCAATGATTCGCTTAATCGATTTCGAGAATAACTTTTTCATTGAACACCTCAAACCTTATGATGAATTTTCTTCCCCAATATCCCCTGAGGACGAACAACGAGAACGACGATCAAAACAGCGAATGCGATAGCATCTCTATAACCTGAGCTTACATATCCGGCTACAAAAGACTCTAAAACACCTATGACGAAGCCGCCAATAACAGCACCAGGCAACTCACCAATTCCTCCAAGCAAGGCGGCGGCAAAAGCTTTTGAACCTACTACAGTTGCCATGTTCACTTCTAAAGTCCTGTAATACATGCCAATGAGGACACCTGAAAGCGCTGATACAGAAGCACTGATAAAAAAGGTCCACTGAATTATTTTATTCACCTTAACGCCCATCATTTGCGCCGCTCTCTGGTTTTGAGAAATAGCGCGCATTCCAGCCCCGAATTTTGTGCGACGAATGATGAATGTTAGTAAAAGCATAATTAATATCGCAACCGTTGCGATAATGACTTGCATCCACGACACGGTCGCTGGTCCAATTTTGAATCTTCCTAGATTGAAAACATTGATAAACTGACGTGTTTCCGATCCATAGCCGAGAATGATGGCATTATTGATGACCGTTTGAATCCCGATCGTGCATAAAAGGGCAGAAATTGCTGCCCCACCCCTTTTTCTAATTACACCCAAGGCTAACTTGTCTGTTAAAGCTGAAATAGTGCCGCATACGAGGATGGCACCTATCGTCCCGAGCAAAAAACCTAACACATCTAGTCCTATTAGGTTCATGAAACTAACGCACAGATATGCTCCGAGCATATAATAGGAACTGTGGGCGAAATTAGTAAGTTCTAATACTCCGTAAATCATCGTAAAACCGATTGTTACTAGCGCATACGCCGTTCCAATCGTTAAACCATTTATTAGCTGCTGAAACAACATGAAATCAATCCCCTTGCTGGTATATTCTGTCGACTTAGACAGCTTCCGATAATTTATGAATTGTCTCGAAGATGTTACCTCTGTTTGACTTTTTAGGTAAGCCCATTTTTTCTAAGGTTAATCCCTCCGACAAATAGTCTCGACTGTTGATGATGCTAAACAGTTTAATAAATGAATCCATAACGGGAGTCTCTACTCCTGCGATACATCCAAAATACTTAATTGGGACGAGCCCGTACCCGACGTCCTCGTGAATGTAACGAGTATCTAAAGATGTTGGACACAAAATACTTTGATTCGGAATCGAATCTAACATTGCCTGTTTAATATCTCTTTGTTCCCAAGCCTCATCAGACGTGTACCCCCATTTATGGAATATGTCTATAAATGGATCAACCTTAAGTCCTAGACTGTCAGCGATTGAACAGCGCTCTTTATCCAGCTCAGCAATTAAAGAAGCTACAGAAGATGTAGCCCCTTCATAGTAAAACGTGAACGGAGTTTCCATGCGTTCAATATAGCCAGCATTGACAAGCATTCCAGGAGGATGCAACACTGAATTGATGTTTGACAAAGAACTCACTAAGACATTGTCAACGGGTACGAACTGTGGGAATAGTCGTAAGATAGTGCGAAGCATTTGAGAATCACCGCCGATTGATCCGAGTAAAACATGCTTCGCCTCACGGTAAATTGCAACGACTTTATCTGCCTCTACTCGACAGACATACGGAAGAGTGCTCGTTTCGTAAACATTTTGTTTGCCTTTATAGCCAAAATCTCTCAAGTACTTGCAAAATTGCAATGCACCTCCAGTATGTCCTGGAGCCAGTAGAATGATCTGATCATCATGTAGAGATTTGGCAATTAATTGCGCGTAATATCCCTGCCCAGTTACAGGAACAGCTACAACGATCAGCTTTGAACCTGCTATTGCATCCTCAGCAAGATCAGCAATCTTGTGTATGCGAACCCATCTCTCTGAACCTTCAAACCTCACTTTCAAACAACCGCTAGTCATGACATCGTCATACTTAGTCGGAGTCCTGTTAAACATCGTACAGTGATGTCCCTTACACGTTAGGCGCGAAGCAAGCGCAAGAGCACCGTTCCCCGCACCAAAAACTGTTATTCTCACATTACTCCCCTTTCATTGACAAAACTTTTTGAGACTATATAACCAAATCAACTTTTCTATAAAGAAAATTCAAATGATATTGACACAGTCTTTAGTGCAGTACTGGGAATCCTTGATAATTCATACATTTGTACAAATCTCCTACTCTGAACGCCAAGATCAGTAATTTGATCATCATCATAACCAAGAATCGACAATCTTTAATTAATAAGTCGACTATTTGGTTTAACCTCTTTTAGATGATAGCCCATTCAATCGGAGAATGCAAGCTAAATTTTTTAAGATTTCAAATAATCATTAACCTGTTTATTGCTTTAATACAACAATTATGTGGAATTTCTAGGTCACAATATCGCACATTTTGTATATTTATATCTATTGCGAGTAATTTGATTTCTGGTTTAACCATAATGAAGTCTATTTGATCCTATTTTGAAAAATCAAATACAATTACAAAAATATATATTTTCTTTCGATCAGGAAAAATACTTGTATTTCAAAGCTATTTCATTTAGCAGTAATATATCCTACTAAAAATTTCAATGACAGTAAAATTACTTGTATTGTCGATCAATCAATTCTAATAAATTAAAATAGAGGGTCTTCAAACCGCTTCGCTACGAGCTCCCAAAGCGTGCGATCGATCGACTGCCCTTTCAAGAGTTCCGGTCTCTTAGTAATCGTCTCGACAAGTCGAGAGATATCGCGCTCACGTTCAATGTTCGCTTGATGTCCGGAGAGCAAGACATCAGGAACGGCGCGGTCACGCCAAACACGCGGGCGCGTATACTGTGGCCACTCTAATAATCCACCGGAGAATGACTCAAGCTGCCACGCTTCTTCATCGGGTAAGACACCTGGGAGTAAGCGCGTAATCGCGTCGATCATCACAGCGGCGGCAAGTTCACCGCCCGTCAAGACAAAATCGCCTAAGGAGACTTCGTAGGCTCCAATCTCTTCAATCACACGAGCATCAACTCCTTCGTAATGGCCGCAAATGAAGGCGATATGCGATTTCTTCGATAGCTCGAGTGCCATTTTCTGGTCGAACGTCTTCCCTGCCGGAGAAAGGAAGATCGTATGGGCTGAACTATCTTGGATCGTTGTTTGACTCTTCTCGTCAACGTGATTAACGATTTGATCACAGTTATTGGCGTCGGATTGTGCGACGACTGAACGCCACGCATTATAAATAGGTTCGCACATCATGACCATCCCGCGACCACCACCATAAGGCGCGTCGTCGACTTGCCCATACTCGTTGATCGCAAAATCGCGGATCTGCACGAGGTTGAGCTCGATCAATCCACGATCCATCGCTCGCGCCGTCATGCTGAAACGGAGCGCATCGTATACTTGTTCAGGGAAAAGAGAAAGGATTGAATACTTCACGACAACCTCTGTTTCGCTTCATTTTATCTCATTCAGGTAACCTAGTGCTCAATCACCATAGGCAAAACGACATATAACGGGATGTAGCAATGAACGCTCGAGATGACCCGGCAGAAGCTTTGACACTCAACGTGACGATACATCGTCGCTCGTATCTCTATAGAGCTCAAAAAGCCCTTCCGGCAACACGACCTCAATCGTATTGGCTTCAATGTCGACGCTCTGAACGATCGATTTTAGAAAAGGAATAAGGACGTCGCGCTCGCCCGGCTTGCGGACAACGAGGACGTCCGATCCTCCTGCGTCGATCAAATCGACCAACTCACCGAGATCGCCACGAGTACGATCGCTCACACGCGATCCGAGAATGTCTCCTGTATAGAATTCGTCCTCATCACGTAGCTCAATCGCGTCCTCTCTCCTAACAGCGAGGTATGAGCCACAATATCGCCTTGCCGTCTCACGATTATCACAACCACGGAAACCGATCAAAAGACCTGAGGGCGTCACGCGGACGCGCGAGATCGTCACTTCACCGTGAGGATCAGCGTCGCTATCCTTCACGAGAAAGCACTTTAGTCCCACCGTAAAGCGCGCGTCGTCATCCGTAAGACTCTTTACGAGAATATCGCCATGGATTCCGTGCGCGCGCCGAAGGTAACCGATCAGGAGACGAACCGACTTCATGAAATGATATCAACTGTCACACGTTTGCCATCCATCGCACCCTTTGCTTTTAAGACGGCACGGATCGCATGCGCACGACGTCCACCGCGTCCAATAACGCGACCGATATCCTCAGCATGGGCGTGGACGCTCAACACGACTTCCCTACCCCTCTTTTCCTCCTCGATTAAGAGTTCTTCCGGGTGACGGATGAGAGGTTCAATCACAGTTCTCAATAACTCTTTCATGACTTACTCCAGAATGCCGTTGTACTTCAACAGCTTTTTGACTGTATCAGTCGGCTGTGCGCCCTTTGCGATCCAATCTTTCACCTTATCTGCGTCCACCTTGAAAGTAGACGGATCAGTGTGCGGGTCGTATGTTCCGATTTGCTCGATAAAACGACCGTCACGCGGTGAACGCGAATCGGCGACGACGACGCGGTAATAAGGTTGTTTTTTCTTTCCGACTCTCTTGAGGCGAATTTTGACTGCCATTATTTTTCCTCCGATTATGTTTGTATCTATCTATTGCCACAGCGATGGCATCGCTGTAGGAATTTTCCCAAGCGCTTTCGGGCTTAGAATCCGAAGCCGCCAAAAGGCGAGCGCTTACGCCTTTTCCTTTTGCCTCCACCGAGCACACCAAACTGCTTCATCAATTTAAGCATGTCATCGTATTGTCGCACAACGCGGTTGACATCCTGAACGGTCATACCACTTCCTGAGGCAATACGGCGGCGCCGCGACGCATTGAGCACTTTAGGATTTTCTCGTTCATGGACTGTCATCGACTGGATGATCGCGCGTGTGCGAATAAGTCCGCGCTCATCAACTTCGATATCCCCCATCCGACGCCCCACACCGGGAATCATGGAGATCATCTCCTTCATCGAACCCATACCTTGCAACTGCTCAAGCTGTTCAAGCATATCCTGCATGGTAAAAGTATTCGCTTTGAGCCTCTCGACTGTCTTTTGCGCCTGCTTTTCGTCAAACGCATCGGACGCCTTTTCGATCAGCGTCAATACGTCGCCCATACCGAGAATGCGTGATGCAAGCCTGTCAGGATGAAAGACTTCGAGGTCGCGGAGCTTCTCACCCGTCCCGACCATTTTAATCGGTTTTCCCGTCATGCGGCGTATAGAGAGAGCAGCTCCACCTCGCGCATCGCCATCCAATTTTGTCATGATAAAACCGTCGAGTCCGATCTGTTGATCAAATGCCTCAGCGATTGCGACGGCCTCTTGACCGATCATCGCATCGACGATCAAGAGCCTCTCATCAGGGTTCACAACCGCGTCAACCTCCTTTAGTTCGCGCATGAGTTCTTCATCGACAGTCATACGTCCCGCTGTATCGACGATCATCGTGTCACACATCATGTATTTGGCACGTTTTAGACCCTGCCGTGCGATCACAGCGGCGCTCTTCTCTTCAGGGTTGATGTAGCATTCGACGCCTGCCTGCTCCGCCAAAACGCGCAATTGTTCTTGCGCGGCAGGGCGGTGAACGTCAACAGAGACAAGCATCGGCCGCTTACCGCGCTCTTTGAGATAAAGGCCTAGCTTCGCAGCGGCCGTCGTCTTTCCTGTTCCCTGCAATCCATACAGCATAAAAACGGTGAAACCTGACGGCGATACAGCAAGCTTCTCTTCCGTACCGAGGATATCGATCAACGATTCGTGAACAATTTTGACGACTTGCTGTCCCGGAGTCAGACTCTCTAAGACATCGGCACCTTTAGCCTTTTCACTGATCTCATCTGTCAAATCTTTGACGACACGGTAATTGACGTCAGCTTCAAGCAACGCAAGACGAATCTCGCGCATCATGCTTTTGATATCCTTCTCCGTCACGCGGCTCTTTCCGCGCATCGCATCGACTATACGCCCAAGTCTCGAACTTAAGTTTTCAAAAAGTGCCATTTCAGCTCCTCTCACTCTCGCTTAGACCGAACATGTCCAACAGTTCATCAACTGCGCGCAACGCCTCCTCAATCTCGCCACTCGAGAGCAAACTCTTCACGTAAAGAAGAGCCCGCGACAGAGCGCCTTCGCGCTCTGCTAGCCTGAGCTTTCGTTCGAACTCCTCAAGTCTAGACGCTCCTCTCCTCACTTGCTCATGAACCCCCTGCCGTGTCAAGCCAGTCAAATCGGCGATCTCGGCTAATGACAAATCGTCTGCATAAAAATAAGTCATTACCTGAAGCTGGCGCTCACTCAATAAATCACCATAGAAATCGAGCCAGAGGCAAAGATCAGTATGCGTTACTCTCTCACATTGTTCACATGAATTTTTCATGAAACGATTATATCGATCCGACTATTTACTGTCAAGTATTTCACTTGACAGACTTGATAAACTTGCAGAGGGATAGAGATAGCAAAACATGTAAAAACGCTAGAGGCATGAGCCAGCAAGCTTAATTTGATATCAAAAGAGTTGCAATACTCAAGCCTTCAGGCTTCAGGCAAGATCGCTTTCAGAAACAAATCACGGTCGAAGTCCTGCAGATCATCGGCGCCTTCGCCTAAGCCTGCCAGCACAATCGGAAGCTTTGTCTCACGTGCAACGGCGATTGCCACACCGCCTTTCGCGTTACCGTCAAGCTTCGTGATGACAATGCCTGTAAGTGGCACCGATTCATTAAAAGCGCGCGCCTGGATGATTCCATTTTGACCTGTTGTCGCATCAATGACCAAGAGCGTCTCAATCTTCGCATCGGGGGCTTCTCGATCAATAACACGTCTAATCTTAGCAAGCTCCTCCATCAGATTTTTCTTCGTGTGGAGGCGTCCGGCCGTATCGACAATGAGCAATTCTGTACCACGCGCTTTTGCCGATTGGATCGCATCAAAAACGACGGCTGCAGGATCTGAACCCATCTCGTGCGCGATTACAGCCGTCTGTGTCCGTTCGCCCCATACTTTTAATTGGTCAATCGCAGCTGCTCTGAATGTATCAGCGGCTGCCATCATCACTCGATACTGCTCGCGTTTAGCGCGCTGAGCTAGTTTCGCCGATGTCGTCGTTTTTCCTGTACCATTGACGCCAACCATTAAGTAGATCGTCAACGTGCCGCGCTCAAGCGTCAGCTTCCTTTCAGTGAGCATAGAGGAAAGGGTCTCGTGTAGAACACCTAAGACAGCAGGTTCAGAATCGTCGCCTGTGTTTCTTATATGCTCACGGATGGCCTCGATCGATTCAGTCGAAGCTGTGATACCACAGTCGGCTTGAATGAGCGTCATCTCGAGCTCATCGAGCATGTCGTCGTCGAAACGGCCGAATCCAGCGGCCAGGCGATTAAATTGTGCCGCCATAAAATCACGCGTCTTTGTCAAACCACGCTTAAATTTTTCAAAAATACTCATCCTACTTCTCCTGTCGAGGACTTACCCAATGACTCAATCTCCGTACGACAACGCCGACGATAATTTCATCGACAACACGCGTGAGATGCCGCGTTCCTGCATCGTGACACCGTACAGTCTGTCAGCGGCCTCCATCGTCCCTTTGCGGTGCGTAACGAGAATAAACTGCATCGACCACGCATAACGGCGCACGTATTCTGTGAAACGTTGGACGTTCGCATCATCGAGAGCCGACTCCACTTCATCGAAGACACAAAAAGGGGCAGGCTTCAGTTTCAAAATCGCAAACAACAATGCAATAGCCGTCAGACAACGCTCTCCTCCCGATAAAAGCGACAGTCTCTGCAATCTCTTGCCGGGAGGCTGTGCACGTATGGCAATATCCGCGAGGAGGACATCGTCGTCGCCCTCAAGTACAATCTCAGCCTGACCACCAGAGAAAAGCTCAGAGAATACTTGAGAGAAATTATGATTGATAACTTCAATTGTTTTGCTAAATTGCTCGCGCATCGAATGATCGAGATCACGGATGACCGATTCAAGGCCGCGTCTAGCCTTCTCAATATCTTCGCGTTGAGCTGTCATGTACTCAATTCTTTCGCTCAACGCCTCGTATTCGGCTACGGCGTTGTGGTTGATTGGACCGAGCTGATCGATACGACGCTTGAGCTCAGCGCGCTCCGACTGCGCCTTTGTCATTGTTGTGATCTCGCACGCCTCGCGCTCTGCCTCTAAGCGTGTCCATCCGTGCAATTCCCAGAGCCTGTTGAGCTGGTCATCGATTTGGTCGCGACCACGCGAATAGTCTGATGTCTGTCGTTCATAGACTGTACTGAGTCGTGACACCGCATCGTTAATATCTGTAATTTTCGCAAGCCATTGACGCTGAAGCTCAGACTCCCTCTCTCGCTTCTCCATCAAATCAGCGATCGCACGCCGACTCTCCTCGCGCTCAATGACTGCCTTTTCAAGCGCTAAAGTATTTTCCTCAAGATCAGTGCGGAATGTTTCAATCAAACGATTTTGCTCTTCCAGTTCGCGCCCGACAGACTTAAGCCGCAACTCCGCGCGCTCTTTCTCACTTCCCGTTCTGCTCGTAAGCGAATCGAAATCACTGATCGATTCCTCAATAGAGTCAATCAAGACTTTAAGCTGTATCACGCGATCGCGACAGTCATCGCGCTCACTGCTCAGCTCTCTATTTTCTGTCTCAAACTGCATGACGAAAAGCGCCGCCTCGTCGCGCTCAGAAGCAACTATTTCACGCTCGCTTTCAAGCTCTAGCATCTCGTCAGATAACTCGCCTACCCGCCGATCGATGACAGCCGCCTCGTTGTTCAAATCTCTATTCGAACGCGCCAATCGCTCGTAAGCTTGCTCCTCCGAGGTAAGCTCGGCTGAAAGCCGCAAGTGCTTTCGCCTCGCATGAGCGAGCTTATCAAGAAGTGTTTCTTCCTTTGCAGCTTCCCGCTTCAGCGCCTCTGTCGCTTGTTCCAGTTGCACTTCGATCTCAGCTGTTTTCTCCTCAAGGGATACGATACGTTCTCTAATTTCACGGATCCTCGCCGGTCTACCGAGAACACCTGCCGTCTTATGCGAACTCCACCCTCCAGTCATCGAACCACCTCGATGGACGATATCACCATCTTGTGTGACGATTGTGTGTGAGCGGCGAATGATATCACTCAATGCGATTGCGTCGTCGAGCGTCTCGACGATCATGGTTCTCCCAAGGGTAAATAGGAGCGCTGGCTTAATCTCAGGATCACACATGACAAGATCGCTGGCAACGCCGATCCATCCGGCGGAGCTGCGCGCTCTCTCTAACGTCGAACGGTCAATCGGGCGCGACTCAATCGATCGAACAGGCAAAAACGTAATTCGACCGGCTCGCGCACGGCGCAACCAGTCAATTTGTTTCTTTGCCGTGTCAGATGAATCACAGACGATGTGATGTGTAGAAGCTCCAAGCGCAACCTCAATAGCTCGTGTCAACTCTTCAGGCACAAAGAGAAGCGAACCGAGAGGACCGTAAATACCTTTACGTGCGTTCTCATCGGCAGAACGCTGTAACTGTTGCATGAGAAGCTGTACGGGCCGTTGGTAGCCCTCAAACGATGACTCAAGGCGCTCAAGCGTCTCTGATTCATACTGAAGTCTCTGTATCTCAGATATTACCTTGCTATGCGATGCATCAATCGCGTCGGCATCGAGATGGTGCTGTTGTACGCTCTCTTTTATCTCTTTCGCCTCACGGTCCATCTTAGCGATCATCTCATCAAGCGCAGTGACTTCCTCTCGCAGTTGATCGGTCACCTCCGCCGTCTTCGTGAGATCGTCCTCCATAGCGTATAACTCGTCCCTTACATGGTTACGGCGCGCATTAAGTGCTTGTTTTTCACCTGATCTCTCGCGATGTATCGCTAGCAGCGAGTAGACGCGCTCAGAAAGCCTGTCTCGTCTCTTTAAAGCTTCTGTCGACTGCACATGGACTTCATTGAGTTTTTGCTCGACGACAACGAGAGCTGATTCAGCACCCTCAAGTTCGCTATGTGCTTGCCTCTTACGCTCGATGAGATTTTTGCGCCTCGAAGCGCGACCTGTAAGCTCATGATCGAGCGACATGACTTGCATCGTCAGACGATTTCGCTCTTCCATGAGCGATTCTGCATTCTTTTTAGATGCTGCAAGCTTTTCTCGGTATAGTGCATTAAGCCCTGTCTTCTCTGTCTCGATGACCGATAATTCATTAAAACGCGTCTGCTCGCGGTCTATACGCCCCTCAAGATTATCGACAATCTCGACGGCAGCGGTGTACGACGTTCGCGCTTTATCCTGCTCGTTTCTTGCCTGCTCCAGGTCAAGTTTTGTTAGCTCTAAGTCATCGGCGCATTTTGCTTGATCAAGTTCAAGCTTTGCGATCTGCCGCAGTATCAAAGCCGCATCGACACGCTTAAATCTCGCAGCTAAATCAATCTGCGATCGCGCGTCATCGGCCTGTTTCGCGAGGGGGATAGCGCGATCATTCAACTCAACGAGGAGATCGTCGACACGTACAAGGTTCTGCTCACTGCGTTGGAGTTTGCGCAACGCCTCTTCTTTTCTCGAACGAAATTGAACAATCCCTGACGCTTCCTCGAAAACGGCGCGTCGATCCTCCGAACGGTTGCTAAGTATTTCGTCGATTTTTCCCTGACCGATGATTGAGTAGCCGTCAAGTCCAATCCCTGTATCCATCAACAATTCATTGATATCGCGCAAGCGACAAGGCGTCTTATTAATCAAATACTCACTTTCACCCGAACGATAATATCGCCGCGTGATAGCAACCGTCTCGTAATCAATCGGTAGGATACCGCTCGTATTATCGAGCGTCAACGTTACCTCAGTAAAGCTTACGGCGCGCCTTTGTGCCGTTCCGCTGAAGATCACGTCTTCCATACGCCTCCCGCGAAGCGTTTTGGCGCTCTGCTCACCGAGCACCCATCTGATAGCATCCGTGATGTTCGACTTACCTGCACCATTTGGTCCGACAATAGCCGTAATACCCTCATGAAAGAGAAGCTCGGTCCGTTCTGGAAAAGACTTAAAACCTTGAATTTCAAGTGATTTCAACATGGAATATCAGCCATCGCCCCGCAATACATTGAAAAAGAACGCGCGTGAAGCCTCCTGTTCGGCCGCTTTCTTTGATTGACCGGTCCCTTCCGAGCAGAATTCTTCATTGATCCATAAGCCGACCTTGAATGTCTTATCGTGCGGAGGACCACTCTCTTCCAAAACACGAAATAAAGGTATTTTATTGCCTTGTGCTTGTGCCCACTCAAAGAGCCTGCTCTTATGATCATAGACTAGGCGTCCTTCAAGTGCCATCTTGATGTATGGCTCAAAGAGGCGCAAAACGATATCACGCACGGCCTCATAACCACCATCAAAAAAAATAGCACCTAGGACTGCTTCAACAGCATCGGCGAGATTCGACGCGTTATCGACTCCGCCTGAAAGCGCTTCACCGTGTCCAAGACGTAAAAATGCTCCCAATTCGAGCGACCGCGCCACAAGCACGAGCGTAGGCTCACAGACAATACCTGCACGCAACTTCGTCATATCGCCTTCAGCCGCGTCCGAAAGAATGCGATAGAGGTGCTCCGTCACGACGAGCTGGAGTACAGCGTCGCCTAAAAACTCAAGCCTCTGATTGTCACGTGTTGTATCTTCCTGTTCGTACGCATACGAAGAATGTGTCAGCGCGTCAACAAACAGCTGCCTATCACGAAACGAGTAGCCGAGGCGACTTTCAAGTGCTGTCAAGTCAAAAATCACAGGGTAACAGCAGTCATACGCGTCACAAAAAAGACGCCAAAAAGATTAAAGACTCGCGCTAATAAATCCAACAGCGTCACCGACTGTACGGATACGCTCCGCCTCCTCGTCGGGGATTGCGAGATCAAATTCTGCCTCCATAGACATCACAAGCTCAACGATATCGAGCGAATCGGCGTTAAGATCGTCGATAATATTCGAAGACATCGTAATAGATTCTCCGTCAATGCTAAGCTGATCAGCCAAGATCGCGCGAACTCTTTCAAAAATCTCCTGTTGCGTCATAAAAATTCTCCTTAAGCTATTATGCGCGCATAACTCTTACTCCGTTACACATCGACATCAACGGAATCACTGAGTAGACGCTTATTTTTTAACCAGTAATCTAATCCTGAAAGCAATGTCAACAAGACAGTCACGGCGATTAATATATCACAAACATACGTCCACGGTGTACCATAACCGAAAAAGAGCTGATCACGATCGAGCCACTGAACAATGATAGGCTCAAACAGCAGTGCGATCAGTGTGAGAATCTGTGCGACTGTCTTAACTTTTCCAAACCAACTCGCAGCGATCACGACACCGCGCTCTGCACCAACTTGCCGAATACCTGTGACGATAAACTCGCGAGTCATCAGAATGATAACGACAAAAGTCGACACTCTGCCTATTGCTACGAAGGCAGTAAAAACAGATAGAACGAGCAGTTTGTCAGCGATGGGATCGAACAACTTGCCAAAATTGGAAACAGCTCCCTGCTTTCTAGCATACATACCATCGAGCATATCTGTCAACGCAGCAATAATAAACAAGATGAGCGCGATAATCCTGCCGGGTGCTGAACCAACAAAATTCGAAAACGCAGTATCTTTCCCGAACGTATCAGGAAGCATAAAAAAGAGAATGAAAGGAATCATAACGATTCGTGAGATGGTCAATTTATTAGCTAAATTCATTGGTCAGTACTCCTGTAGTTCAAGTATCAGCATTCACTATTCCGGTTTCCGGTTGATCACTTGACGTTGTGTTTCCTTTCGAAAAGTATACCACTATTGACCATATTATTTCGTGCCATGGAACTGTAAAGATAAAATGATGCCGTCACACTCACGTTTTTTTGAATTTTCGGATGACTTCTCGCGCAATAGTGGTGTGATAGCCGCGCCGTGTGAGTAGTTTCATTATGTCGACGTCTTCAACGTCCTCGCGCTCTGAAAAAGTAGCCTCACATAACTGAAGCGCCGTTTCACAATCGTCTGGCAGCCTATTAGCTTCATCGTTCGCGATATCGAAGTCAATTCCGTTTTGTATAAAAACGTAAACCATCGCGCGCCGAGAACGGAGACGACGTCCTTCGTAGCGGCGAGCTACTCTCCTAGCTGCACGATGATCATTAATATAGTCGATCGATTTAAGATATTCGATCACTTGTTCGGCAAGCACGTCGGCGACACCTTTTTTCCTCAAGTTGTCGCGAACCTTGCCAGACGACTTTGAGTAATCTATTCCTATATAGGCGACAGCCATTTCGCGTGCCTGATGAAAGGCAGACAAGTCAATCACAAGTCAAGCCCAAGTATGGCATCGACGTCTGTCTCAAGAAAATCTTCTGCGACACCCGACTGCTTACCACGATGATCTTCGACTTCAGAAGTCGGTTCTAGGTAATGGGCGCGCACCTTAGCATTAATCTCCTCGAAAAGCTCCTCATTCTCCTCTTCTTCAAGATAAGCGCGTACATTGTCACGTCCCTGCCCTAGTCTTTTCTCGCCGTAAGAGAACCATGATCCGCTCTTATTGATAATACCGGCCTCAACGCCTAAATCGAGCACACAGCCTTCTTGAGAGATACCTTTGCCGTAGAGAATATCGAACTCAGCTTCACGAAATGGCGGGGCGACCTTATTCTTTACGACTTTGACGCGTGTTCTCGATCCGACAAGCTCATTGCCCATTTCAATTCTGCCGATGCGGCGCACATCGAGGCGTACACTAGCATAAAACTTCAGAGCACGACCGCCTGTCGTTGTCTCAGGGTTGCCGAACATAACGCCGATCTTCTCACGCAATTGATTGATGAAGATGACCATGGTGCGACTCTTATTAATGACTGCGGCCAGTTTCCGAAGTGCCTGTGACATCAGCCGCGCTTGAAGGCCGACGACAGCGTCGCCCATCTCTCCGTCAATCTCTGCACGCGGGACGAGTGCCGCGACAGAGTCAATGACGATGATATCGACAGCACCAGAGCGTGCAAGCGCCTCAGCGATCTCGAGAGCCTGCTCACCGTAATCGGGCTGCGAAACGATTAAGTTGTCAATGTCTACACCGAGATTCTCAGCGTAGACGGGATCAAGCGAGTGCTCCGCATCGATAAAAGCCGCAAAACCACCAAGCTTTTGCATTTCGGCGATGCTGTGAAGCGCTACAGTTGTCTTGCCCGATGCCTCAGGGCCGAATATTTCAATGACACGTCCGCGCGGCAATCCGCCAATGCCGAGTGCGATATCGAGAGAGAGTGCTCCCGTCGGAACAGCCTCTACCTCCATCCCAGCTGTATCTCCCAATGTCAAAACGGCACCCTTGCCAAAATCTTTTTCAATGCGATCGAGCGCCGTCTTCAGTGCCGCCTGTCTATCTTTATCGGCAATTGGCTTGACGTTTTGTTTTGATTTTCTTTTTTTTGACATGTATTTTCTCCTATTGATCCGCCAAGGCGGAAGATCACGAACTTTTGTTCTACTATTGTATGATTCTACCGAAATTCACACGCTACGTCAATAAAATAAACTGTCACAAAGTGCTGATAAAGGCTTTTATCTGTCAATTATTGGCGCTCCTGAACAGGCTTCAGTTTTAAGAATCGACGGATCATCGCCTGTAAGTCTCGTGCCTCACGGAATCGGAGGGCAAGTCCCGACCAATAATATGTCAAGAAAATGATGATCGCCTTAAAACCGTAAATAAAGAGCTGAACGATTTTATGAGTCGTATTAAATGGAATTGCATTGATCGCCAATGCAACGATGACAGTTGGCACGGCGCACGCGATCAGGCGCACATAGAACGGAAGCATACGGTAAGGGCGCGCCTCCTTAATATGAATACGGTACAACGATGTGAGCAAAACGACTGTCAAAAATGAATTGAGAACGTAAGCAAGAGGCAATCCGTAAATACCAAACCCTAGCAGTTGTGTAAAGACGTACGATAAGAGCGGATTAAGTCCGACAGAGACGACTGAGGTGACAAGGGACAGTCGCGTGACATGACGCGCATAAAACGCAAGATTAACGATCTCATAAATCGTCACAAGGATAATCGCCGGCACGTAGAGTCTGAGCAATGTCGCCTCAATTAAAAGACTCTCAACAGGGATCGCCCCCTTCCACTGGAAGATCGCCTCCACCGTCTCCTCCGCGAGCACAGCGAAAAGAAGCGCAAAAGGCGTGACATAGTAAAGCGCTCTTCGGAGCGATGACGTGTAGATTCGCCGCATATCCTTGTAATTTCGCTTGGCATAAGCCGATGTCAAGTGCGGCGACATGACACTTGCGACAGCGACAGCAAAGATACCCATCGGCAATTTCCATGTAGTTTGTGCGTGGCGCAGCGATGTGACAGCGCCAGTAAATTGATGCGCGAATCCCGTTTGGGTAATCGCGTTGAGCTGGAGTACTGTCCCAGAGATGAGCGTAGGAATCGCCAAACGAAGTAAACGTCTGAATCCTCTATCTCGCGTATCAATGATCGGTTCGTAATGAATGACTTTTCTTGCCATAAAAAGCAAGTAAAGGAAGTTGATAGCAGCTGAGATCGCAACACCAAAGGCGACCTTTGCCGGTGCTTCGGGCTCCGTCCCGCCCCAGCGCAACATGAAAAAGATACAGATGACGTTGTACAGTGCTGACGTGAAAACGGTTCTTTGCCATAATTTGTGACCCGTCAAAATCCCGGTACACATGCCAGCCAAGAAAAGGAAGATTGTCTGCGGGAATAGTGCACGCGAGACCATCACGGCACGCCTGATAACTTCAGGATCTTTGTTTGGGTTATAAAGGTGGATGATTTGACCTGCGAAAATCTCTCCGAGTACGATCAAAACCACAAACGCGATTAAGAATACATTGATAAAAGTACTCAGACTCTTCCAAAGGCGTCTCTCACGCCCGCGAGCGAGTGCTGCAGAAACAGCCGGCGTCACGGCGGCAGCAAACGTCCCCCCGACGAGCAGTTGGTATGCGAGATCAGGAATTTGAAAACCGATATAGTAGGCATCCGTATTGATCCCATAGCCGAACGTCGGGGCAATCATGATCTCGCGAATGAAACCGGTAAGCCTTGACGCCGCAAGAGACAACACTAACAATGCCGTCGCTTTCGTCGACGAGAGCACGCGCATACCGCGCTGTTTTGAAGTCTTTTTCAAAGGTATTTCATCCTTGGAATGTTTTCTCATCCGTCTATCATACCCTTTCGGAGTAAGTTTAGCGCGGCCGCAACCGATTGTTTAAGAATTCTTTGGCGACCACCTCGAAAGAAAAAGCGCTTAGCGAAGACACCAGAGCACCGCGCAAGGGCAATATAGACCGTTCCAACGGGATTATCTGCAGTCCCTCCATCAGGACCTGCAAACCCGGAAATCGCCACTGCGTAGTCGGCACCTGTCCGCAAACGGCAATTCTCAGCCATCACCCGAACACAAGCCGCACTGACAGCACCTTCTCTCATAAGAATATCGACCGGCACACCGAGAAGCGAGCGCTTCATCTCGTCGTTGTAAACGACAAAACCGCCACGCAAAACCTTTGATGCACCGGGAATGGCGGCGATCGAAGAGGAGAGTAAGCCGGCTGTGCAAGATTCCGCAAACGCACACGTCTCCTCTCGCACGTTCAGCAAATCGTAGACGACCTCAGCAAGATTGCGAGGCCCGACTTCAAATACAAATTCACCGACACGCTCTATGATCGCTTCGACAGTGGCATCTGTTTTGTCTTCATCGCCGTGTTCCAAACGCTGAGATACGCGAAAGACGACCTCGCCAGGGCTTGCATAAGGTGCAATTGTTACCTCACCTTGACGTTCGATGAGATCGCGGATCATCTTCTCACTCCTCGATTCTCCGATCCCTGTCAGGCGGACGTATCGATGGATGAACTTGGCCATACTATGCTTTTCTAGAACAGGCCTCACGTATTGTAAAAACATAGGCTCCATCTCGCTAGGTGGACCGGGGAGCATAAGGATAGCCTTTTGTTGACCTTCGAAGGTGAAAAAAGTGAGAGAACCTGGAGCAGTTCCTGTGTCGTTATGGAAAAAAAGACTTCCTTCAGGAATCAGTGGATAATTTGGCGGCGTCGTACGCCCACGATCATCCAACCGGCTCTTAATCTCTTGATTTGAGACGAGTGGGACACCGATAAGTCGCGCTGTAACGACATCGGTGATGTCGTCCTCAGTCGGCCCCAAACCTCCTGTTGTGATGACAAGGTCATTTTCAGAGACGGCCCGACGCATCGCCTTATCAAGGCGTTCGAGATTATCGCCGACGACAACATGTCGGTACGTTGACAAGCCAATCTCCGCTAATTGCGCAGAAAGGAAGCGTGCATTTGTATCAACAATTTGCCCGACCAGCAGCTCTGTTCCGACTGATATAATCTCGGCAGATCGAAAAATCATACGATCATCAGAAGTCATGGAATTCTTCTCCACCACCATCAGCTTCTCGCATGATGTGTTCATACTGTTCACGCGTAATCAATATTTTGCGCGGTTTACTTCCTTCATGCGGACCGACCCACCCTAACTCGCACAAGCGATCAATCAGACGTGCAGCACGCGGATATCCCACCGATAAGCGCCTCTGCAACAGTGAGACGGCAGCGTAATCTGCCTCAATAACTGTCGTTAAAGCATCCAGCAATAGCTCGTCTTCACCACTGAGACTTCCCTGCTCTTCATCAGGCACTCCAGAGGGATTTTCCAGTGCTAGGGCGACCCCCTCGTCATACTGAGGATCGTGGTAGTCCTTGATAAAAGTAAGGACAGCTTCAACCTCATTGTTCGAAACAAAAGCCCCTTGGCCGCGGATCGCCTTAATCGATCCAATCGGGAAATAGAGCATATCACCTTTGCCGAGTAGTTTCTCAGCACCGCCAGAATCGATAATCGTTCTCGAATCGACTTGCGACGCCACAGCAAAGGCAATACGAGAAGGAATATTCGCCTTAATGACACCGGTGATGACATCGACTGACGGACGCTGTGTCGCTATGATGACGTGAATGCCGACAGCACGCGCTTTTGCCATAAGACGTGAAATTGCTTCCTCCACTTGGTGTTGTGTGACAGCCATCAAGTCGGCAAGCTCATCGATCACAATAACGATACGCGGCAACGGCAACTCATCCTCCTCGGGATCAGTGATCTTGCGCACGGCCTCGTTGTACGAATCGATGTCGCGCACCTTGCGATCAGCAAACATTCTATAACGCTTTTCCATCTCGCGTACGGCGAAATTGAGAACGCCATACGCCTTCTCCGGATCAGTGACGACAGGGTGCATCAGATGCGGAATCCCATTGTAGACGTTCAACTCGACAATTTTCGGGTCGATCATGAGAAAGCGGACATCCTCAGGTGGTGAGCGGTAGAGCAAGCTGATCAAGATCGAGTTGATACAGACCGATTTACCGGAACCCGTTGCACCGGCAATTAAAATATGCGGCATTCTGGCAAGATCACATAGTATGACATCGCCACCGACATCACGACCGAGTGCCGCTACGAGCGGACCTTGAGCCTGCTTGAATTCATCAGATTGTATGATACTTCGCAAGAGAACAGGGCGCGTGTGACGGTTCGGTATCTCAATACCGATCGCTGACTTCCCCGGGATGGGCGCTTCAATACGCACTCCCATCGCAGCAAGGCTCAGGGCGATATCGTCTGAGAGACTAACGATACGGCTGACCTTAATGCCAGGCCCAGGGGCGAGCTCAAATCTCGTGATCGTCGGACCTGATGTATAATTGACGATGCGCGCCTCTACACCGAAACTCTCGAGCGTTTCCTCAAGCTTTCTTCCCAATTCGCGAATTTCTCGTATCTCCTGAGCCGATTTTTTCATGCCACGATCTTCTTCAAGGAGTTTGAGCGGCGGTGTCTTGTAACCGTTTAAAATACTCATCTGCTTTCGCGAAGGTGTACGTTTAGGGCGCGGCTTGCCATCAGCACGATCTTTCCAGCGCTCGCGATCGATGATGGACTCTTCCTGAATCGACTCTTCCTTCTGCCTGATCGCAAAGTCGGACGCAGGTGGCCTCGTCAAAGCAGGCGGACGCAAACCATCATCGATCGGGCGACCACTAAGTTTTTGTGTAGAAATCGGTTGATCTTCAGAATCTTGCCCAACGAATCGAAAATCCTCAGGTTCTCTCACTCCAAGCTGCCGACCCTCGTGATCACGCATCAGCTGATCATCAGGCTCTTGTACATCAACAGGGTAATCCTCGGACTCCTGAACATCGATCGTGTGAGGACGATCGAAAAGATACGGTTTTCCTTGCAGAGGTTCGCGCTGTCTATCTCTTCCATGTTTCGATCGATAGCCGGGAGGCGGTTTCGGAAAGGCCACACCATCCGAAGAATGTGCCACACTTACTTCTTCGGTCGAGACTTGATCAAATGTTTCCCACCCAATGGGACCGCGCTGGATATCATGATGCAAACGGTCGCGGCTACGCGGAAAATCCCCTGGAGGAGCCTCTTGTCGTAAGATATCATTATTGGTCGTTACACATGCAAAATCAGCAACCTCTCCATCACTAAAAGGTTTACCATTTTCCTCAATTGCATCGGCGTCAAATACCCCGTCACGAGAATGTTCCGCAGGCTCTCCCACATATTCACCATATTCATCCTGAGGATCAACTCCCCTTCTTTTGCCTTTTAAAGCCGCCGCGCGCTTGGCAAGCTTAGCAGGTGAAAGCCCGAACGCATAAATGAGGACAGTCAGAGCAGTAGCGAACAAAATGATGACAGCCCCCGTCGTACCTGATATGCGCTCAAGCGAGTGCGCCAAAAGCCCTCCGAGCAACCCGCCGCTCATCTTGTTGCCATCTCGTATTAATTCTGGATGAAGACCAATCTCCCATAGAATACCGATCACACGGAAACCGACAATCCCTTTCTCCGCAAACGGTTCCAGAATGGATCTGAGTGTCTCGTAAGGCAAAGAGAACAACGAGATAAAAGCAGTTGCGATCACATATAGGACAGCAGAAGCGCCGATTTGCCTCGTTGTTACAGAGAGTTCACGTGCCCGAAAGAACATCAGAGAAAAAAGGAACATGAAGGCCGGAAGCAAGATCGAAAGCGTTCCTAATAAACCTCTTACAACTGTCATAAGAGATCGACCAAGCCACCCCGTCCAAGACGCGGGCGCGAAAAGCGCAAAAGCGAGCAGAAGTCCAAACGCGAGAAAGAGAATCCCCAGCAAATCGCGATGCTGTCGGCTTGTCAGATTATCTTCCGTTTTCTTCTCATCAGTTGACACGTTGCACTCTTTCGTTTTATCGTCTGTATTGCACTCTATATGGGCCTTTGAACAATCGGCTAGTAGCCATCTTGTCATACGATTTCTCGGTTACTGTCAGATGCTGAAACACGTACACACAATCACCGTTCAATACGGTTGCACAAACGCTTCAATCATCACCCGATACAATCATGTGAGCGATCAGGCGCAACCCTTTGCGAGACGTCTTCTACTAATCAACGAGTAAAATACCCGATATAATCGGCCGCCATAAAAATACCAAGACACGTCTTGCCGTCCGTGATCAAACCTTCGCGAATCTGACGGAGCGCATCTGACAAATGAATCCTCTCAACAGAGAGAAACTCACCATCATCCGGTCCTGTAAGCCCCTTAGAAAGACCACGTGCAAGATAAATGCTGATCACCTCATCCGTATAACCAGGTGATGGGTAATAGCGCGTGAGCAAATCCCATTGCTCTGCGATGACACTCGTCTCCTCTGCGAGTTCGCGCCGTGCACAGTCGAGAGGATCTTCCGGAACATCTAACTTACCCGCAGGGATTTCACGCATCGTGCTGCCCGTCCCTACACGATGTTGACGCACTAAATAGAGATACTGATCGCTGTCGAGCGCCACAACACACGCACCGCCAGGATGACGCACGACCTCACGTTTAGACTGTCGCCCGTCAGGCAATCGGACATCCTGAACCTCAACAGAAAACACACGGCCGATAAAGCGTGGGTCGACAGCTAATACTTCCTCTGATAGCAGTGGATCAACACGTCGCTGCACCAGTAAAGGCTCGGTCACCTGCTCATAATGAGCTGTCGGCTCAATACGTCGCCTCGCAACTGGTTGCTCCACAATAGGCGCATAATCGGATGGCTGTTCAGTAGGTCGCTGCACCATCGGACGAGCAACCGGTGCCGGGTCATCTGCACGACTCGTAAAACGAATTCTCGGAGCACGATGCTTCAAACCTGGCTTTTCTCGATCTCTTTCGCGGTCTTCATCTTGATTCATAAAAGTATCCTTCTAAAGTGATCTGTATTAAGTATTTCTTTGAATTTCATTAACCGCCATTTTATCACAGCGGTTGTTGTACTCATTGTCGGCATGTCCTTTTACTTTATGCCACGTTATCTCATGACGGATGTATTCCTGCCAGAGCGCCTTCCAAAGATCCTGATTTGCGACAGGCATTTTAGCGGCGTTCTTCCAGCCGTTCTTCTGCCAATTGACAATCCAGTTCTCATTGAAAGCTGAGACTAAGTACGCACTATCGCTGTACAGCTCCACATGACACGGTCTATTCAGCTCTTGCAAAGCCTTTAGCGCAGCTAAAAGTTCCATCCGGTTATTCGTCGTGTCTCTCTCAAAACCTGAGATCTCTTTCTCTACACCAAGGGCTATAATAATCGCTGCCCAGCCACCGGGACCTGGATTCCCGGAACACGCGCCATCAGTGTAAATCGTGACGTCTGTCAATTGTTGTTTGCTTTTTTTCCGATAGGTCATATAAAGCATTATACACGTTCTAGAGTAGGTCACACCTAACGAAGTGACACAAGAATAAGTAAAGGAAAATCGAAACAGCCGCCGATGTAAAAGACTGTATCGGCGGCTGTGTCTACGAATGGTCGGAGTGACAAGACTTGAACTTGCGACCTCTTGCACCCCAAGCAAGCACTCTAGCCACCTGAGCTACACCCCGATCATCTAATCGATAATAGCCTCAACAACGAAAACTGTCAAGAAGACGAAAGAAAGCACTACTCACGTTTCTGCACTCCTATGCGACGTCTATTGCGCTCAACGTCTATTAGGATAACACCTAAAACATCGGTGCTCACGACACTCAGGGCAGACAGAGCTGATTCTAACTGAGTCATGGTCGATTGCCCTGATTTTACAATTACGGCAATACCATCTAACAGTCGTGACAGTAGACTGACGTCTTGATACCCGAGCACGGGTGGCATATCAAAAATGATCACGTCAAACTGAGTAGATAAGTGTCGAACAAGTGACTGCAGGCGTTTACTTGCCAGTAAAGCGAGCGGGTTGCCGACGGGTGTACCTGATGACATCACATACAGCCTGTTAACAGACGTCCTCGAGATGACGTCCTCGATAGAAACTCGCGTCGATAGCAAATCAGTCAGTCCAGGAGATTTGTTCACTTGAAGGTATTGATACAATGCCGAATGGCGCAGATCACCGTCTATGATGAGTACACGGTATTCGAGAATAGATGCGAAAGCAAAACCGAGCATCATCGCGCTCTCTGTTTTGCCTTCATTATGATCTGCGCTAGTGATCCCAATTACCGGTGCACTTTCATCTTTTTCGATGAGATGATCAAGCTGTAAGGCTACTGTCGCATAACGATCAAATGAGACGGATTTGCGAGTTGTTTGACGTTTTACTCGACTAATAGGGCGATCAAGCTGTTGGCGTGATTCTCGGTTCTTTTGCATCATATTTCTCATCCTTTTCAGTACGTTATCGTCAGCAAAACCACTAATCCTTGTAGACGACACCAATTACACGAACATCTACGACACGCCGTATATCATCAACCGTGCGAATCGTCCCCTTTTTGCTCTCTTGCCACACAATCAACATGACAGCAAGCGTAAAAGCGAGAAAAGCACCAAATATTGCACTCAATACAATGGAACGTAACGAGATTCTATTTTTCACCACCTGCGGTTCAGAGACAAGCTTAAGATAAAAATTTTCACTGACATACCCCATAGGCAGGATCTCTATTGGTGCGAGTTCAGCGATTGCTTGCGCAACATTAAGAGAGTTGCTGGCACTTTTCGAAGTGACAGTCACATAAAGATTTCCTGTATTCTCTATCTGTGACACCTCAATCATACTTTGAATTGTACTGGCAGAAAGCTTCCCCATATGTGTCGCCACTTTATCGGTGAAAGAAGCAGACTTCATGTGCGTCATATAGAACCCGGCGATTTTATGAGCATTGTTGATGGAGCTAATCTCACCTGACAGTGTCTTTTCAAAGTTCGTGATGACGACATTGAAGCGTACCCTTGATGTTTGGTCGGGCTTTTTGAAAAAAACAGAATACATAAGGCCTAGGAGAACACCTATGGCACAAACAATAGCGATAAGTTTTATTCGCTTTCGCAACCAGTAATAGATATCGATTAGAGTATATTCGTAAGCCATAACTGAATCCTCATTTTTTGCAGTCTCCGACTTTAAGCCAATTAATTTATAGCATAAGTCATCTATATAAACAATAAACTTTGGTTCACCCTTAAAAAATGGACGAACACAACTTGTATGTCCGTCCACCTCATATTGGCAGGGGAGACAGGATTCGAACCCGCAACCCACGGTTTTGGAGACCGTTGCTCTACCGTTGAGCCACTCCCCTATTGAGGCAGTCAATCAAAAGCGACTACCTAACGGCGTTCATCATATCAAAAGGATGAAAGCCGTGTCAATTAAACAGCACATACCGTGTTCTATTAAAGCTTGATACTTATTACAGGTTTTAAATTTGTTCTTGTGTCAATTAAACAGCACATGCCGTGTTCTATTAAAGTGCCAAGGTTTTAACCAAGACACAAGTCGATGTCTTAGAAATACCTCTCGCCTCTAGGTTCCCTATCATCATCGTCATCGCGTCGACGGAAACTTGAGCGGCGACCATCGCGTCCACCGCGATCTTTGCTCTTGCCTTCGCGATCTCTACGAGGACGTTCACCGCGGTCACTGCGTCCTCCGCGCCCACCGCTGCCTCGTGAAGAAGAACGCCCGCCACTTCTGCCGCCTCTCCCGCCTTCATCATCACGCTCGACAAAGTTATCCGGCTTCTCCATCAGATCGCGCATAGAAAGATTTAAGCGTCCCTGATCGTCAATCTCTGAGACGACAACACGGACTTCATCACCGACAGCAACCACATCTTCAACACGATTGACACGGCTCCATGCCATCTTTGAGATATGGACAAGTCCTTCTTTTCCAGGGGCGATCTCGACGAAAGCGCCGAAGTTCATAAGCCTTGTGACGACACCGTCAAACACGGTGCCCGGCTCGGGATCAAATACGATCGCGCGGACAATGTCCATCGCCTTCTTGCCTGACCTTTGGTCTGTCGATGCAATATAGACGTGTCCAACAGGTCCATCTTCCTCGACATCGATCTCCGTGCCCGTCATCTCAGTAATGCGGCGAATGACTTTGCCGCCTGAACCGATGACATCACGAATTTTGTCTGCCGGAATGTCGATCTGATCAATTTTCGGGGCATTAGGTGCAAGTTCTGTACGCGGTTCAGCAATACAAGATGTCATAACACCATTGATGATCTGCAGTCTGCCCTCACGCGTCAGTTCAAGAGCATCGCGAATGATATCGAGCGTCAACCCATCGACTTTGATGTCGACTTGAATCGCTGTGATGCCGTCACGCGTTCCGGCAACTTTAAAGTCCATATCACCGAAGAAATCTTCGAGTCCCTGAATATCCATAAAGACGAGATAATGGTCCTCATTCTCCGGATCAATAATCAAGCCAGACGATATACCAGCGACCGGCTTCGTAATCGGAACACCAGCAGCCATTAATGCGAGCGAGCTTGAGCAAACGGATGCCTGCGATGTCGAGCCATTTGACATCGTCACTTCAGACACACAACGGATAGCATAAGGAAAATCCTCAATAGCAGGAAGCACGGGCAACAATGCGCGCTCTGCCAAGGCGCCGTGGCCGATCTCACGCCTGCCTGGCGAACGGTTAGGACGCGCCTCTCCAACACTGTACGACGGAAAGTTGTATTGATGCATGTAGTGTTTGCTATCG
The DNA here is from genome assembly GCA_012841015.1 of Clostridiaceae bacterium. Lineage (GTDB taxonomy): Bacteria > Bacillota > Clostridia > Saccharofermentanales > DTU023 > UBA4923. The sequence goes on from DUVN01000005.1 coordinate 86,772, forward strand.
CGCGGGTCGACACCGTCAAGACGTTGTGCATCACTGACAGTTCCAAGTGTACAAATCGTCATAACTTGCGTCTGACCGCGAGTGAAGAGTGCCGATCCGTGCACAAGGGGGAACAGATCAATTGAGGCAGAAAGCGGCCTAATCTCGTTGAGTTGACGTCCGTCGACACGGCGTTTCTCGTTCAATAGATAATCTCGCACGACAAATTTTTCAAGGTCGTCAACGATACTGGCAGTATATCCGACTTCCTCAGGATAATTCTTCTCGATGAATTGTCTTATTCTGTTCGATAGTTCAGATACGGCTTTATCGCGAACAGACTTATCAGTCGATAGAACAGCTTCGCGCATATTCGTTAGGAAAGCATCTTTAACCGCAGCAAAGACCCCTTCAGGGGCAGCAGTCGACTCATAGGCGAATTTTTCCTTACCGATTTCTTTGCGCATGTTGTCAATCATGAGGCAGACCTCGCGGATCACTTCGTGACCTCTTTCGATCGCTTCAAGCATTTTTTCTTCAGAGATCTCATTCGCTCCAGCCTCGATCATATTGATCTTCGTAGCAGTGCCTGCAAGGAAGAGATCGAGATCGGAATCTTCGAATTCCTCAAATGTTGGATTAATAATCACTTCATCGTCGATAAGCGCAACCTGCACGCCGACAGCGGGACCGTTCCAAGGGATATCTGAGATCGAGATCGCAGCCGAAGTACCGATTAGAGCAGCGACTTGCAGTGAATAGTCGTGGTCGACCGATAAGATCAAATTGTTAACGACGACGTCGTTGCGCAGATCACTCGGGAAGAGAGGCCTGATCGGACGATCGATCGAACGCGCGATCAGAATAGCGTTCTCTGTCGGGCGACCTTCTCGCTTTAGAAAGCCACCGGGAATTTTCCCGACGCTGTACATCTTCTCTTCGTAATCGACTGACAAAGGAAAGAAATCGATCCCCTCGCGTGGTTCAGTTGAAGCGGTGACAGTCGTCAAGACAGTCGTATCGCCGTAGCGGACGAGTACTGCACCATTCGCAAATTGAGCGAGTTCGCCAGTCTCAAGAATGAGCGGCGCTCCAGAAAATTCCATTTCAAAAGTTCTTTTTACCATATTTTTCCTCCACAATGGTGTGCGTACTCTTCAAAGACGAACCGAATAAAGCGGTACGCCGAAAAAATGAACAACGTGTTCAAAGAGTACGATACGTATATAATTCTCTCGGGAACTGATGTCAGGCAATAGAGTGTAGAGTCCGCATCTCTCATCTCATAGAGAAGCGCAATCTACGTCCCACTGCCCGTATCAATCCCTATGACCATAGAAAGCGGCGGGTCACCCGCCGCTTTGATTCTTTGTTTAACGTCTTAAACCTAATCTCGAAATCAACGTACGATAGCGCTCTATATCGAGTTTCGTCAAATAATCGAGCAGCGCACGGCGACGTCCAACAAGCTTCAGAAGCCCACGACGCGAATGAAAGTCCTTATCGTGTGTCTTCAGATGCTCCGTCAAATGATTAATTCTCCACGTTAAAAGCGCAACTTGTACCTCCGGTGAACCTGTGTCACCAGGATGTATCGCATACGCTTCAATGATGGCCAGTTTTGTGTCTTTGTCCATTGATTCATTCCTCCTATACTCCGTTGACAGCGTAAGGGGCGGACCATCCTCAAACGATGTCAGGGAATTTCCACGCGTTATTGTAGCATAAAATGAAAAGGTCTGCTACCTCAGAAGTATACAAACGATTTCGTGCCCGTCGATACGCTAGATGCCAAAACATACTGGACGGAGAAAGGCAATACTCGTGCAAATTAATCTGCTAGATCACCTGTTCTGTTACGTGAACGGGCAATTATCGGTACTTGTTCCGGCGGTAGAAGAAAGATATTAATAGAAACAGCGGACCTACTGCAAGCACCAACACAACGATCAATAAAAGATTGGCGTACCACGCTTTACCTGCAGCTTCAATTTCAACCATCTTGCCACCTTCGCCTCTCCCAGTGTGTATACCGACAACTGGTGCGCAAAAAACACATTACCTTCTGACCCGACAAGCGCCTTTTCAGAATCAGACGTCAAAATACGGGGAAGAAAATGATCAGCCGACGTCACAAGAGCCTCTTCAGATGCTAGGGGGACTGTTGGCTCCGGCGGTGGAGGAGGAGCCGGCGGCATAGGGGGCGTACAGCCAAGGATTGATTCATGTCTGGGACGCAACCATCCGATAACGGTTCCATAGGTGTAAACGTTATGATAGCGTTCCCTTACTACTTTCCCAACACCATTATAATTCGGTGTAACATTCTGCTCGTCTACAACAAATCCTTGTGGGGTGGCCGAGTCAACAATTCCAACATGACCATATCCTCCAAAGTCCTGCCGTGGGACTTACCGGACAACCTCACACATGCGGATCAAATTGGTTTTGTGCGAGAACCAAATACCTATGCGCATTATACATATTCCAGTCTGCGCTCGCCGCGAACAATCTCCCACATGAGTATCGCACCTGCGGAAGCGACGTTAAGTGATTCAGCTTTCCCGCTCATGGGGATCATAACCGAAAGATCAGCCAACTGAAGCGCTTCTTTTGATAACCCCTTTCCCTCATTTCCCATCATGAGGATCAGCTTAGGAGCCTGAGGGCGCCCCGATGCGAGGTTATCGCCTGTGATATTAGATGCCACGAGTATGAATTCCTGTCGCTTCATGTCACATGCAAACTGACCGATATCGCACTGTAATTCGACAATCGGAAGATGAAAAATCGATCCCATTGAGGCTGCGACTGTCTTAGGATTGTAGATCGTCGCCGAAGAGTCAGTCAATAATACACCGTGGAATCCGAGTGCATCTGCTGACCTAATCAGCGTCCCGACATTTCCAGGGTCCTGTACATCTTCTAACAGGAGAAATCGTACCGTCGAATAATCGAACGATTCGAGCAACTCTTCAAGTGTGACGGACGGTGGTCTGACGATTGCGAAGACGCCTTGGTGCGTCTTCATGTCTGAGATACGCTCAAAGAGGTGTGGTGCTAATCGACATACCTTGTCCTGCAAGACACTTGAGAGATCGACCTCTAACTTCTCATCGAGCCGTTGCATCGCAAGCTCGCCACGCGCGTCGTTTGAGAAGACAAGGTAGTCCGGCTCAATGTCATTGGCAATAAGATCGGCAACATGGCGCAGCCCCTCAACAATGACGAGTTTCTCTTTTTTTGCTTGATGTGGCGATTTTAAACGCTGAAACATTTTGAATAAAGAATTGTCAGCAGATTCAATGACTCTCATGACAATGACCTCCTGTCCACTATACTCAGATAATCTCTTCTAAGTATCATATCACGCAAAGTTGTGCAAAGTAACATACATAGGCTACTAAGTTGGTCAAAAATGACGGCTTCGGCAAGAGCTCAGTGCTCAAAGCGGAAAAATTGACCACTGCCGTCCCGAAATCGCTCGAAAATGGTCAAAAATGACGCTTTAGGTAAGAACCCCCTACCCAAGGTGTAAATTTTGTCCACATTCCGCTGCAAAACACTCGATCGTGGTCAAAAATGACGTTTTGGGCAAGAACCTCCTACTCAAGGTGTAAATTTTGTCCACACACCGCCGTTTATCACTCGAATCTGGTCAATAATGACACTTTAGGTAGGAAACAGCTACTCAAGGTGTAAAATTTGTCCACAATCGGAGTCAAACACTGGGATCTGACCAAAAATGACACTTTAGGTAGGAATCCGTTACTCATAACGTAAATTTTGACCGCGAGCTATTCGAGAAAGATCACGCAAAGTTGAGCAACATCCGAACCGTCAGGAGGAACAACGAGATTCTTATTAAAAATAAGGGGACTGTCTTATTCTCACCGCTATCAAGCAGTTTTCAGACAGTCCCACATCATGACACTTGGGTTTAGATTGTTACGCACTGAGCGCTTTTTTTGAGACCTCAACGAGTTCGGCAAACCCTTCTTTATCATTGACAGCTAGATCGGCAAGAACCTTGCGATCGAGACCGACGCCGGCCACATTCAATCCGTGCATGAAACGGCTATAACTCATGCCGTTCAGTCGAGCTGCTGCGTTGATGCGCGAAATCCACAGACGGCGAAAATCGCGTTTCTTAAGGCGGCGATGTTCGTAGGCATATTGACCCGATTTCATAACGGCTTGCTTCGCAATACGGAAATTCTTGCTTTTGCGCCCGAAATAACCCTTAGCCTGCTTTAAAACTCTTTTATGGCGACGGCGTAATACCGTACCTCTCTTAACTCTTGACATTTTCCCTGCTCCTTTCCTCTTTGAAGATCAGCGCTTATTTGTACGGCAAAAGCTTGCGCAGCCGCTTGGCATCTTGTGGTGATACAAGCGTCGTCTTGCGAAGGTTGCGTTTTCTCTTCGGTGTTTTCTTTGTCAAAATATGGCTCGTAAAGGCTTGAGAGCGAAGATACTTACCTGTCCCCGTTCTCTTGAACCGTTTCTTCGATGAGCTATGTGATTTCTGTTTAGGCATATTTAGCCCTCCCTTCATTCGTAAAATAACGTTCTGTTTCTATCTATAAGTCGACCTATTAAGTCACCCAAACACGTCTTCACCCCGTTTTCGCTGATAATCGACGGAGTCTAGGCAGAACCCAACCGCAACCCGAGGTATCCGGCGCAATACCGGGCAATTGAACACACAGTAAAGAAGTTTTATATCGTGTACGCTTAGTCTTTTAACGGTGAGAGAAACATAATCATATGGCGACCCTCAGCACTTGCAGCACGATCGATCTCACCTACATCGGCGACAGCCTCAGCGAATTCGTCCATCACTTCGTATCCTTGATCCATATGAGCCATCTCCCTACCGCGGAAACGAATGACAACTTTGACACGGTCACCTGCCTCAAGAAAGCGCCTAGCGTTTCTCACTCGGACGTCGAAATCATGCTTCTCCGTCGTCAATTTCAACTGGACTTCCTTCACCTTGATGATCTTTTGATTTCGTCTCGCCTCGCGTTTCCTCTTATCCTGCTCAAATGAGAACTTTCCGTAGTCCATAATCTTACAGACAGGATTATCGGGCGAAGGTGAAACGAGCACCAAATCAAGATTGGCATCGTACGCCCGACGCTGCGCCTCTTCAATCGGCACGATGCCTACCATTTCTCCCTCTTCCGTCACCAACCGGACACGTGGAAAACGAATTTCCTCGTTAATCCGGTGCGATCTCTTTGCGTAACTGATATCGAACCTCCCTTTTTGACCATAAAAAAGCGGTCTTGTCCCGCTCAACAAAACCACTCAATCATTACTTGGTTTCTAGACCTCTTCGCGCTAGCTGAAGGTGAGAAGCGGAACTTCTACTTGTTCGTGTAAGAGTATAAGCGAAAGTGCTTGAGTTCGTCAAGCATGTCATTTCAACAATATCTGACGGTTTGACGGAAGCTGAATGCCAAAGTAACTTAGACAGTGAGAATCGCAGACTGTCCAAGTTAATTCTTCATGCAGTAGGTCTGTTTCGCCAATCCTTATCGTTCCTCTGATGGAACACTTGCTTGAATAACTCACTGGCAATAAATGGGATGAGTATCAAGGACAGTATAATCGCCCAGTCACGCACTGTCAGCGGTATCGTCTTGAAGTAAGTATCGATGAACGGTACGTACACGACAATCAGCGCTAGGCCAACCGAGAGTAGGGCGGCTTTGTTGAGCGTCGGATTCGAGAAGAAGCCTTGCTTGAATACGGATATGGTCTCAGAACGACTCGAAAACACGCGCATAATCTCTGCGAGCGTCAGACTGACAAACGCATAAGTTCTCGCTCCCCACGACGGAGCCGTGTTCACCAATGGTATGAATGAAAAGACCGAAACAGATTGATCGAGCATAACCTCACCGTTGACAACAAGATTGTCAGGGTACAAGTACCGTCCAATATTGAACGCAGCAAATATTGTGATCAATATAGCGATCGCCTGAATGACAATCGACCAAGCCATGTTCTTATCGAGTATTTTGTCGCTTTTACGGCGAGGTGGTTGCAACATGATCCCAGCTTCCGCCTGCTCACGCCCGAGAGCGAGCGCTGGGAAACTGTCTGTTACCAGATTGAGCCAGAGAAGCTGCACAGGTAGTAAAGGCGTAAAGGAAGGACCTAAGATCATGCTTGTGATGAAGATAACGAGTATCTCGCCGACGTTGCATGAAAGAAGAAAACTGACAACTTTGCGAATGTTTGCGTAGATGACGCGGCCTTCCTCTACAGCATTGACGATCGTGCCGAAGTTATCATCGGTCAAGATCATGTCGGCAGCACCCTTAGCTACCTCCGTGCCTGTAATACCCATAGCCACACCGATATCGGCGCGTTTCAGAGCGGGGGCATCATTGACTCCGTCGCCTGTCATCGATACGATGCGATCAGACCGTTTCAGTGCTTCGACGATGCGAACTTTGTGCTCAGGAGAAACGCGCGCATACACTGTCGCTGATTTGGCCGCTTCTGTCAGCTCGTCATCTGACATCGCCTCAAGTTCTTGACCTGAGAGGACAAGATCATCTTCTTTTCGCAGCCGAAGATCATCAGCGATCGCAGCTGCAGTCGCTTGGTGATCACCAGTAATCATAACGACGGAGATCCCGGCATTATGACACGTCTCGATAGCGTCACGCGCCTCAGGTCGTGCCGGATCGATCATCCCCATCAACCCAACAAAAACCATGCCCGACTCAGCACCCTCGAACGTCTCATCGTCATGTGTGCGATAGGCAAAACCGAGCACACGGAGCGCCTGCTTTGCAAAGCTCATATTCTGAGAGATAATGGCTTCGCGTCTTTGACCACTGAGAGGAACAATCCCATCCCCAGTCAGTTCATGATCGCAACAGTCGAGAACGCGGTCGGGAGCTCCTTTCGTGAGCGAATGAGGAACACCATTCTCTAAATTACAACCGACACTCATCATCTTTCGGTCAGAATCAAAAGGAAGTTCCCAAATGACTGGACATGACTCCCGTAACCTATCCACAGACACGCCGCCCTTTTCTGCGACGGTCAGCATTGCACCCTCAGTCGGGTCACCGATCAAGCCAATTTGCCCGTCTTCATTGTTTGTAAGGACGGCATCATTGCAGAGGGTACCAATTTCGAGCATACGCTTGAGAGCATAAGATGCCGCATCATGATCTGTATCCTTTGCACCCTCTTTCGTAATAGCGCCAATAGGCGCATAACCGACACCTGAGACGTGAAAGTGTTCATCACCTACATAAAGACGTGTCACCGTCATTTCATTCTGTGTGAGTGTGCCCGTCTTATCAGAGCAGATCGTATCCACGCTGCCGAGCGTTTCGACGGCGAGCAGACGTTTGACGATCGCGTTCTCTTTGGCCATCCTATTCATGCCTAGCGCGAGCAAAATCGTCACGACAGCAGGCAACCCCTCTGGAATGGCTGCGACAGCTAAGCTGATCGCCGTCATGAAAAGAGCAAGCGGCTTACCACCTTGCAACAATCCAACTCCAAAGATAAGCGCGCAGATAACAAGGAAGAGAAGCCCCAATATTTTACCAAGACGATTCAAGTTTTGTTGGAGAGGCGTCACCTCAGTCTCAATACTCTTCAAACGGTCAGCGATCTTTCCAATCTCTGTTTTTTCTGCCGTTGAAACGACAATGCCTTCGCCACGCCCGTACGTGATTTCCGTGCCGCTAAACACCATATTAAGCCGATCACCAATACCTGGTACTTCATCGTAAAGAGCCGCGGCATCTTTATGAACGGGTACCGATTCACCTGTCAAGGCCGACTCATTCGCCTGCAAGTTGACAGACAGAACGAGTCTAAGATCGGCAGGGACGACATCGCCCGCGATAAGCTCCACGAGATCGCCAGGCACAAGCTCAGCGGCAGGTACTTCACAGATTTCACCTCCACGCTTAACGCTCGCGAAAGGTGCAGACATCTTCTTCAACGCTTCGAGCGCCTTCTCCGCACGATTTTCCTGGAAGACACCGAGAAGTGCATTGATAATTACGATCGCTAAAATGATGCTCGCATCCAAGATTTCACCGAGCACCGCAGAAATGATCACCGCGACGATCAGAATCAAAACTAAAAAGTCTTTGAACTGATTCAATAGCTTGACGATAAAAGGCGTGGCCTTCTCGCCTTCTAATTCATTGCGCCCGAAACGTTCAAGTCTCGACGCAGCATCAGCCTCAGAAATCCCTGACACCGTATCTGTCTTAAGCACCTTTAGAACGTGCTCAATCGATTGAACAGATGCTTCCTCTCCTGTCAGCACATGTTCAGATGTCGTCTCACTTTCGACGACTTTACTTTTTTTCATAGTGTTGTTCCCTCTGTTAGAAAATGTTATACGCAATTAGATCATGAGGACTAAACGTTTCTCTCGCGGTGTTCGGTGCCTATGCTCAACTCCTGATATCTGAAAAGGCGGTCGCGAAAAACGCCATCCTGTTCCTCATCTTTCGTCGTTTCATCAGGCAACACCTCAAGGCGAATGCGCGATATCCTTCGATCATCCATCTCAAGCACTGTAAATTTGAGATGTTTAAAAGTTACCTCCGGTTGCGTGCCCTGCTCCGGGATGTACCCGAGAAGCGAGAGGACGAATCCAGCTATTGTATCGAAATCATCGTCTTCTTTCAGCTCATCAAGTTCGGGGACGTAGCGTCCAGCCTCAGCAGGCGTCAGAAGACCGCTAAAGACGTAGGAACCATCGGAATTGACGATGACACTCGCCTCAGGCGCATCGTACTCGTCTTCAATCTCACCGACAATCTCCTCGAGCAAATCTTCCATTGTGACGATACCTTCCGTTCCACCGTATTCATCAACAACAACGGCGAGTGTCGTGTGTTGTTGCTTCATCTCGCGAAAAAGAACATCAACCTTCTTGACTTCTGGTATAAAAAAGGCAGGGCGCAGGATATCCTCGAGCTTGAAATCAGAACCGCGCTTATCTTGCGGGACGCGGAGCAAATCCTTGACGATCAGAACGCCTGCAATATCGTCAATATCCTCATCGTAAACGGGGAAGCGCGAATAGTTCGCATTTGCAACGATATCGACAGCTTCATCATACGTCGAGCTCAAAGGCACGGCTGTCACTGAAACTCGCGGTGTCATAATTTCCGAAACATACTTATCATCGAATGCGAAGATATTCTTGATCAAATAAGCTTCCGTCTCCTGCAAGTCACCAGATCCAGCACCTGCCTCAACGAGGATGCGAATCTCCTCTTCTGTAACACGCGAAGACGCCTCTTCGGGGTCGATACCGAGAAGGCGCAGCACGAGGTTGCTTGACCATTCAAGAAGTTTCGTGAACGGTCGAAATGCAAAATCGAAAAAACTCAATACGAGCGAAACAGACATCGCGAACTGTTCAGGTCTCCGCATCGCTAGGCGTTTCGGCACGAGCTCGCCCAATACAAGCGTAAAGTACGACAATACGATCGTCATAAGGACAACAATCAGCGTCCGAAGAGACGGGTGCGCCATCTGCGGGTCAACAACAACGTACAACCTCGCGGCAAGCTTGTCAGCGGCAAAAGCACTTGATAAAAAACCTGCCAACGTTATCGAGACCTGAATCGTCGAAAGAAAGCGGCTCTTATTATCGACAAACCGGAGCAAACGCTTCGCTGAAGCGTTCCCAGCATCGGCCATCTTGCGTATTTTATTGTCATTCTGCGTAACAACAGCCATCTCTGCCGCAGCAAAAAAGCCATTAACGAAAATGAGAAAAAATATCAGGATAAAATCGAACAAAAGCGAACCGTGTGTGGTTCCCGTGCTCACCTGTTCAGTTAAGATAGCCCTCCAAAGAGGGCCGGTACAGCTACTGCCGTCCAATCAGAAATACCTCCAACCATCCAATTAGTGGATACAAATTGTCTCTATGCGTTCAAAGGGTTGGATGAGTCCCTTGCGAATCGATAGACAATGTTAGCCAAAACATGACCGCAACGCAACACGGTATATATGTTAACATATTATTGATCATTCATCCGTTATTAAATACCTCAATTCAGGAAGGGAAATATTTTTTATTTATGGCATCTGCAAATCCGCCAAAAATCAGTGATGTCAGACTAGCTGTTCTGATTGATGCTGATAATGTGCCGCCGCACAACGTGCGCGGCCTGATGGAAGAAATCGCCCGCTACGGTACACCGACGATCAAGCGTATCTACGGTGATTTCACGAAACCAAACTTGACACAGTGGAAAAACCATCTTCTCGATTACGCCATCAGCCCCATTCAACAATTTAACTACACAACAGGGAAGAATGCGACCGACTCCGCGATGATCATCGACGCGATGGATATTTTGTATGCTGATAAGATTGACGGCTTCGTCCTCGTCTCGAGTGACAGCGACTTTACAAAACTCGCGACACGCCTACGTGAGTCGGGGAAAATCGTTTACGGATTCGGTGAGATGAAGACACCGAATGCTTTTATTGCTGCATGTGACCGCTTCATCTACCTCGAGATTATTGGGCAACGTGCTGAGGAAGACAACGAAGCGGAAAAGGACGTCAGGCAGACAGGGCGTCTTACACATATTTCACGTCGCGAAATTGATAAGAGGGACACTGGACGCAAGGCAGCAGACCGTAAATCAGCTGACCGCGACGAGAAAAAGACAGAAAAGAGCATTCAGAAAGTCGATAAAAAGTTGATCCAACTCATCTCCTCTTCGATCCGAGATGTTGAAGACGAAAACGGCTGGGCATTCCTTGCGGAGGTTGGCAATCTGATCGTCAAAAAGCAACCGTCATTTGACTCACGCAACTACGGTTACGATAAGCTGACAACGCTCATCCAATCGATTGGTCGCTATGACGTTGAGATGAGAGACACAGGCAATCCGAATGTCAAGCTTGTGTACATTAGAATTAAGAACAATCGCTAACACGAACGATGAAACTGAAAACTCTCGTGTGATCAGCGATTTTTATTGAGACTCGCGTGCAGCCTTACCGACAGATCGAATAATCCAACGTTGTGGCACGATTTTGGCGAGCAGTCGGACAAGTTTCCCTAATCGTGATGTGACAACGACGACTTTTCGTTTTCGTACGGCAGAAATCGTTTTCTTAGCCACGTGAACGGGATCTTCAATCGCAAAACGCTTGTAAGATGAGAGGAGAATTTCCTTTTCTTTCGGCGAAAAGAAGTCGGTCAACATCGGGTTGGGACACGTCACCGTTACACTGATACGGCGGGGACGCAATTCTTCTGCAAGAGCACGACCGAATGAAAGGATAAACGCTTTGGACGCCGCGTACGTTGCAAAGCCTGGCTGTGGGAGAAATGCCGCCACGGACGACGTCAAGATCAAGGCGCTCCCCTCCTCCATGAATGGAAGAACGATCGACGTCAAAGAGACTTGTGCACGCATGTTGAGGTCGCAAATTGATTCTTGATAAGAAGACGTTTGCTGCGCGAACGCTCCGGAAACACCCTTCCCTGCATTATTAATGAGAAGTTGCACCGTCGCACCCATCGAACGCAGCGCTTCATCAATGACGTTGAGAGAGCTTTTTTCTGTTAGATCAAGGGCAAAAGATCGCGTTCCGTGTTGCAAGCTATCGGCAAAGTGTAAAAGCTTCTCCTTACGCCTCGCGATCAGCCAGAAGTCGACCTCATCTGGGAGTGTCTCATCGAGCAAGCGCGCAAACGCAGCACCGAGACCTGACGAAGCACCTGTAATGATTACAATAGGGTGTTTTGATTCGTATTGCACGTCGTCATTCATAATTGACTTCCCCTGAGAAAGATAGCTCATGCTCGGACAGAACGATCTACAAGAAGTATATCACGACATGCATTATCTCCATCTATGCTATAATTCGTATCTGTACGGAGGAAAAATCATGGCTCGAACAATGGTAATCGGTCTGACAGAATCAGGCACGAGAACAAAAGTAAATGAAGATTCTTTTAGTTGCGGCGATCGCGTCTATCCGGAAATGATCTCAGGAAGTGAAGAACAGTCGCTTAGCTCATCTGATTATACACAGTTATACGTCGTCACACAGGGGTTCGGTGGCTCTGGTGCCGGTGACCTTGCCGGCCGTATCATCCATCGCGTCAGTATTCCCTTCGTTGCTAAACTTGACGAATACAAACATCCTAAGCTCGATTTTGTCCAATTCGCGCGTGATCTTATCCGCGAGATGCACTATCTTGTGTTGAGTCAAATCACTTTGCGTAACGGCCAGCGCGCCGGCGCCTCTTTTGCATTGCTCCTGATCGATGCAAACACAGCGTATGTCCTCAATGTCGGTAACACAAAAGTACATCTCTTCCGAGATGACGAGCTCCACTCACTCGTCGACCCTGAGAATACGTCTAATGGGCTGGCACATTCTTCATACATTGGAGACAGAAGTCTCTCATTCGATGATCCTAAACCGAATTGTGTGAAACGTTTCGATCTCATGACAGGTGATGTTATTTTGCTCACATCAGACGGTTTCCACAAAAACTTTCACCAAAAGGATTTAGCTGCCAACATTGCAGCTCCCGACGCTTTTGCAGCGAACATTCGACTGTCACAGATATACTCAAGACAGGCAAACAACACAGAAAATGGCACGATTCTTGCCATCAAAGTTCGCGACTTGGAACTTGCAGAACCTGATGATACAGCTGCTATAAAGAACATGGAACGATTCCAAAAATACTACGGCCCGACATCGTCAGAGCCCGATGTCACAATGCAGGCTAAGCCTGTGCCCTACAATGGGGTTAACAAACCTCCCATTTCTACTGCACAAGGTGTGATGACGCCCCCTCGTCAAGCGTATCGCAAACAAAGAGAGACAGCACCGGGAGAAACAAGGAGCAAGGGTAATGCTGCTATGAACCGGCAAGCCAAAAAAGCAAAGCGGAGAAGTAACTGGAAAACGTTTGGATTGAGCCTACTGATCGGTTTCCTCATCGGGATGGCTGCAATCTTGATCGCGTGGTTCATTATCCTTAGGTGATCGGTTTAACATTTCTATGTTCACCGCCACGTAAGTGTCGATGAACAGCGCAGAAAGTATGTAAGATAGCTTGACGTCGCGCAATCGACCTGCTTGCCAAGTTATTGTACATATCTTTTGTCACATAAAGATTATTGGCGTAGGTGGCAGGCGCAAAAATGTCCCGGTTTAATCTCCGAAAATGACGGGTCCTCTGTTTTACATTTTTCCATTACGTATGGACATCTCGTATGAAATCTACAACCTGTAGGAGGATTCTGCGGGCTTGGCAACTCACCTTCTAAGGGTATATGGTCGCGCTCACGATCGGAGGGATCTGGTGCCGGTATGGCAGACAATAGTGCGATGGTATATGGATGCGATGGTGCATTAAATAGTTCATCTGTGTCGGCCAACTCCACGATTTTTCCAAGATACATCACACCAACACGATGTGATATGTGTCGGATCACGTTCATGGCGTGCGAGATAAAGATGTATGTTAATTTCATCTCTTTCTGCAGTTGAATAAGCAAGTTCAAAATCTGTGATTGAATCGATACGTCGAGAGCAGAGACTGCTTCATCACAAATAAGAAGAGATGGCATCAAGATTAATGACCGAGCGATGCAAATACGTTGCCGCTGTCCACCAGAAAACTCGTGAGGGTACCGCCTATACACGTAGTCTGGAGAGAGACCGACGCGTTCGATCATTTTCTTCGCCATTTCTCTACGCTTAGTAGCACTTGAAACACCATGTACGAGCAAGGGCTCTTCGACAATATCGCCAATACACATCCGAGGATTTAAGGACGAATAAGGGTCTTGGAATATTATTTGCATGTCCTTACGAATAGTGCGCAACTCGCGCTTACTCATGTGCGTGATATCCGCCCCTTGGAAGACGATGTTGCCATCATGGATTTCTTCAATTCGCATGATGCTACGTGCCAACGTACTTTTCCCACACCCAGACTCGCCGACCAAACCTAGCGTTTCCTGACTATTTAGGTCGAAGGACACGCTATCGACAGCATGCACGTACCGCTTCTTGACACCGTGTATCGGGTAATACGTCTTTAAGTCTCGGACTTTTAAAATTGACTCTCCTCGCTTAATCGACATGAGCACCACCTCTTATTTTTCGATCGGCGGGCGTAAAGTGACAGGCATATTTCCTACCGTCTCGAAGCTCTAACGCCGGCATTTCTTTTTCGCATAACTCAGTAGCATAGGGACAGCGATCGTGAAAACGACAACCGCTCGCGTAGGTTGAAGGGTTAGGAACGTTACCGGCAATCACGAACAACTCATCCACTTTTTGGTCGACACGCGGGATACACTTCAGTAGACCCTCCGTGTATGGGTGCATCGGTTCAAAGAAGATTGCCTCTGGTGTCCCCTCTTCTACGATCTTGCCAGCGTACATCACGATGATGTAATCGGCAATCTTTGCGACTATAGCAAGATCGTGCGTAATAAACATGATGGCGAGATCGTTTTTTTCCTGTAAGTCGGAAAGAATGTCCAAGATCTGCGCCTGAATCGTCACATCCAATGCAGTCGTAGGCTCGTCCGCGATCAATAATTTCGGTTGACAGATCATTGCGGTTGCGATCATAACTCTTTGACGCATCCCGCCAGATAATTGGTGTGGAAAAGATTTGGCGACCCGCTCCGCATCTGGAACACCGACCATCTTCAACATTTCGATCGATTTATCCCACGCTTTTTTCTTATCTTTTTCGATATGAAGCAAATAGGCTTCACTGATTTGTTTGCCGATTGTATGTACCGGATTGAGTGATGTCATCGGCTCTTGAAAGATCATCGAGATATCACTCCCTCGAATCTCGCGCATTTCTTTCTCTGAAAGCTCCAAGAGGTTTTGACCTTCAAACTGAATATCGCCGGAAACATACAGGGCGTTGTCGGCTAACAGGCGCAGAATTGATAGAGCAGTCACGCTTTTTCCGCAACCAGATTCGCCAACGACACACAGCAGTTCGCCTTTTCTCACACGAAAGCCGACACCTTCGACTGCTGTAATGACACCCTCCGGAGTCCTAAATTGAATTGTTAAATCGTTAACCTCTAATAAAGCGTCCATAGTCTTTCCCACTTATACGAGTATGATCCTCCGGCCTCCACCTGCTAACACGTAGAAGCCGGAGGAAGTCTACACGGAACTATTTGACGTTAATCTCGGTCCCGAGTATGTATTGATCGAGCCGTGGCGTCCAGTCAATGTTTTTCTCATTGATTCCATAGACATCAATTTGCTGCCAGAGGTAGATATAAGGGCATTCATCGAACAAAAATTTCTGAATATCGACGGCAACCGCATCCCTTCCATCAACGTCCACAGCGCGCAGTTTGGCAAGCAAATCATCAAGCTCCTTATTGGTGAAGTAGCTCGTAATACCGCCTGTCTCCAACGCACCTGCCAAGTGGCCATC
The DNA here is from genome assembly GCA_012841015.1 of Clostridiaceae bacterium. Taxonomy (GTDB): domain Bacteria; phylum Bacillota; class Clostridia; order Saccharofermentanales; family DTU023; genus UBA4923. The sequence continues at coordinate 102,238 of DUVN01000005.1, forward strand.
GGGTGTCTGTGGTTTAGCACCCCAGTTCCACGAGAAGAGTCCCTTACCTTGGTGCATTTCTTGCCCATTGATAAAGGCTGCACGATACGCATTGTATTCCATTTTATTGAGGTTAATGGTCAAGCCTATATCTTCCAAATAGCCTGCAATCGCAAGCGTTGCCTCTTCACACTTGAGGAAGGTATTTGGACAGTAATAGAGGTTCACCGCAAAGCCATTCTCATATCCAGCTTCTTTCAAAAGTTCTTTAGCCTTATTAGGATCGTACGGATATCCTGCATCACCACCCGACAATTCATCACTATAACCGACATAATCTTGACGCCAAATGGTCGCCAGCTTTAAAGCATGTCCGCCATAAATGTTTTTGATAATGGTATCGCGGTCAATCGCGTAATTGAGCGCTTGACGAACTCTTTTATCGGCCAATTCTTTAGGGCTATCCTCGTTCAATACGTCAATGCCCACGTAAGCAACGCGCTTACTTAGCGCCGTTGTAGCCTTATATCCTTCATTGGAATCGACTGTTTCAATGTAGTCCGGGCTGAGGTCTGTAACAATGTCAATATTGCCTGCTAAGAGTTCCGCCAATCGTGTCGAAGCTTCCGGTATGGTGCGAAAGACGATACGATCAGTCTTCGGTGCTCCATCCCAATAATTTTCGTTTGCAAGCAGTTCAATATGGCTATTGGTGACCCATTCTCCTAACTTGTAAGGTCCACAGCCGATGGGATCGGTCCCGAATTTATCGGGTCCGACTTCTTCTGTATACTTCGGAGGAAGTATCGCTAAGTCGTACAGGCGAATTGGCATGTCATTACACGGTTTATCCGAGATGATGTCAATCTTATACTCGTCAACAACTTTCCATTCGCTGACAACTTTCAGGTTATACGTCGTGCGACCAGTGTCAGGTTCGAACATCCGCTTCAACGTGTAGGCAACAGCGTCAGCGTTAAAGGGTTCACCATTGGTGAATTCGACGCCTTCTCGTAAAGTGAATCGCCATGTTCGTTCATCCACTTGCTCCCAAGAGGTTGCAAGGCACGGTATTAACTCACGACCGTCGGCAGCGACACGAACTAGGTAATCGTAAAGATTGTAGCTCAAATTACCACCAACAGCTGCACCTGCGATCTGAGGATCCATTCCTTCCGGCTCGGCTGAGGCCGCGATGGTCACGACACTCGGATCAGTTTTTGGCTCGGGCTTTGATTCGGATGCTTGACTGCCATCTGCTTTTGACGGATCAGCATCGGGTGACTTACTTGAAGAACAACCGAGTGATCCGAGAACCATGATGACTACAAGCAAAAGCGCAAGTAACCACTTCATCTTTCTCATTTTCTTCTCCTCCATTCTCAGTGTTAATTTAATTCAGACAAAGAAGCTTATTTACTTCTTCAACTCTATTGACTCCCTCTCAGACGAGGGTCACGGATATCTCTCAACCAATCACCGATAAAATTGATCGACAGTGTAACAAGGAAAATCGCAATACCTGGAATAATCGTCAACCAGCCTGCTGTGTATGTGTAGGTACGCCCCGTCGCAATCATCTGGCCCCACGATGGAATCGAAACAGGTAAACCCATTCCGAGGAATGTTAGCGATGCTTCTGAAAGGATCGTATTGGCCATGTTCATCGTTGCAATGACAATGGCATGGTCAATAACATTAGGCAAAATATGACGGAAGATAACACGTCCGCTCGAACAACCGATCACCTCCGCAGAGATGACATACTCACGCCTGCGAATAGAGAGCACTTCTGCCCTTATGGTTCTTGTGTACGATACCCATCCAGTAATGCCGAGAACGAGGACGATGTTTCGCAGCCCTGAGCCTAGCGCGACCATAAACACCAACGCCATGAACATGAACGGAAAAGCGAGCATCACATCGACAATCCGCATGATAATCGAATCGACGCGACCTCCGAAATATCCCGCGATTAACCCCAATGACGTACCTATGAGGAGCGAGATGATACCGGCAATCACCGCGACGAGAAGTGAAATCCTTGAACCGTAGACGAGACGCGAAAAGACATCTCGCCCGACTTCATCTGTACCTAACAGATGGCCTTTCGAATCTTTCGCAAACGGGCGAATGAATATCTCCCCTGGGTTCGTCTTGCTCGGATCATGCGTCGCTAAAAGAGGCGCAGCGAGCGAAGTGAACACCCAAATAATAATCACAATAAAGCTTAACTTAACAATCAGTCGCGAGCTCTTGATTTGTTGCCAAAATGATGTTTGGGATCTCTTCATCGTTTACCACCTCCTATCGGACACGAATGCGTGGATCGATGACTGAATAGAGTAAATCTACAATCAGATTGATCACGACAAACAACAAGGCCATCAAGACTACAGAAGCTTGAACAACGGGATAATCGTAGACCATGATTGCATTGATCAAGAGACGACCGATTCCAGGATAAGAAAACACTGTTTCGACGACGATCGATCCTCCTAACAAATGCCCCACCTGAATCGAGATCAGTGTGATCACGGCGATAAGACTATTGCGCAAACCATGTCCTATGTAGAGCCGAAAGGGCGATACGCCTTTTGCTTTAGCTGCCTTCATATAGTCTTGATTCATGACAGATAACATCGAGTTTCGCGTCATACGCACGGTACTCGTCGCTAAGCCCATCGCCAAGGTAACGGACGGTAGGATGAGGTGCTTCAACGAACCCCATCCAGATGGTGGCAAAATTTTTAACTTCACCGCAAACAGCATCATTAAGATGAGCCCAAGCCAAAATGACGGAATCGATCGACCGGCAATCGTCACTGTCGTCATGACGCTATCAATGAGCGAGTTTCGCTTTACTGCCGCGAGAACACCGACGACGATGGCGAGAGGGACTGCCAGTAAGAGCGACACTCCAACTAACTGCAACGTGAATGGAAGTGCGTCTTTGATCATGTTGACGACAGGCTGTTTATAACGATAGGAACGCCCCAAATTAAGGCTGGCCATGTCTTTCATGAAATTCACGTATTGCACATGAATAGGCTGGTCAAGTCCCAAGCTCCTTTTCAAGTCTTCGTAATCGGCTTTCGTCGCGTTAGGGTCAAGCATCAAAGTAGCAGGATCGCCCACAACCCTCAGGAGAAAAAAGACGAGAGTTGAGACAACCAGCAAGACAATGACTGCTTGCAAGCATCGTTTACCCATGTATAAAAGCACTTGACTATCACTCCCGTTCTATCGCACGTTGTGAACGCACATTCGCCATGAATAGATCTTCACGAAGATGAGCTTTGTAAACTGCTCCTCCCTTAGATGAATCTAGCCACTTCAATCGACCACGTCAGGTGTGTCGACGGCGACACCAAATAGGTTGAAATATTTGTCTTCCAGATATTCCAGATAATCTCTGCTGCTGATCTCTTTACCCGTCACTTTTCGCATCAGCTCCATCGTCGGGTATGTATAACCATGTTGATGGATTCGATCCTTGAACCATTGATTGATATCATCGAAATAACCGTTGCTCAAATGGTTGTAGAAATCAGGTATATCGACAAGCAAACATTTTCTTAATGCACCATCGAAAATATTACCCATCGGATACGACTGGAATTTGCCGAAATCTTCAGTCCAATGCACGTCTTGCAGACATCCTTCAAAATCGTTGTCAGGACGAATCCCCAACGACTCTTCGTACTTGTCGCCCCAAATTTCAGGTAACTTAGAAAAATCGAGCACGCGATCGAACATGTCTTTCTCAATCTCAAAGCGGATCACAGGATGGATGCTGTATGTCAACTCATCAGCCGTCGTCCGCTTTAAAGTAGGCTTAACTTTTAGCAGCGCCCGCACAAACTGTTCGACGGGAATACCCAAGACCTGCGGGAAACGCTCTTGGACAAATGGATAAAAATAATCCCAAAAATCAGGCGTACGGCAGATCATGTTTTCGTAAAACCTGCTTTGCGATTCGTGGGCGCTCCCCGTCATCCCGCCCCACAATCCTGCATCGACGACTTCCTGGGACGACCCTATGCTGTACAGCGAATGACCCATCTCATGGACGGCCGTAAACAAGTTGTCGATTCCGAAATTGCCCCTAGAAACAGTAACACGCCCGTCATGCGGGCCTATGGAACCACTCCATGCGTGTACAACCTTCGCAAAACTAGCCTTTTCACTCGTATAACCGAACTGATGTGTCAAATAGCGATACAGAGCATCGACATCGGTCACACTTTCATAGAACACATCGAGGAAACTGTCATCAATTTCTTCACATGCCGGCAAAACTTTAAACATGATATCGGAGACGCCTTCTTTAAGCTCCTTCAGTAGACATCCGCACTCATCGACAGTCAGATCCTCATCGTAGTCGTTCATCAGAACTTCTAACGGATGCTTGTTCGGATCGATCAACTGACACACTTTGTATTTGATCTCGAAATAGTTTTCCAATGCTGGGCGCCAGATATGATAATCATTTTTCGCCCTAGCAGCATGCCAAGCAGCATCACAGACAAAATGAGCTTCCGTCAACTCGATCTGCAGATCAGCAGGCACTTTCGTACACTGGTAAAAACAATGCAAAAATCTCCTCACCACACCGCGATCGATATCACATTCCCATCCATCAGGATCTGCCCCTGCCAAAATATCGGCGATACGGTAGCTCTCTTTTGCAGTAAATAATTCTGCCCTTTTCGCCGTCAAAAACGTTCTTGATTCGACATGCCAGTCTCGACCTGACGGCGGTAGATACGCTTTAAAATCCCATTTCATCAGATTGAGTACACCATCATATAAACGGCTCTCGTACAGTATGTCGCGCGCGCATTGAAGTGCTTCATGTTCTCTTTTTGTTATCCTAGACATAAGTCAACTCCCGTCCATCGTCTCGTTAAGTCATCAAAACAACCAGTACTCAGTTCAATCTAATTTCAGAAGCTTCATAATGTTGCCTGCAAACAATTTCTGCTTCCTCTCCTCACTCACATCCATCGCCATCAAAGGCTCGATATTGTCAGCGAACCTGTAGAGCCGGAGAGGGTTTGCATCTGAACCGTACAGTATCTTGTCGTCGCACCGCATCCACTCGAACATCTGCGGACCCAACTGTGGGAATAACCGAACGTATTCCGAAAATGTAATCGTCGTATCCAAATACACGTTCGGATGTTTTGCTACCATGACCGGGTCTAAGCTGAGCGGATTACCGTGAGCAATGATCAGTTTCGCCTCAGGGTAACGGATGGCGAGCTCGTCAATGTCGACCGAGTTAGCGTACGAAAGACGCGCATATTGCGTATAGATAGAACCAGTATGAATCAGAATTGGGATATCAAGTCGGATACACATCTCAATGACTGGGCCAAGACGAGGGTCTAAGAGCGAGAAATTCTGCAAAGGCGGATGCAACTTTAATCCTTTAAATCCGTATTTTTCCACCGCAAATTTCAATTCTTCTGCCGCATGTTCCTCCGTCGGCACAACACACGCGTAACCCATGAGTCGGTCAGGATATTGCTGAACGAGCTTGCCGACAAATGCGTTATCGGAATAGCCTAGACTGTCATTCCCGGGCACAATCGGCATCACGATCGCCATATCGATGTGATGTTCATCCATCGCGCTCAAAAAGTCAGATACTTCACCACGGTTCTCGCGGATATGAACGTGGGAGTCAATAATTTTCACTGTTCTTCTCCATTTCTATTAAAAGCATCACAACGCATTAGCGCATCACCCATTGCTGACGCACTTCGCATTTGCTTGATTGCAGAGGATGTAAGCGTAGTCGCCGGGGTGAACCTTTGTCATAAAGCCGCGAAGCATCAAAAACACCGTTTCCTCGCAAGGTGCAAAAATCTCTTCAATGACTTTAAGTGTCAACGGATTTCTAACTTGAGCGATCAATGTTCCCTTAGGTACTGATTTGTTGAGGTAGTCACCACCTACCATCGGATAAAACATTCCGCCGTGTTTCGGGCGAATTAACGGGCGTTCCGTCGCTAGGTATTGTGTCTTCGGTAACACGAGATCGCCTTCTATCATGCCCATTTTCTTCATGATGTTGAAATTGCCTTGGACACTTCCGCCGATGATGTCCATCGGTAAGACCATCCCACTCCCAACTTCCGCGATGATCGAAGGTTTGCCAAGCTCAGTCATGTACCCTGTTAGACTGCCAGCGTATGCAGCCGTCGGGCCAGCAGGCGGTCCATCGTAGATATACTCCAATCCGTATGCAAACGCATACTCAAGAATTTCATCATTAAGAGCCCCCGTTGTGCGCTTAACTAGCACGTAGTTGATGGCCGTTCCGTAACCTCCCCCATGCCAGTCGATGAGCATATCAGCTTCACGACACAAGGGAGATACGGCAGCCGCAAGCTGTTCCGTAAACCATCCACGCGGGTTCCCGGGATACGTGCGATTCATGTTGTATTGATCCGTCGGAGTATTTCGCGTTCCAGCCTCGAAACCGATCGGATTCTGACAAGGAACGGCAATAATCGTACCGGACAGCGTCTCTAAATCGACTTGCTCAATCGTCTGACGGATACACTCCAACCCTCCAAAGGCATCTCCATGTGAAAGTGCGGTTAACAGCAACCGTGGCCCAGGTCGTTTTCCATTTAATATGTGAACGGGGATTCCCACATCATACCCGCTTGCCATCTTAGTGACGGGCAGTGTTGCATACGTGCGCTCCCCCGCTTCAACTTCGATCCCTAATACGTTTACTTTTGCCATTTTTCTATCTCCACCGTTTTGTTTTTGTGATTCATTACATCCGACCGCTGACGCTTACGTTTCATTTTCGATCAATTCTGCGGTGGATAGGTCTCCAAGGATATAGGCGTACGAACCGGGGTGAACCCTCGTCATAAGTCCACGGATATCTAAGAACACCGTCTGTTCACAAGGTGCGTATATTTCCTCGATAACCTCCAACGTCAAAGGACATCTCACTTGAGACATCAGCGTTCCGCGCGGGACGACCTTATTTAAACACTCAGGCCCACACACGGGGTAAAAGAGACCTCCATTTTTTGGTCGAACGAGCGGCCGATCCTTAATCACCCACTGTTTCGCAGGCAACACAGGTTCACCAGGCAACATACCCATCTTTTTCATTACGTTGAAGACGCCACGGACACAATTACCGATTATGTCAAAGGGAACGTCCATTCCGGCACCAATCTCTGCGACAAGACCGACCTTTCCTAAACTCTGCATATAGCTTGAAAGGTTCCCCATATAAGCCGTCGCAGGTCCCGCAGGATTGCCTCCGTAGTAATACTCCATACCGAAAGCAAGCCCTAATTCCCTATCTTTATCCGTATAGCCACCGGCACCTAGCCTGAGAAGCATGTAATTGATGGCACAACCAAACCCACCGCCATGCCAATCGATGAGCACATCTGCAAAATCACAGAGAGGCGAAATCGTAGCAGCCATCATCTCTGTGATCCATCCTCTCTCATTTCCCGGGTACGTCCGATTCATGTTGTACGAATCAGTCGTTGTGTTTCTTGTTCCACCGGCAAAACCGATCGGATTCTGACAGGGAACTGCAATGATTGCTCCCTTTAACACATCAATATCGACTTGCTCCAACACTTGTCGAATGCATTCAAGGCCCGTTGTTGCATCTCCGTGCGAGAGCGCCGTGAGTAAAATAACGGGGCCAGCTTCATGCCCATTGACAACGTGGACCGGGATCTCCAACGTAAGACCACTAGCCAATGTTGTTACTGGCAACGTCCCATACCCTCTCGTTCCAGATTGAACTTCAATTCCCATCACATTTCGCATCGTCATTCTTTCCCTCTCCATGCGCAGATGCGCCAGATTTGATTGATACATCTCAAGTTTTCATTACTAAGCCCAAAACGACAAAAGAACAGACATTCTCTTGCCGCACCTCCAAGATCACTGAGACATGACATAAAATGATGATTAACCTAAACTTGCATCTGCGTCTAATATAATGATGATACTCTAAAAATAGTAATTATTCAATCATTTAGATAAGTCATTCATTTTTAAGATATCTTCTTGATAGTAAATAATATTCAAAAAAATATCGAAATATTCTTAATTTCGAGTACAAAAGGTAGCTGTAACTCATAAATATTTCTATAGACAACTCAAAACAAGATACTGATTTAATACCGTCACCCCGCTTGTTCAAAAATATTTGTATATAAAATAACTATCGCTTGATAAATTTTCTCTATGATGACGCATTTTTAATGCAATGATGGAGAATAGCTAGAACTGAAGATTGCCATCTTACTCATCAGTGATCACAGTAATCTACTATGACTTAAATGCCGATGAGGTAAAGACATCTATCCTTCATCAAGGAATTGGTCTGAAGATGCGATCGCATCTAAGAAATCAAGGAAATTCCTTGTACTTCTATTGTGAAGTTGTTCGTTACTATACAGTACACACACGCTTCGTGTCATCGGATAATCGACAATTCTGAGAAGATTCACCTTTTCGCGGTTTAATGACGGAAGCAGCGGCAAGATTGCTACACCAATCCCCGCCTCAACATAGGAGACCAAGGACTCCGTGTCGTCAACTGAAAAAATGATCTGAGGTGATGCATTCCTAGCCTTGAAGTACCGATCGGTAAGACGGCGCAGCCCTTTACCTGGATTGATGGCAATGTATTTTTCATTGATGATCTCGGAGAAAAAAACGCCTTGAGAACGCCCAAGCTTATGACCTTTTGGCACGACCAAGAAAAGTTCCTGCTTACATACTGGCCTTAACACAAAAGGCGTGTCAAACGAATCATGGAAGGGACCTGCAACAAACGCAATGTCGATTTCCGAGTCGTTCAACATGCGCGCCACTTCATCGACCCTGCATAAAACAAACTCGAACGTGACATCGTGGTGGCCGATTGCTTCGTAGTATTTCTCGATAATAGGCGGAACGACATCCATACTTAACGAAAACAAGTAACCGATTTTTATCTTCTCAAAGCTGCCTCTTCGTTGCTTACTGATCTCCTCAACACACTCATCTAGTTGTTCAAGGATTGATACAGTATACCGATACAGGATTTCGCCATAATCTGATGCTGAAAGTTTATTACCCTGCCTAAGAAACAACTTGACACCCAACTCGCTCTCCAATTCCGCTATCGCGTAACTGATGCTTGGTTGCGACACATGCATTTCCTTCGCTGCATTTGAAAAATGCATGTTATCAAAGACGGCTTTGAAATAAATGAGTTGCTGTAATGTCACGTTGCCTCCTTGTGATCTAGGAATGGCTCCTAGTCTAGTGGTGAGCCATTTGCGCGATCATATCACACGCAAACGGACGTTCACAAGCAAATTATAAGTGAGGCTACACTAATATGTCACTATTGAATCCACAATCTGATTCAGGCAATCGATTGCGGTTATTCCCCTGCAAGAATCCTTCTATTTTCGCGCCAAGCCCTTAAACTCCTAAGCGCTATCTCCTCTATGCCTTGGAAATCATTATTGAGAAGCAGGTTCCTGGGAGCGAGCCAGCTGCCAGCTAAAGCGATTACATTTGGGATAGGCGCATATTCCTCAATACTTGCCTCATTAATTCCGCCAGTAGGCATAAATTTGGGGTTCATTTTTTCAAACGGTCCCAATAATGCTTTGACAGTGTCTAATCCACCTAAGTTCTTTGCAGGAAAGAACTTGATCACGTTAATACCTAGCTCAAGAGCTCGGAAGATTTCCGTTGCGGTCGAGCATCCGGGAATAACCGGTACTGAATGATCTAAACAGAATCGAACGACTTTTTCGTTTAAACAAGGCGTAACCATAAAAGTAGCTCCGTGTTTTAAACTTCGCTTACATTCATCTACGGTTAGTACTGTCCCCGCTCCAATGTTCATTGGCATCTTTGAATTCGCAATCGCTTGAATAGCACTCAGTGCTGCCTCAGATCGCAAGGTTACCTCCATCGCGCGAATACCTGCCTTGCAGTACGCATTCAAGAGAGCCTTCGCCTTTGAAGCGTCCTGAATATTCACGATCGGTAGAATCCCATCTTCTTCCAATATTTGATATATGTCGTTCACAGTAACCTCCTCCAACATTGAGTAAAATGATGCTAAACCCTATTCATCTTTGATCGTACCGATCATTTCTTGCCAGACATTAGTGTCACATGCATCAAAGCGCAAGTACATTACATGCGCCTCTAAACGACTGTAAAGAACAACATTTCTAAGAAATCTCTTTTACGAATGTCGAAATTCTCTCTATTCCGCAATGAAGCTTATCCATTGATGCAGCAAATATCATTCGAAAATACCCTTCCCCACAAGCACCGAATCCACTCCCCGGCACTGTAACAACCCGTTGACTCTCAAGTAATTTCATGCAAAATTCTTCGGAACTAAGCCCAAATTTGCTAATATTCACAAAAAAATAGAATGCACCTTTAGGCATCACACAAGAGATCCCATCAATCTGGTTCAGCATAGCGTGAGCAATATCTCTACGTTCTCGGTATTCGTCACGCATAGCTGAACAGCGATGTAATGAATTCTGTAACGCATATTCTGCTGCTAATTGATACGGTTCTGACAGGCAGGAAACGCCACTTTCATGTAATAAGGTCATACCATTTATCACGCTTGCATTTGAAATTGCGTAGCCAACGCGCCATCCTGTCATTGCAAACATTTTCGAAAACGAATTCACAAAAACTAAACGGTCACGAACATCGTTAAAGGAGTACATGCTCACAAACTCAATGTTTCCGTAAATAATGTTACGATACACTTCATCAACAATGGCGTATAAATTGTATTCAAGTATGATATCGGCGATTTGTCGCAATGTTTCCTTTGAAAGTACGGCACCCGTCGGATTGCAAGGAGAGTTAATGATCAATAATTTCGTTCTCGTGTTAATTGCAGCTCTAATATCGCCAATATCAGGATGGAAATCATTCTCCTCATATGTTGGAATCATCCTGCAAATAGCCCCCGCCATTTGTATTTGACCAAGATAATTCGGCCATGAAGGACCGAAAATGATCACCTCATCACCAGGATCAACGAGAGAAAATATTGCCAGTTGAAGTGCTTCTGTTCCTCCTGCTGTAATGATAATATTCTCAGCAGGATCGCAAGGAAATTCCTTCGCGTGAAACTTGGAGATTTCTTCTCGCAAAGATAAAATACCTCGATTGGGAGTATAATGCGTTTTCCCTGCCTTGAGCTCCGTGCACGCAATGTCAATAATCTCTCTGGGGGTTATAAAATCAGGTTCACCCACTGAAAAATTGATAAGATCAGACTGACCGACTGTTGCATTGAACATCTTTCGAATCGCCGAGCCGTGGGCATTCCTTACTAACGATGACAGCATCAAAAAATCCTTCCTAGGCAAAAGATCGACATCCATATGATGGCAAATAACTTCAGAGAAATACTATTCCTACAGTAACGCCAATAGATTTTCCTATACAGATGACAACCGTTCATGATTAGCTCCCGTTCAAGTCTGGTAATATTACGGGCTCATACTTGTGCTTATATAAAACAATAACTGTGTTCGTTTTGACGACTACATCTAAGTTTTTCAGTTCCATAAGCATCTGCTCAAGACAAGCTGTATCCTTGGCGCAGACGCGAAGTATATAATCAAAATCACCTGTTATTGCATAACATTCTAAGATATCAATTTTTGATTTCACGTGTTCGATCAATTTTGGAAATTCACTGAAGCGGTTGATCGTGACAAAAATAAACGCTATCAGCGTTTTCGATAGTTTTTCGGCATTGGGAATGATAGTAAAACATTCAATAATGCCATTTTCCTGCAGTTTTTGAATACGCTTGTTCGTTGCAGGCACTGACAGCCCAATGAGAGGCGCTAGATCTGTCGCAGAAATTCTTGAATTCTTTGAGAGTATGTGCATAATTTGCTTATCAATCTCGTCCATTGCTGTATATCCCCTTATTCATACATTCTATTTTACGGAGAACTAAAGCATATATCATAATATGGACCGGGCAGTATTTTGCCACATACCCGGTCCGACTATTAGCTAAAATACATTATCGTGATGTTGTCATCTAGCTCCATTTTATTTACTCGAGATATTCAGGCATCGCTTCAATATAGTTTTCGGGAGTAACCATTATACAACTAACTGCATACTCGTCAGGAACTTCCTCACCCTTAATCATTTTCATTATATGCGTAGCGCTTGCTTCACCTACTTCAAATGCTGAGAAATAAGCGGCCGCCTTAAAGCATGAGTTCTTTTCAAATTCACCAGGTGCAAGGTAGCCACCCAGTCCAATTGTACATGATTCTTTGTCTAATCCTGCCTGCTCAAGAGCCCGTGTAGCGCCTACGGTGCCTTCATCAGCTGTTGAAACAACAATCCATTTTTTTATTTGCGGGTTAGCGACAATGACACCATTTGCAGCATCATACGCCTTCCCTAAATCCATCACATAATCTGTCTGAAAAATTCGCTCATTCGGAAACTCCGGCAAAACCTCTTTAAACGCGTCTAATTGACCTTCAGTGCGCGGTATACAGCTCGTGACAGTGTTAGTCGTCATGATCATCACGCCGCACTCTTCGTCCTTATCTAGACCGTGCTCTTTCATATAATCAATCGCCCAAAGAGCACTTTCCTTACCAATCGCATAAGCATCAATACCTACCCATTTAGTAAGTTTGTCCCCGTTATCGTCTATCAAAGCATCGTCAGCAGCAATCACAGGAATTCCCGCCTCATTAAACTTATCGACGGCTGCCTGTGAAAGCGTTTGATCTGGTGGACAGCAGATAACACCAGATACTTTTCTTGCTATTACGGTATCGATCATTTCTAAAAATTGACTACCGTCTGTTCCAGCGTCAACATAAAGCCACTCATCAGCACCAAGTTCTTTCACCTTATCACCGGCAGCTTTTCCCTCATTGATAAACCAAGTAGCAGTACCGAATTTGTAAACACCTGCGATGACGATTTTTTCGTCACCATCCTTTGTTTCCGATGGTTTCACAACCTCAGAATCTTTCGCCTCCTCTGGTGTTGAAGCATCGGAATCTGTTGTCTCCTCTGGTATTGAAGCATCGGAATCTTTTGTTTCCTTTTTAGCACAGCTTACCAACACGAGTGAGCACATTAACAATACAACCCCTAGCAATGCAAATAAGCGTTTCATAACTGACCTCCATTCCTTATTTTCACACGTTTTGAACGTGCATCGCCCTTAGAATTTGTTATACCTACGTTTCCTGTTGAGTCATCTCACTGATACTCCGCTTCAATTGTCTTTCAGATTGCTTCTTACGGCGATAATAATCAAAACCCAAGGCTAAGATAAGCAAAATACCTCTTGCAATATCTTGCCAAAATGTCTGAACGCCGTTCATGATGAGTCCCGTGTTGAAGCACTGAATAATTAAAACTCCTAAAGCTACGCCAGCAATGTTACCAATGCCTCCCGACATAGCGACACCCCCGAGAACCGCAGCTGTAATTCCCTCAAATTCAAGGCCAACTGCCGATGAAGGTTGACTTGATTGCATACGCGAAGCCAGTAGCCCACCACCTAATGCCGCTAAGCCCGCACTAATCATAAACAAATACACCTTAATCCTCTCTGGATTCAAGCCAGCCAACCTAGCTGCGTACGGGTTCCCGCCAAGAACATATATGCTTCTACCAAATTTAGTGCGTGAAAGAACAACAGAGAATACAATCATCGCAAGAATTAGCATGATAACAGGCAAGGTAAATGAACCCAGAATCCTTTTAGATCCTATGCTGGAAAATTCTGTGTTATTGATAAAAACTGGCTTCCCACCACATAATATGTAGCCTAAACCTCTCGCAATAGACATGGCAGAGAGTGTAACTATAAACGGTTCAAGTTTAAGCTTATTTATTCCAAGCGCATTCAAAAAACCGATCAACAGCCCGCAAATTATGACGCACGGTATGACCAACAAAGGTGGTACCCCCCATGAGATAAATAGCCCAGCCAATACGGATGAAAGTGCAGCTATACTGCCTGGCGAAAGATCAATCAAACCACCTATAATCAGCAATGCCTCGCCGATCGCGACTAACCCTGTCATTGATGCAGCAGTCAAAATATTTTGCAAATTTTGCCAACTAAAGTAATTTTCGTTAAGCAAAGAAAACACAAGAATTATCAGAAGTAGAGCAACGATCAGCCCGACCTTTTCTACAAAACCTTGACGACCGAGTCGCAATTTAAACCTCTTCATACTGTGTTACCTCCTATACCAAGCATTGCAAGTTTCAACAATGCTTCCTCGCTCGCCTCCTCGCGTTGGACAACCCCCGCGATGCGACCCTCTCTCATTACGATTATGCGATCTGCAAGACCTATCAGCTCAGGCATTTCAGAGGAGATAAGAATGACCGCCTTTCCCATACGCGCATACTCAACAATAATGTGATAGAACTCTGCCTTTGCACCGACATCGATACCTTTCGTCGGCTCGTCTAAAATGATGATCTCAGGATCTGTTGCATGGCATCTAGCGAAGATTGTTTTCTGTTGGTTCCCACCTGATAATTCGCCGACAATTTTGTCAGCGCTAGGCGTTCTGATGTCAAACTGGTCAATAAGATCGTTAACCACTTGACTTTCTTTTTTTGGACTAAGTAGCCCAGCTTTGTTAAGCAATTTACTGAGAATGCTAACGGATAAATTAACGCTAACACTCTGGTTAGAGAATAATCCTTGTTTCTTTCGGTCTTCGGGCAACATGACGATTCCGTTTTGAATGGCATCTTTTGGAGCTCTGATCTTCACCTCTTGTCCATCAACCTTTATACGTCCATCTAGTATTGGATCTTCCCCCATAATTAAGCGCATAACTTCCGTACGACCTGATCCAACAAGCCCAGAAAAACCAAGGATTTCACCTTTCCGTACAGTAAAACTAACGTCATAAACTGTGGGACCTGATAAAGATTCAACTTCTAATGCTATATCACCAATATTATCGTTTCGGGGCAGTTTTCCAAATATATCGCCCAAATCGCGACCAACCATCATCCTGATCAATTCATCATGTGTTGTGTCGCATTGCTCAACGACGCCAACTAAAGCACCATCCTTCAAGACAACGATAACGTCTGCAATCATATCAATTTCAGCTAATCGATGGGATACATAGAATATAACCTTGCCTTCACATTTCATCCGTTCGATGATCGCGAAAAGGGTGTCAATTTCTGTATCCGTAAGGCTTGCTGTCGGTTCATCGAATGCAATGAACTTAGCGTCTCTCACGTACGCTTTCATAATTTCAACCATTTGCTGATGCGCAATAGAGAGTTCTCCTACCTTGATTTCAGGAGAAAATGGAAGATTCAACTTGTCGATAACTTCTTGAGCCTTACGATTCATTTCATCGTAGTCAATAAAACCATGTCGACGCTTCCACGAACCTAAAAAAACATTTTCTGCAACAGAGAGATGTTCAACAATCTGTCTTTCCTGATAGATAACACTAATACCAGCATCTATTGCTTCCTTTGGTGATTGAAACTTGACAGGCGTGTCATTCAACAACATCTCGCCATGTGTCATTGTGTAGTCACCGTTCATAATTTTGAGCAGTGTTGATTTCCCAGCGCCATTTTCTCCCATAATTGCGTAAACGCGCCCACTCTCTGCACGAAATGAAACATCATTCAAGGCAATAACACCCGGAAAAAACTTGCTTATGTTTTTGAATTCAACAGAATTACTATTCTTATTTTCCATATGCCTTCCTCCAACTAAAAGCGGTAAAAAATAAGCAATTACACAAACATATTCTCCGGTACACATGCAAGCAAAGCGCCTGCATCTACGTTGAGAGTAGCTCCAGTAATGTATGCGGCTTTGTCCGAGGCAAGGAACACAATACTGTCAGCAATCTCTTCTGGTGTAGCAAAACGTTTGAAAGGTATGCGCTCCAGTGCAGCGTAAATCGGATTACCCTCTCCCCAGCCAGTCTCGGTATACCCAGGTTGAACGGTATTGACACGAATTCCAAAAGGTGCAAGCTCCATAGCGCAGTTCTTAGAGAACTTCGTCAGTGCTGCCTTCGTTGCTGCATACACAGAGCAGTCAGGCCAACAACCATCTGCATGATTTGATGAGACATTGATGATAACTCCCCCGTGATGATTAGCAATCATTTCCTTTGCAGCACGTTGGGAACAAAAATAAGCACCTCGAAAATCAGTATTGATCGTCTCTTCAAATATTTGAGGAGTCGTCTCTAAAAAATGAGCTGTGAGCCCAACACCAGCATTATTGACTAATAGATCAATTCTCCCAAATTCATTCATAAAGACATTGAACATAGTGTCTATCTGATCTAGGTCTGAAATATCAACCTTAAGCAACAGACTCTTTCGCCCAAGTTTTTTAATCAACTCTGACAGTTCAACAGCTCCATCTCGACGATTGCGAAAGGTAATACCAACATCATATCCTTCCTCAGCTAATTTTAATGCCGTCGCATAGCCAATCCCATGGCTTGATCCCGTAACAAGAGCAACTTTATTTGTCATATCATTTCACCTCCTAGAATTTCAGCAAATGCTGGGCGGCACAGAAAAATTGCGAAACTTATGCATAGCCTTCTCGATATCTTCATTTGCATGACTCATGACAGGCTGTAAATGCCCCGCGTATAGTCGATCTACATCTAAGGCGCTCAGCCTTTCAATACTATTTTTGTATCTCAAAAGGTCAACGTCAAATATGCTGATTAAGTTGATGTAACCATTCCAAAAAACGACATCCCCTGTAAAAAGCGTTTTGTATCCATCTATTTCGGAATACAAGCAAAGTCCACCACCGGTATGCCCGGGGGCAATAAAACAGGTAAAAGTCAGATCACCAAATACGACCTTCTCATTATTTTTTAACTCATAATTACATATAACAGGCTTCATCTCATAGCCAGGCGGATAAAAACCAGCATTAACATACTGGCACATCGTATCTCTTAGCAATTGAGCATTCCCGAGGACACTAGCCTCGTGTGGATCGGCATAAACTTTAGCACCTGTAGCAGATGAAAAAAAGTGAGTGCCTCCTACGTGGTCTGCGTGTGCATGTGTTAACACGATCCACTTAATATCTGTCAATTTGTAGCCATCTTCATCAATTTGTGAAACAATGCTTGATGGTTCGATACCGACACCAGTATCAATCATCAAAAGCCCGCTACCACAATCGACAATGTAGACATTGCAGTCAAGAGGATCAGTTAGTCGTAATCCATTATTGCCTGACCCTACGATTGAGACTCGTTTTGATAGTCGCATGATTCTTCCTCGTCAATTTCTAGCTGAAGTACTCTTGTATCTTTAATTTTGCAGTATTTGAATCAAAGGGAACTGTCAAAGGAGATACATCAGGCTTCAGACTATTCAAATCCTTGTAACCAAAACCTGTCAGCACGCAGACTACACAATCTTCCTCAGCGACGATCCCTTTAGCAGCAAGTTTACCCAGCGCAGCAATGGTTGTTGAGCTTGCTACCTCAGCCAATAGACCTTCCGTGCGGGCAAGAGTTGACTGAGCTTTCATGATCTCATGAGCGGAGACGGCAACTGCTATTCCACCTGATTCGTATATCGCCCGCAAGGCAAGAGGACCGTCCATAGGATAAGCGTCCAATATCGATAGCGCCACGCCATCTACAGTCTCTTCCTTTACAATATCCCAAGGATCCACATCATCGTTGAAAGCCTTCACCAATGGACAACACCCCTCATCCTGCACGGCCACTATTCGAGGAAGCTTATTGACGAGGCCCAAATCAACGAGATCCTTAAAACCCTGAAATATTCCGGAGAGACATCCGCCTCCTCCAACAGGTACAACCACGTAATCAGGACTCTCATAATTCATCGATTTCGCTATTTCGTATGCAATGGTCTTTTCTGATTCTGCCTGATAGGGATTGCAGGCAGCGGCCGTCGTCACGTTAAACCAATCGAAGTCCCCCACGATACTCGCAATCAATTCAATACACTCGGTAACCCCACCATCCTCAACTTTGATTACGCGTGCACCATTCATCAAACTTTGCGCGATACGTGCATCTTGGATGGTGCCTGGAACGAATAAAAAACAGGGGATGCCAGCCCTTGCAGCGTACATAGCCGCAGATGCCCCTGCGTTCCCTGCACTTGCGAGAACAGTGGCAGGCGCACCAATTTCGACCGCTCTTGTGTAAGAAAGGCTCATACAACGATCTTTAAAAGATCCAGAAGGATTCTGCCCCTCATTTTTCACCATCAATGACTTGACACCCAGCTTCGCACCAAGACGATCCAAACGAACAAGGGGTGTATTCCCCTCGCCTAATGAGATAGCAGATGAATGCGCAACTGGAAATAGAGGATGATAGTCCCAGAACTTTTCAGCCTTAAGAATTGTTTTAGTGTAGAAGGTATGCCCCGCACTTATATCAATCTTGAATGCGAGAATACCCCCACACTCCGGACAAGTGATCCAACAATTCTCTTTGACAGTGAATCCGCACTTTTCACATTTATACACTCCCTTAAAGTTCAAGTCACCCATGTTATACTCCGTGTCCACAATATTCATAGAATATTCTTGCGTATAGTTCCGTGCCTCGATATAACTGCTCCAGATCGATAGACTCATTGCTTCGATGTGCCTTTGATAAGTCACCGGGGCCAAAGATAAGAGCGGGAATTTGAAGTCCGTCCATAATCATCCCCATTTCGCTACCTGCTAAAAAAGTGCCAACAGGTACTTTATCCGGAAAATCAGGATTAATAGCCTTAGATACAAGATCGACAAGCTCATTATGACGATCAAGAAATGCCGGTGGGCAGACAGTTGTAATTTTCATCTCTGCTTTGCACTCAGGATATAACATCAAAAATTCACCCAAAAGATTTTCCATCTCAGATATTACATCCTCAGTCTCTTCAGTACTTAAAAACCGACGATCTAGTCTCATTTCTGCCCGCTCAGGGATACTGTTTAGCTCTAACCCGGCACGTATCATTGTTACCGTCAAAGTTGGACAACCAAGATGTGGATGGATTCGAGGCGAAAGTACATCGGATTGGTACTGCTCAACAACCTGAACAAATTTAGCACAGTACGATAATGCGTTGATCCCCTGTTCAGGTAGCGCGGCATGTGCACGTTTTCCAAAAAAAGTAATCCAAAAACCCATAACTCCTTTATGACCAATGTGAATTTCTAGGTTACTCGGTTCACCCAGCACACATGCACCTATACTTCGAGACGATTTGTGTTCTAAAAATGCTTTCATACCTCTGTTTTGAGTTTCCTCATCTATGACAAAGGCAAAGAGAATGCTACCCTCTAAGTGAATATTGGCTCGACTTAAGGCTGTGACTGCGCATAATGCTGCGGCAATACTCCCCTTCATATCGACTGAGCCACGTCCGTACAAGCGACCATCGACTATCACAGGATTAAAAGGATCAGAATCCCAATGAGAAATGTGACCAGGAGGAACAACATCCATATGACCGCAATACATGATCGTTTGAGCGCTTGGTTCCGTACCGTGAACATATATCAACAAGTTAGATCGATCATCAATCACCGGACAAATCTCATAGTCAAGCGCATGCGTCCTCGCAAATTCGACTAACTCGTCAACAACACCTTTTTCCTGATCCCCTGAAATACTACTGTCATGACGTATGAGTCGTTCGAGCAAATCAACTACTTCAGTACGATCCACTGAATCTGAGATCCTCTCAAAAGCTTTTTTCTTGCGCGATGATGAATCCATTGCTATATCCGTTCTATCGTTAAACGAACGTTGTCACTCGATAACTTCAGCAATCAATTCAATTTCAACACTTGCATTTCCCGGCAAACCAGCAACACCGATTGCAGCGCGGGCATGCTGCCCCTTTTCACCAAAGGCATCTTCTATTAAATCTGAGGCACCGTTTACTATTGATGGCTGATTTCCGTAGTCACCGTACGTATTAACAAATCCCGTCACTTTGATGATTCTTAGATTATCTAAGTCAGCGTAAGCGGCAAGTGCGCTAATACAACGTAAACATGCAATTTTTGCAGATTCATACCCGTCATCATCACTTACATCACGTCCTAATTTGCCAGCATAAAGAAGTTCCCCCTCTACAACTGAAGTCTGGCCTGATGCAAATAACAAGTTACCGGAACGCTGAACAGGAACATAACGAGCTCCAGGCTTCGGACACTCAACAAGCTGAACACCCATTTCCAGCAATTTACGTTCTACTTGTGTCATTATAAAAACCTCCCCAAAATCTATCTTTGTACTCTTCCAGATTTGTCACCTTCCATAAGTCTTTCAATATCGAGTAAACCCACTCGATTAAAATCATGCTCGATGGAATGCTTCAAGCAAGAAGCAGCGACAGCAAAACACACAGCACGCTGCGGCGCATACGATGAGGCTAAAGCATAAATTAATGCACCAGCAAAAGAATCGCCTGCACCAATTCTATCAACAATGTGAATTCTATATTTTGGAGCGAAATGCGCCTGTTCGTCAACATAGAGCATTCCGCTCCAATCATTAATGGTGGCAGAGATACTCCCACGTAATGAAAAAGCAACACCGACAAATCCAAATCTATCTGTCAGTTCCTTTGCCATTATTTTGTATCCTTCCTTAGAAAGCTCTCCACTCGTTACATCTGAGTCGCGCAATGAAACACCGAACACATCACTTGCATCTGCCTCATTTCCAATCAGGTAGTCGACATATTCCATTAGCTTCGACATGGTTTTTGCGGCTTCACTACGAGACCATAATTTCGCTCTATAGTTCAGATCACAACTAACAATTAGTCCTTTCGACTTAGCTGCGCGACAGGCAAATTCACATATCTCAGCCAAATTCTTACTGAGTGCAGGAGTAATACCAGAAAAATGAAACCAATCAGCATCAGAAAAAACTTGATCCCAGTTGTAATCATCAAGACTCGATTCAGCAATCGCAGAATTCTCACGATCATAAATAACCTTCGAAGGTCGATGTGAGTATCCGCGCTCAACAAAATAGATACCGAGTCGCTTTCCACCCTTGGCAACTTGCGAGGTATCCACACCATAACCTCTCAGCTCACGGATAACCGCATCACCCAAAGCATTGTCAGGCACCTTGGTGACAAAGGTAGCATCTGCACCGTAATTAGCAATGGAAACAGCAACGTTTGCCTCACTTCCTGCAAAAGAAGCTTCCAGCTCGCCCCGCTGAAATAGCTGAAAGAATCCACTCGGGTTCAATCGCAACATTATTTCCCCAAAAGTAACAACCTTCACAATTTTCTTCTCAACCTTCTAAGTCTTTAGCAGACAATTTTGTTAGTGCACAAATGCCCCTCTTCAACAACGATCTTAAAATACATAATCCACTCAACTCCTCACGCTACGACGGACGAAAAGACATTCCAATTAGTTGACGCCAATAAACCCATCAATGAGCGAAGAAAAGAGAGACTAGAGATGAGACTGAGAGAGACGTTAAAATACACAGAAGTAATAACTAAAACAGGAATCACAGCAACACAACTAGTTCCAAACCTCTAGATGCAACCGCAAATACTGTTCCATTTCTCGGTCTCCTACGTCGTTGCCTTTACTTCTCAAATGATGTAAATATTATAAGAGTCACGTTAATATTTGTCAATAGTTTATATAAAGTCAACAAAATTTGCTTAATATTTCTAGTTTGCAAAATATTTTATTGAAAAGTCCTCAATGAGTACTTCAGTTCAACAATAATCATTCTGTCAACTATGCATAGAGCTTTCCGGGGAAAAGCCCCCAATCCTGTGCAATTATTCTAATTAATTAATTTACTCCCTGAGCTAATCACTATCAAACCTATTAACCGTAACCATGTCCTTCTGGTCCAAAGCCTTATACACAGCCTCAACTAACTCAATAGTACGAAGACCATCAATATCATCCGCTCCAACTAGATCACTTCCTTCATTGATATGACGCAAATAATCATCAAAAATATCTCCATGTTCCTTAACAATCAAGTTAGGGTAGTGCATTGAAAAATCTTCGTCAGAATATAACTCCAAGCGTTGATTATTGTATAGATCTAAAAAAGCAGCTCCTCTATTTCCTATAATCCGTAAAGTAACATCGCCCCACATAGGGTTCTCTGCACGTCGTGACCATGAAGCGTCAATCTGAAAAACTGCCCCCTTCGACATTGTTCCATGCAACACAGCAATGTCTTCAGTTTGAATATTACTGTGTAATGAACGTTTGGCAAAAGCGCTGACTTTTTCAAATTCTTCGCCAGTAAACCATCTTATTAAGTCTGCAACATGCACCGTATGATCTATGATGCATCCACCACCATTTTTCTCATGTGAAAGAACCCATTCAGGAACTCCTGGTTCATACATACAACCATGATTAGTTGCAGCGATTGCAAGTATTTTACCTAACGCTCCTTGGTCTATTGCTCTTTTTATACGTTGCACTGATGTATTAAAACGACAGGGGAAAGTTGTAATAAATACAACACTATTAGATTTTACAGCCTCATGTATCCTTATTGCGTCATCGACGCTGGTAGCTATAGGTTTGTCACAAAAAATAACTTTACCAGCCTTTGCTGCTGCAATGCAATCTTCAGCATGACGATAATTTTCAGAGGTGATCAACACTGCATCAATTTCCGGATCTTCTAGCAACTCCTCTCGACTTCCACAATATTTCGCATCAAACATAGAAATCCACGGTGCAGCGACCTTTTTATCATCATGGAAAATTGATTTAATCAAAATACGATCACACATGTACTTTAAAGCAGGAATATGGTTACCTGTAGCATGTGGATGAGCTAAACTAAGAATACCTAAACGTAACATTGCGACCTCCGAAATAAATGATTAAGACAAATAAGTTGATTTGCGAGTGCTATCTAACGCGTTCGCTATATCCTGCTTAGTATCAATAAAGCAAATGTCTTCAGATAAAAGGTGGCCTTGCGGAGAACTAAAAGGTTTCCAAATGATCAAAGACTTTTCAGTTACAATTTCAAAATTGCAACTGAAATCCTCTGAAACGTCATCAATAAAAAATCTAGATATAGTATTATCGCCAAAAATTCCAATATAAGAGATCGCCCGTTCTGCATTAAGCGGCATAGCCTTCAGTTTCTCAATCCCTGCTAATTTTTCTACACGTTCTCTCCACATCAGCCAAGTTTCCATCAAACGACCTTCTGGGCACACACATTGGATGTTAATCTGTTCAATGGCACCAAGGTTCTTCTCAACTACAAGTGCACAAGCCCGATCCCACGGATGCTCCTCAAAATAGAGCTGGCTTTTCATATCTCCTCCTTCATATTCAGGTAAATAGTCTTATTCATTTTTCACATCTAGATGAGAGGCAAAAGCTCTACTCATAATATTCTCTTCAGTAACATTCTCTGCACTAAACTCACCACTCAATCTGCCTGCTGACAGGACCAATATTCTGTCGCAAGCACCCATAATTTCAGGTAATTCAGATGAGATTAATATTACAGCCATATTGTCCCTTGCCATCTGCTCTATAAGCTGATGAATTTCCTTTTTTGCACCAACATCTATACCACGCGTAGGTTCATCAAGAATTAGTAGTTTGGGATCGCAAGCTAACATTTTCGCAACACAACACTTTTGCTGATTCCCTCCCGACAATCTAACAATGGGCTGTTCACTGGATGTTGATTTGATACGGAACTTATTCTTATAAGTTTTATACAGCTCATCTGCTTTATCATGATCTAATTTGCCACCTGTTTCCGTAAGTTCCATATCAGCAAGGCTGATATTCTCTTTAACACTACGAAGAGGAATTATTCCTTCACGGCGTCTGTCTTCTGAGACATAGCAAATACCATTTGAAAGAGCTTCGTGAGGCGAGTTTACACGAATTTTTAAGCCATTAAGATAAATATTACCGCCATCATAATGATCCATGCCAAAAATACATCGTGCAATTTCTGTGCGCCCCGCACCCATCAAGCCTGAAAGTCCTAACACTTCACCTGGACGAACTGAAAAACTTATTGGCTCAAATACTCCCTCTCGGTAAAGATTTTCCACCAGAAGCGTGGGCTCTGCTTCTGGGTCAAAGAAGCCCTTTTCTCTCGAAAAAACATCACTGATTTCACGTCCAACCATCATCTTGGTCAGCTCTTGTTCATTTGTATTGTCAATTGGTACTGTAGCAATCAGTTCACCATCACGCAAAACAGTTACGTCATCACATATTTCAAGAACCTCTTGGAGTCGATGTGAGATATATACGATAGACATCCCGCCTGCTTTCATCTCGCGAATAACTTTAAACAATTCCTCCTTGTCTGCGTCTGTTATAGCAGATGTTGGTTCATCCATGACCATCAACCATGAGTTTGAACCCATAGCCTTTGCAATTTCAACCATCTGTTGTCGGCTAACGGAAAGTGCTTTCACTTTTCTCTTTACATTCAGTTGAATATTTAATTTTTCCATCAATTTCTCTGTTTCCCTTTCCATCTCATTTTTAGCAAGAAACAAATTAAACTTCTTACGTTCTTTGCCAAGAAATGTGTTTTGGGTAACAGTCAATTCAGGAATAAGCGCAAATTCTTGGTAGATTACTGAGATTCCAAGATTTTTCGAATCCATAGTAGTATTAATTTCTACAGGTTCGCCATCAAGAAAAATGGCACCAGCATCTTTATGGTAAACACCAGACAGAATCTTAATTAAAGTAGACTTACCTGCACCATTTTCACCGACAAGACCATGAACCTTGCCGCCTTCGATTCTAAACGAAACATTTTTCAATGCAGGAACTCCAGAAAAACTCTTATCAATCCCCTTCAGTTCCAGAATGTGATGATCACTTGCATTGAGTTGTCCCGACATCTTTCGATGATCAATTATATTACCCTTACGATACGTAAAATTAAAAAGCGTCCTAGCTGAAACAACAAGTTGGTCAGCAAGTACGGCAACTAATACACAAACTCCCTCAATAATATAATTCCAATACACTGGAATACTAACCATGTTTATCCCTAGAGTGATCGTCCCCATCAATAAACAACCGAGGAAAGTTCCACCTAAAGTACCAACGCCTCCAAGTAGGCTAGTGCCACCTAGTACGACTGCCGTAATGACAGTAAACTCAAGTCCTTCACCCGCCAAAGGCTGCGCCGAGCTTGCTCGCCCAATAGTGATTACAGTTGCGAGACCACATAGAAGTCCGTTCAAAACATGTGTAGTGAAGATAGTTTTTTTAACATTGATACCTGAAGCAAACGCAGCAGAAGGATTTCCGCCGACAGCATACAATTTTACCCCGTATTTAAGATTTTTCATTGCCCAAATACTGAAAATAATGAGTAATATTAAAATAATAGTAACTGCCGGAATAATAATCCCGAAAATCTTCCACTCTGCACTTCCAAACCATTTATAGAATCTATTTGAGACGACAATCCTAGCACTTTTAGTGACCATTAAAGTCAAGCCTTTGCAAAAAGCCTGCATGCCAAGCGTCACGATAAACGCACTAATTCCAAGATAGCCACATAAAAAACCATTCACAGCACCGATCATCATGCTGACAAACAATGACACAAGTATCCCAATAACCGCACCAAGGACAGAATCAGGCCCAATACTATTCATCACAAGTGCCGAAATAGCACCACTAAGAGCAATATTAGCACCCACGGAAAGATCAATACCGCCAACGATAATGATGAGAGTCATGCCAACTGATAGAATGGTAAAAACAGCTGACTGACGTACCAGATTCGTTACAGTCATAATGCTGGCAAAATTGTTTATTGTGAATGAAAAAATAATTAAAAAGGCGGCAACTATCCCTAAAAGAATCCAATATCGCTTTGTATTCGGGGACATTTTTCCTAGTATTCTATTCGCCATTTTACACCAAGACTCCCTGATTCTATTAATCACTTATTGATAGATGCTTTTCAACAAACGTATATATTTTCTATATCTACAAATGTAATTAAATGTCGGTCTGAAGAGGAGATAGAAATGATATTCTATCTCCTCTCAGTTCAAAAACCAAAGACCATGAATTTACTTGGTCGGCACAAATGTTGCATCAAATTCCTTACGATATGACTCAGAAGACACTATTTTGCGAGCCTCATCGATAGTGACCGTTGCATAAGAAACACCATTTATTTCAGTCAAATTGTGATCTTTTACAAATGTTAACATCTCTTCTCCCATAACTTTATAGGTTGGAAGATACTGATCCGTCGCCATTTCCTCACCATCAAATAGACGGCGAGCAATAACGATCCCCCAGTAACCTAGTCGCTCATTTCCAACTACATTATCAAAGAGGTATTCCTTATTCTCCAAATGATCCAGAGCTGCATTATCACCATCATTTGCAGATATTGTAATTTTTGCTCCCGCATTTTGGATACCCTGGTAAGCACCATAGCTCATACCATCTGCAATGATATGCATGTGCAACAGGTCTGCATTAGAGCGTACGATATCCTCTGCGACTGTCATCGATGTATTTGCATCCCACATACCCATTCCACTGACTAGTTTCAGGTTAGGGTAATTTTTGATAGCTGCTGTGAAGCCTTCTTGACGCTTTTCAGAAACAAGATTGCCAGCACTTCCAACTATTAAACCAACTGTACCTGTCTTGTCTTTATAGTATTCACCCACTACTGTTCCGGCAAAAAAAGCATCATCAAAGTCAGGATAAATAAGGTTGTAATTAGCCTTAGCTTCCACCTTGCTACCCGCGGTCAAAACTTGAATTCCTGCATCTGTTGCTTCATTTATAACATCAACAACACCTGCAACATCACACGAATCCAACCAGATTGCGTCTACTTTCTGCTGGATAAAACCACGAATTTGGTCGATCTGTGTATCCAAATTTCCTTCACAAGCTTTCCAAATAAGCTCGCAGTTAAAATCCTCTCCAGCCAAATCTGCACCATTTTTGATTAGAACAAGTCCAGCATCGCTCAAATTGATACAGGCCATACCAATTACCATCTTTTTGTCGCTAGGTGTGGGCGCCACACTATCGACAGGTTTTTCACTTTCCTGCGTCTTTGAAGTGTCTGAATCACTCTTAGCACAGCTAACTAGCATTGTAACCATGAGAGCCAGAATCAACATTCCCGACAATATCTTTTTCATTTTTCCTCCTCCATTTTCCTTCGATATTTAAAGCGTCATGCGCTTTATACTACATCATTTACTTTTTTCTTCCTTCTTTGTACAGAGGCAAAAAGTGCATCTGCAACAATGGCGAATAGGATAACAATACCTTTAATAGCAGACTGTGCATTTACAGGTACATTCATGAAAGTTAAGGCATTAATAAGTACTCCTATAATTAGTATTCCTATCAAAGTACCTCCTATGCTGCCACGCCCTCCCATAGTGCTTGTACCTCCTATAACGGCAGCTGCTATAGCGTCCATCATAGAACCTGAACCTAGATTTGGTGAAATCTGACCGACGCGACTAACTGTTAGTAATGCAGCAACTCCTATAAAACTTCCGTTAAGAACATATACTTTAAACTTTTGCAAAGCTGTGTTAATACCTATATATTTTGCAGCCTCTTCGTTGCTTCCAAGTGCATATGTGGATGTACCTAAACTAGTTCGATATAAAATCACTGCCGCAAGAATCGCCATTAAAATTAGCACTATGGTTTGAAAGGGAATTACATTGAACACTTTGCCACGCCCAATGAAAGAGACAGTTTTCGATTGAAGAAACATTATTTTACCTTCAGAGGACCAATGCGTGATACCTTTACAAATAGTCATCATACCTAATGTCGCTACGAAAGGTAGAAGTTTTAATTTTGAGATTAGAAAGCCATTAACTGCGCCTACCATTGCACCAATCAAGATACAAAGCAAAATAAGAACTAAAGGATGTTCACCTGCACTAATGTGAAGAAGACTAGCGGTTACAGCCATCATAGTCAATCCATTCTCCATGGATAGGTCAATACCGCCCGAAATTAATACAAACGTAGCCCCTAGCGCCATAACACCTTTTGCAGAATTCTGTTCTAAAATACCAAGCAGATTGCTAACACTCAAGAACGATTTGTTAACTGCTGTTGCTACGCACATCAACAAAATCAAAATACCGATATTAGCTATCCTGTTGATCTCGACATTTTTTATTCGGTTATTTTTGAGTTTCCCCATAAACTTCTACCCCAAGCAAATCATTACATGAGCACAGGCATCCCCGTCTCCAAAGATTTTCTACAAGCATCTATCACTTTTACCGCGAGAACAGCTCGCGCGTTATCCACGATATACGGCCTTCCTGAGAGGGTCGCCTCACAGAAATGTAACAATTCAGCCTTCAAAGCTCCTTGAATTTCATCATTAAACTCTGGCCAGTATGTCATCTCAGGATAGTCCACATATTCATCTTTTCGGAAAATCTCAATACCTTGTTTCTTGATATCTATATATCCAGTGGCTTTTGTGCCAAAAATGTGAGCCCGGGCGACAAATCCTAAAGAATCACTTGCATGAGCCCAAAATAAATGGATCACCGCAATTGTTCCGTTATCAAAAGTGATAGTGTTAAACGTAGCATCTCCTTCATTAACTGCCGCTTCTCCATGGTATTTTTTATTCACCTTATTTACAGCCTGAGCATAAACTTTAACTGGCTTGGCTTTCCCTGCAAAGGTCAACATTGCCTCAAAGTCATGGACTCCCATATAGTGATACATAGAAATTGAGCCGCTGAGTCGCTTAGGCACTGTATTAGTTGAAGTGCGTTCTAGATACATGTTCGTTACTTCGCCAAATTCTCCCCTTTCAATGCAAGCCGCCATAGTTTGATACTTCGGATCAAATTTCAGTACTTGACCAACCATCATGCGTGAATTGTTTTCACTGACCAGATTCATAATTTTGTCAGCATATTCACCATTATGTGCAATTGGTTTTTCAAGAAGCAAGGCTTTCTTCGCCTCGATAATGGGCTTTGCTGCAATATAATGGAAATGCTCAGAGACAGCTACACTGCAAGCGTCAAGTCTGTCGCCAAGAGTTTGAAGCATATCTTCAATATCGTAAAATCGCTGAACCTGCTCTTCATCGCACTCACGTTCGGCATTAATTTTTCCAGCTAATCCATCCGCTCGCAATTGATTAACATCGCAGACAGCTAGCAAGTTTGCAATGGGGAGTTTTTCAAAAATACGCGCATGTTTCTCACCAAAATCTCCACAGCCAACGACAGCAACATTAAGCAACTTACCTTTTTTCATTTAATTATCCCTCCTTATCATTCTGAGTGTAAAACACATAAGCACAAACGATACTAATTATTCAACCATCCTAAAATCGATATGTCTGGGTGGTTTGCAATGACGTAGAACATTGTTTTCAACTTCTTGCAGGCTTAGAGTATTTGCAGGATCAGAAAGACGCTTTCGCACATGGTATCTAAAGAAAAGATCTGTAAGTGTATTGTCCCCTTCTCGGATGCAAGATAAGTCACGAACAAACAACTCTTCAACAAATGCATAATCAGGACTGTCAAGCTCTATGCATGCAACCCCTGCTAGCATAGTAAGGCGATCCTGAACACGGTATGAGTCCGGCAACGTCCAATAAAAATCCCATGCGTCTTCAAACTGCTTCGCTTCGATCAACATCTCCATCAATTCCTCTGAGAACCCTTTGTCTATCGAGAATTTTTCAAGTGAAACAGCTTCCTTCATCAAATGAATTGCGCTTTCTAGATTTCCCTTGAGTTTCGCATCATATGCTAAATTTCGCAAAGCAAACGGAGAAGGTTTCATTTTCAATGACGTCTTCCACTCTGCGACCCCTTCATCACGTCTGCCAATTTCATAAAGCATAACTCCTAGATAAAGACGAGACAGATAATGATCTCCATTCGCTACATTCAAGCTCTCTTGCAATAGTGGGAGAAAATTATCATCCACCATCCAGCTAGGGGGTGCCGAGTAAATGTCTGTTTCTTTGATAAAACCGTTATCAAGCAATTGTATCCACGCATCCTGTTCGTGATCTAAGGTAGATACAGGGAAATTTAAAGCATCAGGAATTCTGCCCCCTCGTTTCTCTTCCAACGCACCCCAGCCACTTCCTGAAGATAGAATCTGTAAAGTTTTAATACTAGCCCTTTCTCTGAATTTTTCACTTAAAGTAACAAGACGATGAACGGGTGTTGCTCTGCGCACTGCAGCCTGAACAAAACGTTGAGCTAAGCCATAATTTTCATCAAATGCAGGACTTGCATCCTTAACTGCTGTTTCTCCAATTATTTGCGTAAAACTCCAACTTGTCCTCGGAGGTATATACAGTCCATTCAGTTGAGTAGGGGTAAGACCTGCCTGTAACTCAACATAATCACCATCTTCACGCGTTGCGAGATATTCACACCACCGTTGCCCCCCCTCATGTGAACCCCAGCAAAACATTTTCCGGAAACGCAGTGGGAGTGTAGATGTTTCATAGAACACTTTGCCAGTTTCATATACTGCAGCACTCCAACAATTTTCCATATCGTCTGAATTCTGAAAAAAGAATTCATTGGAATACGTCGCATTGGCTGGATAGGTAGAGTCTCGGCCAGGTAAAGTTGGCAGGAACGGCAATTGGGCGCGTCCAAATATGCGAACCGGGTTTTTATTATCACTTATACTGCTTGGATCTAGATATATAACATCGGACGTACCAGAAAAAACACGCAATTGCTTGGTTGACTGAATTGCGATATTGCTCCACCAGTACATGGAATGTTCTACATCGTCCTCATTGTAGATTGTCACATGCGCACATAGAGCTTCTTCTTCTGGAGGAAGATGAAAATCAATCTGGACAAACAGTCGCTTCATCCTCTCAAATTCATACATACGCAAGAATTCTTCGCCATTATCTGCGACAATTTTTGCAAAAAAGACTGGGCTAGCACTGTAGACAACGTGACCATATTGCCCGCAATTCCATTCCACTCCACCAGAAAACCACGCGTTACGGATTCCAAGGTTAGCAGGTTGAAAAACTGGATTAGTATACAGAATTTCCTTACCTGTTTTCTTACTTTTTAGTGACCAAAGACGCCCACCATACTCAGGTAAAAAGGTTGCTACAAGATTTTCATTCTCTATTACCGCGGTATTTAACTCTATATTCTTCTTTTTACGATCATACTTATCAATTATGCGATATGGCAGCACACGATAGCCTGTATTCACACCTAAGAGCTTTTCTTCCTCTTGACTGAGCGTTCCATTGCCTCTCGAAGGCTTATCTTTCTGAATATCGCGAAATACTGGCAACGGATTATCGCCCTGGATCTTTGTTCCCAAGATTTTCCATGTGTCTACACTTACTTTCATAATGAATACCCTTTCCTAATCCAAAACCTCTTGAACTAAAGTAGTTCAAATGCAAACTTTGCCGCTCCCAGAATGGCAGCATCATTTCCTAACGATGAATAAACAATGCTCGTATTTTTCAACCAATCACCAACATCTGCCACGAAGAGTTGCTCCAATCGGTCAGCCCATAGTGCATGTGTATCAGCAATGCCACCGCCTATGAGGATCGCCTCAGGAGCACAGATGTTGGAAATATTGATCATGAGTAATTTTAGACCATCAAGAAATTCTTCTAAACACTGCTGAGCAATAGGATCATCACTACGATAACAATCAAAGAACTCATAGCCAGAATTAATTACTTCATCACCTACAGCCTCATTATAATTTTTCCACAGAGCCGTGCCACTAACATATCGCTCCGTACAACCTCTCTGACCGCAATAACAGGGATGACCATCTGGATGAAGGATAGTATGACCTATCTCTCCAGCACTGTAGCGTTTTCCATACCAAAATTTTCCATTTTCTATCAAAGCGCCACCGAGACCTGTTCCGATAATAATACCGACTACCGTTTCAAAATCATGGATAGAACCCATCCATGACTCTCCTTTAATAGCACAGTGACAGTCATTTCGAATACTAATAGGCAAGCCATTATAAAGTCCCATCAGCTCTCTTCTAAGATGTCTTCCTGCCCAATTTTTATGAACGCCGCTATCAAGAATTACTCCTTCTTCGGGATCAATACGACCATTCCCTCCAATACCAATAGCATCTATGGAGTAATCCTTTAGATATCGCGAAATAACTTCTTTAAAATGCTCTACCAAACAGTTGCCATCTCGTTTGACGACTTCAATACGATGTCGCGTGAGAATATTGCCGGAATCGTCAACAACAGCCCCAACAACTTTTGTTCCCCCGGAATCAATTGAGATTGCTTTCACTTAGTTATCCTTTCCTACTGATAAACTTCCAATAATTTTCAATTTCGTGTATTTTGCCAAAAACTATGGTAAAAATTGTTTAACTGTTGAGAGTTATATTAAAGAGAACACTTGACTTCACAACAGTTATTTGTCTAATCTGCTCAAGCTTAGCTATATTATATTTCCACAAAATCGTCATAACAACGGACATACGTCCGCATTTATAATAAATTCGTACGGAGCACGCTGAAATTTACCTTTTGTTGATTATTTAAGGATTAATAATTATACTATCTTTGTATGGATAATAGAAAGGAATGAAAGCTATATGGGCCTCTATGTCAATGTAGATGAATTAGGAAAACTTCTTAACAGCCTTTTTCTTGTCACGGGACGAAAATTTACATTGAAAGATGACAAATTCAATGATGTGATCACTAGTAAAACTACTTGTGAGTTTTGTAAGTTAATTCAAAATACGCAATTTGGTTTAGAAAAGTGCTTAAAATGTGATCAGCAAGCATTGACAGAAGCGAGTAAGAAGAACGAAGTGCATTTCTATCGTTGTCATGCAGGACTAATTGAAGCAGCAATTCCAGTTATGGTTGAGGGACAGATTCTCGCATATTTTATGTATGGGCAAGTTTTGGATGATTCTTCCCCTGAGACACAGTGGTTGCACGTGAAGCAGCTATGTAAGTGGCATCCAGATATATCCGCTTTATATGATGCGTTTTGCAAACTCGATCATTTATCTCATTCAACCCTAAATGCATACGCAAATATGCTTTCTGCTTTTGCATCATATATCTGGTTACAGGAATATGTAAAAAGCCAAGAGCTGAGCGACGCACAGCGACTCATCAATTTTATCAATAGAAATTACATGAAGAGACTTACATTAGAAAGCATTTCTTTAGAATTAGGTATTGGAAGGACTAAACTGTGCGAAACTGCAAAAGAGCATTTTGCATGTAGCGTTATGGACTTAATTCGCCAACGAAGAGTCGAAGTAGCAAAAAAGTTGCTTATCGATAGCGACCTTTCGGTCGGACAAGTTGCTAATGAAGTGGGAATTTCAGATTCAAGTTATTTTGCAAAAGTTTTCAAATCCACTACTGGATGTGCTCCCTTTAACTATCGAAAGCAATCCCAAAAGACCTTAAATAGTCGCGATTTTTCATAGTGCCAATAGATTGGAGCAAATTGCATTGAAAACTATCACAAACGTTAAAATCTTTGATGGTGTTTCATTTCGAGAGGAGTCAGCCGTAACTTTTTCGGATGGGGTAATATTAAGCCTAAACAACCGAGCAGACGGAGAAAATTTGCATGGACTCTTACTTTGTCCCGGTTTTGTCGATATTCATATGCATGGCATAAAAGGTTTAGATAGTATGCGTGCGGGAGATATCGCAAAAATGTCTCAGACTGAAGTACAGTATGGCGTTACGGCGTATTGTCCTACCTCCATAACTGAAACAGCTGAAAGAACGCAATCCTACCTAGCAGATATACGAGCTGCGATGGCGTGTAATCGTGGTGCTCGAATTCTTGGAGCACACCTTGAAGGACCTTTTCTCGCTGAATCTGTGAGAGGCATACATGATATCAATAAACTAAAAGACCCTAAGATTTCCACTTTTCGCGATCTAACGAGAGGGAACGAGGATTTAGTAATGCGTGTAACGCTGGCACCGGAAAGACATGGCGGCATGGAGCTCGTGAAATATCTTTCCGACAGAGGAGTTTGTGTATCCATTGGACATTCTGTTGCAACATCAATGGAAACTTCAATGGCTATTGGCTTAGGCGTTACATCATCTACACACACCTTCAATGGTATGGAAACATTACATCACCGTAAACCTGGAGTGCTTGGCGTTATCTTAACGGATCCAAATATATGTGCTGAGTTTATCGCTGATCTGGTTCACATTGATCCTATAGTAATACGACTTATATATCAATCAAAGGGACCTTCGAGCTGTTTCTTCTGTACGGATTCTATGGAAGCAGCAGGCATGCCTGATGGAGAATACTTTCTTGGTCGCGAGCATATCTTAGTAGAATCAGGTGTGGCACAAAAAAATGGGAAACTTGCTGGAAGCACTTTGACCATGGATCAAGGACTGCGCAACCTAGTGTTTAATGTTGGCATTCCCCTGCCACACGCTATCCAAATGGGAACCCAAACTCCTGCAGATCTTATACGTAGAACTGACTTAGGACGCATCAGACCAGGAGCCAAGGCTGACTTTGTCGTTTTGGATCAGGCTCTAAATGTGATCGCTACATTTGTACGCGGCATATGTGAATATAGGGCGGATTGACACATGCGCAAAGTGACTGCATAATTCGAATTATCTAGATAACAAGGGGCTTTAGCAATAATTGCAGTGTTCATTCACTTAGAAAAACTCTTTACTAAAGGCTTGACGTCTTACTATGCTCAATAGCTTCAAGTGTTCCTTTTGTCGCGAAAAAATAATCATCAAGCAGCGTTCCTTCCAAGGTAAGCGTCAAACCTGCCGGCGGTTCTTCCCACCAACAGTCTCGTTTCGGTAATTTTTAGCTGAGATTTTTGAAATAATTCGGTTTCAATTCAGCAATTTTATCGGTTTTATTCGCAACGCGCAGTTTAGCCGCCTCGTCGGTAAGCGTCAAACCTGCCGGCGGTTCTTCCCACCAACAGTCTCGTTTCGGTAATTTTTAGCTGAGATTTTTGAAATAATTCGGTGTCAATTCAGCAATTTTATCGATTTTATTCGCAGCGCGCAGTTTAGCCGCTTCGTTGAGAGTAAAGATAAAGTACTTGTAAGGATCAACGCCGGTTTCCTTGGCGGTCTCGACAAGAGAGTAAAGGATGGCGCTGGCGGTTGCTCCCCTAGGCGTATTAGCAAAAAGGAAATTCTTCCGGCCAATAACAAAGGGCTTAATACTTCGCTCCGCGCGGTTATTCGTCAGCTCTAAACGACTATCTTGGTAGACGTTGAGGATATACTCCTTTTGTCCCAAAGCATAGTAAATCGCTCGGCCTAGGGCAGACTTTGGTGAAACAGTCAGTCCTTCCAGCCACTGGAAGAAGACTTCCATGAGCGGCTTTTGCTTGTCAAGTCTTTCTTGTATACGTTCTTCCGCAGGCAAGTTTGCGATGTGTTCTTCCCACATAAAAATCGGACGAATATCATAGACAGCCTTGTTCGCGAGATTACGGCTTCCCTTGTCTCTCGAGGTAGCCTCAGCTGCTTCCACAAATCTCCTCCGAACATGCGCAGAACAACCTACAGAGATGACATCGTCCAGCTTGTGGTAAGCTTCGTAGCCATCACTGTGAAGATAGCCTGAGAATCCTTCAAGAAAATCTTGTGGC
This sequence comes from Clostridiaceae bacterium, assembly GCA_012841015.1. Taxonomy (GTDB): domain Bacteria; phylum Bacillota; class Clostridia; order Saccharofermentanales; family DTU023; genus UBA4923. Next base: position 138,020 of record DUVN01000005.1, read on the forward strand.
CGGCAATGCCGTCGGTCTCGCTCGTACCGGTAGAGAACAATCGGTGTTTTAGCAAAGGCTCCCGTTCGGTAGAGCCACATATAACTCTTGCTCTGTGGACTCTTGCCTTCCTCATGCAGAACCTGCAGTTCCGTCTCATCCGCATGGAGGATATCTTCGTGGATGAGATCACGGTGGAGCCCGACGCAGATGGCTTTCAGGTAATGTTCAACAGCGTACATAAGCCAGTTTGACATCGTTTGCCTGGAGAGCATCACACCTTGGCGTTGCCAGTATTGTTCTTGCCTGTAAAGCGGTGTGCCAAGAACAAACTTGTCGTTAATCACGTTGGCAATGGCTTCCGGACTGGCAATCCCGCCGGGAATCACTGCGGCAGGAAAGCTCGCTTTACGAACTGTTACCGGCTCCGCCTCTTTGTCACAGGCCTTGCAAGCATATACATGGCAGATATCGCGAATCTCAAACACCTTGGAAGGAGCCAAGCCTAGCTGACTTCTTGTTTCAGTGCCGATCTCTTCCATCTCGGAAGAACAATGAGGACAAATACGTCCGTCCTCATCCATGTAGTAGTAACGCTCAACAACGGGGATATCGTCAGGAAGCTGTTCTTTGACTGACTTCTTCTTACGTGTATGGGCAGGAACCTGAATCACTTCTTCAAGTGTAGGCTCTTCGCGTTTAGGATCACTAAAGACTTCAACTTCGTCAAAGAGATTATCGAGGCTCAACTGGTTCAGGTAAACAGCACGCTCACTCTTAGAAGCAAAACGAGCTTTCTTTAGAAGATGAAGCTGTTCGAGAAGGAACTTTTTCTCACTTTCAAGCTCGCTAATATATTGCGCTTGAGCCATGAATTTATTGTATGCTTCTTGGGAAATCGTGACTGTTTTCATAGTCTAATTTTACCATTTCAGACATGAATATGCAAGCTGGAATGCTGTTATATCAGTGCTTTCAGACGATTCTCGGTGCAAGATTCTGCCTTGGAATTTTAGGGGCAATGACCTGCATGCCGCGCATGAGAAAGCTGTATTGTTCAGCCGTTATTTCGGCTAATTCTGTTCTTGTTCTCGGCCACTGGAAACGTCCGGCTTCTAAACGCTTGTACAAGAGCAAAAAGCCGTCGCCCTCCCATAATAGACCTTTGAGCCGATCTGCGCGCCGGCCGCAAAAGAGAAACAGATCGTGTGTTCTCAGCTCCTTGCCGTAATGGTCCTGGATGACGGCACACAAACCATCGATCCCTTTGCGTAGATCCGTGTAGCCCAACGCCAAATAGATCTTCCCCTTAGCCCGGTAATCGTTTAACACTTCAATGCCTCAATCACGGCAGCGATACTCTCACGACTGGCGCCGACGGGTATCTCGACTTCTATTTCGCCGAGACGGATACGGATGGCGTCACAAGATGGATTCTCCTGAGTGGGAGCAGGTAAAGCGGCAAACTGAACAGGTTCATTCGATTCCATAGAAGAGAGGCGTCGCTCTAGCGCTTGCATCACTTGCTTCTGGCGATAATGGTAGGTGGACACGGAATAATGACGTAATCGGCACCATTCCTTAATCGTCATACCCTGGGCTTTTCGTTGGCAGATGTCCTCATACCATTCGTTCAAGATTCCGTTTCTCTGCATATTGGTGAGACTTGTACTCATGTTAGACTCCGGGTTTATAGGTTTTAAGAGGTTCTAAGATCTCTTACGATATCTTAAGAGATACTAAGACATCACAATTCCACCCTATTATCCACGATGATTACCCGTCGGAAAAGGCGCGGTCAGATTTGACGGTTACCTTCCAAGAGTAACGATTCACCTATAGTGCTAACTTGACCTTTAAGCACTATAGGGTAAACTTTGGGTAAATATTGACTGATGATTGTCTTTCACTAAATGGGATAAATCGTCACACCTTTCACAACACGGTTGACTTCACCGTCTGGAAAAGGGTTATCGGGTGCAAGTCCGAGCTTAAGTGATTTAAAGAAGGCTAATAATTGTGCAATAACAACATTAACCAAAGCTATCATATGCGAATTGACCATTGGTAACTCAGCATTAATAAGAAAATCAACGTATTTCTCAAGATCCGGAGCTGAATGATTAGTAACAGCAACTATTTTATTACCACGTCGTTCAGCGCTTAGTTCTTTCAACAAGTCCATTTCATATCGATACGTTGATAAGTCGGCACTGAGATACAAAATAATAAGAGTTTTGTCGTTAAGGAACGATTTGGGACCATGTCGGAAACCTAACGCAGAGTCCGACAGAGTTGCCACCTTTCCGCGGGTCAGTTCGAGCATTTTTAGAGCAGATTCATTTGCTATTCCCTTTAGGACACCACTACCAAGATAAACAATACGTTCAAAGAAGTAATCACTTACAATACGTTCAATCTCCTCAAAATCATTCAACACTCTGATGGTCGCCATAGAAACTGCCTGTAGGTTATTTAGCATTACTTCTAAGCTGTCTCGCGAAGAAAAAGCCAAAAGTGCTGCCAAATACATACAGGTAAAACTGCTCGTCATGGCGAAACCTTTATCATTCGTCTCAGCTGGTAAAATAATAGAATAAAAATCTGTTCTTGACTTGCCTAGTTTAGCCAGATGACCTTCACTGTTGCATGTAATTACCAAATGTCGAACTTTTTCACAAATGGAGTCTGCAGCCTCAATCGTTGCAACTGACTCAGGACTATTACCAGAACGAGCAAAAGATACAAGCAGTGTTGGCCTATTAGGCGACAAAAGATCTCTTGGTGAAGCAACAATATCGGTTGTTGATACACTGCGTATCCGGTGGTGGAAAAATGGATTCAAGCTTACATGAGACGCTCTTCCAACATAGTCACTACTACCTGCTCCTGTCAAGATAATTATGTGATCAGGTTCCCTTGTGATTATTTCTATGAACTTTCTAATTTGATCGTGTTGAGATGCCACGATCTCTGCGGTCTTTATCCACATCTCAGGTTGCTGAAAGATTTCACAAATTGTATTGCCACCACCAGATGCCAAGTAGTGATTCCCTATATTTCTTAGTTTTTCATTCATTGCTCTCTCCATTACTAATCATTAATACGTATTATATATGTGCGCACTCTCGCACTTTGGAAAAAGATACATATGTAAGCGTTTATCGTTAGAAACAAATCCTACATTTGTCTCTTCATTATTTGCAGACATCCTTCTTTTGCAGGTAACGAGAAGTGACACGAAAGTGTCTCTTTGTTATCCTTCTTATCATCAAGCATCTTTATTAACTACGATTACATTAAGAAACTAGATAACTTACTTCTTGTTATCTATCATAGCAACAACCATACTATACGATTTAATACAATTGTATACAGAAAATGAACATATTATCGTCCTCCTTTGATCAAGGAAAACCTAGAACCTGCTCTAGGGGAAATCTAAGCAAGCGGGATATAATGGAGCTCCCTTCGTGCACTGGTGAGGATTTCAGATCCTGTCTCCGTAACTAAAATATTCTCCTCACAGTCGAAACAACCGAACTCATTCACATAACCTGGTTCGAGTGTAATAACCATTCCAGGCTCAAGGATCGTAGAATCAACTCGTGCGATAGAGGGTGGCTCAGTTAATTGCAATCCGACGCCGTGCCCTGCCCTGCCGCACTCAAAACTCCAAGGCAAGCCGTAAGCTAGGAATTGTTCTGCACAGATATTATACAAATCACTGACTGGCAGCCCAGGCTTTACCTCATCGCAAGCAGTACGCGTAATATCGACAATGATATTCTGAAGACGATTTTGTTCCGCTGTGGCACCTCCTACGACACCTGCTCGGCAAAAATCTGTCCAATACCCGTCGTAATTGACACCGGCATCGATCCACACCAAATCGCCTTTCTCAATACGTTTATTTGTCGGTCTTGCGGCAATACGATCATAGTTTCCCGGTCCTGATAAAACGATGATGAAGCCGGGAAGTTCTGCCCCCTCTTCCGCCATGATCGCAACGAATTTTCGAGCCACTTCCTTTTCTGTCATTCCCTCAGATATTTCACCAAAGACGCGATCAAAGGCTCGACTGGCAATATCGTTGGCTTTTCGCAAACAAGCAATCTCAGACGGCAGTTTTATCATTCTTAATTGCCAAATAAGTTCACTCGCATCGATGAATTCAGCATTTGGAACGAGATCTTTCACTGCGTTATAATCACTAACTGCCATATCTAACCGTTGCTCATACCCAAGCTCCCAGCCGACTTTGCCGCGATCCATTCCCAACTCTCGGAGAATTTCAACGACTCCATGAACAGGGCCCCCCATAATATCGGGATATGTGCGAACATCGCGAATACTTGATCTTGATTCAGCCTCCGGCCCATCAAATTCCTGAACATACAGTACAGGTTTCTTATCTGTCGGCAAAAAAACAAATACCGTCCGAGTAAATGTCGCCCAGTTAGCAAGCTTGCGGATACCACTAAAATAGAAGTGGTTGGCAGCGGCCGTAACAACCATGCCTGACATGCCCTCTTTTGCCAGTAGACGCTGAGCATTTATAACACGTTGTTCCATTTCATCGAGTGGGAAATCCAAATACTTCATTTTATCTTCCTACGTCTTTCTGTACGTTTATTTTCTTCCGTTCACTACACTTCAATTCATGATTGGGCCGGTGTTAACGTTGAAATATGGTGGCATGATACTATGCACCAAGATAAGCGCGACGTATCTCGTCTCGCTGCATTAATTCTTGTGAGACACCGCTGGCAACGATTTCGCCCGTTTCCATAACATAGGCGCGATCAGATACCGTCAATGCCATCCGGGCATTTTGTTCTACTAGCAGGATGGTAACTCCCCTATCGTGATTCAGCTCACAGACCATGCGAAATACTTCTTCGACGAGAATGGGCGATAACCCCATCGAAGGCTCATCCAATAGGAGAAGACGTGGTCTTGCCATCATCGCGCGCGCGATAGCAAGCATTTGCAATTCGCCACCGGAAAGTGTACCGGCCAGCTGTTTCTTTCGCTCATAAATGCGTGGGAATACTTCAAACACCCATTCCGCATCTTCTGCAATTTCAAGTTTATTTTTGCGCAAATAAGCACCCAAAGATAAGTTTTCCATAACTGTCAGATTAGGGAATACACCACGCCCTTCAGGCACATGTGCAACCCCTAAACCAGCAATTTTGTGGGCGCCCATTGAAGTGATTTCTTGTCCGCATAACGTGATGTATCCTTCAGTTGGACGTACAATCCCGGATATTGCACGCAAAGTCGTTGATTTCCCCGCTCCGTTTGCACCAATGAGCGAAACCATCTCTCCTTCTTTAACCGAAAGCGAAATACCATGCAATGCCGGAATGACACCATACTTAACGTGAAGCTCATGAATCTCAAGCATTATTTTATCTCCTCCGCGATCGACTTCTCATTGTCCAAATTGGCAGGTGAAGCATCATGTCCGGAGTAAAGTTCAAAGTTTTGTTTTCCGAGATATGCCTCCACAACGTCCTCATTCTTGGGAATCTCTTCTGGACTTCCCTCAGCAATCTTCTCGCCATGATCAAGCACGATGATTCTGTCTGAAATATTCAATACAAATTTCATATCGTGTTCTATGAGCAAAATATGGCGTTTTCGGTCTTTAGCAATTGTTTTAATCAGGGACGTCAATTCAGCTTTTTCAACGGTATTCATGCCGGCCCCCGGCTCATCAAGTAAGAGTAGAACGGGGTCAGTTGCAAGGGCTCGCCCTATTTCAAGCAAACGCTGTTTACCATACGGCAAACTTGTTGCAGATTGCGTCGCTTGGTCCGAAAGACCTATCAGTTCAAGGATTGCCTCACAATCTTCAACGACCTTCTTTCTATTGCGCCTAAAGTTTTTCCCTAGCAGAAGACTTCCCCAAATAGTCTCCCTGTTGCATCCTGGATGCGCCAACAACAAGTTTTCTAAGACAGTAAGCTCCGAGTAAAGTCGTATGTTTTGAAAGGTTCGCGCAATACCGAGGTGAACTCGCTCATACGGTCGCATGTTAGAAATATCTTTTTCCTGAAAAATGATCCGTCCACCATCGAGTTTATACATGCCCGTAATGGAGTTAAACAGTGTTGTTTTTCCGGCACCATTTGGTCCTATGAGTGCGAGAATTTCATCGCCGCGGTGTTCAAAGGTCACATCGTATAGCGCTCTCAAGCCGCCAAAATAGAGAGTTGCTTGTTCGATTCTTAACAGGTTAGTCATCTTTCACCCTCCGAATCGTCTTCTTGTATGCGTTTTTAACTCGATAGCGCATGCCCCAGAAACCGTCGGGTCTAAAAATCATCATGACGATCATTAATAACCCGTATAAAACCATCCGATATTCGTTAATCGCGCGAAGCAATTCCGGAATAAGTGTCAAGACAGTCGCACCGACTACAGCACCGGGCAAGCTTCCCAACCCACCGAGAATGACCATTGCAAGAACCGTTATGGAATCGGTATACATAAACGTGTCAGGGCTCACAAATGCAATATAACTGGCATAAAATGTGCCGACCCAACCGGCGATTGCTGCGGAAATGACAAATGCCATCAACTTATATTTGACAGGACGGATCCCAACCGATTCAGCAGCAATTTCATCGGACTTTACGCTGAGCATCGCCAATCCTATCCCTGAGACAGTCAGTCGCCTCATAATGAACCAAGTGATCAAGAAGACTACGAGTATAAGGTAATAATATGGAACTCTCCCACTAAACCGATACCCAAACAAGACAGGTGCGGGAACACCAGGTAAGCCTAAAGGACCACGAGTTAGCCAAGACTCATTCACAAAGACGAGCCGCACGATTTCACCAAACCCAAGCGTCACAATCGCCAAATAATCTCCTCGGAGTCTCAACGTCGGTAATCCGAGAAGGAAACCGAATATGGCTGCCATAAAAGCGCCGGCAAACATGGCGATCCAGAATGAGACGTTAAGCCTCAACATGAGAAGTGCCCCAGTGTATGCACCAATCCCATAAAAGGCTATATGGCAAAAGGAAAGCTGTCCCGCAAATCCTGTGACAAGATTCAAGCTTAGTGCCAATACACTGTAAAGTCCTATCGAGATCATGATATGAAGAACATACGTGTTGGACGTGATAAATGGCAGTAGTAACAACAAGCTACCAGATATGACGATAGCAGCTAGTACGACCCATTTGAAATTTCGCGAAGCACGAAACGTTGACCACAATGACGTTAGTTTCATACGAGCACCTATACCTTTTCACGCACGACTTTGCCCATAATGCCAGTCGGTTTCAATATTAGAACGATGATCATAATCCCAAAGGCAAAGGCATTGCGATAACCAGACGACAAATAGGCTGAACCAAGGGATTCCACGACACCAATTGTCAACCCTCCTAACATTGCCCCTGGCAGACTACCAATACCTCCAAGAACCGCAGCAGCAAAGGCCTTAATCCCGTAGCTAAAGCCCATCGTTGGAAAGACAGCGTCGTAATACATTCCAACCATCATTCCGGCACCCGAAGCTAGCATCGACCCAATCGCAAACGTGATACTGATTACGATGTTCGTGTTGATACCCATCATTTTTGCAGTTGTCAAATTATTCGAGGTCGCCCGCATAGCAATACCGAATTTAGTTTTCTTAACGAAAGCTAATAATATCGTCAAAGAGACAACCGTAATGATCACCATTATGAACTGCAAATTTGTGATCGATACAGATCCAAATTGGAAATGACGCAATTGAAAGCCAACCGAATAGAGATGTGTTTGCGTACCAAAGATCAATTGGGCTAAATTAGCTAAAAGAGTCGATACTCCCATCGCACAGATTAAGACCGACATGCTATCTGCACCTCTTAATGGCCGATAAGCCAAGCGTTCCACAAGCATTCCCAGCATTCCGGTACAGGCCATCGCAATTGGTGCAACAACAAGGAACGATAAACCTGAAGCCTTCGATATTATGAGTCCGAAAAACGAACCCATCATAAAAATATCGCCATGTGCAAAATTGACGATGCGAAGGATTCCATAAACAAGCGAATAACCTATGGCGATAAGCGCGTAGATACCTCCGATCGTTAAACCATTAACCAGTTGTTGCAAAAACACGGCATGACCTCTTTCTTAGCAGATAGTTTAAGGGAAATTATAGCAAAAAGGAGAGGCAACCACAGGGGTTGTCTCTCCTTACACTTATCATTCAATAATGACAAAATCTCCGTCTTTTACCTGAATGATAATGGTTGATTTAATAACATCACCATTCTCATCGAAGCTGTTGATACCGGATACACCGTGTTGTCCTTCCATCGTCGTCAAATACTCTTTGATGCCTTCTCGGGTCGGCCCATTAGCGCGAATAGCATCGATGATACAGCTAAGTGCATCGTACGCATACGCTGAATAACAGCTGGGTGTTCTGTCGTTCCACATTTCTTTGTACTTTTTCACGAACTCTTGAACGACAGGGTCATCACTCTCCGCTGAGTAAAACGCTGCGAAAGTAAGTCCCTCAACGGCCTCGCCGCCGAGCTCGATCAACGGATAGTTGTAAAGTGCGTCGACACCGACGTAAGGAACATCCAAACCGAGATTGATCGCTTGTTTACAGATCATTGCCGTCTCATTGTACAGTGTGCCCAACAGAATAACATCGGCATTTTCATTTTTGATTTTCGTGAGCATCGTCGTAAAGTCAGTCGTTTCACCAGGAATAAAATTCTCATTTGCGACAACCTCTACCCCAACTGCCTGACATTCTTCTTGGAAAATCTTTGAAACACCAAAACCGTAGTCATTATTTTCAAAAATAATGGCTGCCTTCTTGATATCGTAATTATCGAATCCCCATTTAGCTGAAACGCGCGCGCCGATATCGTCAGAAGGTACTGTTCTAAACGTGTACGGTCCTGCATCCGTTACAGCAGGAGACGTCGATCCAAACGCAATCTCTACAAGTCCTGCATCATTGTAAATGGGTGCACCGGCCAAGGTACATGATGAATTGTAGTGTCCGATAACGGCTAAAACTCTTGAATCTTGAACAAACTTGTTCGCAACGATAGCTGCTTCCTTGGGATCTCCTTTATCATCGGAAATAATCAGTTCAAGCGGAACACCGTCAATACCACCCTCACGATTGATAAGCTCAATACCCAGTTTGACGCCCTCTAGACCAGATTCTCCATCTTGTGCAGAAGCTCCGGTCAAAGCCCCCGCAAAACCTACGTAATACTTATCAGGTTTTGCGCCCCCGTTCGAATCAGATTTCGAAGGGTCTTTGCCACTACAACCAATCAAACTAATGATCATAAGCAGACAAAGAACCCAAGCAGACAACACTGTCATCCGTCTGACGATTCTCATCTTCATTCACCTCGCATTATTTTATTTAAAGCAGAAAACTCCACTTTTTCCGCTTCGACTTAAAGTAATTTATGTTTCTCATTAAACTAGCAATGAATTGATTAAGCCCTAACTTTCTTTGTGCGACAATTGAGTCATACAATTTTAGAAGTGAGCAGATTCGCTTAAGATAGGGACCTTCCAGAGTATATGTTAGAAAGAGCAGATGAAAAAAGTAGACTTAAGCGAATCTGGCATCTGTATCAGTTGCCTTGCTCACTCCTATTCAAAAATGATTGACTTTTCAAGGTTCAGTATGAAAGTATTCATTCATTTTACGCTTAATTCACCCTTTTAGCTAGCTAAATTAATGAAATAAATCTCCCAAATCATTATAATCATTTGGATCATTGACAATGTTTTAGATACAATAATTAGAATAATTTTAAGATTGAATTTTATTTTAAACCGTCTAGGATCATCTGTCAAGGCAGTTTACACAATTTTTAGCAAGAATTTTACTTATTTCGAATGACTCTTTACAAATTTCGATAACATTAGTGTAAATTAATTTTTTATAATCTTTAATCAAAGATTCAAAGAATGATTAGATAATAATGATTTCAATATTAGAGTATGATAAAATTAATAAAGGAGGTCGCATCCTATGTCTAAAGAGAGCAATAAGATATATACGGTTGGACAAATGGCCAAATTGTGTCGCATTTCCCCTGAATTACTCCGGTACCTCGATAAGCAGAATATTTTCCGTCCCGTAGCCCGTAATCCCAAGAATAATTACCGTTGTTATTCTGAGGAGCAACTTCAGGATTTGCTCTTAATCATGGAATTGAGACGATTGGGGTTAGCTTATTCAACGATTTCCGAACTGATTGATGATCGAGATCTATCTGCTGCTAAATCTGTTCTTGAGAAGAACCTTATCAATATGCGTCGTGAGATCAATCTAATGCAGAATAAATACCACCAAGTGGTTGATTTGTTAATTCGTGTGAGCAGCAGTATGAATCTGACGAACCGCTCTGTATCGGATAGTGATCCACAGATTAAAATTGAGTATGTTCCTGAACGTCTTGTCTTATACACGCGCTATCCTAGGGATATCGATATCGAGCTGAATTACATTCAGCATTACATCGAATTGCTTAAGTTGGTCGATCAGTTTGAATTGACGTGTACAGGACCGATCACGCTCGTCTACCACGATCATTTTTCGAGGATGTTCAATGCAGGCGGCAAAGAGATCATGGGTGATTTAGAGGTCAACATTTCAGTAGCAAACTCTAATAGCGAGTGTAAGCAGCTGAGAAAGTTTGGCGGTTTTACTGCTGCAACGTTCACATATTTGGGCCACTATCGCGAGTTGGAAGATGGCTATTATAAGATGAAAGAGTGGGCAGAAAGCCTAGGACACGAAGTGTCGGGCGTTTCGTTCCAAGAATTAGTGGTTGGAAGGACGATTACGAGTAACGAAAAGAATTTCGTCACAAAAGTTTTCTTGCCATTGGAGATGATCGCGATTTAATCAATCTATCAATACATAAAATATGAAACAATACAATTGTATATTACTTCAACGGAAAGGAATAATAAGATATGAGCAAACCCGTATGCTATGATGCAGAACGTATTATCCCCGAAATTTACATCGGAGTCCCCTCTTTTCTAGGCTTACCAGTTTGTAAAGACAGTAAAGAACTCGATCAATACGATCTCACGTTTATGGGTGTACCTTGGGAGGGCACTTGCACGTATGGAGGTCATTCAAACTGTGAGCAATTTGTCAAGACGATCCGCGAAGCTTCAATTCGATACGGCGCTTACTTACCTGAATACGACATCGACGCCTTTGACTATTTTACAGGTTGTGACTTTGGCGATTCCGCCGTACAAAATGGTAATTATGCCAGAACGAGCGCCTTTATTCTTGAAAAATATCAGAGCATTCTCGACAACAACTCGATCCCGATCGTATTCGGCGGTGATCACTCGATTTCTCCCCCCTTGATTGACGCGTTTGCCTTGAACCACGGAAAGCGCATTGGAATCCTCCACTTTGATTGCCATTTAGATAATCTAAATGACTACGCCGGTGATCCATATGCTCGCTGCACGCCTTTCCGTCGCCTGTACGAAAGTGAAAACATCGACCCAACACGTATTGTCCACCTTGGCATACGCGGTCCGAGAAATACACCAGAGGGAATGCGCATCGCTCGAGAAGTTGGCGCGACCGTCATCACGATCAATGAACTTAAGGATAACGGATGGCGCAGCACGATTCACAAGGCTCTTGACATTGTTAAGAACGACACCGACGCTTTCTATGTCTCAGTTTGTTCCGATATTACAGACGTCGCCTTTAATCCTGAAGGAGCTGTTGACGCCTGTGGTGTCTCTAGTTACGAGCTAGGGCGAATGCTCTTTGAATGCGGATTGGCAGGTGCTAAGTCTTTTGATTACGTGGAAGTCTATCCTGATTCGGACGGGCGCAATGTTTCCTCTCATCTTGCCTGCTATATGGTCGTTAACTTCCTCTGTGGGCTGGCGATGAGAAAGCGGGATGAGGGTTGAAAGAGAACGAATTGAGTAAGGCGACACTTTGATAAGCTGCTCCTTAGGCAATTACACTCTGGGCTGCTTAAGGAGGGCTATGTGAGGAGAGTTTTTACACTACTTCAACATTTTGACTTTTTAATAAAGGCGATAGAATAATGATTACACTTGATCATTTTTATTGTGAGATGATTTGATCTATTCTGAGACTGAACGTATTGCCAATGAGATAAGATTTGTCGTAAAGAACAGGGCAGTTCTTTTGGTTCATACCAATAAACTCTAACACCATTAGTGCTGCCCCTTCCTCAATATTGAGACGCTTTGCAACGTATTTGTCACTAAGTGTAGCCGAACACAAGTTTGTAGCCGTATATACCCGATGACCGAATTTTTTCCCTAACATATCAATTATGGACATCTCTAAATCACTCGCCCTTAACTTACTCACTACACTTGTCGGAATATAACCTGTACTAAAATTTATAGGAACGCCATTTGCTAAACGGTCACGTCGTACCGACCATACGTCGGCTCCAACAGGGATAGCTAGATAAGATGCAATGATTTCGTCAGCCTGCTCTTTTTTGACAGAAACATTACGAATACCAGGTATCATTTGTTGTGCTAAAAGCTGCTGGGTAAAATTACCCATTATAAAGGACGCATGCTGTACCAGATGCCCTCCCTTAAAAGTTCCCTTGCCTTGAATTTTAAAAACAAGACCTTGGCTTTCGAGTCTGGCAATGGCTTGCCTGATTGTACCTCGACTTACCTTATAACGTTCCGCGAGTTCAGTTTCCGTGGCAATCTGTTCTCCGAACGGCATGTGTTCAAGATCTTCCGTCAAGATTTCAATTATTTGCAAATACAAGTTTTTTCCGCTTCGTCTATCTAACATATAACTTCTAACTTCTAACTTCACATTTGTTTTCTCGTATTGACTGTAAACAATATACCATTGTTGGTGAGCATTTCGTTGATCTCAGATGGATACGGTGCGTTTGTTCCGGAACCGAATTTAGTGACCATAACAGCACCGGTGGCATTCGCCAATGTTAGCGCATCATCAACATTCCATCCCTGGAGAACAGCATACATTAGCGCCGCCATAAAAGAATCGCCAGCACCTGTTGAATCTAGAAAAGAAGCAGGGAAGCCTGGGTAGTGTCGTGTAGATACAGCATTATTTTTGTTATCTGAAAATAGATAACAACCTTCAGCACCATCTTTTATAATTACCCGGCCTGATGTTCTTTTGCTTAATGTTTTTCCTGCTTCTGATAATGTGTTCTCCCCTGTCAGCAAAAAAGCCTCATCGCGATTGAGTGCTATATAATCCGAAAGTGAAATAACATCAGCCATAAGCACTGGATCAACGGCTGGTATCATGGGTCCCGGATCAAAGAATACGAGTTTCCCTGTCTCTTTAGCGTATTGTACTGCACTGCGATTTTTTTCTACAGATCCTTGACTAACCATCGTGTAACCTGTCAAACACAAAGCTTTTACCTTATCAATGCTATTTCTGATTTGTTCTATGTTTGCATGAATCTCATTGTCGATCATGCTAATATAGGCGTGTTCCCCTAAATCATCCACCAACACAAATACCTGATGAGTTTTGTAACCGGCTACTTGGCGAATATGTTCAGTGGATATGCCTTCATTTTTGTATTCGCTCAGTATGAAATGGCCTAGGTAATCATCGCCTACGGTGCCTAGGAGTGCCACTCTCAAACCGAGTCGTGCAGCCACAATAAGTACGTTAGCTGGTCCTCCGGCAACATACTCAACAGTATTGATAGCGTACGTAGCATCCATCTCGACGGGGAGCCTGCCGCGATAGGAAATATTAATATCGACTACAGGGTAAGAAATTAATAGAACGTCATCCATAGAATAAAATCCGTGTTCTAGGTGGCCTCGGCACAAATGTGCCGAGGCCGTTGATTTACTGATGTGCTGCGATATTCGTTAATTGGCGTGAAACTGTATCAAAATCAAGGTCTTTGTTCACACGTTCGAACAACTCGCACCATTCAGATGGCAAGGCAGAGTAACCTGCAAAAGCACCAGAAAGCATACCTGCTATACAGGCCAGCGTATCCGTGTCACCACCTATATTGGCACCACTCAGGATTGTCCCTTTAGGATCACCGTCATTTGCTATAAAAAGTCCGATAGCTACAGCGGCACCAACTTGAACAGCACCATCATTGCCTATATAAGCCTCAAGCAGACGCTCACATTCCTCCGGTGAACTTGCACGCAAGGCACATTCAATCGCGCGCATAATGGCTTCATATGTATCGATGCCGGTCGCCTGCCTAGCCTCTTTTTCACCAATCTCCATTCCCTTCTTTGCACCATACAGGCATGCTTTAACAACAGACATAATCGTCGAGTCTATTTGAATTGCCTCGGAAATTCCGCACGCAATTGAACTTGCTGCAGCGTAGGCGTGCTGTGTGTTATGCGAAGGTATACACATTGTAATAGCTGTCTTGCATGCAGCATCGAGATTACCGGGGCACCATAGTCCTGCAGCAGCTACACGCATAACAGCGCCATTCGAGACACCGCGATCATATTCTTCTCCTATCTTGCCGATTTTGTATGGATCACCACCACTACGCAACTCTTTTATCACGTGACGCGTTGTGGGTCCGGCGTTTCGTGGATAGTATCGAGGATACTTGTCAGCCCAAGAAAGCAAGCCATCCGCAGCTGCTTCCACCGTCAGCTCACCATTGCACTTGATAACTTGTAGGGCCATTTCATACATTTGAGAGGCATCATCAGTGATCTCCGCTACTTTATTTCCAAGCGCATATGGGTTTGTAGAGCCATCAACAAATGTAGTAATACGTCCTCCATATTTATTCTCAATCTCAACGCGGCTCATGGCTTCAGTGGGCGCGCCGATAGCGTCGCCCATACCGGCAGTAACGAGACACCCTTTGATTTTGTTGAATAGTAATTCTTTATTCATTTGCTTTGCAAATATCTCCTTTTTTCTATTTGTGAATGGGTTCTAATTTGAGCTCAATTTCTCCAGCTGCCACTTTATCGGCTACTTCTTCAACGAATTTCTTGATCTCATCGCTAATCAGATTGTTATCTAAATATCCGAGTGCAGCAGCACCTTCCTTGACACCATAAATTGTGGTTTTTCCAGGTTGGTAATTGTCACTAATGGCGTCATTGATAAATGCAAGGACCATTTTGTCAAAATAATTTAGGGCACTGCATAACTCAAGATCAGGTACGACATCTGGATAGTGAACGTCCCATGCGACATAGTATGTGCCTTTTTCAGCGGCCGCCTGTGCCACACCAACACCTGTTCCGCCCGCCGCGCCACCAATCACATCACATCCTTGATTAATGAGAGCTAAACCTAGCTCTTTACCCTTAGTTGGATCTGTAAATGTGTTGGCATACATAACGACGTCTTCAATTTCATTGTTGACGTAGCGCATGCCCTGTTGCCATCCTGCAATGATTTCATTTATTGAACCAACATCTGCGCCGGCCACAATACCAAGTTTGTTTGTCTTCGACATCTTGGCCCCTACAATCCCCGCTAAAAAACCCGTTTCAACCCGACTTAGTCTAAAGTCTTGGATGTTTTTGTATGATTCTAAGTTTTCAATGCCGCCGTCCAGTGTACCGAATTTGACATCAGGATATTGTTCCGCTGCTACAATGGTAGCAGCTGCCATATTGTCGTAGGTCGTAATGACGATATCGTAACCTTCCTCACACGCAGCTTTGATTTTTGGTTCATATTCGTTGGGCTGAGTCGCTTCAATAACCTTGAATTCAAACCGATCCGGATTGTCTTTGAGGTATTGCTCAACACCTGCTACAAGGTTCTGCAACCATTCTGCCTCGTCGACAGCCATGTAGGATACCATGGCGACGCGCGGTTTTGCCGTGCTGTCGTCCTTAGTGTCGCCATTACCACCGCACGCAACAGTTGCGATCAATAACACGACCAACAGCACGATAGAAATAATTTTAGTTCTAGTTTTCATTGATAAACCCTCCTAGTGTTTAGCCAAAGAACTCTTGACTCTACGAGCCGACAATTGATGTTTGATTTTATATATTAAAGCGGGCGTGATTGCCGCTATTAACGCAAGAACATATGGGAGCATAGAAAGGATCTGTACAGGGTATCCTTTTCCTGAGAGTGACAAAACGATGGCTTCGGCTGTGCCGAACAACAGACAAGCAAATAGGGTGGGAATGGGGCGAGAACCCGTTAACGTCATAGCTGCTAAAGCAGTAAAACCACGACCATTAGTCATGCCAACATTAAACAGATTCAGCGACAATGATAGTTGTGCGCCCGCCAACCCACAGAGCATTCCATTCAATAGCAAAGCTACGTTGATTCGTCGAAAAATGTGAATCCCAAATGTCTCCGCAGCTTCTTGATGCAAGCCAACACTTCGCAATTCGAGTCCAAACTTTGTTTTGTAGAGTAACACATGGGCGATAAATGGCGTAATGATCGAGATGTATACAATTGCAGAGTGATTGTTGAGTATTGGTCCGATGATTGGAATGCTAGCGAGTTTACCTAAGTCTATCGTTTTGAGCGCGAACTGGGGAGGAAGGATATAGCGTCCCGTTGCACCAAAAAATGGAATAAGTAGATAGCGAGTTAACCCACTACTCATGGTTAACATAGCAATTGCGCAAATGATTGGATCAACCTTTAATTTTTGAACGAAAAGTGAAAATATCAACGCAAATACAATGCCTGTCAACATACCGATTATAATTCCTAGAAAAACGCTCTCGGTGAAATATACACCTGCCACAGATGCAAATGCACCTATCAACATAAACGCCTCTAGTCCAAGATTGAAGATGCCAGATTTGGCTGCAAAAATACCACCTATCGCAACCAAAAGAGTCGGAGCCGTCAATCGTATGGCTAAATTTAATAACTCCAGGATGTTCACTTTGCGCCCCTTTTCTTAAATGCAGAAGATTGAAGTAAGGTGATCGTAGCAAAAAACATAACAAATCCTTGTACAACCTCAACAATTTCTGCTGGAACACTGGTGCGAACCGGAAGAAGCACTGCACCAGATTGCAAGCCGCCTAGTAATATAGCGCTGAGAAGTATCCCTACAGGGTGATGTCTACCTAACAAAGCTGCCGTCATGCCGAAAAAACCCATACCAGACGCAAACCCATCATAGACAATGTGATAAAAACCGATTATTTCGCAGAATGCCGTAAATCCAGCAAGTAGTCCGCCTATAAATGCAGATGCATACAAGATTTTTCCTGAGTTAATACCAGATGCTAGCGCAAATTCACGATTTTTACCAATCATGCGCAACTGATAGCCGCCAACAGTACACTTAGTAAATACAAAATATACAATTAGAATTACCAGCACAGCACTAAGATAAAGGCCAAATGACATTGATTCTGGTATACGTAATGACATTGGCGTTGAGGAGGATGGATGGGCAGCAAATGAATATGTTAATACCCAAGTTGAGAATAGACTCAACAGATAATTGAACATTACCCCGACTACGATTTCATTAATGCCAAGGATACTTTTTAGCAAAGCAGGTACGAGTGCTGCAAGAGCGGCAGCTAGACATGATGCACTGAACATGATTACATAGCGAACAACAGACGGCATACCGCTCAGAAGTGTAGAAGTAATGGCAAGTGTAACGGCAGATGCGTACATTTGACCTTCCTGACCAATATTGAAATAACCACTCGTGCTACAAATCGAGAAAGACATGGCTAATAATAGGATTGGTGCGGCGAATCTCAATGTATTTTGAATTCCAGATAATTGGCCGAATGCTCCACGGATCATCACAGCATAAGTAGTAACTGGATTATCTCCAGATAATAGAACAACCAATCCAGCAAAAATAAACGCAATGACAATAGCTATAACTGGATTAATAATACTCAGCCAGTTGTGATAAGTCTCATTTTTTGCACCCGTTTCAGGCACGTGCTTTACGACGATATTGCGTTTAAGTTTACTCTTCATATTCAATACCGCCCATCATCAACCCGATCTCATTTTCGTTATATCCGTCTTGCCTTTTCAAAATCCCCATCGATCTACCCTCATATATCACGAGTATTCGATCTGATAAAGCCATCAATTCTTCTAGGTCAGCTGTGATCAAAATGATGGCAAGTCCCTGTTTACTAGCTTCCAGTAGTGTGTTTCTGACGAAATTAATGGCACCAATATCCAATCCGCGGGTGGGTTGAGATGCTATCAATATTTTTGGTTGATGAGCTAACTCCCTAGCGAGAACCAATTTTTGCAAATTGCCACCAGACATAGATTGTATGGGAGCACTTAATGCGGGCGTTCCACGCACATCATACTTTTTGATCAGATCTTCACTAAACTTGCGAATGTACTTAAAGTTTAAGAAATGATTCTTCGAGATTGGCTCTTTTCGTTCGTGTCCACAAATCAAATTCTCCTGTACGCTGGCAGTTAACGACAGACCTTCGTGCATGCGATCCTCCGAGATAAAAGCTATTCCAAGCTGGCGACGCTGATAGACAGATAATTGCGAAACATCAACATTCTCAAGGAATAGGTGACCCGATGTAGGCTTTAGTAATCCGATCAAAAGACGCGCCAACTCACTTTGCCCATTACCCTCAACGCCTCCAATACCAAGTATTTCTCCTTTTTTTACTGATAAGCTCAAGCCGTTCAGACAAGTCTTTCCTGCTTTAGAAACATAGAAAAGACTCTCAACATCAAGAACGCTGATATCCCCTGTCATGCCGTATTCTTTCCAACTCTGTAACAAGCTAAAATTTGTGCGACCAACCATGTGCTCCGCTAAATCCGATTCTTTCAGTTGAATGTTCGGCAAGCTGTTTGCTACGATCTTGCCGCGACGCATCACTGTGATACGATCGGAAATAGCGAGCACTTCGCGAAGTTTGTGGGAAATAAATATGATCGTTTTTCCCTCTGCTGCTAGTTGTCGAATAATTGAAAATAACTCGTCTGTTTCTTGTGGTGTTAAAACTGCTGTTGGCTCATCTAGAATTAAGATAGAAGCACCGCCAAACAAAGCTTTGATGATTTCAAGTTTTTGTCGCTCGCCTACAGATAAGTTGCCAACAATTTCAGAAAGTTCGAGGTTTAGCCCAAGCAAAGCAAAGTATTCTTTTATACGTTCCTCATCTTTTTTAGTATCTAAAAAGCCGAATCGCGTCTTAGCTTGACTTGCAATAATATTTTCAAGTACTGAAAGTTCAGGTATCTGCATGAAATTTTGATGAACCATGCCTATTCCGGCACGCTTTCGTTCAAGTACATCAACCGGATACGTCTTCCCACTAATGATAACCTCGCCAGAATCAGGTGCATATTGGCCATACAATATTTTCATTAACGTGGTTTTGCCTGCGCCATTCTCCCCAATCAGCACCGCCGGCTTAGCCGGCGGTTTGCTTAACCCCTATAAGGGGTTGTTGCCGGCAGGACTATCGTCCTTTGAAAATCTACCACGCGCACCGGTTTTCTCAGCTTCTGCTAAAGCAGCTTA
>DUVN01000019.1 GCA_012841015.1 Clostridiaceae bacterium
CCGTCGTCATGCAAACACTGAACGCTCGTAAGGAGATTGCCGCGCTTGACCTTAGGCTGGTCCGGCCGTCATGCAAGCGCAGGATGCACGTAAAGAAATTGCCATGCTTGACCTTAGGCTGGTCCGGCCGTCATGCAAGCGCAGGACGCACGTAAGGAGATTGCCGGGCTTGACCTTAGGCTGGTCTAGTCGTCATGCAAGCACAGGACGCACGTAAAGAAATCGCCGAACTTGACCTTAGGCTGGTCTAGTCGTCATGCAAGCGCAACACACTCATAAAGGCTTCTTGGGGAACCTCAACGCTCCCGACACGTCGCATGCGCTTCTTCCCTTCTTTTTGTTTTTCGAGGAGCTTTTTCTTTCTCGAAATATCGCCGCCATAGCACTTTGCTGTGACATCTTTTCGGTAGGCGCGAACGGTTTCACGCGCTATGATGCGACCACCGACACATGCTTGAATCGGTATTTCAAACTGTTGTCGCGGAATGTTTTCGCGCAATTTTTCTGCCATAGCGCGACCGCGTCTATAGGCGTCGTCTTTGTGAAGTATGAATGTAAGCGCATCAACCTGCTCATTGTTGATCATCATGTCAAGTTTGACGAGATCAGATACTTGCCACCCCTTTATCTCGTAATCGAGTGAGGCGTATCCTCTCGAGCTAGATTTCAGTGCGTCAAAGAAATCGTAAATGATCTCGTTGAGCGGCATATCGAAATGCAGATTAACGCGGAACTCATCAATATACTCCGTATTGACATAGTGACCGCGATAATTGTAGCAAAGCTCCATGATGTTGCCGATGTATTCTTTCGGCGTCATGATCGATGCGGCGACAACAGGCTCTTCGATGCTGGCGATGCGATCGGGAGAGGGCATGTTCGTCGGATTCTCCAACATCATGGTCGTACCGTCAACCATATTCAATTTGTACGCGACAGAGGGCGCTGTCGAGATGATGTCGAGGTCGAATTCACGCTCGAGACGTTCTTGGATAATCTCATAATGTAAAAGACCAAGAAATCCACACCGAAAACCGAAACCGAGCGCCGTCGATGTCTCCGGCTCAAAGGAAAGAGCTGCATCATTCAGTTGTAAGCGCTCTAATGCATCGCGCAAGTTGGGGTAATCGGCACCGTCTACCGGGTACATTCCGCAAAACACCATCTGACTAACAGGCTTATACCCTGGAAGCGGTTCTGAGGCAGGATTCTCGGCAAGCGTGATCGTATCACCGGGCGCCGTATCGCTGACGCTCTTGATACTCGCGGCAACGTACCCGACATCACCAGCATAGAGAGTCTTAGCCGGCTGCATCGACGTTGGAGAGAATGTTCCAAGTGAAGTGACAGTAAATTCTTTTCCTGAATGCATGAGCAAGATCTCATCGCCCATCGAAAGTTTCCCTTCGCGAATATTGACGTGTGCGATCACGCCTAAGTAGGCATCATAAATCGAATCAAAAACTAGTGCTCGGAGAGGTTTGCTGTCGTCGCCCTCAGGTGGCGGCAGCACTTTCGCTACCTTCTCGAGGACTTCATCAATGTTGATATCTTCCTTAGCGGAGATCAAGGGCGCTTCCGATGCGTCGAGCCCGATCACATCTTCGATTTCCTGTCGTACCTCTTCCGGGCGCGCCGAATCGAGATCGATTTTATTAATGACGGGCAGGACTTCAAGCCCTGCATCAATCGCTAGGTACGCGTTCGCAAGCGTCTGTGCCTCGACACCTTGAGCAGCGTCTACGATTAAGATGGCACCGTCACAGGCTGCAAGTGATCGAGAAACTTCATAATTAAAGTCTACGTGTCCGGGTGTATCGATCAAATTATATACGTACTCTTGTCCATCCTGCGCCGTATACTCCATTCGCACAGCGCGTGCCTTTATTGTAATGCCACGCTCTCGTTCGATATCCATATTGTCGAGCACTTGCTGTTGCATCGTGCGCGCACTGAGAGCACCAGTGTGCTCGATCATTCGATCGGCCAACGTCGATTTGCCGTGGTCTATATGCGCTACAACACAAAAATTACGAATAAATTCAGCAGGTGTCCTTTTCATGAATGATCTTTCAAACCTTTCTCATCTCTATCAGATTACAAACGGCCATTTATGGCACTCCGAATTTACTAAAAGGATAAAACCGTAAGATGAGCCTACCCTCAATTTCGCTGCGTGCCACTGGTCCAATGGCCCGGCTATCGCGACTATTGGCGCGATTATCGCCAAGCAAATAATACTCGTCTTCTTGAAGCGTCACATCTGCATATCTCTCATAAAAAGTCGCTGTTCTTACTCCATCAGCCAGATACGGCTCTTCTAGCCGTACGCCATTGAGGTACACATCACCGTGTTTAATTGTCACACGATCGCCCGGCACCCCGATCACGCGCTTGATGATAATCATCTCAATGCCGTCGATCGTTTTCTCATGTGTTTCAGCCGTGACGATATCACCTCGCTTGAGGCCGTTTTTGAAATGCCGTGATATTTTCTCAACAAACACTTCATCACGATCAGCAAGCGTTGGATCCATTGACGAGCCAATGACAGTGTTGCGCTGGATGACAAAATTCGTCAGCAACAGTGCCAACAAAACGCCAACCAAGACAGTGACAATGAAGTCTAAAAAGCGGCGCTTCAGGGACTTTCGCACTGGATTCTTTTTAGGCTTTTTTGGTTCAGTCGTATATTTTGAAAAATAATCTTCAAGGCTCTCGTGCTGCGACGAAGGACTCTCACTTTGGAAAGCAGGCAAAAAGAAATGAGCACGTCCTGACATCTTGTCGTCAGAATTAGCTTCGCAAATCATAGCAGCAATTTCGGGAGAATACTCCATCTTCAGACCCTTCAGCCTCTTCTCTCTACCATTACAGGTCACTTGCAATTACAAGCCCCAACTCTTTCAGCTGATGCTCCGCAACAACATCGGGCGCTTCCGTCATTAGGCAAGAGGAGTTCTGAACCTTGGGGAAAGCGATCACCTCACGGATACTCTCCGCACCTAATAACAACATTACGATGCGATCGAGTCCGTACGCTAGGCCACCATGTGGCGGAACACCGTAACGGAAAGCACTCATCAAGAAACCGAATTGACGCTCTGCTTCTTCTTTTGTAAAACCGAGAATCTTGAACATACGGGCTTGCAGCTCTTGCTGGTGGATACGAATGCTGCCTCCTCCGAGCTCCGTGCCGTTTAGCACAATATCGTAAGCGCGCGCTCTAACCTCACTGGGATTCGTATCCAACATGTGGATATCCTCATCCATAGGCGCTGTGAAGGGGTGGTGTTTCGCTACGAAACGCCCTGCCTCGTCAGACCACTCGAGGAGCGGGAACTCCGTTACCCAACAAAACTCGAAACGGTCGTCCGGGATGAGATTACGACGTTTTGCCATCTCGATGCGAAGGACACCGAGCGTCTCGAGGACGACCATTTTGTCAGAATCGGCGACGATGAGAAGCTGCGCCATTTCGTCCTCCCCCGCTCTCTTAAACGCTTCATGCACAAAGTTTGCATCATAGAACTTTGCGACGGAACCGCGGCTCACACCATCGTTAAGGCTGAGCCAAGCTAGCCCCTTGGCGTCAGTATTGCCTCTTACAAATGTTGCAAGGCTATCAAGTTCGCGACGCGACAAATCAGAACCTCCCGGCACGGCAATCGCCGCCACCATGCCACCGGCTTCTACGGCATCCGCGAAAACTTTGAAGGAACCGCCTGCCACGAGATCAGATAGATCGATCAGCTCCATGCCATAGCGCAGATCGGGCTTATCTGTCCCGTAGCGATTCATCGCCTCTCGCCACGTCATGCGCTTCATCGGAAGCTCAACCTCAATCCCCTTAAATTCACGCATTAAGGTAGCTAAGTATCGTTCGTTCACAGCCAAAACATCGTCTTCACCTACAAACGCCATCTCGATGTCAACTTGAGTAAATTCAGGCTGACGATCGGCGCGAAGATCTTCATCACGATAGCAGCGCGCGATCTGCATATACTTGTTGTAACCAGCGAGCATCAGAAGTTGTTTGAAAAGCTGCGGTGACTGCGGAAGCGCGAAGAATTTTCCAGGAAAGACGCGTGAAGGTACGAGATAATCGCGCGCGCCCTCCGGCGTGCTCTTGATCAGTGTCGGCGTCTCCACGTCGATGAAACCTTCCTCATCAAAAAATCTTCGCGTTATTCGCGTGATCTGATGGCGTGCCAGTAAGTTGCGCTGCATATCGGGGCGACGAAGATCGAGATAACGGTACTTCAGACGAACCGATTCATTGACGTCAATGTTCTCTTCAATGTAAATGGGCGGCGTCTCAGCCACAGACAATATTCTAAGCTCCTGCGCATGCAGCTCAACCAATCCCGTTTTCATCTGCGGGTTGATCGCAGCTCGCCTGCGGAGTAAACCGCGACAGGCGATCACATACTCGCCACGCACTGTTTTTGCCTTCTCACGTACATCTTCCGGAGAATCGCCATCGACAACGATCTGCACCTCACCAGCGATATCGCGTAATGTGAGAAAAAGTACGCCACCAAAATCTCGCTGCCTATGGCACCAACCCATCAGCGTCATTTCCTGTCCGATCATGTCCTCCGTGACGTCTCCGCAAAGAGAACTGCGCCTCCATGCGCCCATTGACTCGCTCATAAAACCTCCATGGATTATTGTTCTATCAATTCAAACAGATTAGCTATCCTTCATGCACGAAAACTAAACTATGCCGTCTCCCGGTTGAGCCGACTACAACCCGAACCGGGACACTTCTTCTCTTCTCGTGCTCGAGCGTTTTTTCCTGTAGTCATGAAGAAGTGTCCCGATAGCAGTCAAAGGCACATCCTGCTCACTGCCGTCCGACAGTCGACGCAACTTGCCCCTTGAAATCGACACTTCCGTGTCACCCAAGACTAAGATGTAATAAGCTCCCATGCGGTCAGCCGCTTTAAACTGTGCTTTCAGACTGCGCCCCATCACATCAGTCTCTACTTTAAGCCCGGAACGTATCAGTGTCTGTGCCAAATCGAGAGCATTCGCAGCCGTCGAAGAAAATGACGCGATGAAAAGATCGGGTCCTTGCGCTTTCCCAAAAGGGACGTTCTGTGCATCTAGTTCAAGCATGAGCCGTTCGACACCAAGCGCAAAACCGACTCCCGGCACATCGATACCGCCAATCTCGCGGACAAGTCCATCGTAACGGCCTCCTCCACAGATCGTGCCCTGCGTCCCAACGTGCGAAGAGACAAACTCAAAGACAGTCTTCGTATAATAATCGAGCCCGCGGACAAGACGTGCGTTCAAGCGATACGTTATTTCCATCTCGTCGAGGTATGACTTCACCTTATCGAAATGTATTTTACATTCATCACACAAATAGTCTAACTGCGATGGCGCTTTCGTCGCTAAGGAATGACAATACGCCTCCTTGCAATCGAGCATACGGAGTGGATTGCGTTCGTAGCGTTCACGACAATCTTCACACATGTCCTCGACATATGCTGAATAGTAATGACGGAGCGCCTTATGATAATCGACACGGCACTGAGGGCAACCGATGCTGTTGATCTCAAGGTCAACTTCTTCGAGTCCCAATTCTCCGAAAAAGGTCACTAATAGTGCGATCACTTGAGCATCGGCCTGCGGACTGTCACTGCCGAATACTTCACAGCCTAACTGCCAAAACTCGCGGTAGCGCCCTTTTTGCATTTTTTCGTAGCGAAACATATTCATGTTGTACCAGAGCTTAACAGGAGCAGGCCACGAGGACATACCCTGCTCCACATATGCTCGCGCGACACCTGCCGTACCTTCAGGGCGCAACGTCAGACTGCGGTCACCCTTATCGGTGAACGTATACATCTCCTTGCGGACGATATCGCTGGCATCGCCGACACCGCGAATAAATAACTCTGTATGTTCAAAAGTAGGGACACGAATCTCGCCAAAACCATATCGCTCACAGACATCGGCAAAAATGCGCTCAAGCGCACGCCTACGCTCTGCCTCCTCTGGCAAAATATCTCTCGTCCCACGTGGAGCGTTGAGAGTCATAACAGCCTCCATTTCTCGTACTATTAATCGCTTACTGCTGACACTAGCCTACTGAAGTATTTTAACATAGACACACCTGTCACATCTTTGTCGTAAGAACGAGAAAGACAGCCGTAAAGCTTCACACGCATGATAACTTGAACTGTATTGAAAAAGATACTGAACACAAGGTCTACTTTGATATTCAGCTGTCCGACATGGCACATAAACAAATGCGTAAAGACCTTTGACAACAACATACCTGCTTGGTATGCTTGCTAAGGGCAGAAGTTCGTTATGCCCGAGCAAACAACTACCCGAACGAGGTTCTAAGACGAATGAACAGCTAAAGACTTCACAGGAACAGAAAAACTCATCCACTTGAGGCGGATGGCGTACAAAAAGGAGTCTTTATGTTGCAAGTCAGTAACCTTACGGTCACACAAAACCGCGACCAGCGAACACTTATTTCCGATCTCAGTTTCAGTCTGCAAAGGGGCGATAAACTTGCCGTCATTGGCGCTGAAGGCAACGGCAAAACGGCATTGCTCCGCATTATTTGCGAGCCGGAGCTCGCATCAACGTACTTAAGCTGGAAGGGACATATCGATCACACACCTCACCACCTCGGCTATGTTTCACAGGAGATACCGCCGAGACTATACAACAAGACGGCAGAAGAGCTGACACGTCCTTATATATCAGACGGCGATCTTTACCGTCTCGCCGATGAATTCAAGCTCAGCGATAACATCCTCTTTTCTAGGCGAGCAATACAGTCGTTATCGGGTGGTGAGAGGATGAAGCTTCGTCTCCTGCTCGTCCGTTTGGAGCGCCCTGATATCTTCATATTGGATGAACCAATCAACGACCTCGATCTTGAAAGTATCCAACTCGTCGAGTCGTTCATTGCAGAATGCCCTGCACCTGTACTCTTCGTCTCACACGATGAAACGCTGCTCGAACGTACAGCCAACAAAATCTTGCATATCGAGCAGATATGGCGTCGGACAGAAGCACGGGCGACGTACAGCGGTCTCGGCTTTCGTGAATACATGTCAAAATTTGTCTATGACATTGACCGTCAGAATAGGTTAGCGGCAAAAGAAGAAAAGGATTTCCGCAAAAAAATGCGCCGTCACCTCGAGATTCAAGACAAGGTACATCGCGCACAGGAAAATATCTCGCGAGCAGATCCGGCAGGCGCACGACTTCTGAAAAAGAAGATGCACTCCGTCAAATCCACAGGAAGACGTTTAGAGCGAGAACGTGCCGACGCGACGCAACGAACGGACCGCGAGGACGATGTCGATTTTTTCCTTGCCGATATGCCGCACGTCCCAAACGGCAAAGAAGTCATCAATCTCAATCTCCCGTTTCTAAAAATAGGTGAGAAGATTTTATCGAGGAACGTTGAGCTGCTCGTCAAAGGCCCAGAGCGTATCGCTATCACGGGTGAAAACGGGTGTGGCAAATCAACGCTCCTGCGCCTGATTGTCTCGGAGTTGCGCGGGCGAAACGACCTTCAGATCTTCTATCTACCGCAAGAATGGCACGAACTGTTTGACGCACGGAGCAGCGCAATCGATTATCTCGCATCGGAAGGCCCTGCCAGTGTCCGACAAGAAGCGGCAAACTTGTTAGGAAGTCTCAACTTTGCGCGTGAAGAGATGATCCGCTCTATCGAAACTCTATCTGGAGGACAGAAAGTAAAACTTGCATTCGCCAAAATGCGCTTGACGAGACCGAGCGTCCTCCTCCTCGACGAGCCGAGCCGTCACCTCTCCCCTTTGAGCAACCCTGCCTTCAGAGAGAGCATCGCAACGTATCCCGGCTGTGTCATCAGCATCTCGCATGACCGTGCGTTTTTGCGCGAAGTCTGCACGCGCGTCCTTCGCCTGACAAAAGAGGGGCTCCGCGAAGAAGACCGTCGACTGTATGCAGGTGAGGATGATTAGCAGAAGACCACTGACTGTATGCAGATGATGACATCTAACGGAAGACCATTGACTGCATGCAGGCGAGGATGATTAGCAAAAGACCATTGACTGTATACAGATGATGACGTCTAACAGAAGACGCATGCAGGCGAGGACAATTAGCAGAAGACTGTCAACTGCATGCAGATGATGACGATCAGCAGTGAAGCTTTAGGCCAAGCTTCTTACAAATCAAGCGTACGATCGCCGGTAAAGTCGCGGACACTTCTTCTTGCAAATCAAGCATACGATCAGCGGTGAGGCCATGGACAGCTGCCTGTAAATCAAGCGAGTAATCAGCAGTGAAGCAGTGGACTCAGCTTCTTGTAAATCAACCAAACGATCAGCGACACCACCACGCCCTTAAAGATATTGAACGGGACGAAGACCCACAAGATTAAGGTCGGCAAATCGTGTACAAGCGTGTTACCGGCTAGCCTTGCCGTCTCGACGATCTTGTCGAGCGTAAAACCCAACGCGGAAATATAGAACGGTATCGTAAAGAAGTAATTAATGAGAACGCCCGAGATGGTAAGAGCGACGGTACCCGCAGCCATCGAGATCAACGCTCCTTTTCTCGTTTTCTTGTAACGATAAATGAGACCCGCAACACCGACAAAGAAACTCGTCATGATGAAGTTCGCCAGCTCACCGACCATCATGGTATGAGACACCGGCAAATGCGCTATATTCTTGACAAGCTCGACGGAGATGCCAGCAAGCGGCCCCATGGCGAATGCGGCGAGCAGCGCCGGAATCTCCGCAAAATCAAATTTCAAAAAACCCGGCATAAGCGGCAGTGAAATCTCAAGGTACATCAGCACGATCGCGACAGCCGACAAAATGCCTGTTTTCGCGATCCATTTGGCGCTCCTCATGCTCTTTCGTTCGCTTTGTCCAATCGCGTTCTTACGGACATCCAGATCACTCATTGCAAAATCCTCCTCATGATACGGAGCATAAAAAAAGCCCCGCATACTCGGGGCGAAGGTTCAGTAAATGTAAGAACCTCTGTTTCCTCTCATTCAGACTATACTGCCGGCCTGGGATTCTCACCCAGTCATGCGATAGGCTCGCGGGCTTGTCCTCACTGAGGCATCACCGCCGATCGGGAATTTCACCCCGCCCCGGAAACAAGTACATTGTATCAAAGTAAACGAGAAAATGGTAGCGATCGCAGATCTCTAGTGAGATCTGCGAGTAGTTGAAAAAATTGACAAAGCAGTGATAAACAGAGATCTCCGACCAATTTTGGCACGGCTAAGTCCCACCTAGAGAAAACCAAGTCTTAGAAGCAAAGCCAGTACTTTTGATTAATAGATGATCGCCTCCCCCAGAGCGTTAATGACATCTTCAGGTGTCACAACTATCTCTGACAAAAAATTGTCTGAAGCGATATCGGCTGCCAACCCATGCAAATATACAGCGCGCGTCACAGCTGATTCGATTGAATCAGTCTGAGCGGCCAGTCCAGCAATCATTCCTGTCAAAACATCTCCCGATCCACCTTTAGCGAGTCCCACATTTCCGCTCCTATTGATGTAGGCATCACCGTTCGGCATCGCGATGACGGTTGCCATGCCTTTCAATACGACGATCGATTGAGCTTTATCGGCCAAATAGCGTGCCGCCTCAAGGCGATCCTCGCGGAGAAGATCCGACGCCTCCGGCACTAAACGCAAAAATTCACCTGGATGTGGCGTCAAAACAGCAGGCGGGAGCCCTTTTGCTGCGCGGGCGCGTAAGAGTTCGAAAGCGCCCGCCATACCGGCGAGCACATTTAACCCATCTGCATCGATGATCACAGGAATATTGAGAGGAATTAGATGGCGAATCGCTTTTTCGACCCATGGCGCCTTGCCGGCTCCTATACCGATCGCGATGGCTGACGGCTCAGGTAAATCTTTCTTTGTGCTCTCGCCTTCCGGAACAGTCGATAAAAGCGCCGACGGGATCGCTGCAGCCACCAGTGGCAAAGACGACTCAACAGTACGCACCATCGTGTAGCCGACACCCATCTTCTGACCCGCCCTCGCAGCGAGGATCAGCGCGCCTGCCATACCTTCTGCACCTCCGATCAAGAGCATGCGACCGAATTGGCCCTTGTGCCCGTCGCGTGCACGACTAGGTACAGCACATGCCTCTTCGAGGGCAAGCACACGTCTGTCATCTCCGAGCATCTCGTCGACGAATTCATCTGTCATGCTGATCGGACATAAAATAACTTCTCCTGCCATCATGCAGCCCGGGTGCGTCACATTGCCAATCTTTCGCCTTCCGAACGTAATCGTCACGTCTGCAGTCAGAGTCTCAGGTACTGCAAAACCAGTGTTTGCATCGACACCGCTCGGTATATCGCAGGCGATAACGTGCGAACCTGATTCTTTCAGTGACGCAAGAAGAGAGAGAGCCTCTCGTGCAGAATCGGAAAGCGAACGCTTGACGTTAAATCCCGTCCCGTAGATCGCATCAACAACAAACCGCGCCTTTTTATTCAAAAGGACTTCCTTCTTCGTGATCACTTCACCGCCGAGCCGTTTATAGACCGTGCGGTTAATCTCTGCGTCGGGCGAGAGCTCTCTATCAGGATACACGTCAAAGACGGCGACACGGTAACCCTTTGCCAATAATTGTCGCGCGCTTGCCCAACCGTCGCCCCCATTATTGCCGGCTCCTGTAAAAAAGATTGCGTCGTACTCGTTCCCCCGACAATGGACATTGACCCGGCTTGCGATAGCATCTGACATTCCTGAAGCAGCTTGTTCCATCAACAGGATAGAAGGAAGCCCTGTCACTTCGGAAAAGCGACGATCGAGTATCTGTTGTTGTTCTCTCGTTAGTAATCGTGTCATCTTACTCCTCCCAAGAAAGACCGTATAGCGATCCATGCCTTCTACACATGTAGATCGATTATTTCAGATGGTATTTTTCTAACATCAGTATAAACACGACAATGTGTGATTTCCATTAGATATCAATAAATTAAAACCCACGCGACCTTCCGGTATCGCGTGGGTTTTTCTATCTCTTCACTTCGTTTCGTTGTCAGTCGATGTATTTGTCGAGAACTTTCGCAATCTCTTCGTAGGGACGTGCACCAATCATTTGATCGACAACCTTGCCGTTCTTGAAAAAGAATAGTGTCGGTATACTCATAACGCGATACTCCTGAGCGAGTGCACGTTCGTCATCTACGTTAACCTTTCCAATCAGCGCTTTTCCTTCATAGTTCTTAGCCAACTCCTCAATTGTGGGAGTGAGCATTTTACATGGACCACACCACACCGCCCAGAAATCGACAAGTACCGGCTTATCATTATCGGTGACCAATTCTTTGAAATTATTTTTTGTTAAAGTCGTAACCATTTTTTTCATCTCCTATTCATTTATTGTTGCGCCAATATCTGGTGCATACCGACGGCGCCCACCTGTTGCATGATAGGCCATACCGCCTCCCTGTCGTAGTGTCACGCGTTACAAAACTGTCAAATGGCCAGCGCTACGACCTATCAACTCTCGTTGAAGGCGCCCATTAAATGAATTCTTGTAAAATCGAGTTTTTTGGCACAAAAGAAGCATCGACCTTGGGTAATTGCTCACAAACATACGATAGGCGAACAGCCTCTTTGATCGCTCGTTTAAGATCAGAGTGCCCGCTCTCATTAATTGTATAGTTAGAAGGAGGGAGATCGCCACGGAAAAACAGATCGAGTGATTTTTCAATCTCCGCTCGTGCCATCGGTGCGATCACCATGAATTCATACATAAGCACTGAGTTGATATAAAAATCTGCCGCTTCCAAGTAACGCGGAATAAAATCACGCTCTGCCCGATCGATCATCGGCCAATAATCAATTGTATCGATCGCTGTCGCCGCACGCTTCCGGACGTCGCGACTGACACGTCGCAAGATACGAATATCGCTCCCTGATAGCATGCGGCGATCGGAGAGCACGCGTCCATGCGGCATAATAAAATAGCTGAGGCGTTGTTCGCGTGGTATTTTCCCCATGACGATGTCGGACAGCCCATGTAGTCCCTCGACGAGAAGAACATCTTTATCAGTCAGAAGTATTCTTTTCTCCGGCTCATATAACCGAGCCCTTGTCGGGAAATGAAACGTCGGGATGGCAACTTCTTCACCTGCAAACAACTGTTCCAAGTCGCTTCCGAGCAATTCAAGATCGAGCGTTTCGACGCTTTCGTAATCAGGCCGTCCGTCTTGATCATATCGTAATTTTTCAGGGCGGTAATAATCGTCCAACTCGAGGTGATGGGCTCTCAACCCCGCCTCTGTGAGACGGCGCGCCATCAACATCGTCGACGTCGTCTTCCCGGACGATGTCGGACCCGATATGAACACAGCTCGAATATCGGGACGAGCGAGTATATGATTCACGATCGTCGTGACCTGCTCGACAAAAAAAGCCTCCGATTTCCTCACGAACTCGGAAAATTTTCCAGAACCGAGATTGCTCTCAAGATCTTCTACAGTCAATACGATCAAGTCTGAAAATTCTGCCATCTAAATTTCTCCACAAGATGTCTGCACTTACCGATCACTACCAACCAC
Source organism: Clostridiaceae bacterium (assembly GCA_012841015.1). Classification (GTDB taxonomy): domain Bacteria; phylum Bacillota; class Clostridia; order Saccharofermentanales; family DTU023; genus UBA4923. The sequence continues at coordinate 12,586 of DUVN01000019.1, forward strand.
CGGATGCGCCACCCCCACCAGATGAACCGCCTCCGAAGCCACCACCGGATGATCTACCTCCACCGCCTGACCAGCCGCCTCCACCGCCGTAGAAGCGCCCGCCGGACGAACCGCGCCCTCCTTTGAGGCTTAGAATGATTATGAAAACAACAAAAATTAAAAGATAAGGATACATCGATCTACTATTTTGATGCTGTACTTTCTGTGGAACATACCCTTCCGCATCGATTTTTAAATCATATTCTTCTGCAACTAAGGTGATGATCGCATTGAATCCGTCAAGCACTCCGCCGTCATAATCATCTTGCTTGAAGCGCGGCGCAATGATGTCGCGGATGATACGGCCTGCCATCGCATCGGTGATGGCACCTTCCAATCCGTAGCCGACTTCGATCCTCAGTTTACGATCTTCCTTGGCGATAAGGAGCAGAACACCGTTGTTCTTGCTGCGACTTCCGATGCCCCACGTCCTAAAAATCTCAAGGGCTGCCTCTTCAATGCTATCGGTTCCGAGCGAGGGAATCACGGCGACCGCCACTTGTGCACCCGTTGAAGCGATCTGCTGATTCGTCGCTCGAATCGTCTGGCGCGTCTCATCGGACAGTGTCGCTGTCGCATCGAAGGCGAAATCATCTCCCGGATTCTTAGGAACAGTAAATCCCATAGAAAGCGGCAACAAGACAAGTAGTGCCGCGATCGCAAGCAGTGAATTTTTGCGCCTAATCGTCAAAATCACAATGGCCTCGTCTGACTCTATTAAAAGCTGACTTCTGGCGGTGTATCAGTTCCAGGTTGCGCTTCGAACAGTGGTCGCGGCTCGTACCCGAACATAGCGGCAAACCATTTCCCTGGAATCGTCCTAACCGATCTGTTGTAACTCGCAACGGCCGTATTATAATCTTTCCTCGACACGGCGATTCTATTCTCAGTACCAGCCAATTCATCTTGGAGCGCAAGGAAATTCTGGTTCGCTTTCAAGTCAGGGTATGCCTCTACTGCGACATTAATCGCTGTTTGCAGTTCTCTATCAATCGATTCAAGCTCTGCAGGAGTCTCCGCTTGCAGATGCTTTGAGCGAAGCTCTGTCAAATCTGTGAGCACTTTCTCCTCATGGGAAGCGTACCCTTTCACTGTATTGACGAGATTAGGGATGAGATCGGCACGACGCTGATATTGCGTCTGTACTTGCCCCCACATCTCATTAATCTTCTCGTCTGCTTTGACGAAGCGATTGTGATACGTTATAAATGCGCCACCGATGATTACCGCGATCACAACGATCACAATGATACCTGTCTTCCGGGGATTTCTTTGTTTTTGTTCAGACATATCGATCTCCTGTAAAAAGTCAACAGCAACCGATTATTCATCGTACCACGCCGCTGTCTTCCAAAAGTTCCAAGGAACTTTGAAAAATGTTTACTATGTTTTGCTCTTTATCATTTTCGAGCCAGTCTTACTTTTATTATAAAGCGACCTCTCAGCCGCACATCATGGTAAAAGAATAGGCGCTTGTCACAGTTTAGATGGACTTATTGGTCACTTGTCCGCATCTTCCGCTGTCTCACCACGATCCTCAAGTCTATCTTCGCCGCCATCCGTGTATTCAGAACGGGGGAACGTAATCCTTGGATTCTCTTCGAACAGATACTGCCCTTCAGGATCAGCCACGGGTTCTTTTATGGTCTTCAATTTTATTTTAAGCAACACGGCAAATACGATAATGACAACAATCGAAAGCGCAAGAAGCGAAAGATAAAAACATTTAGCTCTACGCCGCATGGCAGCTTCCGGTAATGTTTCTGATGCCATTTGGCCTTCTAGGTTGTTCCCTCTGCTTCTCTGACTAGGCATTTTTTTCGCTCCATGATCCGTTGCACTACGTTGAACGCCGCATCTACCTACATCCTCTCGATGCATGGAGCGGCTCGTCTTTCGATCTTCCTTTTGCTACCCTGTAACATCACCCTCATCTCCCATTAGAATAACGTGACTGGGGATGTAAAGATGGAGGTTCATCTCATCAGCAATCTTCAACATGCCGCGGTTAACCTCTGTTCTCGTCTTCCATGCCTCGTTAAAGTCTTCTCCTGTGAAATAGCGTACATACAGTTCCATACCGTCTGGTTTGAGGTTATTCAATTCAATAAACTGTACCGACAAGATCTGTTCACATTCATCGAGTAGCGTGGCGACGCGTTCACGGAATTCATCACACTGTTCCGGCGACATCTCCCACGGCAGAGTGAGCGTAATCTCGGCGCGTCGAACTGTCCGATTCGAGGAATTGATAATCACTGCATTCGCAAGCTCTTTATTCGGAATCGACATAAGAGCCCCCTCAAACATTCTCAATTTACTTGAGCGCATTCCAATTTCCTCGACAGTTCCCTCACCATGTGTCGTTATAATCCAATCGCCGACCTTGAAAGGCTCATCGAGCAGCAACGCTAAACTACCCAAGAAGTTTGCGAGCAAATCTTGTGAAGCAAGCGATATGGCAAGGCCACCGATCCCTAGTCCCGTCACAAGCCCCGTGATGTTTTTCACCCACAGGGATAGAACGACAAAAACACCAATCACGATGATCGCCACTCGCGTCATCGATACGACAAACCTAGCCCCCGTGTCACCGATCGGTAGACCTGACTTTGAGGGACGTCGCATGATGATGATCCCGATAAACATGGCCGTTTTATACAACAGCCAAAAAGCGACCATCGTTACGATCGTATCAACAATACGCAACAGTAATGTGAACCAGCGTTCCGGAATAAATGTCGCTAGCTTGGCAGAGACAGAAAGTAAAATGGCAGGAAAAAGACATCCTAAAGGATTTGTCATCTCCTTGCGCATCAAATCGTACGCTTCAGGATGTCGGCGTTTTGTCCTTACCAGTAAAAGGCGCAGCACACCCCGAGCGATCGGTCTTTTCAAGATGAAAAAGAAAATTGCAAGAGCAAGCAATATGGCGCTTGGAAGCCAATTTTCTAATGCCCATCGATCGACAGCTTCAACACTTCCATCCGTAGCGGTCAGAACCACTCGAAACAAGGGGGTGGCTGTGAATCGGTTAAGTATCGTGGCGAGCGGCGCCTGATTCAACATATGTCTGATCCTCAACAAACTATAATCTACGTCCCGCGATTACCAGTATATACTAAATGCAGTCGCCGCTCTTAACTAAGATTAAGTCAAAAATGGCTTGCTGATCGTGCTTATTCCTAAGTGTTGAGAGCCGCTTTCCCATCACTATTATGCTCTCGACTCATCTCATATTCAGATTTTTTCTTGCTGATGACGATATGGTCGCCGCCAACATCGAGATCGATCACAGCAATATCTCCTTCCTCCACGATACAATCGAGCAAGGCCTCCGAGAACCGATCCTCAACCTCAGTCTGGATCAATCGTCGTAAAGGACGCGCCCCATACTGCGGTTCATACCCTTTATCAGCGAGCCAATTCTTCGCTTCATCTGTTACTTCCGTCATCAATCCAATATCGGCGATTCGCGCAGATAACTGATTGAGCATGATGTCAACGATACGGCGCATAGTTTCGCGATCGAGCATCTTAAAGAAGATAATGTCGTCAATCCTGTTGATGAACTCGGGTGAGAATGTCCGATGCAATTCTTTCATAACGAGGTCTCTCGCTTCATCAAATGTCTTACCGCCGTAGATCTCCTCGTTTCTGACGACTTCTCCCCCATCCTCATCTTCACGATCGAGCGCAAACCCGATACGCCGCCCCTCCGGACTGACGAGAAGTCTGGCACCGATGTTCGATGTCATAATGATGATCGTATTCGTGAAGTTAACCGTTCTGCCCTGACCATCCGTCAAACGCCCATCTTCCAATATTTGCAACATCGAATTCAGCACATCGGGGTGCGCTTTTTCGATTTCATCGAAAAGTACAACGGAGTATGGCTTTCGTCTAACTTTTTCTGTCAGTTGTCCGCCCTCATCGTAACCGACGTAACCAGGAGGTGAGCCGATCAGTTTAGAGACGTCGAACTTTTCCATGTACTCTGACATATCGACGCGTATGAGTGCATTTTCATCGCCAAACATCGTCTCTGCCAACGCTTTCGCTAACTCCGTCTTGCCCACACCTGTTGTTCCGAGAAAGATGAATGAGCCTGTTGGGCGTTTGGGGTCTTTTAAGCCTAAGCGACCGCGACGAATCGCCTTGGAGACAGCGGCAACGGCTTCATCTTGACCGAGAACGCGCTTACGTAGTTCATCTTCGAGTCGACGTAATTTTTCGCTATCATCTTCCGTGAGCGTCCGGACAGGTATACTCGTCCAGCTCGACACGATATCGGCGATCATGTCGCTTGTGAGAACGGGCCAGTCGTCCTGTGTTTGCAATTTGTCCTCTTGCTTATATTGCTGAATGCTCTTTTGGAGTTCTTCTTCTTTCGCCTTTAAGTCGGCGGCAACTTCAAAAGCCTCCTCTTTCACCGCCTTTTCCTTGTCTGCGATGACCTTTTCAAGCTCATCTTGCATGGCTCGCAATTCATCTGATGTTCCCACTTGATTGATACGCAGTCTCGAAGCCGCCTCATCAATTAAATCGATGGCTTTATCGGGCAGAAATCTGTCCGTGATGTACCGCGTCGACAACTTAACGGCTGCCTCGATCGCTTCATCGGAAATGTGAACGTGGTGGTGATCCTCGTAACGAGAACGTAGTCCGAAAAGTATATCAACCGTGTCCGACTCGCTTGGCTCGTTTACGATCACAGGCTGAAAACGGCGCTCGAGCGCTGCATCTTTTTCAATATGTTTTCTATACTCATCGAGCGTCGTTGCCCCGATGACCTGCACATCCCCGCGCGCAAGTAAAGGTTTCAGTATGTTCGACGCGTCCATTGCACCTTCGGCAGCTCCCGCCCCAATAATCGTGTGAAGCTCGTCGATAAACAGCACGACATTGCCTGCAGCAACTGCCTCGTCGATTCCCGTCTTGAGACGTTCCTCAAATTCACCCCTGTATTTCGACCCCGCAAGCATACCGCTGAGATCGAGCGAAACAAGGCGCTTCCCCGAGAGAAGCTCCGGCATATCATCCGAGATCATGCGCTGCGCGATACCTTCGGCGATAGCTGTCTTACCGACACCAGGTTCGCCGATAAGTACAGGGTTATTCTTCGTTCTCCGACAGAGAATCTGTTCTACCCGCCGAATCTCATCGCCGCGTCCGATCACTGGATCAAAGCGTCCCTCTCTTGCCATCTGCGTGAGATCGCGGCTAAATTGATCGAGTGTAGGTGTCTTCGATTCTGAAGGACCCGAAGAATCGTCTCGTGATTCGGGCGTAAACGTTCCTGAGCGACTACTTGTAAATTCCTGACGCCCCAACCCCGCCTGCATAGCTTGCAAAAGGATCGAAAGAAATACGCGTGGCGATATACCGGATTGTCCGAGAATTCTCACGGCAACGCTATCGCCTTCCCGCAAAATTCCGAGCAGAAGATGTTCTGGCTCAATCACGCCACTTTGCGAGAGTGCTTGCGCATCACGTGCCGCTAAATTGAGTACTTGGCGTGTGCGCGGCGTCATCATTCCGAATATCTCATTGCCATCTAAATTCTCTCGAGCTGGCGCCTTAACTTCGACAGGTTCCTTGTGGTTAAGTGCTGTCAACTGACGAAGTATGGTAGCAAGGTCGACTCCTGCCCTCTTGAGCAAATCACAGGCGAGACCATTTTGCTCTGCTAAAATACCTGCAAGCAAATGCTCAGTACCTATGTAAGGCGTATCAAATGATTTTGCCGTGGCCCACGCTTGCCCAAGGGCTTCACCTGATCTCCTTGAAAATCTTATCATCATATAATAATCCCCCTTTGTATTATTCCCTTCATTTTTTGTTTGATTCACATATGGATTTTTATCTTCTATTTCTAAGCATTACTTATTAGTTTTTCTATTCTTCGATAAAGGCAGAAACGTTATCGCTTCGTTCATACAGATGATTGAAGCGCCTTACGAATCAGCCTCGCTCGTTCTTCATCGCGACTCCTCGGATCGAGCGGCTTTCCAACTGCTTGTTGAATAACACCCTCTCCGACACAAACGAACAGTTCCTGCAAAACCGCATAACTCGGCATATTGGGAAGTTCCAGCTCCCTCCCAAGTCGTACAAGCGATAGAAGACGCATTGCCTCATCTGTTGTCATTAGACGCGAGAAAAGCAAGTTCCCCTTAGCACGCCCGATCTCATCCTCAAGAGCCAGCATGTCGTTTTCATAGAGAATGCGTCGAGCCTTTCTCTCTTCATGCGCGACTTCATGGATGAGTTGATCGAGATCAGACAGGATTTGCTCTTCAGATACACCCAGCGTCACTTGGTTTGACAGTTGGATAATATCTCCGTAAGCTTCGCTGCCCTCGCCTTCGGCTCCACGCAAGGCGTAGCCTGCTTTTGTCAGTTTTGCCTCAAGTGGCTTGATAATGCCTGCACGGATTAAACCTGGTACGTGAAGCATGGCAGAAGCCCGCATACCTGTCCCTGTATTCGTCGGGCAGACCGTCAAATATCCGAGTCGCTCGCTTTTTGCAAAGGAAAGCCTTTTCTCCATCTCTGCCGCACATTGGATCACGCAATCGGCCGTCTCAGCAAGACAAAGTCCTGCTCCAATGGTGTAGAAACGCAGATGATCCTCCTCGTTGACAAGAATGCCTGAGGATTCTCCCGGGTAAAGCAAGAGCGATTTGCCTCGCGTATCTTTTAGCATGTCGTGGCTGATGATACGCTTTTCCGCCAAAGCGCGTGACTCAATGTCGCCGAGAGCATCTAATTCGACAACGACAGATTTTTGACCATACGTATTGCGGACGATGTCGCAAAATGCATCCGTCACGCGATCCCTGACGCGCTCCAATTCTTCAGGCAGAAGGCGCCACGGGAATGACGTATCGCCCAGATTCCTCGCCAGCCTTACGCGTGTCGAGATGACAACATCATGTTCCGGTCCTTCTTCCAGATACCACGTCATTTTGATGCTTCCTTCTCACGTTCATGAATGATGTCGCGCAAACGCGCTGCTTCCCTGTAATCTTCTCTGCTGACAGCATTACGAAGCTCAATTCTGAGTTCTTCAATTTCCTGTTGAGATCTCTTACTTCCATCTTCAGTGACCGTTTCAGCCATTGTTTCAACACTTTTTGTTTCATTTTCTGTGATGTTGTAGTCGTCTGCTTTTTTTTGATCATCAATTGGAACAACTTCGGATGTAGCATCCAAAGCCTCATCCACTTGTTTCGCAGATGACGCACGACCGATACTGTGCCGGCTTTCTTTACCTTCCCCCGACTTCTTGACTGAATGAAATGGCACGACGTCTGTCACCTGTACATGCCGCGTGTGTCCTTGTGCACGACGAAAAACAGGGATCAATAGGTCGTGGAATACGTCATAGCATCGAGAACACCCGAGCAGCCCGGTCTCACGAAGCTCACGCTCCGTTTCACCGCATTGCGGGCATACTAATCTCCGCGGCACGACTCGTCGTTCGGCACTGGTGAACGGATATCCGAACAGTGAGGGCCCTGGCAATAGCGACTCAAAAAAACTACCCCACGGTTGGCCTGATGTCGCCTGTTCATCTTGCAACACAGCTGCACACGTGCGGCAAAGGTAACGCTCTTTTTTTATGTTATTAACGACTTTCGTCATATGGATAGTCGCTTCTTTTTTCTTACACTGTTGACATAACATGTTGCTAATCCTCCCCATCACCTAACGAGGCAATGTATAAAAGCATGTTTTTGAAAATCAATGACCGCGTCTCATGACGCTCATGCCCGCTAATCAAGGCGAGACTGCGATCGGACAGAGACGATCTCATCAGGTTTGCCATCTCCTTCGAAACGAGATTTTCATATTGAAGGCTGTCAATCAAAATATTGACATCATGCTGCGTTAGATGGTCATCCATTGTACGCAGCAAATGCATAACGTATTCTGATTGATTTGTGTACGGAACGCGCATAATCTTAATGTAGCCTGAACCGCCTCGACGGCTTTCTACGATATACCCGTGCTCATGACCGAATCGCGTCGAGATCACGTAGGTGATCTGCGAAGGAGCAACTTTCATCTCTGCAGCGAATGCATTGCGTGCTATTTCGCAATATCCGTCGTGCTGCTCAATCAATTCGAGAATCGCGCGCTCAATCATATCTGTCAGACTACCCATATCAAACCCTTCCTTTCCAACACCGCTGCCCTCTGTATGCTCACCTCTTAAGCGAGACCTTTAAATCGCTATTACAGTACGATGCAGCATCTCCTATATGCCCCTCCGTGAACGGCTTCAAAACAGAAGAATCATCATCTTCGGCTTTCAAAAACCGCTAAAAGGGTGCACTCTCCTTGTCTTTGACTTTCTTTGACTTTAGTTTAGTACGATTACCCTTCTATGTCAAGGACTTTTTTAACGAAATTGAATAGAACAGTAACTCCTAGAAGGAACATAACATTTCTGTTAATCCAAGTTAGAAAACTAAACTTAAGCGTTGTAAGCAGCTGATGATCGATAAGAAATACTGCCAAATAGAACATATTCTACACAAAACTACTAAAAATGGTAGCTACTCAGTATAAGTCTCAGCATTCAGAATGATTGTGAGAGGATTTTGTTGCATAGGATATTCACAAATCAAAGCAATAAACATTCGTTCTCGCGTTAATGCATTATGGTTTATGAGAACCGGCCGTGACGCGGGCAAGCCGGTCGAAAGGAGAATCGTCATGAGTGTTCCTAAGAGGATATGGAGGGTCGTGACTGCCTTCCTGTTTTGTCTATTTCTACTGAATAGCATCGTTTTTCTAAAAACGAAAAACGTCCAAGCGGAAGTGCTTATCAGTCATGTCAAAATCACTACCGATCGCCCACTTCACGAGCACACAGATATTAAAGCTTTTTTGAAGAGCGTTCGGCTAGTCTCACCAAAAAAAAGTTGTGTCAAAACGTTCAAATTCGGCCTTTGTCTGAATGAACCAGATTTTACCCCTCTCACGAGCGGATACGCCAAAGCCGGAAAGTATATTTTCCAGATATACATTGAACTCGAGAACGGTTATATGTTCGTTCCATTCGATAAGATTAAAGCGACTCTAAACGGTATCCCCATATCGATTGTCAATCCCATGGGACCAGGCGAGCAACCTGATATGACCGGGTGGTGGGGGCTTACGGCAAAACCTCGCTCTATCGTCACGTTCGACGCGGCAGGAGGAAAGCCCGTTCCCGCGAAGCAGTATGTTTTTAAAGGAGCGAAAGTCAAAGTGCCGAAACAACCCGCTAAAAAGGGTTACGCATTTGACGGATGGTGGACCGATGTGCCGAAAAATTCGACAAAATGGAATTTTAACCAAAAACTATATAAAGACCTCTCGTTAATTGCCCGTTGGAAAGCTATTACAACAACTACTACTGCTACTACAACGACAACAACATCGTCGCATGAGACTGAATCAACAACACCGCTTCCGACGGAGCCTCTAACAACCACGACGGAATTGATTGAGCCGACAACCACGGAGGCTTTGGTTGAGATTACAACCACATCAGAAGCCATCGTACCTGATACCACCTTTAGTGAGCCTGACGATACAACGCTGCCTTCCGATGATAATAAAGGAGGAGGTGACTTCAATCTCACCACGTTCCTCGTGACTCTTGGAACCGTTATCTTTTTAGCAGCACTCGCCCTCATCACCTACGTGATTGTACGAAAGAAAAAGTAGAGGAGGATTATATCTATGTTTACAAATACTTTACGACGTCTAACACTCGGCATTCTGTGTCTCTTGTTGCTGACAAGCCTCATTTTTCTTGAGACGCAAGAGGTTGCTGCCTACTACAGTGTATTTGATGTCACCATTAAGACTGATCGGCCCCTCCATCAGTACACGGATATCGCAGCTTTTTTGAAGGGTGTCAAGCTCATTGCGCCGAAAAAAAGCGGGGTTAAATCTTTTGACTACGATCTAAATTACATCAAATCAAATGGTACTCCCGTTGAAGTCACATCGGGGAAAGCCAAGGCAGGTAGATACGTATTTTCCATCCGGATTACATTATATGACGATTATGAGTTTCAGTGGTTAGATGAGATCCGTATTAAATTGAATGGTGTGTCCTTCTCAGAATATGACAAGCTAACGAAACATGAATTGATCTGTCGGTGGGAATTGAATGCACTCCCTCGCTCCATCGTCACGTTCGACGCGGCAGGCGGCAAACCCGTTCCTGCTAAACAGTACGTTCTTGAAGGTGCGAAAGTCAAAAAACCAAAACAACCCGCCAAAAAGGGTTACACGTTTGACGGATGGTGGACCAATGTACCGAAAAACTCAACAAAATGGAACTTTAACCAAAAACTCTATCAGGATCTCTCTCTGATTGCCAAATGGAAAGCTCTTCCAACGACAACAACCACGACGACCACGAAAAGCACCACCACAACAACCACCACAACCACGACAAGCACCACAACATCACTTGAGACCGTGCTGACAAAACAGTTGCCTATTGTCGAGTCGCCCACAACCACGACGGAACTCATTGAGCCGACGACGACAGAAACGACGCTTGAGTCCACAACTACATCAGAAGCTATCGTGCCCGACACCTCCTCTATTGAGCCCGAGGAAACGACGTTACCTTCCGATGAAAAAAGAGAAGGAGGAGGCTTCAACCTCACCATACTCCTCGCTATCCTCGCAGCCGTCATCTTTTTAGTAGTTCTTAGCATCACAATGTATAAACTCGGACAAAAGAAAAATAAGTGATTCGCACTCCTGATTATGAAGAGGGCTGTCTCATAATTGCTTACAAACAGCGAGCATGAGACAGCCTCATCAATTACTACAGAATGACGCATTTCTCTAGCCCAAGGCTATTTTCTCTAGGTAGATTGCGGACAATATTTACACCTTGAGTAACGGGCCCTTGCCTAAAGCGTCTTTTTTGGCCAGATCCCGGTGTTTTTGAGCCGATTGTGGTCAATATTGACACCTTGGGTAACGGGCCCTTGCCTAAAGCGTCTTTTTTGGCCAGATCCCGGTGTTTTTAAGCCGACTGTGGTCAATATTTACACCTTGGGTAACGGGCCCTTGCCCAAAGCGTCTTTTTTGACCAGATCCCGGTGTTTTTAAGCCGACTGTGGTCAATATTTACACCTTGGGTAACGGGCCCTTGCCTAAAGCGTCTTTTTTGACCAGATCCCAGTGTTTTTAAGCTGAATGTGGACAATATTGACACCTTGGGTAACGGGTCCTTGCCTAAAGCGTCTTTTTTGACCAACTTAGCGTGCTTAGAATATTTTATGACTGATGGTGAGCCATCAAAAACGTCATGTGGGCACAATTATACTAACTATTCACTTTGAGATACCCCCTTCTTACACCTTCTTACGTTTCCTCCGTCCGGTAGGAATAACCGTGGCGAATCTCCTTGGCGTACTCGGTACAGGTACGCTTCCTCTGTTCAGTAGGAATAACCCGTGCAAGGGCTTGTGACAGCGGCAATTGACATACGTTTCCTCCATCCGATCGGGATAACTCTATTCAAGCCACGCGGACGATTTGTTTGCATTTAATACATCATTTTGGTATTAATAAACCTGTGGGGTAATCAGTATCCACTGGATGACGTAGATTGGCTCCTCTGGGTAATCCTTATCACACACGGACGGTTAGTTAGCGTGCAAAAAAGCATGTAGGCGGATAGAGATGATGCGCCCGCCAAAAGGAGGACTTCAATGTCAAATTCTACAAATTCATTCAAACGTATTGCCGTTGGTCTCCTAAGCCTTTTGTTGTTTACAAGTCTTGCGTTTCTTGGAACGGAAGCCAATGCGATCATAGGGGTTATTGACAACGTAGTGGTCACAACCGATCGTCCTCTCCAGCAAGACACGGATATCGCTGCCTTTTTGAATGGTATCAAGCTCGTCGAACCGGAAGATGACATTGTCAAATTTTTTGAAGTATATCTAACGTATTTTAATCCAGAATATGAACGCCCACGCCCAATCGAGACGGGAAAAGCCAAGCCGGGAGATTACGAGTTCTGCATCATAATTGAGCTAAACGACGGCTGGGATTTTCTTGATTCCAACAAAGTCACGGCTACATTGAACGGTAAACGCCTCGACCGATGGTCTACGGAAAGTGGGAAACGGAGTGGAGAGGGCATTCAGTTGTTGACGGCGCTACCACGCTACAAGGTTACGTTCAATACGGATGGCGGCAAACCCGTTCCGCCCGTGCAATGGGTTCTTGAAGGACAGAAAGTTAAAGTCCCGAAACAACCCACTAAACCGGGTTATACATTTGACGGGTGGTGGCATGATGTGCCGAGAATGTCGTTGGAATATGAATTTAATTTGGGGCTGTATCAAAATCTTCCACTGATCGCCCACTGGAAAGCTCTGCCGACCAAAAAGACCACCACAACCACCACAACCACGACAACGACAACAACAACATCGCTTGAACCCGAACCGACGACATTGCCGACCGAGGAACCAACAACCACAACGGAGATACTGGAGCCGACGACCACGGAAGCTTTGATCGAACTTACGACTACACCGGACGACACCATGCCTGACACTACTTCCTATAGTGAGTCTAACGATTGGTGGATAAAGTCCACCGATGAAAAGAGCGGAGGAGGCGGGTTCAGCCTCACCACGTTCCTTTTCACAATCGGAGGCGTCGTCGTTTTGGCAGGATTTGGCATCCTCATGTATATGATCGGGCGCAGAAAGAAATAAGCAATTCGCATGTCAACTTACGAAAGCGCCTCGATCCGGATCGGTCGAGGCGCTTCAGTTTACAAGCAAGTCTTCCAAAAATGATTTCTTTCAGATCACGCAGACGATTTGTTTGCATTTAATACATCATTTTGGTATTAATAATATTGTGGGAGTAATCGGTACCCACAGGTTGACTTAGACTGGCTCCTTTATGTAGTCCTTTTCACACTTGGACGAGCAATCGGCGTGCTAAAACGCGTACATGCGAGCCGGGGCCGAGCAGTCCGTGGAGGATGCCTCTGACGCAAGCTAAAACGCGTGCAGGCGAGCCGGGGGGCTATGCGCCCACTGAATGGAGGATCATTATGTCAAGTTTTGCTACTTCTCTCAAACGTATCATGGTCGGATTTCTGTGCCTTTTGATGCTTACAAGCTTCTTGCTTCTTCGGACAGAAGAGGTTACAGGTGGAGCCTATCTTGAAGAAGTCGATATCATCTCAAACATACCTTTCTGTCAGGGCACGGATATCAAGGCGTTTCTGAATAGTATCTGGCTCAATGTGCCGGACATGAAGGATGTGAAAGAGTTTAGTTTCTATCTATGGGCTGTCAAATCTAACGGTGAGCTGATACCGGTTACAGCGGGAAAAGTGGATCCTAAGTTAAGATATCAACTCGAGGTGGATATTTCATTAAAACCTGGCAACTATTTTCACTCAAATGATAACCTCTATGTCGCATTTAATAATGAGGAAGCATTTTGGTTAGGGGACATATACGCCGGGTCACCCCACATGGGTGCTCTGTGGTGGCTGAAACCGCTTCCTCGCTATAAAGTCACGTTCGATGCGGCTGGCGGCAAGCCTGTTCCGCCTGTTCAATGGGTCGTTAAAGGAGACAAAGTTGAATACCCGGATGAACCCACTAAAAAAGGCTACGAATTCCTTGGATGGTGGCAAGGCACATCAAAGAGCGCGAAACAGTGGTGGTTTACGAATAAAGTTGATAAAAATCTGTCCCTCGTCGCACGATACAAAGCCCTTCCAACGCCTAAACCTAAGACAACTACTACGAAGGCCACTACGACTACCACCACTACTACAACAACCACAACCACAACGACAACAACAGAAATGACAACTCCTTTGCCTGAGGAAACCACCTCAACTACGCCGGAGATGGTCGACCCTACAACCACGGAAGCTACGATTGAGCTAACGACGTCGTCAGAAGCTATCGTACCAGACATCTCCTCTAGTGAACCTAATGATTGGTGGATACAGCCCACCGATGAAAAGAGTAAAGGAGACGGCTTCAGCCTCACCACGTTCCTTTTTACGATTGGAGGTGTCATCGTTTTGGCAGGATTTGGCATCTTAATGTATATGCTCGGACGTAGGAAGAGATAGTCGAGATTGAGTAGAGATAGAGGAGGAATTCTTATGTCAAGTTTTATTCATTCTTTTAAGCGCGCAACGGTTGGACTGCTATGCCTCGTACTGTTATCAAGCCTCATGTTCATTGGAACGGAAGTTGAAGCGGGAAGTGAACCGATTAGAAAGATCGAAATCAAAACCGATCGGGCTCTCCACCAATATACAGATATCGCGGCCTTTTTGAAGGGTGCAAAGCTCATCTATCCGAAAAAGAGTGTTGTTAAGAAATTCAATTTCTATATGATCTATGATGATAAAGAGAGGAATGAGCTCTACATAATCGAAAAAGGCAAAGCCAAGCCGGGAAAGTACGAGTGTTGGGTCGAAATTGAGTTAAAACCGGGTTATCACTTTGATAATGACAGTAATGTCACCGCCACTTTAAATGGTAAACGCCTCGACTGGTGGCAAGCAAATTCATACTTTAATAATCAACAAGGACAGGGTGCGCGAGTGTTGACCGCGCTCCGGCGCTACAAAGTCACTTTCAAAACGGCAGGCGGTACGCCCGTTCCTCCTGTGCAATGGGTCATTGAGGGACAAAAGCCTAAAGTTCCCAAACAGCCCGTTAAAACTGGTTACACATTCCTTGGATGGTGGCACGATGTGCCGAGATTTTCTGAAAAATGGAATTTTAACGAACAGCTTTATCAAGATCTCCCACTGATTGCGGAATGGGAGCCTATTCCAACCAAAAAAACGACCACCACGACAAAAAAGACTACCACCACCACAAAAAAGACTACGACCACCGCGACCACCACGCCACTTATTACAGAAACGACGACGCCTTTACCTGAGGAACCCACAACAACCACAACGGAGATGATCGAGCCTACGACCACAGAAGCAACGATTGAGCTCACGACAACGTCAGAAGCCGTCGAACCTGACGTCTCCTATAGTGAGCATGACGATTGGTGGATAAAGTCCACCGATGAAAAGAGCGGAGGAGGAGGCTTCAGCCTCACCACGTTCCTCTTCACGATTGGAGGTGTCATCGTTTTGGCAGGATTCGGCATTCTCATGTATATGCTTGGACGCAGGAAAAAATAAACGATACTCATACCAACACCAAAGCGCCTCGCTCCAAGTTGAGCGAGGCGCTTTTTTTCGCAAGCAGATCCTCTAATGCAGTCGTTCAGCTGCGAGGCTATCCGACATCTTCATTAGGCATTAATTTGTTTCTTCAGCTTGGCTATTTGAAAAGTCAAATAGCTCGAGCAGCGGATTATAAGGTTCGTCCGAAACATTATCTTTCTGCGTTGGCTCCAAGTCAAAAGACCATGCGTCACGGTAATCTACGGGATCGATCCCCCGTGATTTCATGTACGCTTCAAATTCCTCTTTCGTCTCCTGTACGAAACCAACTTCAAGCGCACGTTTCTCATATTCTGTACGGGAAATCTTATCATCGACCGTTGCGTTGAGCAGCGGCATGTTCGCGGGCACGACAGGAATGGAGCTGATCTCGCGATAGCGCTTTAGTCCTGTTCCAGCAGGAATCAGTTTCCCGATAATAACGTTTTCCTTTAGACCTTCGAGCGGGTCGATCTTGCCTTTGACAGCAGCATCTGTCAGAACACGTGTTGTCTCTTGGAAAGAAGCTGCCGACAGGAATGATTCTGTCGCGAGTGATGCCTTCGTGATTCCAAGCAGAATCTGTGCTCCCGTAGCAGGTGTAAGTCCTCTATCTTGCGCCCATTTATTCGCGCTGCGATACTCAGACATATCGACGATACTTCCTGTCAACAATTGCGTATCTCCGGGATCTTCGACTCTGTACTTACGCAACATCTGCCGCACAATAATCTCAATGTGCTTATCGTTGATTTCAACACCGTTATTCTTGTAAACTTTGAGGACTTCCGCGATGATGTACTTCTGAACACCGCGCGGACCCTTGATTTTCATGATGTCGTGCGGGTTGACAGAGCCATCCGTGAGAAGATCACCCTCTTCGATGACATCACCAGTGTTGACGATCAAAGACGTTGAAATAGGAATTGAGTACGTCTTGCTCTGACCATCCTCTGCCGTCACTGTGACTTCACGACGACGCTTTTCTGTCTCGACCACTTGAATCGTTCCGCCCAACTCGGAAATAATCGCCTGACCTTTTGGCTTTCTCGCCTCGAATAACTCCTCAACACGTGGCAGACCTTGCGTGATGTCACCGCCTGAGGCGATACCGCCCGTATGGAACGTGCGCATCGTCAGCTGTGTTCCTGGCTCACCGATCGATTGCGCAGCCATAATACCAACTGCTTCCCCAACGACAGCAAGGCCCCCGGTCGCGAGATTTCGTCCGTAACATTTTGCGCAGACGCCTTTATTGCACTGACACGTCAGGTTGCTTCTGATCGCTACTTTTCCGATGTTGAGCTGTTCAATCTTGGTTGCCATCGTATTGCTGATCATCTCGTTCCTATTGACGAGCACTTCGCCCGTCTCAGGGTGAAGGATCGGCAAGGCAGCAAAACGCCCATCAATACGATCTGAGAGCTTCTCGACGACACGTTTTACTTTACCGCCGACTACGACGGGCGTAACCTCGACATAATCTTCTGTTCCGCAGTCTTCCATACGAATGATGACATCTTGAGAAATGTCAACGAGGCGTCTCGTCAAGTATCCAGAGTCGGCTGTTTTCAGGGCAGTATCGGACAGAGATTTTCGTGCACCGTGCGATGAGATGAAGAACTCGAGCACGTTCATCCCCTCGCGGAGGTTCGACTTAATCGGAATTTCAATCGTGCGCCCCGATGTATCGGTCATATTGCCACGAATACCTGCTAGCTGCTTGATTTGGTCGATGTTTCCTCTCGCTCCCGACCGTGACATCATATAGATCGGATTGTAGATCCCAAGCTTCTCCTTAAGGGCTTCAGTGATCTCATCTGTCGTCCTACGCCAGATGCCGACAACGGCCTCGTAACGTCCACTCTCGTTCAGCAATCCAAGTTGATACTGTTTGTTGACAAATTCAACGCGCTCCTCAGCAACGCTTATCAACCTTTCTTTGACCTCAGGCACAACCATGTCGAAAATTCCGATTGAAACACCACCAACCGTCGCATAGTGGAACCCCATTTCCTTGATCTCGTCAAGAACGGCCGCCGTCTCTGTGATACCGCGGACATCGATGCACCGCTCAATAATGACGCCTAGCTCCTTCTTCCCGACAACAAAATCGCACTCTAGAGCCACTTGGCTCGCATCGTCATCGCTGCGTTCAACAAAACCTAGATCCTGCGGAATAATGCTGTTGAACAGAAAGCGCCCGAGTGTCGACTGTACGATTCCTCGATAGCGTTTACCGTCGCGCTCAACTTCACGGAGTACACGAATTGTCTGACCGAGCGTAATGATTCCCTTTTCGTACGCCATTTCAGCTTCTTCAACACTAGAGAAGGCACGTGGAGGGGCATCTTCAGCGACATCAGGATTTGGCTTCTCAATCGTCAAGTAATAACATCCGAGCACCATGTCTTGTGTAGGAACCGTAACAGGTTTACCGTCCTGAGGTTTCAGTAGGTTGTTTGATGAGAGCATCAAATAACGTGCCTCAGCCTGTGCTTCAGCTGATAGCGGCACGTGCACTGGCATCTGGTCACCATCAAAGTCAGCGTTAAAGGCTGTACAAACAAGCGGGTGTAGGTGAATAGCTCTACCCTCTACAAGGATAGGCTCAAATGCTTGAATACCAAGCCTGTGCAATGTCGGTGCCCGGTTAAGGAGAACGGGGTGATCCTTAATGACTTCGTCCAACATATCCCAGACAACATCGCCCCCTCGCTCAACGAGCCTACGAGCCGATTTGATGTTCTGCGCGTAGCCATGGCGCATTATTTCACGCATGACAAATGGCTTAAACAGCTCGAGCGCCATCTCTTTAGGAAGACCACACTGGTGCAATTTTAGCTCAGGCCCGACGACGATGACAGAGCGTCCGGAATAGTCGACGCGCTTACCCAGCAAGTTCTGGCGGAAACGTCCTTGCTTACCCTTTAACAAGTCAGAGAGAGACTTTAGCGGTCTGTTACCTGCTCCTGTAACAGGGCGTCCGCGGCGCCCGTTATCAATAAGGGCGTCAACGGCTTCCTGTAGCATTCTCTTTTCGTTGCGAACGATAATGTTCGGCGCACCAAGCTGTAGAAGCTTATTTAACCTGTTATTGCGGTTAATCACACGTCGATAAAGATCGTTCAAGTCCGACGTCGCAAAACGCCCACCATCGAGCTCAACCATTGGACGCAGTTCAGGCGGGAGAACTGGCAGAACGTCGAGCACCATCCAGCTCGGCTTGTTGCCTGAATTCCTAAATGCCTCGACGACTTCAAGGCGCTTGATGAGTCGCGCCTTACGCTGACCTCTCGCACCGGCTTCGAGCTCCTCACGGAGGCTGTCAGCAAGACTTTCAACGTTGATTTCAGCGAGCAAATCACGTATGGCTTCAGCACCCATCTTCGCGACAAAAGAATTGCGACCATATTGTTGGACAGCTTCGCGGTAATCGCGCTCATTGATGATTTGCATCTTCTCGAACGATGTCTCACCAGGATCAATCACGATATACGCCGCAAAATAAATGATCTTTTCAAGATTACGGGGCGACATGTCAAGGATGAGCCCCATGCGGCTCGGGATACCGCGGTAGTACCAGATATGCGTTACGGGAGCTGCAAGTCGAATGTGTCCCATGCGTTCGCGGCGAACCTTCGAAAGCGTCACTTCAACGCCACATTTATCGCAGGTAATGCCACGATAACGCTTCGTTTTATATTTACCACAGAAACATTCCCAGTCTCGAGATGGTCCAAAAATTTTCTCACAGAACAAACCGTCTGTTTCCGGTTTAAGTGTCCGATAGTTAATCGTTTCAGGTTTTTTTACTTCACCTTTCGACCAATCGGTAATTTTTTCCGGAGAAGCGAGGCCAATACCAATTGCTTCAAAGTTTCCCATTTCAGACATTGTCCAGCCTCCTTATCCTAATATTTCATCCTCAGCATCTTCAGCCTCACTTGGATTCTCATCATCAATTTCATCGGACTCCGTATCATCCAAGATGCCACCCTCTTGATCGAGCAGACCTGCCGTAAATCCTTCTGCATCAAAGAGTTCGTCAAGGGTATCGACACCGGTAAGAGCAGCTAATGTACGGCGCGTGACCGTTTCATCTGCTTGGTCGTCTTCATCGCTTTCAGGAATTGGCAACTCCTCATGCAAGTCCGATAGAATGTGCACATCAAGGCATAGCGATTGAAGTTCTTTGATCAAAACCTTGAACGCCTCGGGGACGCCGGGTTCCGGGATGTTCTCACCCTTTACGATCGCCTCATACGTCTTCGTCCGGCCCCAGATGTCATCAGATTTGACAGTCAAAATCTCCTGCAATGTGTATGCAGCACCATAGGCTTCAAGCGCCCACACTTCCATCTCACCGAAACGCTGTCCGCCAAACTGTGCCTTACCCCCGAGTGGCTGCTGCGTGACGAGAGAATACGGACCGATAGAGCGTGCGTGGATTTTGTCATCGACGAGGTGGAGCAACTTCATGTAATACATGATGCCTACCGTTACGCGACTCTCAAACGGTAAACCCGTTCGTCCGTCGTACAGAATAGTCTTCCCATCTGTCTCCATACCAGCTTCAATAAAAGCATCGACAACATCTTGTTCATCGGCGCCATCGAAAACGGGGGTAGCGACTTTCCAGCCTAGCTTGTTGGCGGCGGCACCGAGATGGACTTCCAGCAACTGTCCGACGTTCATACGCGATGGAACACCGAGCGGGTTGAGCACGATGTCGAGCGGTGTACCATCGGGCAGGAAGGGCATATCCTCTTCAGGCAGAATCTTGGAGACAACACCCTTATTTCCGTGGCGCCCCGCCATCTTATCGCCTACTGAGATCTTGCGTTTCTGTGCAACATAGACGCGGACAAGCTTCGTCACGCCATGTTTCAGCTGCTCGTCGTGATCACGTGTGAAGATCTTGATATCGACAACGACACCTGACTCGCCGTGCGGAACACGTACGGATGTATCGCGCACTTCACGTACTTTTTCTCCAAAAATTGCCCGGTAGAGGCGCTCCTCAGGGGTTAACTCCGTTTCACCTTTCGGTGTCACTTTACCGACGAGAATATCACCAGCGTGCACTTCCGCTCCAATGCGGACAACACCTTCTTCGTCGAGGTCTTTTAAGGCGTCATCTGCCACATTGGGGATTTCACGTGTAATCTCTTCCGGGCCGAGCTTCGTATCGCGCGCCTCACACTCGTACTCAGCAATATGGATTGACGTATAGACGTCGTCTCTCACCAAACGCTCACTGAGCAAGATAGCGTCTTCGTAATTGAATCCCTCCCACATCATGAAGCCAATCAAAACGTTGCGCCCCAATGCGAGCTCACCATTATCTACTGACGGTCCGTCAGCGATAATATCACCTTCTTGGACGGCATCGCCAACCTTGACAAGCGGTCTCTGATTAATGCAAGTCCCTTGGTTCGAGCGCGCGTACTTTTTGAGCTGGTAAAGATCAGTTGTATCGTCATTACCACGGACAACAATTCTATCACCCGCAACGTGCTCAACGAAACCGTCACCTCGAGCGACAACGCAAACACCTGAATCTTTCGCGGCGCGATACTCCATTCCCGTCCCGATGATGGGAGCTTCCGTTTCGATCAGAGGAACGGCTTGACGCTGCATGTTAGATCCCATCAGCGCCCGGTTTGCGTCGTCATTACCGAGGAATGGAATCAGCGAAGTGGCCACCGAAACGAGCTGCTTCGGAGAAACGTCCATTAAGTCAACCTTATCGGGATCAAGTTCCAAGAACTCGTCGCGATAACGACAAGAAATCTTCTTATTGATGAAATGGCCTTCCTCATCGAGAGGTTCATTCGCCTGTGCAATATTAAAATGGTCCTCTTCATCTGCTGTAAAATAGCGCACTTCGCTCGTCACGACGCCTTTGGCCTTATCATAAATGCGGTACGGCGTCTCGATAAATCCGTAGCGATTGATACGCGCATAGGTTGCAAGCGAATTGATGAGGCCTATGTTCGGTCCCTCAGGTGTCTCGATCGGACACATGCGACCGTAATGCGATGAATGGACGTCGCGTACTTCAAAGTTGGCGCGCTCACGCGAAAGACCGCCAGGTCCAAGTGCCGAGAGACGGCGCTTATGCGTCATCTCGGCCAATGGGTTCGGCTGATCCATAAACTGTGAGAGCTGACTCGAACCGAAAAATTCTTTAATCGCAGCAGAAATCGGTCGCGTATTAACAATATCCTTCGGCAAGGGCAATGCATTGCCAGGGATGGTCTGCATACGCTCACGCACGACGCGCTCCATACGTGAAAAACCGATGCGCATCTGATTCTGCAAGAGCTCTCCAACAGAACGAATACGACGGTTACCGAGATGGTCAATATCATCGCGTACACCGACACCGTACTCAAGTCCGATGTAATAGCTGATCGTGGCAAGAATGTCTTGTAGCGTCAGATGACGCGGGATCAGCTCATTCCTCCTCGACTCGAGAAGGCCACGCAGTTTCTCTCCCTGAACGGGCGCTTCGAGGACTTCTTCCACGATCTCGCGGAGTACCGGCGTATAGACGCTCTCAGTGATACCTATTTGGTCGAAATCGATTTCATCAAGAACACTTGAATTGATGTAGCGGCCCATGAAAGCGCGCGCATCAACGCGGTCGTTGCCAACGATACGTAGACGGTGATCAAACTGTGTCACAGTATCACCCATCCGGTGAATCGGGTAAACGTCGACGCTATTGATGCCAGCCTGCTGGATGGCATCAGCTGCTTCCCTCGTGATGATCTCATCAGCGAGCACAAACACCTCACCATCATCAGCGATAATGTCTTCAGCTGCAACGTGGCCGCTGAGGCGATGTGCGATTGCAAGTTTCTTGTTCAACTTATAGATGCCGACCTTCGCGAGATCGTAGCGGTTGGGATTGAAGAAACTGTTATGCAGGAGCGCTTCAGCGCCCTCACGTGTGTAAACTTCTCCGGAACGAAGTTTACGGAACATCTCCTGCAGTCCCTCATCCCTTGTCGTGCAGCCATCTTTTTGCATCGTCAAAAGGAGCGACTCCTCCTCGCCTAAGACATCGATGATCTCCTCATCGGTCCCAATGCCAAGAGCGCGGAGAAAAATCGTCAGGTGAAATTTCCGCTGGCGATCTACACGAACCCAGAGGAGGCGTTTTGCATCTGATTCAAACTCAATCCAAGCACCACGATTGGGAATGACTTGGGCAGTAAAGAGCTCAATGTCGTTCTTATCCAGCGTACTATCGAAATAGGCACCTGGTGAACGGACGAGCTGGCTGATGATGACGCGTTCCGCTCCGTTGATGATAAAACTTCCCGTGTCTGTCATAATCGGAAATTCACCGACGTAGACATCTGACTCTTTCATCTCGTTCATCTTGCGGTCATTTAGACAGACTTTCATATTTAACTTTGCAGCGTAATTGGCATCTCGTTCTTTACACTCTTCGATCGAATACGTCGGATTCTCAATATCAAACTCACAAGCTACAAAATTAAGCTCGATATCACCAGAAAAGTCAGTAATGGGCGAAGCTTCCGTCAGGACCTCCATCAGTCCCTCATTAAGAAACCATTGGTAGCTGCTCTTTTGAATTTCTAACAAATCAGGTATATCGAGGATTTCGTCAATCTTTGAGTATGACATTCTCTGCACACGTCCGTACTGAACGGGCTTTACCATTGGCGTTCACCTCACAAATCGAACCGGCATTTTATGGTAAATGCACCGACAAACCGGCATTGACGATGCTACCCTACGTGATATAATTACCTTGTCAGAAGACTTGGTTGTCCATTTCCTACGGTGTGATGGGCACAACGAAACAAGCCTTGCGACACATCAGACGATTTTAGCACGCTTTGGCTTATGAGTCAATAGCTTTTTTATTTTTTAGGAGAGAAGTTTTTGTGAGACACCGACGTTCAATCCGATTTGTCGTGTCCATCTTGTTTGTACGGGCAACGCGAGTCTTTATGAAGCTCTTGCGTCTTAAGGGGACGCATTTCCCGGGACAGCTTGCTAAGAAGCTATGTCCTGATTTCCTGCACCGCATTGAAAAGCCCGACAAGATCATCGCCGTAACGGGAACGAATGGCAAGACAACGGTTGCCAACATGGTCGCCGACTTGGCGAGAACTTTTGGCTTGACATTTGCGCATAACGCGTACGGGAGTAACATTGAAGAGGGAATTATCACGACACTTCTCGATGCCACGACATTAACAGGTAAAAAAAAGCTCCCCCTCGCTATTCTCGAAATTGATGAGCGGTTGACACGTATTATTTTTAAGGCAATTCGGCCAGATTATCTCATCATCACAAATCTCTTTCGCGAATCATATTTGCGAAATGCCCACGGTGAATTTATCTATGATCTACTAGACGAGAGTATCACATCGGACACACATGTCATTGTCAATGCTGACGACCTCCTATCTCAAAACCTAGCTGCTGATCGCCCGCACACGGCATTTGGCATTGCGCGCCTTCCCGGCGAAAAACTTATCACTGAAAGTCTGATACGCGATGTTGTGCTCTGCCCTCGATGCCACGGCCAACTGACAGATCAGTTCATACGATACCATCATATTGGGCGTTCGCGTTGCGATGCATGTGGTTGGCATTCACTCAATGCTGACTATGAAATCACATCTATCCTTTCGGTCGATTCGGAAAAGGCGCTACCATTTGACAAGTTGCAAGATGCCGATTCGCTCGTACTCAATACGAAAGACGGCGAAGAGCTGTATCCGTTCCGAGGTGAAAATATACTTGACCTCTACAATGAGTTGGCTGCCATCACACTGTTTAGAACGCTTGGTAAATCACGCGACGAAATCGCACAAGCGCTCACCGGCATCATCATTGGGCAATCTCGCAAGGAAATTGTTGAAGTCGGTGATAAGCGTGTCTACCGCATGCTCGCCAAGGGAAAGAACCCCATTGCCGTCAGTCGCGTGCTGGGAGCTGTCCATCCAATACCCGGCAAGAAGCAGTTTATCCTGCTCATTGATACGAGCACAGAGACTGTCACGATTGAGGATAACGCCGCTTGGATATTCGATGCTGATCTTGCGCTTTTGAACGCTGATGACGTTACACGTGTTGTCGTTGCAGGTAGGCGCTGTGAGGATTTCCGTGTAGCACTCCTTTTGGCGGGAGTTGACAAGGAGAAAATAGTGACGCGGCGAGACAAACATGACGCAGCGGACGCCTTACTCTTTGAAGAAGGGTCGGAAACGATCGCTATTCTCTACTCGCTCTATAATGAGCCCGTCTCACGCATCGTCGCCAAGTGCCTTTATGAACACCTAGAAGCAAGGTGCTAGTAATACAAATCTAAAGATGGAAAGAAAGAGCTTTTCCTCTTCAAAAACTTTAAGACGAGGAGCAGTGTGTCGTGTCGGTCCGGCCACCTTAATGATAGCCAATGATTCATACCGGGTTGCGCATTGATCGGTGCGAAGGAGTGAAGTAACCATGAAAGTTGAGATACTGTACGGAGAAATTGCAAACCTTCTCGGGGAACACGGCACACAGAATCTTCTTGTGCAGGCACTCGGGGAATCTAATATCATCCGAACGCCTTTCCCGAAACGGCCTGCTTTCTTGAGTGGAGACGTCGATTTTGTCCATATGGGCCCGATGACAGAACGGTCACAAAGGCTAGTTCTTGATCGCTGGCGCGGACTTGGTGATGATTTTAAGGATGCGATCGATCGCGGTGTCATGTTTCTCTTTACAGGTAACGCGCTCGATCTCGTTGGTCAAACGATTGAATACGAACATAGTGAAACGATCAAGGCTCTTGGCCTTTTTCCCTTCGACACGCTTTGCAGGCGTTACGAACGCCGCAATGAAGTCGTCTATGGAAATTTTCAGTCGATGGATGTCATGGGCTTTCGATCGCAATTCACGACACACCGAGGTGATTTGCATGACTACCCCTTTATCAAGTTGACATTTGGAGACGGGACTATTCCTGGCAGCCAGATTGAGGGCATCCATAAGAATCGTTTTTTCGCTACCGAGCTTCTCGGACCGTTTCTCATTCTCAACCCGCACTTTACAAAATGGCTTTTATCGCTCATCGGCTTCAAAGATCAGCTTCCCTTTGAAGACGTACTTGTCGGAGGATACGATATCCGAAAGAGGGATTTTAGCGAGGCATTCTCCATCTAATTCGGACGGAGAAATACCTATCAGAGATTAATTAATCGGAGCTGTCTTGAAATAGCCGTTCGTACTCAAGGCTCAAGGCAAAATTTATTGACACGCGCAAACGCAGAGCAAAGGACGATTAAGTCCGTATAGTGGTGTAAAAGCACGCAATAAAAAGAGCCATTATTCCTCTCATTCAGTTAATATAAAAGTTCAGCAAAACAATGAAGGAGAAAAACAATGGCTGAAATTCATTTTAAGGTAAG
>DUVN01000025.1 GCA_012841015.1 Clostridiaceae bacterium
GTCGTAGTTCGCCGCAAGCGTGCCGTCTTTCAAGGTGTAGTCAAATGTATTATCGCTCTTGCCCACTACAGTCTGCGAACCCGTCACGTCGTACGTCGCGCCTTCGCCGGTCGCCCAGCCGTCACCGCCGACCGTCACCGTGTCGTTCGTCAGGGCCGTGCCGTCGTAAACCTTGCTGGCCGTCGCGGAGGTCAAAGTCACTTGACGCTTCGTGACCGTCAGTGTGCCGGGGACCCTCGTCACGTTCGTGAAATAGTCGGTCTGATCGACGCCGTTACCGTCCTTAATCACGTAGCTGCCCACGACGTTCGCGCTGCTGCTGGCATTCGTCTGGCTGCCAATCGTTGTCGCTTCGACCGTGAACCCAGTCGGCAGACCTGTAGCAGTTACGCCTGTCTCGGTCAGGGGAGTGCCGTCATAGGTCTTGATGGCGGATTGCGCGGTCAAGGTGACTTCAGATGTGTTATTGTAAGTATTGGTTGCTGTTAAACCGTCATAACTTACTTCGTAATTTTCAGGAACTTCAGGCTCAACGACATAGTATTCGTAAGCTACATCGTTGATGTCGGTCTTTCTCTGTTTACCGAAGTTCACCTTGTTAGTGGTAGCGTCAACTTGAGTAGCATTTTCTACCTTTTCACCGGTTCCTGCTGTGCCGCCTTTTCTCCAAAGTTCTAAGCTTACAGAAGGTCTTGGTGTCAGGCCGCCTTTCCAATCCTTGATTCCGAAAACATCCACATTGGTTAACTTGTAGTTGTATACAATGAGTCCGGATTCTTCTTTTTCAAAACCTTCCGGTACCCAATCATTCCCGTCCTTGTCTGTTTCCTTGACATAGAAAGTATAGGCATTGCCGTTTTCATCTTCACCCAAGAGGTTATTCCAATGTGCGGAATCATTCCCCGGAGGAATTTTTTTGGGATCTAGGTCGGGTACCTTTTCGTCTGTGCCGGTTGTTGTTGTCCTGTACAAGGTAAACCAAACCGCAACTTTATCACTTGTATCGACTACACCACGCCAATACTTTTTCGCTTCAACTTCTTTACTATTGTGATAAGTATTAGTTACGGTGAATACATACCCTTCGCCGCTTACTACAGCTGTATAGCTGGAGTGGACAGTCGGTTCTGCTACGCGATAGGTATAGAGATCGCCTTGCTCAGTGTGGGTTGGAAGATTTTCCCAAGTATGAGTAAAGGTATCATGGGTGCCTGAAGATGGGGTGACAACAGGTTCCTGAGTCACTTTTTCTTCTGTACCGCCTTCTGGAGTACGATACAAATCTATAACCACTCTCGTGTGATTTACTGCGTGTCCACCTACCCAATTTTTTGTAACGACTACATCTTTAACGCTACGAGTCCACTGTGCATATAGGATATTTTCCGTCTCTTGGTTTATCCTATCGACTGTAACCTTAGTTCCAGCATTAAAGGTAGTGCCGCTTCCATCAGCCTTACTGTTCCATCCTGC
Source organism: Clostridiaceae bacterium (assembly GCA_012841015.1). Lineage (GTDB taxonomy): Bacteria > Bacillota > Clostridia > Saccharofermentanales > DTU023 > UBA4923. The sequence goes on from DUVN01000025.1 coordinate 1,474, forward strand.
AAATACATATCCAACAAGTGTAAAGGTATTTTCAATAATAGTATGGGTTTCATTATTGGCCAAATTTATAGTGGTTGGGCCGCCTGTACCACCATTTGCATCATAGGTAATAAAGGTTCCTGTGTTTATATCTCCCCACTGTGCTGTTAGAGTCATATGACCAGTAATCAGAATCTTACTGACGGGCTGATAGATAGTTCCATTAACAACAGGTGTTCCATTCACCTTTGTAATTTTCCAACCTAGGAAAACTTTGTCGGTGGGTGGTGTCAGGCCCGTAGGAGACTTAATTTCTGCATAGGAACCCTTGGCATATTTATTGCCATCTGTGGGCGGATTCCCGCTGCTTCCATCTCCTTCTACTGTGTTATAGGTTACTGTCAGTTTTGAATTATCAACATAATATGGGTAAAGTACTATATCACTCAAAATCAAAGTGTCAAAGTTAAAAGTAATATAGTCGTCCCCATCCTTGGTAGACCAGCCTATCCATTCATGATTTGCCGGAACTGTAACGAAATTAATGCCATCGCCTTGGGATAGGACATTGCCTTGATGGTCCTTAACCGTCGGCATATCATCGGGGCCAATTTTCTGACCATAAGTTAGGGTCTTTTCTACAGGGATGCCCGTACCCTCTGTATTAAGGTATATGGTCCCTGCTACCACCGGAGGTGCCCATTTCGCATAGATCATCAAATTATTTGATGGCATGGTCTCCGTAGCAAAGTTGAAGGGCTCGGAACAGGCACTATCCTTATACCAGCCTTTGAAAACATATTCATCCGGTAATCCGGCCGGTTTCGGAGGCACATAGCCAGACTGACCCGATAAGGGGGCTTCAAACTTTAATTCCTCTGTTTTCGCAACCGCATTGTAATTATAAAAGGTTAAGATGTAGCTGTTACGTGTATGTCGGATATACAATTTAGTACTATACGATACACCCTGACCACTAGTGCCGGAGTGCCAAGTGGTGCCATTGGTACTATAGTAAGCAACTGTAAAGCCAGTGTATTTATCTCCTAGATAGAACGTTCCGCCACCACTTTTTATTTCATTGGCCTTACTCCAAGTTCCATCAAGATTTTCTTTATAGTGAGTAATGGTCGCATCAGTATCTAGACTTCTTTGTTGTAAACGAATCGTGTCTGTTTTATTTGGGTCAAGATAGTCCTGGATTGGATCAAAGATAAATGAGTCAAGAAATGTTAATGTACTGCCTGAAGCATTCCATCTGGACCATCGAGAACTACTTGGCCAGGTATAACCATTTTGAGCAAGGGTCTGACCATAGAGACCGGTCATGGTTTGATCAATTACCCATGATCCGCTCCATCCCGAAGATTGATATCGATAAAAATCAATGGTCAATAAATTTCTATCATAGTAGATATTCAGGATGGTCGTCCCGTCACCTTTAACGGTTACAGACTCAGATTTTGAAGCATTATAATGGAAATTTGGATAGCTCTTATTTCCATCAGCAGTTGTCGGCGACACCGTTGCTCCGGATGCTGCCGTCCTAACTTCGGATTCTGCAAAATCGTAGGTCTTTTCATCATTAGTTGCGTTCTTGTTATCATTGACCGATTGCTTCCAAAAGACCACGGTGTAACTCGTATTTGATTTCGGTGTCCAAACCGCGTACAAGGTTAGATTCGCAGCTAAGGGCTGACCAAAGGTATAAACTGCCCCACCTTCAGTTTCAGACCAATGGCTGAAGGTATAGCCAGGTCTGGTTGGCGCAGTCGGTTCTACTGTATTCTTACCAGGCGGAACGAATTGAGGTTCAATATAAGTTCCATTTTCACCGGAAACAAAATACAGGTAATTACCGTTTTCAATTTTAGGCCATAAGTTTTGGTTGGCCTCTTCAATTGTGTAGTAATCTCCAACCGGTCCGTCCGTAAGAACCTGATCTTTATACCAACCTGTGACCGCCTGCGTTGAACCAAGAGGAAGTATGACGTCAGTTGTAAAAACTTGGGTGCCCGACGTACCTTCTTTAGTCTTAAATACGCGGGCATCATCCCCGACGCAGTCCATGAAGAAGACATAATAAACTTTTTCAAATTTGGCTACAGCGTCAAACTCTTCAGTTAAGGTAACAGTAACCGCCTGACTGAAATCGATCGGATTGTCACCAACATACCAACCGATAAATTTATGGTCGGCTTTTTCAGGCGCTTCAGGCTGAAGAAGAAACTCATTGTTTTTTACAATTTGCGTCTGGACTAGTTGGCCGTCAACCTTAAAATTATAGGTATGTGTCGGTGCCTCGGGAGTAATAATCTTCATAATAGAGGATTGATCCCCCTTAATGTCTACCGCAAATACCGCTGGCGGCGTCATTTGCACCATTAATGACAATAGCAGCAGTGCCACCAGAAATAGTTTAGTCTTACTCTTTTGCATGTTTCCCTCTCCTTTACAAATTA
>DUVN01000008.1 GCA_012841015.1 Clostridiaceae bacterium
AAAACAAGTGGAGAGCGGCTTAGGCGGCCGACCGTTTTTAGAAGAAGGCTAGCCTTCTTCTAAAAACGAACCCCCGAGGTACTGCGTAAGAGGAAGGATGAAATTACACCACCTTTAGGACTTGACTGGACCCGCTACCCAAGGTGTAAATATTGTCCACAATCGACTGAGAATTGCTCGAATCTGGACAAAAATGACACTTTAGGCAAGGACCCGCTACCCAAGGTGTAAATATTGTCCACAGTCGACTGAGAATTGCTCGAATCTGGACAAAAATGACACTTTAGGTAAGAACCCGTTACTCAAGGTGTAAATTTTGTCCACTAGCCTTTTGGAATTGCACGCGATTCGCTAATAAGCGCAAACTCCTGAAGTATTGTTGCTACCAACACAGAATAGATTCGACGTGGACTTCTATTGATGACACTGATAGAATTCCACACGCAGTGCGACCTCGTAACTTAAGAAAACCGCCAGCGGCGTATCCACTAGCGGTTCCTGAGATATTTTTATGATTCACTGCCCTACTGACGGGGACGCACTATTTTGAGACTGTCGCCTATCTTGTGTTTAAATATTATTTTGCCTGTTACGTCCTTACATCGTGCTACGTAGATTTTTAACACATAGATTAGTTGCCCGACCCGTCTTCTTGTGGTGTCGGTAAGTTCCATTACCTTATTTCAAATCGTCTTCAGTCGGCCACTTCAGTTGGTTTTCTTTTTTACATTTGTCGTAGTGATCAAGAATCTTTTTAGCCGTTCCCGAAAGGAATAGGAGCGCTACAATGTTAGGCAGTGCCATAAGCCCAGTAAAGATATCGGATAGCGTCCAGATTATATCAGCGTCGAGTAGTGTGCCGACAACGAGAAAGCCGATCGCTACAATGCGAAACATACCGACAATAGATTTTTTCTTACCAGCCAACATGATGATGTTCGATTCAGCGAAGAAGTACCAGCCGATAATCGTAGTCAAGGCGAATGATGCGAGTGAAATAGATAGGAAAGCACCGCCGAACGTACCAAAACCACTTTCGAACCCGCGCTGTGTCATTAACGTAGCTTGACTTTTCATCTCTTTAGCCGAGACAGCAGGGTTATAGCTCCCTGAGGTCAAATTCACCATAACGGTCGCCACACAGATCAAAAAAGTCGATACAAACACGCCTATCATCGCGATGAAACCCTGCTCAGCGGGATGGTCGGTACTCGCGACGGCGTGGGAGTGTGGTGTCGATCCCATACCTGCTTCATTGGAAAAGAGACCGCGCGAAAGACCGAATTGGATGGCACTTTGAATAGTGATGCCGAGGACGCCACCTCCGATCGCTTGTGGTGCAAAGGCGCCAACGACAATCATCTTCAGAGCAGGAAGAAAATCGCCAATATTCATGAAAACAATAATAATGCTGCCTAAAATGTAGGCAAATGCCATGACCGGGACGACTTTCTCTGAGAAGCCTGCGATGCGCTGCATACCGCCTGTTAAGATAACACCGACGATGGCAGCTAATCCGATGGTGATCCAAGTCTTTGAAAGTTGAAATGAATCATTGAGTGAAATAACGATGGAGTTCGATTGAACCATCAGCCCGACGATCCCGAGGGCAATGACGGTCAAGATGGCAAAGGTAATCGAAAGCCATTTGGATTTCAATCCTTTTCTAATGTAATAGGCAGGGCCTCCGACGTAGTGCCCATCCCTTTCTTCACGATAATACTGTGCGAGCACTGCCTCTGAAAAGATCGTTGACATGCCGAAGAATGCCGAAAGTATCATCCAGAAAGCAGCACCTGGGCCGCCAGCCGCGATAGCTGTTGCGACACCGACGATATTTCCCGTACCCACTTGCGCGGCGACGGCCGTCGCGAGAGACTGGAACGGAGTCATCCGGCCTTCCTGTGCCGGAACCTTATTCCTGATGTCCCTGATTAGCTTGCCTATGCTCGGGAAGAGTCTCTTGATTTGAGGAAATCGCAGCTTGATACTCATGTAGACACCAATACCAATCAGTGCGAACAGTAAGATATAGTTCCAGAGGAAATCTTTGATTGTTGTTAGAATTTCCATCATGACGAGCCTCCCTTCTTCGACGTGAGCTGCGGTTCAATGAATCGGCGATATAAAAAGACACATACGACAATTGCGAGAGAGCGGACAAAGGCTGCAATTAAAATCGTCACGAGCGAAGTGTCTTTCCATACCTCAGCAGCATACAGAAAGCGGAGCAGATACTCGATTGCATTTCCTCCGAAATCACAAATGACGAGCGAGAAGAGAAGCGGGATCTTGTAGATGCTCTTGTTTAACTCAACTGTAAAGCGGTAGAGAAGACCGTAACCGATGTAAAAGAAGAATTCGAGCAACAACGAGCCTGCGAGTTTTGGTGTCATTGTCATTCCACTGATGGATGCGACGATAATGCGCAACAACCCAACAAACATGCCCGAGAAAAAAGCAAGCTGCAATATTTTTCTCTTTCTTAAGATGAGGTAGCCGGTCATCATAACAACCATACCAAGTGTAACGCGGAAGTCAGAGTCGCCGACGGGGATATGCACTAGCGAAGCGAGCGCGGTGAGTAATGCGACAAGAAAAGTGGTAACCATGTAGATGCCTCCTCGAAATACCGTCCGAAAAACTACGGACCCAACAAACAACAACCTACATGCATTATATCAAATAGCCGACTCAATATTCTGTAATTTGAATAATTATTATGTGACTTTATAGAATTAACTGTGATTTATACTGAGACTTTCTGTGTACGGGATTTTAGATCAAATGCCTCCTCGTAAACGGCTAGTACATTGTTGACAAAAGTCGTGACACCGAACTCATGAGCTTTTTTTAAGGCTGCTTGAGTTCTCAGAGCTCTTTTTTCGTCCGATTCCGTTAAGAGCATTGTCAAGCCGAGATCAAACGATGTCTCGTCGTAGAAGGAGAGACCGTTTTCCTCATTGAGGACACCGTCGAGGCACGCATCTTCTTGTACGAGAAGAGGCAAGCCGGAGGCAAGCGCTTCAAAGTAAGTAAGACCTTGAGTCTCACTCTGAGATGCACTCAAAAATAGATCGGCCGCAGCATAGTATTGTGGGACGTTCTCCATGAGGACGGGGCCGATGACATGGATACGTTCTTTACATGGGCTCTCATCGATAATTTCTTGCACTTTGTTGGCGGCAGGACCTGCGCCGACAAGCATAAAATGTATTTGAGGCCACAAAGGCATCCTTTTCGTTATATAGTGGGTGAGTTTCTCTATTTGCTTTTCCTGTGAAATGCGCCCGACGTAGAGCAGAAGCCGATCACTATCGCCAACACCGTATTGCCGTCTAAGATTAACCCTCGCCTCAAGATTGTCTTTCGCCTTATAAAACCGATGGAGATCGATTCCAGTTGGAATGACACGTATCGGTACCTTGACGCCGTAGGTGCAGAGGACACGCTTAGTCTTCTCGGTCGGTGCGATCACGATGTCTGCAGTATTACAGAAATAGCGACTTACTTTGCGGACGTACCGATGAATCAGTTTTCGTTTGATCCCACCTTTTTTCGCACGCAGCTGGTCGTTCAACCAATCTTCATACAGTGTATGAAAGGTGTGGACGTGGGGAAGATCATTATTCTTTGCGAATTGACGCCCGAAATTGCCGATGCCGAATTCTGTCTGCGTATGCACAATATCGAGCCCTCTCTCTCCAATTTGGCGCTTTAAAATAGGGTGAAAAGACGGCGTCATACGTTTTGCACTGAAGAAAGGCATGCTGATGGCGCGGTAGATGTCTTCTTCGTATTCAGGTTGATCGGGGTCGGTTGTCGTTACGACAAAAGAGTCGTATCCACGTCTTTGTAATCCTTCATTTAACAAGGATGTCGAAGTTGAAACGCCGCCAATTTGCGGGTAATAGGCATCTGTCATTAAACCAATACGCACATTAGACCTCATTCACGAAAAAATTCAATCACAAGCACACATCGAAGGTAACACATGTTATATGAATACTCGTTCGAACAAGGTGAAATCATTGTTAAAAATGGACGTTCAATCTAGTTTTGTCGCGCTACACTGTACTGTGCTATACCTTGATCGATTTACGGTCAGCGTGTCACAGTCTGCGTCTTTGCGGAGCCATTTTGGAAGACAAATGACGTGCTAAATTGTTCACTCCTTTTCATAAATTCAAGCGTATCGCGCACAGTTTCACGTATCGGCCTTGTCGTGTATCCGAGCATCTTACGTGCCTTTTCATTTGAAAATTTCCCGCGACTGTTAAGTGTGGAGATAGAATAAGAAGTGAAAATAGGAGGTGTCCCTGTTACTTTGCTGCTCCATTCGACGAAAGGGGCGGCGATTTTCGCTAGAAAACGGGGAACTTTTATTTTAAACTGTTTTCTCCCTGTCATTTCTGCAGCCATGTTGACAATGTCGCAGATCGAATAGTAGCTGCCCGACAGAATATACGTTTCGCCCGACTTGCCTTTCAATGCCGCCTTGATGATACCGTCCGCGACATCACGGACGTCGACAAAGTCATAACCTCCACTCACCATGCCGGGGAGTTTCTTGTCGACGAGTCGTCTAAAAAGACGAGTAGTATGGCTGTTAAGGTAGTCGTAGGGGCCGATGATCCCACTCGGATGGACAACGACGGCATCGAGCCCATCTTTGATAGCATCCATGACGTTCTGTGTCGCTAACGCCTTCGTTTTCGCATAGTAGCCGTGAACTGTATCTGGGTCAAAATGATCAATCTCGAAGATTGTTCTATCTGTATCAGGTTCTGGAATCGCATGGACAGTGCTCGTGTATAAGAACCTCTTGACGCGATGTGCCTTAGCTGCTTCGAGCATGTTGTTTGTGCCGATGACATTGATGTTGTAAGCGCGTTCATCTGTCTTGCCATAGATTGTAACGTAGCCTGCGAGGTGTAGGACGATGACATCGAGTCCCTCAGTGTCTGCGAAGAGCGGGTCGACTGCGTCACGGTCGGTGATGTCGCCGCGCACGTATTCGATGTCGAGATCTTCAAGCGCGGGCGGTATGTCCTGCTCAATGATGAATGCACGTACGTGTTGCCCCATATCTTTGAGCGCGCGGACGACGTTGTTACCTAGATGCCCCGAAGCGCCTGTTACAAGCCAGACTGTACTTGCATTTTTACACTCATTTCTCATTTTACCCACCATCCCTGCTAAGAATTTACGTAACCAATATTGCTCGTTGACAAATTTAGGTTAGCAAATAGTTTTCTTATTTTTGTGCAAAAAATGTGAAACAATGGATCGATAATGTGTCATTTGTGATGAGAATGTTGAGATGATACGTGTTACGGATGATAGCCGCGACTTGGAGAGTGTGAGACAATACAACTAGCGTCATTGATTCTATGTATGTTCTTTAGCTGGTATCGAATGACGAATAAGTGAGCAAGGAGATCATTATGTCGTATTCGGACAGAATGCAGAGAAATCACTTGTACAGTGTGTTGCTGTCACCGCGTGGCGCTCCACGCATGACAGATCAGGGAACGCAGATCGCCCAGCAATATCTGTCGCCATTTGATCGCGTGATTGGCCTTATTGGGGCGAGTGGTTCAGGGAAGAGTATTCTCATAAAGGGTATGTTTCCCGGTCTAGAGCTGACAAATGACGATGAAGGTGTCAATGTCAGACCACTTCCGATCATGAATCAAGACGACACGGGCTTTTTTACACCTCATACGTACCATCTCGATATTCGCTTCGAGATGGCATTTTATCAACCTCATGAGCTCGCTGACGCAATCAGGCGGGCAGTCGAGCGTGGCAAGCGTGTCGTTATTGAACACTTTGATCTCATCTACCCATATTTAGGTATGAATGCGCACTTGATGGTGGGGATCGGGGAAGAGATTATTGTGACGCGTCCGAGTGTATTCGGCCCTGAGCCAGACGACATCAAAGAGGTTGTATTCGCTTCCATCGGGACACGGCGTATGGCGCATACGGCAGACGACCTTGTGGAGTATTGTCTTATTGATCGACGAGTGTATCACTTCGAGCATTATGATGTGCGAAGCGGCTTTATCCTTTCCTTTCATGAGAGACCTATGCTCGACCTCATTGAATTGGAAGCCGATGTCAAAAAGCTAATTGCTAAAAATCTGCCGATCTCGTATCTTGATAATACACACATCCTGATTGGTGACCAACGACACTATTGTACTGGTCCACGTATGCACGTCAGTTCGACAGGTGAGATCAAGGATTTCCAGCTGTACCATGAATTTTTAACGCATCCGATCACGAAAGACTCGCAAATACTGGGGGTCGTTAACATGCCAGAGGAGATTGTTCTCTCTGAACTCAACTCGCTTCAGCTCATGACGTTTAACGGTCCAGATAGTGACAAGTAGAAGTATGTGGCAAGCGACTGAGTGGTGAATTGTTGTGTGTTGCGTATACAGTTCGGCTGTCAGGGATGACATGATGACGAGTGCCAAATTACGGGGAAAGCGGAGAGCTGTTTCGCTTGAGGAAGTACTTGAGGCGCGTGATCGTCGCGTCGAACGACAGGAACACATGATCGCCTCGCATCGCACACCACTTCTGTCCATCACACTGAATATACCTGGGAATGTGAAGAGGACACCACTTTCAACCATTTACTTTCATGACAAGCTGAAGAGGTTGAAAACGCGTTTGCGGGCGATAGGTGCTGAGATTGAAGCGGAAATTGTCACATCTAGTCCTGTGGGCGATGAGGCACTACTCGCCGTCTCACGTTTGTCTGCTATTTCATTAAAATCGTTAGCAATGGCAATGGAAGAGCATACTATTGCAGGCCGCCTATTAGATGTTGATGTCATTGATGAGGAAGGTGAACTTGTCAAACGCGTCTCTATCGGTGCAACGCCGCGCAGGTGTCTGTTATGTGATCGACCGGCATCGCTTTGTGGACGTTCTCGAGCACACTCTTTAAAAGAATTGACAGATAAAGTGACGCTCATGCTCGAACAGGCAGTGCAAAGCATGCTTCTCGATGAAGTCGTTTCAATGGCAAGTAAAGCGTCATCTTTTGAACTCATGGTGTCGATGAAGCCCGGGCTCGTCACATATACCGATTCCGGTTCCCATACCGACATGGATCGGTTTACTTTCGCTAAGAGTCAGGCGTCCCTTCTTACATACTACAGAGATTGCTTTCTCTTGGGATGGGATACTATTGATGACGACAAGCACATTCTAAGTCTGCGATTAAATGGCATGGAAGCGGAACAAAGGATGTTCCGAGCGACGGGAGGCATCAATACGCACCGTGGCTGGATTTACTTGGCGGGGATTCTATCGGCAGCGACCGGGGTGATTGTCTCATCGATGTTGCGAGGTAACGAGCCTGCACAGTCGGCGAACGGCGTATCTACACAGAATTCACGATTGTCTCAGGGTGTGTCTTGTTCTCGCTTGTATGAGGGGGACGGAACGCCTACACAGGATCGGTCGGTTGAGACGGCGGCTTTTCTGTCTGATATCGCAGCTTCGATCGCGCATGCACTCGAAGAATCGCTCGAATCGACGATATTTGAACATATCAGCCAAAACATCGTAAATCATCAGGATGAAGTGTTAGAGACGATAGAAAGGCCATCATCTCGTACACGCCTTACGGGTATTCGGAGAGAGGCCAACAATGGTTTCCCAAGTATTTTTCGGGTGGGGTTGCCGATATTAATTCGATCATCCCAACAAGGGGAAGATGACAATATTGCAGGACAACGAGTGATCTTCGCATTATTAGCAACGGCGGAGGATACAACGCTTAAAAAACGCGGTGGACTGTCTGCCGTTAAGACTGTTCGCAGTTACGTGTTATCGGCACTTACTCTCGAAAGTGTGGAAGAAGATGAGGCGCTCATCCGCTCAGCACTCGCTTTGAGTGATAAGGCTCTTCAAGCACATTTGAGGGCGCTTTCCAAGTATTTTCTCGACCATCATTTGAGCTGTGGTGGTGTCGCTGATCTGCTCGCAGGAAGCTATTTTGCCCGCGACCTTTGTACACTCATAGGGGAGATTAGAGACGTCTTTTAAGGCGTCATTCGACTGCTGGTCATCAATTTGTCACGTAGATGAGTTGATAGATGGCTTTTCTACTGTTATAATGCCGATAAGCAGCCGACACCTTTTGGCGTTATTCTGCTTGGAAAGGGTTGTAATATGTCGGAGATTGACTCTGAAAAGATGTTGACGTTGGATGATTTAAAGTCCGAAGATTTTGTGAAAGCGCGGCGCGGCAGGCCACAAGTTCGCAAGCGAAAAGTTTTTAAAGTATCATCGGTTGGGCGCTACCTTTTCTATGGTTTGCCTGTTGTGGCGTTCGTGTTGATCATCTCGATTTTCGTCGTCAGCATTGCTAGCGTTAAGCCTGTTGAAGTTCCTTTTCAAGATTTTAGGGGCCATGAGGTTAATTTAGGTGGCCAAATCGACCGAGATGCTCCGCCTGTCTTAAGTGACCACGGTCGTTCAGACGTGCCCAATACGATACCTCAAGACGACGACCAAGATGACGACCAACATGAAGATCAAGAAGACCAAGATAAGGAGTTTATTCCGCCCGAGGTTGAACAGCCTTCTTCGACAGCTCCTACGCCTGCTGTTGTACTCATGTCGTCTGACGCTACAAAGCCGACTACCACAGAGCCCATTGCTACGAAGGCAAAGACAACTACCACACCAGAAACGAAGAAAACAACTTCACCAACGACGGCTAAACCGACGGCGGCTGCATCTAATTTGCCGGTTAAAGGAAGCACGCAATACGTTCTCAATCGCCAAGTTTACGTGCGTGAGGGCCCAGGCAAGGAGCATCCTATAGCAGGTTTCGGTTTGCGGGGGATGTCTTTGCGCGTTTTGGAGCCGGGCAAAGAATGGTCAAAGATCAGGACAGAGAACAGCCTTGAGGGGTATATGCTCAACGAGTTATTCGGCCCCGTTCAACCAGAGAATATCGTCGAGGAAATTGGAACCGGTCGGTACATGTACATTGATACAGGTGCAGCTAATTTGCGTGAGGAACCGACGACAGATTCCGAGATCATCACGGTTGCATACAAAGATGAGAAGGTTTATCAGATCTCGACAAACGGCGGTTGGTCACGTATCAAGACAGAGGGCGGCATTGAGGCGTACATTAGAAATGACCTGATTCGCGAGACACCGCCTATTATTCCGTTCGTTAAAACGAATAGAGTCGTCTACGTCGATACGAATGTGGCAAACGTGCGTGAGTCTGCGACGACTGACTCTGCTGTCGTCGTGCAGATTCGCCGTGATCAACGTCTGACGGAACTGAAAACAAACGGCACGTGGTCAGAAATAAAGCTGAGTGACGGTACAACCGGGTACGTTCATGGTGAGCTTTTGACAACGCTTGAGCCGGCACCGAGCGGATTTAAGAAAGTGGAGAAAACTGTATACGTCAATACTGGATATGCCAACATTCGCTCAAAACCGAACACGAACAGCTCAATATTGAACGTTGCCAGCTTTGGAACTCCTTTGAAGCAACTTGCTTTCGGATCAGGGTGGACGTTTGTGGAATACTCAGAAGGCAATCGCGGATATATCAGCACCGATTTGATTCTCGGTTCTAAGCCGAAACCGACAAAGCCGACGACGACAACAACAGCGAAGCCTACGACGAAAGGCAAGTCTACGAAGAAAACTGCAAAGCCAACATCGACTAAAGATGTGCCCGCTCCGACCAACCCGCCTCAAGCTACAACGAAGGGTAAGCAAGTCGTGCAAGTCGCGAACTCGCTCATTGGAACGCCTTATGTCTTAGGAGGTTGTTCAACGCGCAGTATTGATTGCTCTGGTCTCGTCAAATACGCTTACAACGCTGTTGGCTTCAGGATGACATTCCATGGGGCGACAGGACAGGCACAGCTTTACGGTAGAAAGGTGCCTTTTAACGGACGTGACTTCTCTCCATTATTGCCAGGTGATCTTATCTTCTTCAGCAGAGGGAAGGGTTACCACCACGTTGGTATATACATCGGAAATAATCAAATGGTTCATGCAACAAGTCGCCGAGGCGTTCACATCAGCGATTTGATGAGATACTCTCAGACTCCAGCTCTCGTAAAACGTATATTTGAATAGGGAATTGTGGACAAGACGAAACCGGCATCAGCCGATATGAACGAGTTAGAGCAACATCGCGTTGGAAAACGCGATGTTGATTTTGTCTCTGTTGTTATCCCATTTTTTAACGAATCGAAACAGATCATTATGACGCTTGAGACGACGGAGCGCGTGCTCCGTACGCTCGACATCGTGTACGAAATTGTTGCGATTGATGACGGTTCCCGCGATTCGACGTGGGACGAGTTGTCGAAGTATTCGATGAAATCATCAGCCGTCAGAGCAGTTCGCTTCTCTCGCAATTTCGGTAAAGAAGCTGCGATCTGTGCCGGTCTCGCTGAGGCGAAAGGCGATGCTGTTATCCTGATGGATGGAGACTTGCAGCACCCGCCGCGCTACATCCCCGAAATGATCAGTTTATGGCGTGAAGGCTATGAAATCGTTGAGGGTGTTAAGTCGTCGCGCGGGAAGGAGTCGGGATTCTCGCGTTTCGCTGCGAATTTGTTCTATGGGATGTTTTCTAAGTTATCTGGTATTCAGTTGAAAGATGCATCTGATTTTAAGCTTCTCGACCGTAAAGTTGTCGATCACTGGAATACATTTACGGAGCGAGAGACGTTTTTCCGTGCGCTGTCGTCTTGGATGGGTTTTAAGCGTATTTCGTTTCCGTTTGAAGTTGACGAACGCAAGATTGGCAAGAGTAAGTGGGGTTTTTTTAAGCTCTTAAAATTATCGTTAAATGCCGTAGTCGGGTTTTCGTCTCGCCCACTCATGCTCATCAGCAGTATGGGGGTTATCTTCCTAGTCGTTTTTTTCGCTTTGGCGATCCAGACACTCATTCAGTACTTTAAAGGCAATGCAGCGACCGGTTTTACGACGGTGATCCTTCTCCAACTCCTCATTGGTAGCATAGTCATGATCAGTCTTGGCCTCTTAGGACTGTATGTGGCGAGCCTCTTCCGTGAAGTCAAGGGGCGCCCACGTTATTTCATTACGGAGACAACGAGCATGCAGCAGCCGAGTGCCGAGCTCAAACATGATGAATGCACCGAAGAATGATGGGCATCTTGGGGCGATGTTTCATCAAAACCTTGATCTTCTCGCTAAATTTCTAGATACGTCTTCCGTTCGTGGCGGTGTAGACTTTCATTTACACTCGACGTTTTCAGATGGAGCAAAAACGCCATATGAAATAGTAGAAAATGTAATCGAGAATGGCCTAAAGGCGTTCGCTCTGACTGATCACGACACGATGGCTGGCATAGAGGAAGTCGTCGATGTGATGCGTTGCCTCTCCCTGTCGACCACGGGCGAAAATAATGAAGAACCTTTCAATTGTCTACCTGTATTCGTCCCGGGTATTGAGTTTAGTGTGATGCAGGATGATTCTGAAATTCATATTCTCGGATATTTCACAGAATACGATCCTCCCGGACTTTCCGCCTACATCGAAGATCAGGCGAAAAGCCGTGAGCGTCGTAACATGGCTATGCTAGAGAAATTGAGATCGCTCGGCTATGATGTGCGCCTTGATAATCTTTTGTGTTACGGCGATGAGCATACGCTTCCCGGTCGCGTCCACATGGCGCTGTGGCTTGTCGAGCACGGTTTTTGTCGTTCTGTCACCCACGCTTTTGAAGAGTTGCTCGGTGTCGGGAAGCCGGCGTTCGTTCCTAGGACACGACGTTCCATCCGTGAGACATGCCGTGAAATAGCACGCGCAGGCGGGCTGAGTGTTATCGCGCATCCGCAGCAGTACGGCTGGACAAAGAATCCTGAGTCGCCTTCAACGCGCGAAAAACTATGCGAGCGAATCGCTCAATTGGTAGAAGAAGGGTTAAACGGTATCGAGTGTTTTCACGGTATGGCGACCCCGCAAGAGCAGCGCCTTCTCGCCGATGTCGCTTTAGAGCTAGGGCTGATTCGAACAGCCGGATCGGATTGTCACGGGCGACCTGATCACCATGCACCGATGTATGACCGACACACTTCTTTTGCGCATTTAATCTGATATTTTCGCCTCATTCACTCGTTCTCGTCATTTTGACAAAACAAGTTAATTCAAATAAAGAATAATGTGCAAATACATAACTGAAAGCCGTTCGTAATAACGGTAAACTAAAAGTGTCTGCTTTTGACTGCGAAACAGATGATTTGATTCGTAACTGGCAAGGCCGGTGAAATTTTGAAGTGAGGAATGCAATATGATTATTTACGACAAAAAAACAATCGACGACGTAGAAGTTAAGGGAAAACGCGTGTTGTTACGCGCTGAATTTAACGTCCCTCTCGATAAAAAGACAAATGAAATTACTGATGACAGGCGCATACGTGCCGCTCTTCCGACGATACGTGCGCTCGTTGAGCGCGGTGCACGCCTGATCATCGTGTCACATCTCGGTCGTCCAAAAGGCTTCGACAAGGCGCTGTCACTAAAGCCTGTGGCGGCACGACTGTCAGAGCTTTTGAACCGTAAGGTCTCGATAGCTGACGATGTCATCGGTGACGACGCGATGACAAAGGCGGCAACACTTAAAGACGGGGAAATTTTACTTCTTGAGAATGTGCGTTACCATAAGGAAGAGACGAAAAATAACCCGGTCTTTGCGAAGAAACTGGCCTCAATGGCTGAACTTTACGCTAGTGACGCTTTTGGTGCTGTGCATCGCTCTCATGCATCGACGGCGGGGGTCGCAGCTTTCCTTCCTGCTGTCGCAGGTTACACGATCAACCGTGAGCTTGAAATGCTCGGAAAAGCTGTCGCTGACCCCGTTCGCCCGCTGACGGCGATCCTCGGCGGATCGAAAGTTTCCGATAAGATCGGGGTTATTCGCCACCTGATGAATAACGTCGACAACTTGCTGATTGGCGGCGGGATGGCCTATACGTTCCTTGCTGCTCAAGGTTATTCGATCGGAAATTCACTTTGTGAGACGGACAAGATCGATCTCGCTAAAGAGCTTTTAGAACTTGCTGATCAGAAGGGTGTCCAGTTGCTGCTGCCGATCGATACGGCTGTTGCCGATCATTACGGCGAAGATGCGACGGCGACCATTGTTCCTGTCAGTGAGATACCTGACGATACAATGGGACTCGATATCGGGCCCGAGACAGTGCAACTTTTTGCAAAGATAGTGCGTCAATCGGGAACGATCGTTTGGAACGGTCCTCTTGGTGTCTTTGAATTCGAGGCTTTCAGCTACGGTACGCGCGACATCGCACACGCCATCGCTGACTCAGATGCTGTTTCCATTATTGGTGGCGGCGATTCGGCTGCCGCTGTCGAAAAATACGGGCTATCAGCAAAGATGACACACGTGTCAACGGGCGGCGGAGCCTCGCTCGAGTTTTTAGAAGGCAAGGTTTTACCCGGTATCGATTGTCTGCTCGACCGTGATCCGCGTTCGCTCGTCGCAGCGGGGAACTGGAAAATGAATCGCGAAGTACCGTCTGAGGCAACAACTTTTCTCGAAAAATTATTGCCGCTCGTAGCAGACTCTAAATCAAAAGTAATTGTCGGTGTTCCTTACACGGCTCTCGACGCAGCCGTGTCACTTTGCAACGGCACGCCGATCCGCATCGCCGCACAAAATGGCTGTCATCACGATGCCGGTGCATATACAGGCGAGATTTCAATGTATGCGCTTGCCCGTATGCATGTCCCATACGTCATTATCGGCCATTCCGAACGGCGCGCCTACGTTTCTGAGACAGATGAGCTTGTCAACAAGAAGTTGCTGGCGGCGCTTGAGTGGGGCATTCGTCCGATTGTTTGTTGTGGTGAATCGAAAGAGCAGCGCCAGGCTGGCGAGACAGCCTCACATCTCATCTCCCAAATTGAACGGGCTTTTGAGGGCGTTGAAGAGAGTTCATTGTGTCAAGTGATGGTAGCGTATGAGCCCATTTGGGCGATCGGTACTGGTGATGTCGCGACGGAAGAACAGGCGCAGGAAGCGTGCCTTTTGATCCGTGAAGTTCTCGAGAGGCTTTACTCTTCGGAGGCAGCTTCACTCGTGAAAATCCTTTACGGCGGATCGATCAATGCTGAGAATGCCGCCGGACTTTTTGCGCAATCGGCTGTCGACGGCGGACTCGTTGGAGGAGCATCGTTGAAACTTGACGATTTTGCAGTGATTGCAAACGTATAACGAAAGTGTAATATAACGAATGGTAAGAAAGACTCAGCGCCCCATAGCCTTGATTATTCTTGACGGGTGGGGCATATCGGACGATCCCTTCGGAAATGCTGTCTTGGCAGCAGATACACCATTTTTAGATCATCTGATCGCGAAATGGCCTGTTGCTCGTATTAAAACGAGCGGTAGTGATGTTGGTCTGCCGGACGGTCAGATGGGCAATTCTGAAGTCGGTCATATGAATATCGGAGCAGGTCGCATTGTCTACCAAGACCTTCTAAGAATTAGCAATGCGATTGAAGATGGAACTTTTTTTGAGAACGAAGCGTTGTATGCAGTGATGTCGCGAGCGTCATCCAATAAAAAGACGCTCCATCTTGCCGGCTTGTTGTCGGATGGCGGTGTACACAGCCACCTTGAGCACCTTTTTGCTCTGATTGATATGGCAAAACGCATAGGCGTCGAAGACGTTGCGATTCATGCTTTTTTCGATGGTCGCGATACGCCACCCAAGTCGGGCATTAACTACATGGCAGCTCTACTTGACCGACTCGATCAAGTCGGACTCGGTCGCGTTGCAACTCTTTCTGGTCGTTACTACGCCATGGATCGTGACAATCGATGGGATCGTGTCGAGAGAGCATATCGCTGTCTGACTGCTGTCGATTTTGATGGAGTGCGCGCGTGCGATCCGATTGAAGCGATCCGTGCTTCGTACGAACGGGGTGTTACAGATGAATTTATCGAGCCCGTGCTTATGGTTGATAAAGACGGTAGTCCGATTGCTCCTATCTGTGGTGGCGATAGTTTTATCTTTATTAACTTCAGACCTGATCGTGCGCGCGAGCTGACAAGGGCATTCTGTCAGCCAGGTTTTGACAAGTTTCCCGTTGTAAAGTCGCCGTTGGGACTTCACTACGTGGGCATGACGGAGTACAGTGCCGATTTCATTACATTTCCCGATTTTGCGATAGCATTTCCCCCGGAAGATTTGACGGGAACATTTGGCGAAGTCGTCGCTGATGCCGGCCTTCGCCAGCTTCGTATTGCGGAAACGGAAAAGTATGCGCACGTCACTTTTTTCTTCAACGGAGGAAGAGAAGAACCGTATCGCGGGGAAGAACGGGTTCTCGTACCGTCGCCAAAAGTTGAAACGTACGATTTGCAGCCTGAAATGAGTGCTCCTGAAGTGACGGACAAGTTGTTGGAAGTGCTCAATGGCGATCCGCCTGATGTCATTATCCTCAATTACGCAAACGGCGATATGGTTGGCCACACAGGTTTGTTCGACGCTGCCTGTCAAGCGATGGAGGCAGTTGATCGGTGTCTTTCGCGAGTCGTCCCGGCGATCATCGAAAAAGGCGGCATTGCGCTCATTACAGCCGATCACGGCAACCTAGAGGAGATGATTGATCGTGTTAATGGAGGACCTTTTACAGCGCATACGACGAACGACGTATGGCTTATTGGAGCAGGGATCAAAGGATTCAACCTGTCCGACGGAAGGTTAGCTGATCTTGCGCCGACGATGCTCGAGCTTCTAGAATTGGAGCGGTCGACCGGCATGACTGGACGCTCACTTCTAATGAGAAAGGAAGAATCGTCGCATTAGAAAAGAATAAAATGTTACAAAAGCGGCGTGTTATACTGTTTTGAGGGAAACGTTGCCCTAATCGATGAATGGGAGAGAACAATGGCAAAGAAAAAGAACTTTGTAACGATGGACGGAAATACAGCTGCGGCGTACGCATCTTACGCTTTTACGGAGGTAGCAGGGATATACCCGATTACACCTTCTTCCGGTATGGCAGACAGCGTAGACCAGTGGGCCCAGCAAGGTAGAAAAAATATATTCGGTCAACCGGTCCGAGTCGTAGAGATGCAGTCAGAAGGCGGTGCAGCTGGTTTTGTGCACGGCTCTCTTGCGACGGGCGCTTTGACGACAACGTATACGGCCTCTCAGGGCTTGCTCTTGATGGTTCCTAATATGTACAAAATGGCAGGAGAACTATTGCCTGCCGTATTCCATGTGACGGCTCGTGCTGTTGCAGGCCATGCACTTTCAATCTTTGGTGACCATAGCGACGTGATGGCAACACGCCAGACAGGCTTTGCGATTCTAGCATCACATGGTGTCCAGTCTGCCATGGATCTTGCAGTTGTCGCCCATCTATCGGCCATCAAAGGGCGTGTTCCCTTTCTTCACTTCTTTGATGGGTTTAGGACGTCGCACGAGATCCAGAAGATCGAAGTCCTTGACTACGACGATTTAAAAGAACTCGTTGCTATGGAGGCCGTTCAGGCATTCCGTGAACGCGGCCTAACGCCCAATAAGCCAACGTTGCGCGGGACGGCTCAGAACCCCGATATTTTCTTCCAAGAAAAAGAAGCGGCGAATCCTTATTATCACGCGTTACCCGATATCGTCGAATATTACATGGACGAAATCGGAAAGCTGACAGGGCGTTCCTACAAACCTTTCGTCTACTACGGTGATCCTGAGGCTAAAGAGATTATCGTCTGTATGGGATCGATCTACGATACCGTCTGTGAAACATCCGATTACTTAAACGCAAACGGGAGAAAGACAGGTGTCATCCACGTTCACTTGTACAGGCCATTCTCTGTTGAGAGATTGCTTGAGGCGATCCCTCATTCAGTCGAGAAAATCGCTGTCCTCGATCGCACGAAAGAACCGGGTGCTTTCGGTGAACCGCTCTTCCTCGATGTAGCTGCAGCACTTGCCGAAGCGGGACGTGATATCACAGTCGTCGGCGGTCGTTACGGACTCGGATCGAAAGATACAAAACCTGCACACATTGCTGCCGTCTACGATCTTCTCGTAGAAGAGAATCCTCAACCGCGTTTCACAATTGGCATCCATGATGATGTGACGAATCTTTCACTCCCTATCGGCGACGAACTTCAAGTGTCACCACCCGGTACAGTGTCAGCGCGTTTTTGGGGTCTCGGTTCTGACGGCACTGTCGGTGCAAATAAGAACTCGATCAAAATCATTGGCGATCACACGTCGATGTACGCACAAGCTTATTTCTCATATGACTCAAAGAAGTCGGGCGGGGTGACGATCTCCGATCTTCGCTTTGGTCACTCGCCGATTCGCGCGCCTTACCTCGTGGGTAGCGCAGACTTTGTCGCATGTCACAATCAGGCGTACGTACACTTGTATGACATGCTTAAGGCGTTGAAGAAGGGCGGCTCATTCCTGCTAAACACGACGAGGAGTGCGCAAGAACTCGATGAGTTCCTTCCTGGGCAGGTAAAGCGCTACATCGCCGAACATGACATCGATTTTTACATCATTGATGCCGTCAGTCTCGCACAGGAGATCGGGCTTAGAAATCGCATCAATACCATTTGTCAGGCGGCATTCTTTAAGATCACGGAAGTCATCCCTGTCGATGAAGCTGTCCAATACATGAAAGAGGCAATCGTTCGCTCTTACGGCGCGAAAGGCGATGATATCGTCAACATGAACTATCGCGCTGTCGATGCCGGTATTGCTGAAGTTCAGAAGGTTGAAGTGCCCGACGAATGGCGCGATGCCGAAGATGACCCTGTCAAGTTCCGTGAGGCTCCGGAGTTTGTTTTGAATATCGCTGACGTCATGAACCGTCAGGAGGGCGATTCGCTTCCTGTCTCCGCGTTTACCGATTTTGCAGATGGTACCTTCCCGATGGGCACATCGCAGTATGAGAAGCGCGGTATCGCTGTTAATGTTCCTAAATGGATTCCTGAGAATTGCATTCAATGTAACCAGTGTGCATACGTCTGTCCGCACGCTGCCATCCGCCCGTTCTTGCTCGACGAAGAGGAGAAGGCGAATAAGCCAGAGTCGTTTGAGACATTGAAGGGTATGCGCCCCTACGACGCCTATGATTTCCGTATGCAGGTTTCAGCGCTCGATTGCACAGGTTGTGGTTCTTGTGCACAGACGTGTCCTGCCAAGGAGAAGGCGCTTGTCATGGAGCCACTCGAGGATCAGCTCGTAGAAGCCAAGAACTGGGAGTTTGCACTGACGCTGTCGAGTAAAGAGAACCCTATGAATAAAATGTCGGTCAAGGGCAGTCAGTTTGAACAGCCATTGCTCGAGTTCTCGGGCGCTTGTGCCGGTTGCGGTGAGACGCCATACGTTCGTCTTGCGACGCAGCTGTTCGGTGATCGAATGATGATTGCGAACGCGACGGGCTGCTCTTCAATCTGGGGCGGTTCTGCACCCTCGATGCCTTACTGCGTTAATAACGAGGGATTCGGACCTTCATGGGGCAACTCACTGTTTGAAGATAACGCGGAGTACGGTCTCGGTATGCATCTCGGCGTTAAACAATTGCGCAATCGCGTGACGGAGTTTGTCTCTCAGTTAAATGAAAAAGAAATCCCCGGTAACTTGAAAGATGCCATCGCTGTATGGTTTGAGCGCAAGGATGAGAAAGAGCCTGCACGTGAAGTGGCAGATACATTCCTAAACGCCTTAAACAGTGCTGAACTTGTGGGTGAGGCGGCGGAACTTCGCGAGAAGATCCTCGAACTCCAAGATTACTTGATGCTCCGTTCGACGTGGATTATCGGCGGTGATGGCTGGGCTTACGACATCGGTTACGGCGGACTCGACCATGTGTTGGCATCCGGTGAAGATATCAACGTGCTCGTCCTTGACACGGAAGTCTATTCTAATACGGGCGGCCAGGCTTCGAAGGCGACGCAGCTCGGCGCCGTGGCTCAGTTTGCCGCTGGCGGAAAAACACTCAAGAAGAAAGACCTCGGTATGATGGCGTTGTCGTACGGTTATGTTTACGTCGCACAGATTGCTATGGGCGCCAGCCAAGCGCAGACGCTCCGAGCTTTGCGTGAAGCGGAAGCGTGGAATGGTCCTTCGATCGTTATCGCTTACGCCCCATGCATCAATCACGGTATTCGCGGTGGTATGTCGAGGGCACAGAAACGTGAAAAAGATGCCGTAGAGACAGGGTATTGGCACCTGTGGCGCTACAATCCACAGGTGGCAGTTGAAGACGAGGAGAAGAATCCCTTTACACTTGACTCGAAGCCTCCGGCAAGAGACTATACCGATTTCTTGAAAGAAGAAGTCCGCTATACTTCTCTTTACAAGAAATATACGGCAGAAGAAGTCGATGAGATCTTCGCACGTGCGCGAAAGGCAGCCGAAGAGCGCTATCGCAGTTATGTTCGCTTGGTAGAACAAGCCTAAGCTGTTGTTGCTATGATTGAGGCTCGCCTGCCCGGCGGGACGATTTAATCGAGAATGACAAAGGAGGGCTGTCTCGTTTCTACTCATAAAGAGTAGAAACGAGACAGCCTATTAAATTTCCGAAGTTATGCGCTTGGGCGGGTCTTTTGCTTCACGGCATTTTTTGACTAATATCTCGCAATTCTAAGTAGATTGTGGCTGAATTTGCAACGATAAGGAAAACTCATTTTGAGTTAGCCTCATTTGAAGATGGTGGAAATATGCTCATTATTTGTGAGACAATGGATGCCTAGGTAAACCTGAAAAATCAATTGAACAAAAAAGGAGAGGGGGAGGACCAGTATGAGAATCAAAGATAGCCGATCGATCATCTTTAGTGATACGCCCGTGCCGGATCTCTTTATTCAAGACATGATGCCTAAATTGAGCGGGAATGCTGTCAAGAGCTATCTCTTTCTCAACAGTGTCTTTCAAAATGGCTCTCGGAAGGCCACGCGTGCTGATCTTGCCGATCGGTTGGGTATTTCTGAAGAAGCTGTTGATGACTCTCTCCTCGAATTACAGCGCATGCACCTTATCACGGTGGGCGATCGCGATATTTCGATTAATGACTTGAAGATGCAGGAGTTGCAGAAGCGCTATCGCCCCATCACATCGTCAACGCCGAGAGAAATTGTTGGACGTGAAGCCATTCATAAAGAGCGCGAGATGATTGTCAATCAGATCAATATGACGTTTTTCCAAGGGATGATGACGTTCACGTGGTACGATCACATTGACCGCTGGTTTGAAGTGTATGGGTTTGACCCGGAAGTTATGTTCGTGTTATTTCAAGAGGCAGCTAACAATAATCGTTTGAACGGACCGGGATACGCTATCCGCGTGGCGGAAGATTGGGCTTCTGCTGGTGTCAGAACGTATGAGCAACTCTCGCGCTATTATACGCATTTTGTCAAGAAGAACGAGCTGAAGGCGCTCGTAGGCAAACGTTTGAGGCGGAAAATGACGGAATACGATCTCAAGGATGTCGATCGATGGGTTGATGAATACGGTTACGGGGAGGACATCATTGAGGAGGCGCTCTCGAAAACGCGTGGCGCTTCTAATCCTAGTGTGCGTTTTGTAAGTGCCGTCTTAAAAGACTGGCACGATCGCAACTTAAAAACGCTCGAAGACGTCCGCGCATATGAGGAGAAACGAGTTGCAGAGATAAGCGCCTTACAAGGGAAAGGTGCTTCGTTGCGGCGCGATAACAGAGATAATTTTACGCTTGACGCTTCACAGGGGAGCGTTTCTGACATTAACGTCGGTACCAGACTGCCGCGCCTTATGTCGGACGCGACGGATGAAGAGCGTGATTGAATACGTCTTTTTTACTGGGCGCTAACATGACCATATGGCAAATTTGACAGACAAAATCAATGGCGAGATAATTCGCGTTTATGAGAGGCGACGACATAACGCTTTTAACGCGCGAGACGTGTATGTGTCGTCTCTTTATGCACGTCTTCCCGCACTTGAAGAATTTGACATGAAGCTGCGTCGCGCAGGGCTTGCCCGGCTTCGATCAGTGTTTGAAACGACCGGTGATGATAGTAGTACCTTTGAACAGGTTGCATCGGAGCGTCAAGCATTTTTACGCGAACATGGTATTGAAGATGGTTACGATAAGCCTGTCTTTACTTGTCGAGCGTGTGAAGACACAGGGCGTGTTCAGAATAAGTGGTGCTTTTGCAGGAGACAGATTTTGCAGGACATTCTACCTGCCTACTTTCCCGATTCCATGTCTTCAGATCATACTTTTGCTGATTTTAATCTCAATCTTTACGATTGTATGCCTTCCGATCGCCTGCAAACCTTGTCTGCGCGCGATGTTATGGCGAAAAACTTGCAGGCAGCCCAATTCTACGCGTCAAATTTTTTTCAGCTGCAAGATCGAGAATTGTTTTTCAGTGGTGATCCCGGCACGGGCAAAACGTTTCTTATGCAATGTATCGGTCATCGGCTGATGGAGGAAGGAGTCGCCGTCATTTATATTTCTGCGCCCAACTTATTCGATCTCATGACGCGATATAAGCGTTTACAACAGTCTTTTCGTCCCGATCCCGATCAGTTAGAGGAGGCGACGATGTTGAACAACGCCTTTTTGACGTGGGATCTTTTGCTCATCGACGATTTGGGAACGGAATTAGCGACACAGGAGACGTTCGCTCAGTTGCTCGGCCTGCTCGATACGAGGCACAATCGTCAGCTCGCGACGATTATTGCCTCGAACCTCAAGGTGCCCGATTTTGTCAAGCAATACGATAGCCGTATCGCCAGTAGATTAAAAGGTAATTATCTGATCTATAGTTTCCCGCCCGGTGACTTGAGGCTTCGTCATCTGAAGGCTGAAGGCTGAGGGTGTTGGCATGCGCATCGGTGTTGATCTCATTAGTGTTAAAAGGTTGGAAGAAGCCTTAGACCGTCACCTTGACCGTTTTATGGTGCGTGTCTTTACAGAGCGCGAACGCGATCTCTGTTCCGGTGATGTGCGCAGACTTGCCGGGAGATTTGCGTCAAAAGAGGCCGTTTCTAAAGCGCTGGGCACCGGTATTGGGCGGCACGGCATTACGTTTCAGGATATAGAGATTGGCGCAGACGACACAGGTGCACCCTTTGTCATTTTGCACGGGGCGGCGAAAGTAAGATTCACCCAACTGGAAGGGATGTCCATCGCACTTAGTA
The DNA here is from genome assembly GCA_012841015.1 of Clostridiaceae bacterium. Classification (GTDB taxonomy): domain Bacteria; phylum Bacillota; class Clostridia; order Saccharofermentanales; family DTU023; genus UBA4923. The sequence continues at coordinate 22,222 of DUVN01000008.1, forward strand.
TTTCTCATGAAAACGAGTACGCTGTGGCATTTTGTGTTATAGAAACAGAGACGTCGGTGGGCGGAAAAGCTTTGACGAACGGAGGAATTCCTTTCGATGAGTGACGAGAAGCAGCCGATAATAAAAAATGGCATCAAAGGCGATTTTGCTGGGCAAGAAAAGTCGCGCGAGAAGATAACGATTCAACGTGGTCCCGGATATGTTCCCGGTTTGCTTGAATCTGATCAGGAGACGCACCGAAAAAAGCCCATCTATATCGACGCAAAAAAAAGGCGGCTTCCACCTTGGGCTATTGCCATGATTACCCTTGTAGCTCTGATGCTGGGACTCTTTCTTTTCGTGCCAAGCGTTGTTGACAAGGGACGTCCTCAGCCTCCCGCTGTCATGCCAACAGTGACGGATTCGACGGAGCCTTCGAATCATTTCCTCTCAGTTGTGAAAGTATCTTCGGCACCGCTTTTTGACTCGACAAGTTTCCGAGCCGTACGCATTTCGGAATTGCTTCTAAACGAGCCAGTGACTATCCTCGACGCCAGCGATCGCTCAATGCTAGAAGTGTTGGCATCAGATGGTACGGTAGGCTTCGTATCGCGCGACCATTTGAGCGCTGATGTGCGTTCCCTGTCAGCGACAGGAGCTGTCATGAAGGTAATCGTACGTTCGCAGTTTAAGCGCGTGATGACACATGCCCGCAGCGGTTCTTTGCTCGTGGAAGCTCCGATGGGGACGATCTTGTATGCAGACTATCAAAGTGGCGACTTGTTGCGTGTCAGATTACCTGAAGGCCAGATAGGATGGGTGAATTCTTCTGGGCTTCTTTTGCTTGACCCGCTCGATACGATCACGGTCGATCACTTTCATGAGCAGTTCTCGTCGGCGCTTATGGCTTTTTATAACCGTCCTCTCGTTCCTGGTGGGGTTACTGCACGTGGCATCAGCCCGGAGGGCGCCATCTTTGTTGCTTCAAGGTTGAACGGGAAGGAACTCCCGCGCACGTTGGATGCACAGGCTCTTGTGGGAGAGACTGTCGAACTGACGGTGGACGCCGAAGGAAAAAAAGAATTAAACGAGCTGTTAGTTGGAGACCTGCTTTTTTTCCACAGGGTCAGTAATCCGGCTAAACTTGAATCTGTTGCGATCCGTGTCGATGACGGTCAGTTGCTCGTGGCTTTTCCAAACCGACAAACACTTCAATTGATCGATATCGAATCAAAACAAGCCCAAGAACTCGCTGAGCGCGTCACTTCCGTCCGCAGGTTACAGCCTCCGAACCCTACAGAAGCGTCTGAATAATCATTACAGAAGAGTCAGAAAAGCACCCCAATTAAAATTCTTATCACTCTGTTTCTTATCGCTTATAACGTGTTGTGGCTGTCTTCAGCATTTGTTGACTTTACACAGAGAAATCGTTAAAATACGATTAAAAGCAAGTAAATATAGATGAGCGCCGCACCATTTTTGTTGGCGCTTGAGAGCTTGCAAATCATGAAGGAGTGAAAAGATGAAAAAATTTTTTGCAATTTTGCTCGTCGTGCTGATGGTCTTTGCTGTCTTCGCGTGCGACAAAAAACCGTCTGACGATCCTGAAACACCGGGTAGCGATTCGGCACCGGTTTCAGAGCCAGATCCCGGCGTTGACCCTAGTCCAAGTGTTGACCCTGGTCCAAGCGTTGATCCTGGTCCAAGCGCTGAGCCCGATCCCGAAAAGAAGGTCTATAATGTCGTCCACCTTGTCAACGGGAACCTCGGTGACAAATCGTTTTTCGATTCCGCCGACTCTGGTCTCAAAAAACTTGAGGCGGACGGTCGGATTATTTTGAAGACGATCGAGATGGGGGGAACGGATGCCGATCAGCCGAAATGGCAGGAGACCCTGAATGAGGTCGCTGAAAGTAAACTGTATGATCTCGTCGTTTGCGGTACCTATCAGATGCCTGACTACCTGAAAGAAACGGCAACGGCATACCCTGACCAGAAGTTCCTCATCTATGATGACACCACGTACGTCGGTGAAAACGATAATGTTGTCAATGTTAGCTACAGGCAGAACGATATGGGCTACCTGATCGGCGTCTACGCGGCAGCAATGACATCGAAGACAGATGTAGACAAGATCAACCCTGAGAAAGTCGTCGGCTTTATCGGCGGCGTTGACAGTCCTGTCATCAACGACTTCTTGTACGGATTCCTAACAGGTGTCAAAGCGACTGACCCTGAGGTGAAAGTCGATACGCGCTACGTTAACAGCTACGTCGATACTGCGACGGCAAAAGAGATGGGGCTCGCGATGATCAACGACAATAAAGTCGATATTATCTGGGGTGTCGCTGGTCTGTCAGGTAACGGAGGAGCTGAAGCGGCACTCGAATCAGGGAAATCGTGGTTCATCGGTGTCGACTCGGATCAGGAGCTCACACTCTCCCCTGAACTTGCCGCGATTACGTTGACATCAGGGCTCAAAAATGTCGGCAATTCGATCGTCTGGGTTTTCGACGAGTGGGATGCCGGACGCACTTACTGGGGTCAGGAAGTCAACCTTGGACTCGTTGAGGGTGGCGTCGGATTCGTCTCAGACAAGAACTTCAAGAACATTGCGCCACAAGACGTTCAAGATCTCGTTCTCAAAGCAGAGAAGGAAGTTCGCGACAAGACAGTTGAAGTACCTTCTGCAATTGGCGATGACACAAATGGAGTCATTGCATTGCGCGATGAAATGCAGCCGTAACGCGATGTGTTTCGTCCGTTGAAAGTGATGATACCTAGATGAAAAGAAGGGGGATCTGCTTGCGGATCCCCCTTGTGTATGGTTATGGACGGTCCGTATAGGGCTAAAGAGACAGGAGAACGAAACACATGGATGCACATGAATATGTCGTTCGCATGGAAAACATTTCGAAGATCTATCCGAACGGTATCGCAGCGAACCGTGAAGTCAATTTTTCAGTAAGAGAGGGGGAGATTCACGCCCTCATCGGCGAGAATGGTGCGGGGAAGTCAACGTTGATGAAAATACTTTTCGGAATGGAGCAGCCGACAGCCGGTAAGATCTATCTGAACGATCAACGAATCACCCTTTCATCACCTCTTCAGGCGATCAGTTTAGGTATTGGCATGGTGCATCAACACTTCATGCTTGTTCCAAGTTTAACGGTCGCTGAGAATATCGTCCTTGGTATGGCGCCGACGACAAAAAGCGGACTTTTTATAGACTACAAGGAGGCGGTTCGTCTGACGCGCGAATATTCAGAGATGTACAATCTGTTTGTCGAGCCTGACGCGCGTGTTGCTGACATCGCAGTCGGCATGAAGCAGAAAGTCGAAATCCTAAAGGCACTCGTACGCGGTGCCCGCGTCTTGATTCTCGACGAACCGACGGCCGTTTTGACGACGCAGGAGACGGCTGAACTGTTTCAAGAGTTAAAAAACCTTAAAGATCAGGGTTTTACGATCATCTTTATCTCACACAAACTGAAAGAGATTAAAGAATTGACCGATCGCATTACCATCATGCGTGCAGGTCGTTCGGTCGGCGTTTACGAGACGGCCTCCATCACGGAGCAGGAGATCTCACGGTTGATGGTCGGTCGCGATGTTGTGCTTAAAATGGATAAGCCTGAGGCTGTTCCTGGTGAACGTGTCCTCTGTGTTGAGGATTTGCACTACGTCAATGAATGGGGCAAGAAAATGCTCGACGGCGTTTCCTTTTCTGTTCGTCAAGGCGAAATTGTTGGCATCGCGGGCGTAGAGGGTAACGGCCAACGTGAACTTGTCGATATTCTGTTCGGGCTGAAGTTGCCCGATTCAGGCGACGCGATGGTAGACGGTCAATCTCTAGTTGGTCTTCCACAGGCGCGGATACGGACGCTCGGCGTCTCATACGTTCCTGAAGACCGCATGACATTTGGCATCGCACAGACGGCAAATATTGAGGAAAATGTCATCTCCGATCGGTATAGACATAAGCGGTTTAATCGAGGTCCGCTTTTCAATATGAAATCGCTCCACGATGAGAGTGACCGGCTAATTATGGATTATGCGGTGCTTTGTAAGTCGCGCTCTCAGGAGGTCGGTATGCTCTCAGGAGGAAATATCCAGAAAGTTGTCGTCGCGCGAGAATTCTCAAGCGACCCGATTCTCATCATTGCCGATCAGCCGACGCGAGGCATCGATGTCGGAGCGACGGAATTAATCAGGAATAAACTTGTCGAGTTATCACGCGCAGGGATGGCTGTACTCCTTGTGTCGGCCGATTTGAACGAAGTCATGGAATTATCAGACAATCTTATCGTCATGTACAATGGCCAGATTGCAGGATACTTTGACGACGGGCAATGGGACGATTTGATGATGGGTGAGTACATGCTCGGGCTTAAACGTCAGAGCGATGATGAGATCAGGAGGGCATGTCATGCGTGATAAAAGAATGGTTCTCTTCGGTTTCGTGCGTGGAGCCGCAGCGATCGTGCTTGCGCTCGCAGTCGGAGCAATTTTTATCTTTCTCAGTTCAGACGAGCCGTTTACTGCTTTACGCTACTTGTTGATCGGCCCGTTTGTAAGCTTTCATGGCGGCGTCACGGCTTTTAATACGCAGAACTTCTACCAAATTCTAGCTGCTATGATTCCGACTATTTTCACTGGCCTTGCTGTCTGTGTCATGTTTTCAGCAAATCAGTTCAACTTGGCGGCGGAGGGCTGTGTACTCGTGGGCGGATTTGTCGGATCGCTCATCGGCATCTATGCGAATATAGCGACAGGTTGGCATCCTGTTATCTGTGTGCTCGTATCGGCAGTCGTCTGTGGTCTGATTATGTTGATTCCTTCTGTTCTCAAAGTCACGTTAGGCGCAAGTGAGATGGTGACGAGCCTCATGCTCAACTTTGTTTTATTGTATATTGTGCTTCATTTTCTCAACTATCATTTTGCCGACCGCTCAAAAGGTGCTACGATGACGTTTCCGTTCTTAGATTCGGCGAAGATTCCCTCGCTCGTCTCTGGCACTAGTAAATTGACGTGGGGTTTTGTCGTAGCTCTCATCATCTCATTCCTCGTTTGGGTCTTTATGTACAGGACGCGTTGGGGATATGCGATCAGAATGATCGGGATTAATGAATCGTTCTCTCTTTATTCAGGGATGAATGTTGGTAGGATGATTATCCTTTCTTCAGTGATTGGCGGGATATTGTCTGGTATGGGCGGCAGTCTTGAAGTTCTCGGTCGTTACAACACATTTGTATGGCGAGAGTTGCCGGGTTATGGTTGGACAGGCGTGACGATAGCAATTTTAGCAAAGAATAATCCCGGCGCTGTACCGCTTGCGGCATTTTTTCTTGCTTACCTGAATAAAGGGTGCCAGTTGATGTCGACACATAGTGATGTTCCGAGCGAGATGATCGATATTATTCAGGCAGCCATTTTCCTATTCTTCGCGGCAGAACAGTTCCTGTCCGGTTTCAGACAGAAACTTGTCGTGAAGACGACGCGCGAGGAATTGGTAAGAGCCGAATCGCTCGATGCGATAGAAGGAGAGTGAGTCGATGTTTGATCAATTAATTAAGTCTATTTTCCAGGCAGAGTTTCTGTTTGTCATCATAAGGATCACGGCTCCAATACTCTTTGCCGCATTGGCTGCCGTCATCTCGGAGAAAGCAGGCGTCGCCAACATCGGTCTTGAAGGCATGATGATGATCACGGCTCTCTTCGGATTTCTGTTTGCCTATTGGACGCAGAGCTGGGTTGTCGGTGTTCTCGGTGCGATACTTGTAGGCATCATCTTAGGGCTCATGATGGGCTTCTTCTCGTTTAAGCTGAAGACTGACATTATCCTCTCCGGTATTGCTGTCAACATGCTCGGAGCAGGTGGGACGATCTTTTTGCTCAACATGTTTACAGGACTTCGCGGTAATACGGGGGCACTTGTGTCGCCGAATATACTGATCCCTACGATCGATATACCTCTTATCAACAAGATTCCCATTCTTGGTGATATTTTGTCAGGGCACGCGATCTTAACGTATCTGGCATTTATCTTTGTCTTTCTCATGCGCACCTTCCTCTACAGGACGCCTCTCGGTCTTAAAATGCGCGCTGTCGGTGAGAATCCGAATGCTGCATCAAGTGTTGGCGTTAGTGTAATAAAGATGAAATACATTGCGATCGCAGCGTCCGGTGCGCTTGCCGGTATGGGTGGCGCATTCATGTCAATGTATTACTCTCAAGGTTGGAACCAAGGTATGGTCGCCGGAAGAGGATTTATTGCACTTGCCGCTCAAGCCATGGGGAGAGGAGAACCAGTCGGTGCCATGTTCTCATCGCTTCTGTTCGGATTGGCACAGGCGATGAAGACGAAGGTTTCCGGGTTGCGCGGCATGGCGAGCTACAACTATTTGATCGAGATGATCCCTTATGTCGTGACGATCATCGGGCTTGTCTTCTATGCGTTGAGTGTTAAGCTAAAGACACGAAAGCACCAGCTACAACCGATTAAAGAGTAGCATTAGAGACGGAGAACGATAAAATGAAAAAAATACCTGTGATTCTCGATGGCGATCCAGGTCACGATGATGCGATTGCTTGGGTTCTGGCGAACTCTCGTCCGGAGCTTGATATTCTTGCGATCACAACGATTGGCGGCAATCAGACGCTCGCAAAGACTACGTATAATGCTGGCCGTATCATGTCTCTGATCGGCTTAGACGTCCCTTATGCCGCGGGACGCTCTAAGCCGTTGTTCTGCGATCTGATCGTAGCGCCAAGCGTTCACGGAGTGACGGGGCTTGACGGGCCTGAACTCCCTGAACCTGAGCGCGTTATCGTCGAGGAAGAAGCAGTTGAGCTGATCGCGCGCCTCTTGGAGACGAGTAACGAACCGGTTGTTCTCGTCCCGACAGGCCCACTGACGAATATTGCGTCACTTCTTTTGTTGCGCCACGACTTGAAAGAGAAGATTAAGCACATCTATATGATGGGTGGCGGTATCACGAAGGGCAATTGGACAGCTGCTGCGGAGTTCAATATTCTCGTTGACCCTGAAGCTGCCGATATCGTCTTTCGTTCAGGTTTGCCGATCACCATGGCAGGACTTGATGTGACGGAGGAGGCACTCGTCTATCCAGAAGACATTGAGCGTATTAAGTCGGTCGGGAACGATGTGGCACGTGTCGTCGCCGGTTGGCTCGAGTTTTTCTACCAATTTCATCAGCCTCTCGGGTATAGAGGTGCTCCTGTCCACGATGCGGTCGCCATTGCGGCGATTGTGCGCCCCGACATTCTGATGACGCGCGAGATGTATGTGGAGATTGAGCTTTGTGGTGATTTCACGCGAGGGGCGACGGTAGGAGATTATTATGGTCTCCTAGGGCAGAAACCGAACGCGACGTGTATCATGGATATCGACCGTGTTGCCTTTATTGAACTTCTCATCGACTCTGTCGCATCGTACGGGAAGGGGGAATTAAGATGAAAAAAATACCTGTCTGGTTTGATTGTGATACAGGTGTCGACGATGCCATCGCACTTATACTCCTGAGTCAACTCGAATCATTTGAAGTGATCGGTGTCTCAACGGTTGCCGGCAACGTTGATCTCGAAAAGACAACAGACAATACGCTTCGAGTGCTTGACCTTTGTCAAGTCTCGTATCCCGTATTCCGCGGTGCGGCGAAGCCGATGATGCGCGCGCAGATTTCGGCATCTTATGTTCACGGTGCAGATGGACTTGGCGGCGTGGTTTTGCCTGCCTCGGATCGCAAACCGGAAACTCTTCCTGCGTGGGATGCGCTCTATCAGGCTGCTGTAACATACGCAGGTGAGCTCGTGTTGATCGCTGTTGGGCCGATGACGAACATTGGGCTGACACTCACAAAGTATAAAGACTTTCCAAGTCTTATCAAGAGAATCGTGATTATGGGCGGTGCGGCCGTCGGCGGGAATGTAACGCCTGCCGCTGAGTTTAATATTCTCGCCGATCCTGAGGCCGCTGCGATGCTTTTCGATTGTGGTGTTTGTGTTGCGATGTGCGGACTCGATATGACGATGAAAGCCTATCTCACACGTGAAGAGCTCGATGAGTTGGCGCGACTTGGTACACCTCAGGCGACGTTTGCGCGCGACTGCCTGCAAAGGGCGCTGGAATTCGGCGAATCATATCAACTGCCAGGTGTAGCACTCCATGATCCTGCTGCCGTACTATACGCTGATGATGATACAATGTTTGAGGCTCATCCGGCATGGGTTCGTGTCGAGACGAAAGGATCGTGCACGTATGGCAAGACGGTGACCGATCTTTATTCCGACAAAAAGTACGAAATGCGAGAGCATCTCGTCGTCGCCAACATCGATCGCGATGCGTTCAAAGCGCGGCTATTTGAGTTATTCGCTCGTTTTGGGAAGTGAACAGGTAAATTTGGGTGACGGAGTATGTGGAAGCATTCACAGAGAATACCAAGTGGAATCGCTTCAGGAGGAGCTCATGGCGATTAAAGTCTTATACATCGATTGTTGTATTCGCGGTGAAGAATCGCGCACGCGCCAATTGGGCGAGGCGTTTCTCTTTGGGCTGTCAATCCGCGAGACATTTGCGGTTGAGAGGTTAACGCTCATGGAGGAGCCGCTCATCCCTCTGACAGGTGATTTCTTCTTGCAGCGTGAGAGGCTTCTTGCAGACGGAGAGTTGTCGCATCCGCGTTTTCGCTATGCACACCAATTCGCATCGGCTGATCGCATTGTCATTGCTGCGCCTTTTTGGGACTTGAGCGTCCCTGCTCTCCTGAAAATCTATATTGAAAACGTCAGTGTGCAGGGGATTACGTTTGACGTCGATGAAGATGCAGGACTTTTCGGGATATGTCGCGCGGATAAGATGTTCTTCCTAACGACAAGGGGAGGCGACTATTGCCAATCGCCTCTCGAGACAGGTATACCGATGATGCGTAACCTCGCAATATTTTTCGGCATTAAAGAATTCGACTATGTGGCGGCTAACGGACTTGATCTTATGATCGAACCGCCGGAGATAATCCTTGGACGCGCCATCCGCGAGGCGCAAGATCGTGCTGTCGTTTGGTAGTCGCTTCCTGATGAGTGCAGAGACTCTCACTAAGGTAACAAACGCCTAGATTATGCAGAGACTCTCGTTAAGCTTATATTGAGGGGTACGCCTTCCTGAGAAAAATAGCTATTTGACACACCTGCTAGCTTCGTGTTAGTATACTTCTGCTTGTCAGACGCGGGAGTCTTTTTTTTTGCGCAGACAAGTTGTCTCGATACATGAAACAGTGGAGGAAACCACCATGGCAAAACCGGGTGCACGAGAGAGGATTACGCTCGCATGTTCGGAGTGCAAGCAACGTAATTACAATACAAAGAAGAATAAGATGCATACGCCTGAAAAGTTGGAGTTGAGCAAGTTTTGTAAGTTCTGCAATAAACACACAGTTCATCGCGAAACGAAATAATGGTGTACTCACGGGAGTGATCTTATGGCGAGCAAAAAGAGAAAAGGTGCGGCAACTCGCGACAAGAAAAGTGCGGTAGACCGCGACAATAAGGGAACGAAACGCGCAGTAAAGAAAAAAGACGCTAAGCCGTCACTTTTTGCACGTCTGAAAAAATGGTTCATCAATATCATTAACGAACTAAAACGCGTTGTGTGGCCGGACAAAAAGAAACTGAAGCAGAGCACATTGACGGTGCTGCTGATCATTGCCATCTCGACCGTCATGATTCTTGTATTCGATTCTCTGATCTCCTTTATTCTTCGCACGACGGGATTCTATTCGTCAAAAGCTTCGACGTCTGAGACGGTGGAGCCTCCTGCGATCACAGAGACAGCCGAAACCGCCGAGACAGAAGGGGACGCTGAGTCAACGGCGACGACAGAGACGTCGAATCCTAGCGAATCAGTAGAGGCCACGACTGAGTCAACTGTTAGCACTCCGACTGAGACGATGCCCCAGAGCACGGGAGAAGAATAATGACGGGGACTTCTGATAACAAAAAAGAAGCACTCTGGTATGTCATTCATACGTATTCTGGATACGAAAAACGCGTCAAGACGACACTTGAGATGATCATCGAGAACCGTGGACTTCAAGATATGATCCAGGAAGTCCTTATCCCTGTTGAGACTGTTCTTGAGATCAAGGATGGTAAACGTCGTACCTTTGAACGGAAGATCTACCCTGGCTACGTTCTTGTCAAGATGATTCTGACAGACGATATCTGGTATATCGTCCGTAATACACGTGGTGTCACCGGCTTCGTCGGACCGTCCAGCACAAACCCTGTGCCTTTGACAGACGATGAGCTCGGTATGATGGGACTCGATTCCGATTGGGAGCCTGTCATGGATTACGATGTTGGCGACGAAGTGCGCATCATCAATGGGCCCTTGGAAGGCTTTGATGGCAAAGTTGACGAGATCAACATCGACAAGAAAAAAGTTACCGTTACCGTTTCGATGTTCGGTCGTGAGACTCCTGTTGAGCTTGAATTGACGCAGGTTATCCGCCAACCGTAAACTAGGCATCACCATCGTCGGGTACGGGCACGGCGTGTTCTGTTGAAATCTGCAACGAGCGATCGATGTAGGTAAGATAAATAGAGTTGATACGGCAGATACGATCTGCCTTGATCATAATAAAAATATCCTTTAAAGGATCAAAAAGAAATGGGAGGTGGCTGAATGGCTAAACCGATTACCGCCTATGTGAAGCTTCAGATTCCGGCGGGACGAGCGACGCCGGCGCCGCCGGTCGGACCAGCTCTTGGCCAACATGGGGTTAACATCGCCCAGTTTGTCAGAGAATTTAATGAACGGACACAAAAAGATATCGGTCTCGTAATCCCTGTAGTGATTACGGTGTATCAGGATCGAACGTATTCTTTCATTACGAAAACTCCGCCGGCACCTGTGTTGCTCAAAAAAGCATGTAATTTGGAAAAGGGGTCGGGTGAACCCAATAAAAAGAAAGTTGCAACTGTACCGTGGTCTGAGTGTATCCGTATTGCTGAGATCAAGATGGAAGACTTGAATGCGTCGGACGTCGAGGCTGCTGCGCGTATGGTGGCAGGGACAGCCCGCAGCATGGGCATTGTCGTTGATTACGACAAATAAGAGGGGAGGACCAATGCATGAAACGCGGTAAACGTTATATAGAAGCGGCGAAACTGGTTGACTCCCAGAAGACGTACGAACCGGATGAGGCACTTGACCTCGTCATCAAGACCGCTACGGCGAAGTTTGATGAGACAGTTGAGATCCATCTTCGCATGGGTGTTGACTCGCGTCGTGCTGATCAGCAGATTCGCGGAACGGTCATTCTTCCGCATGGAACAGGCAAAGAGATGAGAGTGCTCGTATTTGCCAAAGGTCCTGCGGCAGAACAGGCAAGAGAAGCAGGCGCCGACTATGTCGGGGCAGAAGATATGGCCGAGAAAATTCAAAAAGAGGGTTGGCTGGACTTTGACGTCGCGATTGCGTCACCTGATATGATGAGTATTGTCGGCCGTCTCGGTCGTATACTCGGACCGCGTGGCTTGATGCCAAACCCGAAATCCGGCACGGTCACGCCTGACGTCGCACAAGCTGTCAGAGAAGCGAAGGCCGGCCGTATTGAGTATAGACTCGAAAGACAGAACATCATTCACTGCCCAATCGGTAAGGTGTCGTTCGGCACGGAGAAGTTGCGCGATAACTTTGACGCTCTGCTCGATGCCGTCATCAGGGCAAAACCGCCCGCAGCGAAAGGACAATACATCCGTCGCTGTACACTGGCGAGTACCATGGGGCCAGGTGTTCGGACGAACCCGAAGCTCTCGAAGTAAGACGATTGCCCATCGAATAGTGGGTATAAAACTGAATAATACCTTCAACGCCGAAGAAAGCAGGAATCTTAAACGATATAAACAGGCAAAGCTGTCCCGCCGAGGTAGATGGTCGAACATTTTGTGCGCCCCTCTGCCGCTCGCGGAGGGGTGTTAAATATTATAAGGAGGTAAGTGCCGCATGCCCAGTAAAAAAGTACTGGAAAAAAAGAAAAAATTAGTCTCTTCACTTGTTGACGAGTTAAAAAACGCGGAATCAATCGTATTTGCGGACTTCCAAGGACTAACGGTCAAACAAGACACAGAAATGCGCGCTGCATTCAGGAGCAAAGGGCTCACGTATCGTGTTGTCAAAAATACGATCTCTGAACGCGCTTTTGAGCAACTCGGCATCAAAGGATTGGAAGAGACGCTTAAAGGCCCGACCGCCCTTGCCTACAGTGCAGAAAACGTTGTGCTTGCACCGCGTATGCTGCGCCAGTATTCTGAAAAATTCAGAAGGCTCAAAGTTAAGGGTGGCGTTGTCAACGGCGAAGTTCAAGATCTGGACTATATCATGGCGCTGTCACGTATAGAGTCGCGCGAGAGTCTCTATGGGCAGTTACTCTTCATGATGCTCTACCCATTGACAGCTTTTGCTCAAGTCGCTGGTCAAATCGCAGAAAAAGGCACCGAAGCCGGTGTCGATAAGGTTGCCGATTTGTTGACGCTAGATGAAGAGTCATAAAACTGCCTCAGGCGACATTGAGGATGCTAAGAGTGAAGCATAAGGTGTGTCAGACGAGGGTAGTAGGCCGAGAGTGACGCACAAGATATCAGAAGAGAGTAAGGTAAAAATCCGAGAGAGAGGTGTCAAGATGCATCTACGTAACTCGGAAACAGATGAAGCAGACACATGAGTGCTGCACCAGTTACCTGTTCGCAACCAGCTCTAAAGAACAGGAATGCTAATAATATTATAGATGTTCGCATGAGGCGAACGCGCTCTACATCAGGAGGTAGACTGAAAATGGATAAAGAAAAACTCGCCGGAATCCTTGAGAACGTGAAAAGTCTTACGATTCTTGAACTGAATGAACTCGTGAGAATGATGGAAGACGAATTTGGTGTTTCTGCTGCTGCGATGGCGATTGCTGCACCGTCAGCTGACGGCGCCGCAGGCGAAGCCGAAGAAGAAGTGAAAACGGAATTTGACGTTGTTCTCAAGAACGCAGGACAAGCGAAGATCGCGGTTATTAAGGCCGTTCGTGAGATTACGGGGCTCGGCCTGAAAGAAGCAAAAGGCCTTGTCGATGCAGCACCTAAGGCCATCAAAGAGAAGGTTAGCCGTGAGGAAGCTGAGGACGCCGCTAATAAGCTTAAAGAAGCTGGCGCAGAAGTCGAAATCGAGTAATGTCTTGATCTTTTCTTGATTTGATTCGTAAGAGGAGGTTGTACCGACGCGGCAACCTCCTCTTTAGTCTTTTTGTAAGCTCCCTCAAGTCAAGTTGGTCAAAATTTACACCTCGGGTAACGCGGGCTATCCGAAAGCGTCATTTTTGACCAGACTCGGGCTTTTTCAAACCGATTGTGGTCAAAATTTACACCTTGGGTAAGGAGCTCTTGC
>DUVN01000028.1 GCA_012841015.1 Clostridiaceae bacterium
AAAAAATGCGACACGTGGAAACAGGTTGCTTCTTTTAGAAGGGTAAAGAGAGCAGATCGGACATACTGTGCACTACCCTTGTACAGTTTTTTAGTTCTAATTAAAAAATTGCACTGGGGGGTAGTTTGCGAAGCTAAGTTGTGCGGAACATCCGTTACACTAGGTCTATCCCATCAGTTAGTTGACACAACAATTAGCAATAGCGACATTTTTTCTGGCAAGATCGAAAAACTGTACTCGTGGGGGCGTGTATGCATCACTCACTTGGAAATGTGTTGATGTGTCTTACTTTATTGTCTGCTATTTGCTGAGATGGCAAGGGGGCAAGGGGTTACGACGACGGGCGGCTGCGGATCTGTATTGCTTAATTGGCAGAGTGCTGCAACTCATTGTTGAATTCCGCACTTCAAGCGTTGATTTCTGTTGCGCTTGGCATGGCCGATTCGAAATTTTGTGGGCTCTAGGCGCAGTATCTGATTGTTGGCTGTGGTTAATTGTTCGCTTCCTTGTCAGCTAGTTAGCGTGGCTGGGAAATTATCTTAGAATGACGACTGGCGGAATGTTTCCGCTTAGTCGTCGTTTTGTGAATGTATTGAACAACGATGTTCGACCGATGCTTATCAGGCAGGTGCGTGTACCTCGCGAAGTCGTTAACTCTCTACGAGACTGGAGAAGATGCAAGGTGACGAAAGGCGAGCCGACGTGCAAGCGTTAACTTTCAACAAGACCGGAGAAGATTGCTTTAAGCATGAGAGTTGCCATTTCTTCTACAGTAAACTGACGACTCCCTCGATCGTACCAGTAGCGGACGGTTTCATAGAAAATTCCGCATAGTATATCTGTCTTGTAGTCAACAATACTCTCCTTTTCTCTTAACTCTAAGGGGAGGTGTTTTAAGATGAGGCGTTTCAGCGTTATTTTTAGCTTAGACTGGAACGACAAACTTCCTGCGGCGCCCAAAAGAAATCCAAGTTTTTTACCGATGTTTTGGTCGAACTGTGTAAATATTTCCAGAATTTCACGGCTATTTTTCGAGACAGTTGCTTCTCTTAATTTTTCGAAACTTTCTTCTGAGGGGAGTAGCTCGTCTTCTATCTGTTGATGTAAATCGTCGATATCTAAAAAATACGCATAAAATGTTCCTCGGTTATACCCTGCTCGGTCCGTGATCATTTTCACGGTCATCCTGTTCACCGTATCGGAGCTGTAGAGTTCCCAATAGGCATCCATGATGTTTCGTCTCGTTTGTGCTGTTACCTCAGGTTGTTTCCTTGCCATTTTTCACCTGCTCCTTAATTAGTCATCAATCCAACAAAAGCCCTCGTTTTGTTGATTGCTAAACGAGTCGTGGCCTTTTATAATTTAATCATAACACAACATGTTGTTGGGTAATGAGCCTTTGGACATGGAAGTGAAATGATCGATTAGTAAAGGACGATATCTTTTAGGGAGGATACATGGGAAACGTAGATTCGAACAATCAAAAAAAAAGACCTCGTGGTCTTTGGTACTATTACGGAATCGTATTGCTCGTTGTTTTAGTTTTTAATTTGATGATCATGCCGATGATTATGTCGCGTCGGGTTGCAACAACTACATATACAGAATTTATGGATGCTGTTGAGGCGGGTGAGGTCACGCAAGTTCAGCTTTCAGAAACAGAAATCAGATACTCGATAGAAGAGGACGGTTATGTGAGGTATTGCAAGACGGGTGTCGTCGATGACCCTCAATTACCGCATATTTTACGAGAGAAGGGGATCACGTATGCCGCTGAGATTCCTGAGACGCCTAATCTACTCCTCACTCTTTTGTTGCAGTACGGGCTTCCTATCTTAATTTTTAGTCTGATTGGAAGGAGTATTAGTAGGAATTTAAGAGGGAAGCTTGGTGCCAGCGGATTGAGCATACATGGACAAGGAGTCGCTAAGGTTTATGAGCCTGATAAGGATATGAAGTCATTTGAGGATGTTGCAGGTCAGGAAGAAGCGAAAGAATCTCTACAAGAGATAATTGATTACCTCAATAATCCCAAAAAATATGCTGCGATCGGCGCTACGTGCCCAACGGGGGTTCTTTTGGTGGGACCGCCAGGAACAGGAAAGACGTTGATGGCTAAAGCCGTTGCTGGTGAAGCGGATGTACCTTTTTTCTCGATATCGGGCTCAGAATTTGTTGAAATGTTTGTCGGGCGAGGGGCCGCTAAAGTGAGAGAGTTGTTTGAGCAGGCGAGCAAGCAGGCTCCTTGTATCGTTTTTATTGATGAGATTGATACGATCGGTAAGAGGCGAGATTCCCAATTTGCCGTCGGGAATGATGAACGCGAGCAGACGTTAAACCAGCTATTGACGGAAATGGACGGTTTTGAAAGCAACAAAGGTGTCATCATTTTAGCAGCGACGAACAGGCCAGAAGTTCTGGATCCCGCCCTACTCCGACCTGGGCGTTTCGACCGTCAAGTCCGATTGGAGCTACCTGATTTAAGGGGTAGAGAAGCGATTTTGCATGTTCACTTGAAGAGGGTTAAGAAACAGTATGACCTAGACGTTAATCTCGTCGCTCGTATGACGGCAGGGGCATCGGGCGCTCAGCTAGCTAACATTGTGAATGAGGCTGCTTTGCGTGCTGTACGAATGGGGAGAAATGCTGTGACGACAGAAGATTTGACAGAATCAGTCGAGACGATTATTGCCGGCGCAGAAAAGAAAAATGCCATTCTCTCCGAAGAAGAAAAGCGGATTGTGGCGTATCACGAAATCGGTCATGCTCTCGTAGCGGCAATGCAATCAGGTGCTGCGCCAGTGCAAAAGATTACGATCGTACCAAGGACTTCCGGTGCGCTCGGTTACACGATGCAAGTTGACGAGGATGAGAAGAGTCTAATCAGTAAAGAGGATGCCTATCAGAGATTAGAGGTTTTATGCGGGGGAAGAGCCGCTGAAGAAGTCGTCTTTAATGTCGCGACGACAGGTGCCGCCAACGATATTGAGAGGGCAACAGATATAGCGAGAAACATGGTGACGCGTTACGGCATGTCTGAAAACTTCGGGATGATGGCACTGGAGACAGGTGGCAACACCTACTTAGGCCATGGCGGGCAATCGACATGCTCGCCTGAGACGGCGCGGCTCGTTGACGAAGAAATCAGAGACATCATAGCAAAGGCACATAGACGGGCAACGGCCATCCTCAAAGAGAATAGAGAAAAGATGGATGAACTGGCTGACTATTTACTTGAAAAAGAAACGATTACCGGAGAAGAGTTTATGGAAATTCTTGCGAGAGAGGCAGCCTGATCACATGGGCTCAAAGAAATTTCGTCGTTCAATATACGTGCAATAGATTTTGACATTTCTCTTTTTCCACGATACCGGAAAGCCTGCTGCAAAGCAGGCTTTTCCGCTTTTGTGCGTTATTTTCGTTACTGTGTTGTATGTTTCCTAGTGCAGATGCTCTGACGCCAGTATTTCCGTGTCTTGTGTGCGTTGAATTGACATTGGATGACACGTGAACCTATAATTACAAGGATGCAGATTTTGAGGTGTCGACGCGTTATGGAATATTTCACGGTATGAGGACGCCTTTATATGATTTAGAGAAGGAGCAAAGCGCCATGTACGAAAAGGTTGATAGCAGTCTCGATTTTGTCCCCCGAGAACTCGAGGTTCTCTCGTTTTGGAAGGAGAACAGAATATTTGAAAAATCAGTAGAGATTAGAGAAGGTGCTCCTATATTTTCATTTTATGAAGGTCCCCCAACGGCGAACGGAATGCCACACGCTGGCCATGTGTTTACGCGCGCGATTAAAGACTTAATTCCTCGTTACAGGACGATGAAAGGGTATCACGTTCCACGCAAGGCAGGCTGGGATACGCACGGATTGCCTGTCGAGCTCGAAGTCGAAAAACGTCTCGGCCTTGACGGGAAAGAGCAGATTGAGGAGTTCGGTGTCGAGCAGTTTATCCGCGAGTGTAAAGAATCTGTCTGGAAATATAAGACGGAGTGGGAGGAGATGTCGGAGCGTGTCGGGTTCTGGGCTGATATGGAGAATCCGTACATAACATATGAAAATGATTACATCGAATCGGTCTGGTGGTCGTTGCGCCAGATTTGGGATAAGGGCCTGATCTATAAGGGCCATAAAGTCGTCCCATATTGTCCGCGCTGTGGGACATCGCTCTCAAGTCACGAAGTAGCACAAGGTTATCGCGACATTACGGAGCGGTCTGTCTATGTGCGTTTCCGCGACGCGGAGGAGCCAAATACGTATTTTGCTGTCTGGACGACGACACCGTGGACGCTTCCTTCAAACGTGGCACTCTGTGTCAATGGCGACGAGGAATACGTTCTCTGTGAAGTCGATCATGAAGTTGACGGTACGTCGGGGAACCCACGCTATATCATCGCTGAAGCCTTATACAGGCAAGTTTTCGGTGAAGATGCACGCGTTCTGAAGCGCTATCTTGGGCGTGAACTTGTCGGACGTTCGTACATACCGCTCTATCCGTACGCTGTAGAGACAGTAGAACAGTCAGGTAAACGCGCATTCTATGTCGTTGCTGATCCTTACGTCACCTTGACGGACGGCACTGGGATCGTTCACATCGCACCGGCTTTTGGTGAGGACGATGCGAGGATCGGGCGTAGAGAGGGGTTGCCGCACGTGCAGCTAGTCGCTGAAGATGGCACGATGACGAAGGAGGTGACCGATGTAGCCGGCGTCTTCGTTAAGGATGCCGACGATGAACTCGTAGAGATTCTGAGACGCGAGGGGTTGCTGATCGCCGAAGCTGAGATGGAACACACATATCCGTTCTGCTGGCGTTGCAAGACGGCGCTTATTTATTACGCACGCCATGCATGGTTTATCGAGATGACTAAGTTGCGTGAAGAACTGCTTGTTAACAATGATAAAATTAGCTGGTTCCCGGCACATATCGGTCCCGGAAGGTTCGGAAATTACCTTGAAAGTGTCGTCGACTGGTGTCTTTCGCGCGAGCGATACTGGGGGACGCCGTTACCTGTTTGGGAGTGCGGTGCATGCCATCACCTGCACATGATCGGTTCTATTGAGGAATTGAGATCGATGTCGCCCAACTGTCCTGAAGAGATTGAGCTCCACAAACCGATGATTGACAAGGTGCACATCTGTTGTCCCAAGTGCGGCAGTCTCATGATGCGCGTTCCCGAAGTGATCGATTGTTGGTACGATTCGGGATCGATGCCTTTTGCCCAGTACCATTATCCTTTCGAAAACCGTCATGTTTTTGAGGAGAGTATGCCTGCAGATTTCATCTCTGAAGCGATTGACCAGACGCGCGGATGGTTTTACAGTTTGCATGCGATCGCCACGTGTCTCTTTGACACGCCCGCCTTCGATCATTGTATCGTGATGGGGCACGTTCTCGACAAGGACGGTATAAAAATGTCGAAACACCTCGGTAATGTTGTTGAGCCGAACGACGTTTTAGCGCATGAAGGGGCGGATGCCATTCGCTGGATGTTCTATGCAGGTAGTCACCCATGGGTGTCGGTGCGCTTTTCTGTAGCGGCAGTCAATGAGATGAAACGCCGGTTTATGGGGACGTTCTGGAACACGTATGCCTTTTTTGTGCTCTACGCTAATATCGATGGTTTTGAGCGACAGGCGTACAGCGAATTTCCTGCAGACGATCACAAAACTGTCATCGATCGCTGGATCGAAAGCCGCCTTCACTCACTAATCCATGAAGTTGACACGAAGTTGGAAGCATATGACATTACGACTGCTGCAAGAGCTCTTGAGTCGTTCACTGATGATTTGTCGAACTGGTACGTTCGCCGTTCACGAGAGCGGTTCTGGGGAGCGGGACTTGATGAGGACAAGATCACTGCATACATCGTATTGCACGACGTACTCGTGACGATGGCGCACTTGATCGCGCCATTTACGCCGTTCATGGCGGAAACAGTCTACCAGAATCTCGTTGTCGGACACCTCGAAGGGGCGCCAGAGAGTGTTCACTTATGCAACTTTCCGTCGGTCGATGAGACGAAAATTGACCGTGCACTCGAAAGGGACATGGGGCGCGTCCTGGAAATCGTCTCGCTCGGGAGAGCTGCTAGGAACGTGGCGCAGCTCAAAATACGCCAACCTTTAGCAGAGATGATCGTCGTCGGAAGTGAGCCGCTTTCAGATGAATTGACGGAACTCGTGCTCGATGAGCTTAACATCAAGGAGATGGTAAATGAAGAGAACAACAGGCGCTTAGTCGATTACTCGTTCAAGCCACAGCTTCGTACACTGGGGCGTCTCATGGGTGCGAACTTGCCTAAGGGGCGTCAATTGATCGAGGCTTTACCTGGCAGAGCCACGATGGATCGCCTTGAGCGCGATGGTAAGATTGAGCTTGAAGTCGAGGGAACGGTGTACGACTTGACACGTAAAGACTTCCTCATTGAGGAAGTACCGGCTGCCGGATTCGCGGTCGAGAGTGCTGGTTCTGTGACGGTTGCTCTGAATACCGTTCTTACGGAACAGTTGATCGAAGAGGGGCTCATACGCGAAATGGTCAGCAAAATCCAAACGATGCGCCGATCAAGCGATTTTCAAGTAACGGATAGGATTGAGCTCTATATCAAGCGTGACGATTTAGCTGATCTCATCGACCATTATGTTGACGACATCATGGACGAAGTCTTGGCACAGCAAGTTGTCTTCTTTGAGGACATAACGGAGTTGCCAGAAGATCTCAAAGCTCAGGACTGGGACATCAACGGGCACGATATGACCTTTGCTGTCCGTGTCCCTTAGGCTTCACCGTGTGCCATCAGGATAAAATAAACAATGGGCGGGAGCGGGTTTCCACTTCAGCGGGAATCCGCTCTTTTCGAGCGCTTACTACATTGATTCAGGGCGCATTGATCGCTGCACTTTACCTCGTCCTCACAGTTGCTACATCCTTTATGAGTTTTCAGACGATTCAACTGCGATTGGCGGAGGCTTTGACGGCACTTCCCGCGCTCTTTCCGTCAGGCATCTTAGGTGTTTTTGCTGGCTGTCTTTTGTCGAATCTATTGAACCCTTCGCCACTCGGCCTAGTCGATGTCATCGCCGGTAGCGCCACGACACTTTTTGCGGCATATCTGACTTGGATTACGGCGAGGCCTCTTCGACATGAGCTTGCCCGCCGTCTGCGCAATGAGGGAGCTTCGGGTTCGCTTCAGGGCCACACTCAATCCCTTTACCACTGTCTGCGCGATGAGGGTGCTTCAGAAGCGCCAAAAGAAAATATGGATAATTGTAATCGAGAACACGGGAGAAAGAGCGTGTTCGTACTCAAGGTGACTGCCCTTTTGCCTTCCGTCATTCTCAATGCACTCGTCGTCGGTTTTTATCTCCCTTTTCTACTCAGTGAGAATACACCAAGCATTTGGCTTATCTTCGGAACGATGGGCTCGATCCTTTTATCGCAGGCGCTTGTTGTCTACGGACTTGGTCTACCTCTTATCACTGCACTTCAGTCGACGCCGTGGGCAAAGCGCATTTACCTTACAGAACGATGATGCACTCGCACTATTTTGATCAAAAACCCGACTCCTCTCATGCGCCGCGTTTGCTTGACGCTTACTACGAGGGACAGTTATTTCATCTTGTGACAGATCGCGGAGTCTTCTCGAGAAAAAAAATCGATGATGGTACCAATCTTCTCCTTTCAACTGTGTTGGAACACGAGGTGAACAGGCCGCTCCGAATGCTTGATCTCGGCACAGGGATTGGCGTGATGGCCATTGTACTGGCAAAGCTGCGTCCTTCATTTTCGGTGACAGGCTCAGACATCAATGAGCGTGCTGTCGTGCTCGCTTCAAAGAATGCTCATCTAAACGGTGTTGAGAATGCTATTTTTTACCAAGCTGACGGTCTGTCAGCAGATGTCACGCAACGCTACGATTTGATCGTTATGAATCCGCCGATCAGAGCCGGTAAAGAAACAGTATATCGCCTCTTTGCCGAGGCGAGGGAGAACTTAAGTAAACCGCACGGACGACTATATATCGTGATCCGCGTCAAGCAGGGAGCCGCCTCTGCCGCACGCGAGCTAGCGCGGAAATTTGAACTTGTCGAGACGATCAACAGAGGCAAGGGGTATCATGTGATCAAGGCAACTGTATCGCGTTTATGAGGCTGCCATGTCGTAGCGAAGCCTAAGACACAATAGTTGAAATGCGTATTGCGCACGAATAGGTCGCCATGAGTACGCAAATTGCTGAACAGAAAGGGTGCTTTTTATGATATCTATTTCAGCTATAGGACAGGACAGTCATCGCTTCATGTCAGAAGAGGAGACGAAGGCGACCGGCATAGCCCTTAAACTAGGCGGCTTGACAATCCCGGGATACCCTGCTCTTGAGGGAAACAGCGATGCCGATGTCGTGCTCCACGCACTGACGAACGCGATTTCAGGGCTCACCGGCGTGCGTATCTTAGGTGCCGTCGCAGACGAGTTGGTAAAGTACGGTATCACGGACAGTAGTGTTTACGTTGAACGGGCACTCAAGGTGCTATGTGGCATGCGCTTAGTGCATCTCTCTTTTTCCATTGAAGCAAAGCGCCCACACTTAGCAAGCTTCATCGAGCCAATGCGCGAACACATCGCTAACTTGACAGGTCTTTCAGTCGATCACGTCGCCATCACTGCGACATCCGGGGAAGAATTGACAGCATTCGGTCGAGGCGAAGCGATCCAGTGTTTTTGTATCGCATCGGCTGTGCTCGAATCGTAATTGGCATCAATATCTTCCGTATCTTTTTGATTATTAAACCGTAAGTGTAAGCATACGTCATTTTTTGTATACAGAACGACAAGTTCAACAAAAGAAGATTCTGCCTTTTTAATTGCCTAGAGGAAACACGAGCGGAATAACTCTCGCCATGATGTGAGGACTCTTTCTGTCTCATCAAGCGCACGGCGTAAGAGCGTCCGCTCGTATGGATCACGTATGTCACCGCTTGTTTCGAGATGTGCAGGTACGCGTAGTCCACGATAGACATGGAGCAATGCATACGCTGCCCGTTCGAACAACGGTGAATCGAGCTCTTTCACGCCCTGCAAATATTCAGATGCTTTGTTGAGCGCGACGGCTACGGGTAGTGAACCAATCAACATCTCAATATCTGAAAAGTGACCGAGAGCAGAGCGAACAAGCAGCTCAGGCGATTTTAACGCACGTTTAAAACGTCGTGTCTCGTGTGAGCGCCTCGCTCCCACAGACGTCAAGAACCTGAACGTAAAGCCTAGATGAATGTAAAGTGCAGAGACGATAAGCATAATAAACGTCAAGAAAGACTTCGTGTAAAGATAGAATCCAATCGTAAGTGCGATAAAAAGAATGGCAAGGAGGAAAGCAGAAGATTTGATGATTCGTGTCAGGCGAGGTTCGACGAGCCCGCTCTTATTGAAATCAGCGCTGACATGCTCTTTGAATCGCTGTGCTAGTTGACGGAAATCCTCTTGACGAGCGGCGATGCGCAGCCGCCCTGGTGATAAGACGTGATCATACTCAGGTTGTGCGACAAAGAGCCACTGTAGAAGAAGTGTCTCGTATGTTGTAAATTGCGAAAAATCGTTACGATCGGGATTGTTCCAGATGAAGACTTCGTCAGTCCACAATATCTCGCGTCGAGTGACGAGCGTGAGAAGTGTCGCAAGCAACAAGTCTGGTTCTCGAGGGTTTGCACTCGCCAGTGAAGCGACGAGAGCCGGGCGTGCCGATACTGGCCAAACGGCAAAGTCGAATTTCGTGCGACGTTTCCTATGCAACAGCGCCCCTTGAAAGACCAAGAAGACGAACAATCCTGCGACAGTGAGGATGACGACGATACGTGTGATTGATTCCCTTATAGATTCGACTCGCGTGAGATGAGCTGACAGCGCGCGAGCATTCTCAAGTGATTCCTTCAAAGAAGTGGTATCAGCATCAGAGGGGAGAATCAGTGAAAAATGACGCTTGGGCGCACTGATGACGATGCCCATCTCGTCTGTCTTAGTAAAAGAACGGTTATCGACGAAAGACACTTTGTTGCTCCCTGTATTGTTTTCTGTCATCGTGTGATAACTGATCGGTACGATCTCTGTGAGATCAACGTGGCAATCAGTGGGGAATGTGATGCTCCAAAGCAGTGTCTCCACTCTCATTCCGCTCGGGGCGGCGCACAGCGGTCCTGAAATGAACGCGCGATTATCTTTTTCGACGACTCCACGCGTCCAGTGATAGTTAAGTCGAAAGACGTACTCACCGGTGAAAGCTGTCATGGTGAGTTTAATACGCAGACGATCATTCCGACGCTCTGTCTTGTATGAAAAGGGCTGAGGACGTCGATCATCGGTTTCAGGGACATGGATAAATTTTTCCTCTTCGCCTTGAATTACTTGCGCAATTTCAAAGGATTGTAAAACTGATTCACCTCTGAGCGGGAACAGGAGAGAAAGTGACAGTGATTTTCGTGTCTTATTGAAATAGAAACGAAGTTCCTCCGTCACACTGACCGTCCCGTCACGATTGATCGTAAGATGTGCCGTCGCATTCTTGATATAAGTGGAAGGCTTTTTTTCTGCTGCATAGACGGTCGAATACGGCGTGATAGAGATGACGAGTATCAGAACGACAAATAGTACGACCGTAAGCTGGACGCTTTTTCGGCACACTGGCGCTTTATGCCGAGATGGATACACGACAGACGATTTTGATTGGTTTTTACGATGACATGACCGCATTATTAGCGATAACACCTCCACGAGAATAAAATGCGCATCAACATTCTATCATCAATATACGTTGGTGCTTGACCATTTTCGGATAACTCAGGTAGAGTCTTGTATGACACTGAACGACAAATATAACTAAACAAAGAGGTGTAGGTAATCCACCTCAATCTGGTATTCGTCAGATCCTTTCAAGCCACCATTCCAAAGTCCTGCGGTACATTTTGCTCGCAATGAATTTCGAGAGAATAATTCAAAATAATTTGCTATAGTCTCATGAGCTACCCCATGGTCACACGTCAACATCTAAGCGATGGTTCTAAATGCTACATTTCAAGGCTCACTAAAAGTGCCATAGGCTTACAGGTTGCTATAACGTCAAAGCCTCCGGGCTTGTACTGTTAGCAAAAGTGCCATAGGCTCACAGGTTGCTAGGAATCAAGATCGTCAGAATTCCTGAGTATGTAAAAAATGCTATAGGCTCACGGGTCGCTAAGTTTGACGTGTTGCGGACTTTCATTGTATACTACAGGCACACTGTGAATCCAAATGGGTTGCTCAGAGAACACTGCGAGGGGAGGGATAAGATTGACGGAGATTCGCGTAAAAGAGAATGAATCCCTGGACAGTGCGCTGAGACGTTTTAAGCGTTCCACCGCGCGTTCAGGCGTGCTCGCTGAAGTACGTAAGCGTGAGCATTACGAGAAACCGAGTGTTCGGCGCAAGAAAAAAGCTGAAGCCGCCAGAAAGCGCAAACGCTGATATTTCAATAACGACACGAAAAGAGGCTGTCTCAAAACTGCTCAAGAAGAGTGAGAACGAGACAGCCTCTTAAAATTCTGAAGAGTCACGTGATTTTCTGCCGAAAGTTTGTTTTCTGATCAATTTCGCTCAGTTATAGTTGGTTGTGTTCAAAATTTCGACTTTGAGTAAGGGTTCCCGCTAAAAGTGTGATTATTGACCGTTTATGAGCTTTTTTAAGAGGATAATGGTCAATGATTCCACTTTAAGCACTAAATTCCTGCTGAAAGCGTAATTTTAGACCATTCCCAGACAATTATCATAGGTTTGTGGTCAATTGATCCACTTTGAGTACGGATCCACTTCCGAAAGCGTGATTTTTGACCCGCGCGTGCGCGTGCGTTTTTATATGACAAAGAAAAAGACAAATACATTATTGTTTTGACCCACGCGTGCGCATTTTGTTGGCGTTGATTAATACCGAGAGTTCGCCAATGAAATTTTGACCCATGCGTGTGCGTTTTTGTTGGCTTTTTTAAAAGCTCCAATGAGTCAGTGACGGCGCGTTTGTGCAGAAAAGTATGTGTTGTGCAGAGGATTAAAGATGCGTGATACAGCGAGACATCATATGCTTGAATGGTTGACGCCTGCCGATTGGGCAGTCGTGTGCGATGCGCCTCAAGGGGAGGGGCATCAGGATGTCTTGTCGCGCGTCTTGATGGCTCGTGGGCTCGATACTCAGATGAAACGCGACGCTTTTTTTCACGTGTCACTCGATGACATTCCCGATCCTTTTTTGTTTCTTGATATGGAGAGGGCGTGTAGCATCATTGGCGACGTCTTGCAATCAACTTCGCCGCGTATCTTGATTTTTGGAGATTACGATGCGGACGGACTGACATCGTCTGCTTTGCTGGCCCACTGGTTGAAGGAGAAAGGGTGTACTCCTGAAATACTCATACCAGACCGTTTCGATGACGGCTTCGGTATGTCCCTTGCATTGGCAGAGGAGATAATTCTTCATAACCCCGATCTTGTCGTTACGGTCGATACTGGTACATCATCTCCAGAATCAATTGCTCTTCTCCGTCATTACGGCATTAAGGTCATCGTGACTGATCATCACCTACCGGATGAACAGTTCGTTCGCGGTGATGTGCCAGTGATCAATCCATCGATCCCTGATGATCCGTACCCTTTTAAACAGCTCAGCGGTGCAGGTGTTGCCTACCTGTTGACGGTTGCCGCCGATCAGTTTTTTGGTAAAGTTTCTCCTATTCGTCCTATGCTGACAGTGATCGCATCGATCGGTACAGTTGCCGATGTCATGCCACTTGTTGAAGTTAACCGTGCGATTGTACTTGCCGGTTTAAGTGCGTTTGCAGAACATGCACCGGTAGGCTTGAAAGCTTTGTTCGATCGCGTCAACAAGGATCCCGACGCGGCGATAACGTCACGCGATATCGCATTTTCTATCGCGCCGAGGTTAAATGCTGCAGGACGTATGGGCGATGTACGCCTTGCCCTCGATCTGCTGCTTGAGGATGATCCTGCGCACGTCATTGTCCTCGCTGATAAGCTCAATGAATTGAACGAAAAGCGCAGACAAGTTGAATACGACGTCTTTCAAGAGGCTTTCCACGATGTGATGAATAGACAAGGCGATGCGCCACTATCTGTCGCCATCGCTCGGGGGGAGAACTGGCATGGTGGTGTGCTCGGTATCGTCAGTGCACGTTTGGCGGAACGGTTGCGCGTACCTGCCATTACGTTGTCGGAGGAGGATGGCATACTGAGCGGCTCAGCACGCACATTTGGACGCATTAATCTTATCGAAGGCATCGCGCATGCAGGTGAGTACCTTGAGACGTTTGGCGGTCATAAAGGGGCTGCTGGACTCTCGTTAAAGCCTGAAAACTTTGAGCGATTCTGTGACACGATGATCGCCTACATCGAATCGATTCCGAAGAAGAAGCGCCAGTTACCAATCCTCGCTGATACATCGATTGAAGGACATATGATCAATACGAAACTCGTCGAGAGTTTCGATTTGCTCGAGCCCATGGGACACGGATTTGGGCGCCCTCTCTTTTTGATTCCCCATATGAAGATCGATGCGATCACGCGTGTGGGTGAAGGGAGACATCTCCGCCTAAAAGTTCGATCACAGGGAGAAAAACAAAGTATTTTTGATGCGATCTTATTTCACAGAGGTGATGATGAGCCTTTTTATTCTGTTGGCGATGAGATCGATTTAATGGCGACACCGATTTTTAATGTTTGGCGCGAGCGGCGTTCGATTCAACTCCGATGTGTTGACTTAAGACCATCGAATGAGGAAGGCTTAGACGATCGCTTACAAAGTGTCTTCCCCCAATTGCTACATCAATTGTCCGACGACGATCTCGCTGAGACGCTCGCTCGTTTCGGTCTGACCTCGCTCGGTCAAAATGTCTTCGTTGCGCTCTGGCAGATGATCTCTTCTCTTGCGGGCAGAGGTAACACTCCGATCACATTTTTACCTTCACGGTTGGCGTGGTTGCTTACTCATCGTTATAATGTAGAGGTAGGTGCGCTTGCTGTATTGTTTGTCCTCGCTATTTTTGCTGAAGTCGAGATTGGGGAGCTTTTGGTAGATGAGGATGGAGGTTTTATCTTCCGCCTGCTGGATATCGGCGAGGAAAAGTTGAAACTGACAGAGACATCGCTTTGGAGGAGGCTCGATGCGCAAGGAGTGTTAGTGCCGTGAAGGAAAAATCCGTAATAATGATAGCGCAACATGATATGGTCAGCCAGATCGATGAGGATATGGATCATCTCGTTGAGCTGTGGAAAAAATCGGCACATCGGCAGGACGCATCATTTATGATAAGTGCGTACGAACTTGCTAAAAAGGCACACGCTGAACAATTTAGAGCGACGGGGGAACCTTTTATCATACACCCTGTTGAGGCGACGAAGATTCTTCTCGAATTAGGCATCGTCGATGAACATACGCTTGCGGCAGCACTGCTACATGATACAGTCGAAGATACCGATTTGACACTGGCAGAGATCAAGGAGGAGCTCGGGCCGGAGGTGGCAGCGCTCGTCGACGGCGTAACGAAATTATCGCGTATTTCGTACTCGTCGAGAGAGGAGTTGCAGGCCCAGAATTTTCGTAAGATGTTCCTTGCAATGGCAAAAGATATTCGCGTCGTCCTCATCAAACTTGCAGATCGTCTCCACAACATGCGTACGATGGAACATAAGGCGCCTGAATCACAAATTGCGTCGGCGCGCGAAACGCTCGATATCTATGCACCGCTTGCGGCTCGTCTCGGAATTCATAGAATCAAGTGGGAACTTGAGGACCTCAGCCTGCGCTATTTAGACCCTGACGCCTACTACGAGCTTGTTGGAATGCTATCACAACGCCGTTCTGATCGCGAGGCGTACTTGCAGGAGATCATATCGGACTTGACGATTCGAGTCGCTTCTATGGGGATTCGCGCTGATATTGAGGGGCGCCCTAAACATTTTTATAGCATCTACCGCAAAATGAAAGAGCAGGACAAACAACTCGATGAGATTTACGACTTGTTTGCGACGAGAATTATTGTCCCGACCGTCGGCGACTGCTACGCCGTGCTCGGTCTAGTACATGAGCTCTATAAGCCGATTCCCGGTCGGTTCAAAGATTACATCGCCGTTCCTAAGACGAATGGTTACCAGTCGCTCCACACGACGGTGATCGGAGGGCTCGGTGTCCCGTTTGAGGTTCAGATCAGAAGCGAAGAGATGCACCGTACAGCGGAATACGGCATCGCTGCCCACTGGCGGTATAAAGAGGGTGGTGGTGACAGGAAGCACGATCACTTTGAAATACGGTTGTCGTGGTTACGCCAATTGCTCGAGTGGCAGAGTGACATGAGCGATGCCGGCGAGTACATGGACGCCTTGCGTGAAGGTTTGACAGCTGACGAAGTGTTCGTTTTCACGCCCATGGGTGAGGTGATAGGGCTACCGGCCGGTGCTGTGCCTGTTGATTTTGCCTATCATATTCACAGTGACATAGGAAATTCTATGTACGGAGCTAAAGTCAATGGTCGTATGGTTCCTTTAACGTATCAGTTGGCAAACGGTGATATCGTCGAGATACTGACAGCCGACAAGGTGCGTGGACCTTCACGCGACTGGCTCAATATTGTCAAGAGTAGTACAGCGAGGAACAAGATTTCATCGTGGTTTAAGCGTGAGAGAAGAGATGAAAACATCGTACGCGGGCGCGAGCTTCTCGAACGTGAAATACATAAAACAGGTTTCCATGTGCACGAACTATTAAAAAAAGAATATCTCGCGCCTATCCTCAAGCGCTACTCTCTTCGTACGCTCGATGATCTTCTTGCTCGTATTGGATACGGCGGGCTTCCCGTTGGACGGATTGTGCCGCGCCTTCGTGACGCACACGTTGCGACGTTGCCTGAAGAAGAGCGCGTCCGACTCGGCTATCGCCTTTCGAGAACAGGTCAAGTAATTCATAACCCGAGCAACATGCTCGTCAGTGAAGCCTTGATACTCGATAAAGTCGGCAAGAAACCTTCTCAGAAGAAAAAGAAAAAGAAGACATCGTCGGAAATCCCCGTCAAAGTAAAAGGGTTGGAAAATGCACTCCTGAAAATGTCAAAGTGTTGTAACCCTGTTCCCGGCGATGAAATAATCGGGTATGTGACACGCGGTATGGGTGTGGCAGTGCACCGTGTCGACTGTCCGAATATTAGGCGCATCGTCGAGCTGTTTGACCGTTCGCCAGAGGATGCTGAACGCGCTTCTCGCTTGATCGATGTCTTATGGACGACGGAAGCAGAGACAAAACATCGCCTTTATCCTGTCAATCTCCGTATTATCGCACGCGACCGCGCCAATCTCCTTGCGGAGATTTCGTCAGCGATAGCGGAAGAACAAGTCTCTGTTCAGTCGGCGCAAATTTCCTCTGCGAAAGATATTAGTGCTAACTTGCTTCTCACCGTGGAGATCGAGAATCAAGAGCAGTATGACCGGCTTGTCGGACGCGTGAAAGCGATCGACAGCGTTGTCAGTGTCTCACGCGGTCACAACTAGATTGGCATCAATGAGACCATGATGACGGGTCGGCGGCGCGAATAATCGTACAGTGTCTTTTGAATCCGATCACGCACGTAGTCTGACGTCATTGAGTGGGCGAGCGGCTTTTTCTTCTTCCAAAACTCATCTGCCATTTCGACGATCGTTTCTCTACATAGTTCGATGATGCGATGCGTCTCACTTTCATAGATGAAGCCTCGCGTCAAGATGACAGGGTCACCATAAAGTCTATTGGCCACCTCGTCGATGGCGATCATCACGGAGACAACGCCATCATCTGCCAGTCTCAGGCGGTCGCGCAGGACGTACTCATCGACATCCCCCATACCGGAGCCGTCGATCAAGACACCTGCCCCCTCTGTGTAGCCGACGAAATTCATGCTGTTTTTCGTGAACTCTAAGATGTCACCGTTGGCGAGTAGAGCGATGTTATCGACGGGGACGCCCATATCATTGGCGAGTTCAGCGTGCTGGTAAAGCATTCTGTATTCACCATGTGAAGGGATAAAAAATCGAGGTTTTGTCAGTGTGATGATCTGTCTCAGTTCGTCGCGGCACGCGTGCCCTGAGGCGTGGACTTCTGAGAGCGTCTCATAGATGACCTGTGCACCTTTCATAAAGAGCTCGTTGATCACACGGTAGATTGCTTCTTCGTTGCCGGGAATCATACTCGACGAGAAGACAACCGTATCTCCGGGGATAATTTCTGTGCTCCGATGCTCAGAGAAGGCGAGCCTTGAAAGCGCAGACATCGGTTCGCCTTGGCTTCCAGTGGCGAGTATGACAATTTCCTCGGGCGGGAAACTGTCAATACTCTGAATATCGACGATGGTCGATTTGTTGAATGTCAGGTATTCAAGGCTGTTCGCCGCCTCAAACACATTTTGCATGCTGCGTCCGAGGATGATTACTTTTCTATCGTATTGCTCTGCCATGGAGATGACTTGCTGAAGGCGGAAAACATTTGATGAAAATGTCGCAACGATGATACGCCCCTTGGCCTGCATGAAGATTTCCGTAAAGGCTTTACCCACGTCGCGTTCAGAGAGGGAGTGACCCTCTTTTTCGGCGTTAGTACTCTCGGAGATGAGGGCGAGAACACCACGGTTGCCAATTTCTGCAATTTTCCCCAAGTCGATTGGCCGGACCGTTGTCGGTGTGTAGTCAACTTTGAAATCGCCTGTGTAGAAAACGGTACCGACGGGTGTTGTCAATGCAATCGATACGGCGTCAGCAATTGAATGGTTCACATGGATAAACTCGATCTCGAACTCGCCGATCTGGAGTGTGTCACCAGCGCGAATGACTTGTAATTTATCTGATGTGATTGTCGGACGGAAACTCTCCAATTTGATCTCGATCAGTTTCATCGCCATCGGCGTCGCATAGATCGGCACATCAAATTCCTTAATCAGCCAGGGCAGCGCGCCGATGTGATCTTCATGGCCGTGCGTGATCAGGACGCCGCGAAACTTGTGGCGATTCTCAATCAGATAGGTCATGTCAGGGATAATGATGTCGATACCCGGCATACGATTATCAGGGAATGCCATCCCACAGTCAACCGCAATGATATCGTCTGCGTACTCGAAAACGGTCATATTCTTTCCGATTTCACGCATACCGCCGAGCGGGATCATACGCAACGTGTTGCCAGAGAACGTCTTGTTTTTTGTCATTTGAGAGCGTGTCTGTTTTTTGTTTCTCGAACTCTTTTCGTTCGTCTTCTTTTGAAGCATACAATTCTCCTATGTGAATCATCGTCCATGCCGAAACTCAGAGGGAGTCCTCTTCGACTATGAACGATCAAATTATTCTTTAGGAACATATCTTACCATGATCCCGACATTGCTTGCGTCAAAATGCTGCACGTGTTAGAATACGTGCTGTTCACGTTGAAACACAGGAGGGAAAGATACGTGCCAAATATTAGATCATCAATAAAGAGAGTGCGCTCGGATGCAACGAAGACGCTCGTTAACAAAAGCCGCAAAAGTGAGATTCGTACGCTCGTCAAGAAGGCGATCGTTGCGAAGGAGCAGGGACTTCCCGAAGCGGAACAGTATGCGCGCGACGCACAAGCAGCACTCGATAGGGCGAGCGCTCACGGTATCATCTCAAAAAATACTGCCGCAAGACGTAAATCGCGTATTGCTAGAGTCAAACAGTTAGAAGCGTAAGTCGCTAGACTTCTCAATGTTTTGTCATCCGAGCGGCAGCGAACCTGCCGTTTTTTGGGTGATTGCGCTATAATGACGCGATGAATACTTATATTAAACGAAAAAGCAATGTAGCTGTCGTTATTGCTGGCTTACTTGTCGGCATGATTTTAGCGACTGTGGTATTCGTTTTCGGATACCTATATTTTGTGATCGGGTTGCGACATTTCGAAAAAACAGGTAAGATCCCGATCGAGACAAATCTCGATAAACTTGATGTCCCCGGTAACATGAAAGACGGGATGAAGATTCCCGTCAAGACTGATAAGCACATAAAAAACATTCTCGTGATCGGGTCCGACACGCGTAACCCCGACAAACACGGGCGGTCTGACGCTATGATCTTGGTGACGATCAATACTAAAACTAAAAAGATCCACCTAACATCGTTGTCGCGGGGGATTTACGTCAGTATCCCAGACGATCCTGATCCGGCATACAAAAAGCATTGGTCTTCAAAATATATGCTGAATGCCGCACATACGTGGGGTGGCCCGAGGCTCCTGATGAAGACAATCCAACGCAATTTCCGTATCGATGTTTCTCAATTCATTGCGACTGATTTTGGCGGATTTAAGGGAGCGATTGATACGATTGGCGGTGTTTCGATCAATTTGACTGCTGCTGAAGCGAAACGCCTTAGCAAACAGACCGGTAAATCGCTCAGGGCAGGGACACAGCTTCTCGACGGTGAGACGGCGCTCAGCTACGCTAGGATTCGCAAACTCGATTCTGACTTCAAACGGATGGAACGCCAGAGAAATGTTATTGTGGCTCTTTTTAAGAAGTTAGGTTCGAGCAACCCGAAACGCATGGCTTCTACGGCTGAGGAGCTCATGCCGTATGTGACGACGAATCTCACCGATATGGAATTTATGGGGTTTATTTTTGATTTCATTTCGTACCGCCATTATGATATCGACGAGATGATGTTGCCTTTAGAGGGGTATAAAGCACTCGTAAAGATACGCGGCATGGAGATGTTAGATATCAATTGGGATAAGAACATCAAAACTCTCCACGCTTTTATGGAGGAATGAGAAGCCAGCTATACTGTGCTTTATGGCGTTTGATTTGTCGGGAGGTTCTCATTGGTTGTCTTAGGTATCGACCCCGGTTACGCCATCACCGGTTTTGGTGTGCTCCGGTATGTGAATAATCGCTTTCAGGTGCTCGACTACGGTGTTGTCAGAACGAGTGCC
Organism: Clostridiaceae bacterium; assembly: GCA_012841015.1. Lineage (GTDB taxonomy): Bacteria > Bacillota > Clostridia > Saccharofermentanales > DTU023 > UBA4923. The sequence continues at coordinate 20,008 of DUVN01000028.1, forward strand.
AACTCGCCGTTCCCCGAGCGCCTTCTCGCCATTCAACAGGCTCTAGGTGAGCTTATCGACCTTTACAAGCCCGACTGTGTCGCGATTGAGGAGCTCTTTTTTAGTCGCAATACAACGACAGCGATTGGCACAGCGCAGGCGCGCGGTGTTGCCGTCGTAACGGCAGCATCGGCGAGTCTTCCCGTCTATGAATACACACCCATGCAGGTGAAAGTAGCCGTGACGGGATACGGTCGAGCAGAAAAACAGCAAGTTCAAGAGATGGTCAGAATCTTATTGAACCTCACGGTAAAGCCCAGTCCTGATGATGTCGCAGACGCTCTTGCCGTCGCCATTTGCCATGCGCATTCAGGTAATAGAGACAGTGCACTCGCCGTCGGTGGGTATCAAAAATGAAGAAACGAAAGGAGAGTATATATTCTCCATCGTGCAGGATTAAGAAAGGGTGGAGGCGCAAATGATCGCCAGCATACAAGGCAAAATCGTCAGAAAAAGTGAAGCACACATCGTTCTTGAACAAGGCGGGATAGGGTATCGGCTCGACGTTGCACCGAGCGCCGTCTCATCTTTACCGCCTGCGGGAGAGACAGTTAAACTATATACATACCTTCACGTCCGTGAAAATGAGATTGGACTTTTCGGTTTTACAACGGAAGAGCAAAAGAACTTGTTTGAGCTTCTTCAGACGGTAAGCGGCGTCGGACCGCGCCTCGCCATGCAAGTCGTCGATACATTGACGCCGGATGCGTTCGCACTTGCGATCCTTCAAAATGACATTGAGAAATTGATACAAGTCAAAGGTATAGGCAAAAAAGGTGCCGCACGTATGGTTCTTGAATTGACTGATAAACTGAAAAAATCAGCTATCGTCCCTGATGTGTCCGCTTTGAAGGCCTCACCGGCTCAGAGAGCAGGCGAGGATGAAGTGGGTGAAGTAATCGCTGCGCTTATGGTACTCGGCTACAGCTCCTCTGAGGCGCATGACGCTGTCAAGCGCGCCAACCCCGATGAGAGTGACACGGTGGAATCGTTGCTGAGACGAGCGCTTGGTCAGCTTGCCATCGTGTAATTCTCGAGAATGACAGTCAATGTTCTATCAATTAAAGGTAAGGGGGCGCCTATGTCACAGACAGTGCCCCTTTTGTTCTGATACCATAGTTGAAAGAGAGTAGGAGGAATAATGTACGAGTTTGAGAGCCTGATGGATCGTGATAAGGCAAGTGACCGTTTCGGTGAGGAACGCGTCCTCTCAAGAAAGGCGCTCCGCGAAGATACAGAAGAGCCACAGCTGCGACCAACGCGCTGGGGTGAGTACTTCGGTCAGGAAAAAGTAAAAGCTAACCTCGGTATCGCTATCAAGGCGGCGAATGCGAGAGGTGATTCGCTCGATCATGTCCTTCTGTACGGACCACCTGGCTTAGGTAAGACGACGTTGGCAGGCATCATTGCCAATGAGCTCGGAGTTGAGATGCGCATCACATCGGGCCCTGCGATTGAGCGACAGGGTGATCTTGCTGCAATTCTGACAAACCTCAGTGAGCGCGATGTGCTCTTTATCGACGAAATTCACCGGCTGAACAGGACAGTTGAAGAAGTCCTGTACCCGGCGATGGAAGATTACGCGCTCGATATTATGATTGGAAAAGGTCCGTCTGCTCGCTCGATTCGCCTTGACCTTCCGCGGTTTACGCTGATTGGCGCTACGACGCGCGCCGGCCTTCTGACGTCACCCCTTCGTGATCGTTTCGGAATGATTCAACGTCTCGAGCTCTATGCGCCTGATGAAATTGCACAGATATTGAAGCGGTACGCTTCACTCCTAGGTGTCGGTATCGATCGTAACGGACTTCGTGATTTGTCGATGCGTTGTCGCGGGACACCACGCGTCGCCATCCGTCTGTTGCGCCGTATGCGCGATTATGCACAAATACACGGTAATAACATCGTCAATCGTGAGATCTGTGAGATGGGCTTGACGGCGTTGGAGATCGATTCGATCGGCCTCGATGGCAACGACCGCATGATTATGCGCGTCATGGCGGAGATGTATGACGGCGGGCCTGTGGGGCTCGATACGCTCGCTGCTTCAACAGGAGAGGATCCTGTGACGATCGAAGACATATACGAACCGTACCTGATGCAGATTGGTTTTATCGCGAAGACGCCGCGTGGACGTATCTTGACGCGTGGCGGGTTCGAGCATCTCGGAATCCCTTACATTGATCGCGATACACGTGCAGGTGTACCTGGACAGGTGACGTTGCAGGATATTCTTGATGGGGATGATCGCGAACGGAAAGGCGATGAAAGCAAGTGAACCAAATTTCTACTTTCAAGAAATTACTACTCCACGTGTGTTGCGGTCCCTGCGCCATGTTCCCACTCCGTGAACTGCTCAAAGACGGTTCTGATGTGACGCTATTCTTTTATAATCCGAACATCCACCCGCGCATCGAATGGAAACGCCGCTTCGATAATGCACAACGCGTCGCCGAACATTATCAGGTGCCGATGATTGTCAATGAATGGAGCGATTCTACCAAGTGGCGAATGCGCGAAGGCGATGGTGATAAGCGGTGTCTTTTCTGCTATGAGACGCGCCTTACACGTCTCGTTCAAGAGGCTATGGAAAGTGGATTTGATGCTGTCAGCTCGACGCTCCTTGTCAGTCCTTACCAAAAGCGCGAGATGATTCTCGATGTCGGCTCTAAAGTAGCGAACGATACCGGCATCGTTTTTGTACCGTTCGATTGGAGGGGAGGATTTTATGAGGGGCAGAAGATGGCGCGCGAGATCGGGTTGTACAGACAGAAATACTGTGGCTGCATTGTGTCGCTTGAAACGTCGTCTTTCTACGAAAAAGTCGCTCGCGAACACGAGCAGTTAGCATTGTCCGAATGTCTTAATTGCGGAGTACGTTTTGATAGCTGATTGCGATTGAGATGCCAGAGGCAGGAAAGGTTGAGTCGCATTCTCTAAAAAAGCTAGTTTTATTCAACCGCTCGGCGCAGGCGTGTAGGATCGAGCGGTGCCGTATAAATTGTCTTATATTGGCTATAGATGACGCGGCCGGGAAGCGCCCCAGAGGGCTTCTTGACGTCACGCACGCGGCAGTAGTCGACTTCTGCAGATCCTCCGAATCTGCCTGCCCCCGAATACCAAACGGCAATACCTGCAGCTTCCAAAAGCGTAGTGCTTGGCACATCTTTTCCTTCCGTTGAGATGATCACGTGGGAGCCTGGTACGTGCTTCACATGGAACCACCAATCATCTTTTCTCGCCTTGCGCAATAAAGATTCGTTTTGGAAATTGTTTCGACCGACGTAAATGAGAAAACCATCAGACGATGTAAATGTTCGCGGTGGAAGAGGAGGTGCCTCTTTGGTTTTCTTTCTGTTCGATTTATGTCGGCTCTCGGCATATTTCTTGCTGCAGCGTCGATTCTTTGACGCCGGTTTTCCTGGACTTCTGTCATCGAGTTGTTGTTCGGTGTCGCGCTTTCTTCTTGTTGTACGATCTGTTTTTACCGTGTACTCATGATCGATCGCGAGGAGATCGTCGTATGATTCGGCACGCCTGACGGCGACTGCGAGTGAATCGAGCCAAGCAAGCTCTTCAAAGTCGCGTTCCAGTAATTTCGAAGCAGCTTCTAAGCGTCTTTGATTACGTTTGGCGCGATGGAAATAGCGTGCCGCATTGTCAGCAGGTGAGCGCGTCGGATCGAGTTCGCACAAGATAGTGGTACCCGGTTCATAGTAGTTATCGAGCAATACTTTTTGAGCCCCTTGCGGAACAGAGTAGATATAGGCGAGAATAAGCTCACCTTTCAACTTGTCAAGTTCAGCTGTCTTTCCCTTTGCCATATCAGACGCATGAAGTTCACGTTTTTTCTCTGTGCGCTTTATGTGCTCACCGATCCGCTTGGAAAGAGACGTTTGAAGCCGTAAGAGAGCTTCGCGTTCTTGTACGTAGGCGTTGTGTTCCGTCAAGGCATCTGCGATACGATCGAACGGAATCTTGTAAGGGAGGTGAGTCAGCGAGATAACATGTGCTACGATCTGTTCATTCGCTCCAGTACCCTCAGGTTGTGTTGTGTAGATAGCGGGTGAGAACGCGTTCGCTTCGATCTCGTGACAGATTGACTTCAGCGCATCGGCGAGCCTCAAACGTTCTGACTCTGAAAGGGCGGAAAAGAGATGATCGGAACGAAGATCCGCTCGAAATGCAGCCTCTTCTCCTAGGATCGGCGAGAACCCAACGACAGTACTATAGGCGACACGTGAGACGGGTGCCTTTTGATTTGTCTCAGCAAATAACTCACTGTAGGGCATATCTAAACATTCACGGATTGATCGGCGCTTCTGCATAGGAGGTGCGATATACGGATGAGCCGGCAAAATCTCCCGTGCGCGGTTGACAGTCTCGTCAATATGGCGTAGAGCGTTCAAGATGACGTTCTGCTCATTGACAACGATGAGGTTTGCTGTTCTCGGCATACATTCGAAGATGAGTTTCAGTTTGCGCTCATCTCCCAAGTCATCGACTGTATCGAACAGAAAGTTAATGATACGTTCGCCTAGCGGTGAAGTAACCTCTTTCAGCCTCGCCCGACGAAAGTGTTTGCGCATGAACATGGTAAAAGACGGAGGAGGCGTGAGAGCGGGAAGGGGCGAACTGGAGGTGAGTCCGAAGACGGGGCGGGAAGGATTGGCACCGAGTGTAAGCACCAAGCGGCCTTCCTTTTGTGAATACAGGTGCAAAATAAGCGTGTGCCGATCGGTCATCGTAACGCGATCGACGAGCGAATCAGTTAATCTATGATGTAGTTCTGTAGATAATGCCGCGATCGTAATTCCGTCCATAAATGTCCTGCTCGTCATGCTTGGATTTACATTTCATAGTATCATGAGAATGATCAAGGAGAGAGCAGATGGCAAAAGCAAAGAATAAAAAGAAGCGGGCATCGTCCTCGCACTCATCGTCAAAAAGTAAAACGAATCGATCGTCGCGTTCAGGTCTCACGCCTAAGGAGCGTCAGCTAGGCAAGCGGTTTCTCACTTCTAAGATAGGTCGATGGGTGATCGCGTTTTTTGTCGTACTTTTATTGCTCACTTTCAATGCGCTGATCGCGGGGAGGAGAGTCGATTTGTTCTTCATGCTGACGGGGATTGAGCTCCTGATCGCGATCATTGCCTTTTGGTTTTTTCTACTCTTAGGGCGTTCATCAAAGAAAGTATAGCGTTGTAAGATGCTCATGACGTAGATGAAGGGGAAATATCTTAAAAAGATTTGAACTTAAGGTATGTAATTTTGACCGCTGTACACTTGAGATTGCACACTATCGACTAAAACGCTTAGCATACTAAGTTGGTCAAAAAAGACGTTTTGGGCAGGGCGCACTACCCAAGGTGTAAATTTTGTCCACTTTCAATTGAGAATCACGCGAATCTGGTCAAAAATAACGCTTTAGGTAAAAACCCGCTACCCAAAGTGTAAATTTTGTCCACAACCGAGTGAGGATCACTCGAAAATGGTCAAAAATGACGTTTTAGGCAAAAACCCGCTACCCATAGTGTAAATTTTGACCACAATTGAACGAGAATCGACCGAATCTGGCCAAAAATGACGTTTTGGGCAAGGACTCGTTACTCAAGGTGTAAATTTTGTCCACCATCGACTGAGAATCACCCGGATCTGGTCAAAAAAGACGTTTTGGGCAGGGCACCGCTGCTCAAGGTGTAAATTTTGTCCACAAGCAACCTAGAAAACGAGCCTTGGGTAGAAGAGATGTGTCTTGTCTTAGAAAGTTATGAGGCTGTCTCGTGTTTGCCATTATCTGGCGGATTTGAGACAGCCTCTTTTTAACGCTTAACCTATGTCGATTTTACTCTAGTCGTCGTATGCTCCGACGGCTTTTTGCTCATAGAAGGGGCGCGGGTGGTAATGCGTATGTAGGTACTTATGCGCCACATCGCTATTTGGCTCACCTAGGAATTTCTCAATCAGCTCGATGAGTTCTGGGTTCTGATGCGACTTACGGAGTACTTGACGCTCGTCCTCACTATACAGAGCATCGGCGCGTGCGAGGCGTGGGTCAACACTCATACGCTCCGAGGAGGACACGTACGATTGGCCACCACCATGGATACATCCGCCTGGGCATGCCATTACTTCGATGAAGTGGCAGGAGAGATCGCCCTTGCGGACGGCGTCCAAGACTTCGCCGGCATGTTTGACCGATGAACAGACAACCACTTTGAGCTCTGTCGGGACACCGCCGAGCGGTACGGTGACAGACGCTTGTTTGATGCCTTCCATTCCTCGGACAGCCTCGTACTCGAACGACGGTAAGTCCTCACCTGTCAAGACGTCGGCTGCCGTACGGAGTGCAGCTTCCATAACACCGCCCGTCGCACCGAATATGACGGCGGCACCTGTGTAGTCGCCGAGGACGCTGTCGGGTTGTTCATCTTCGAGCATATCGAAATCGATACCAGCTTGCTTAATCATATCGCCGAGCTCACGTGTTGTCAGAGAGTAGTCAACATCGCGCAGACCGTCTACTTCCATCTCTTCGCGCACCGCCTCCGACTTTTTCGATGTGCAGGGCATGACAGAGACAACAACGATCGATTCGGGGTCAATCGCCATGACATCGGCGAAGTACGATTTGATGATGGCGCCCATCATATTCTGAGGGGACTTACATGTCGAGAGATTCGGGAGGAAATCAGGGTGATACATTTCACAGTAGCGAATCCACCCCGGTGAACACGATGTGATCATGGGGAGGACACCACCTGTTGTTATTCTGTGTAGCAACTCTGTTGCCTCTTCACTGATGGTAAGGTCGGCGGCGAAGTTCGTGTCAAAGACATAATCAAACCCGATATGTCTTAACGCAGCTGTCATTTTGCCGGTCACGGGTGTTCCTATCGGGTAGCCGAATTCCTCACCGAGTGACGCGCGAACGGCAGGGGCAGTTTGGACGACGACGACTTTATCACGGTCGTCGATCGCATCCCATACATCGTCGATATAGCGGCGTTCACGTAGTGCCGCGACAGGACAAGCCTCAATACATTGGCCGCAATAGATACAGTTGACATCGCGCATGCTGAAATCGAATGCTGGTCCTACTTCCGTATCAAATCCGCGGTTTGTAAATGCTAAGACGCCGAGCCCTTGTACCTTCTGACACGTGCTGACGCAACGGCCACAGAGGATACATTTACTTGAATCTCTTACGATCGAAGGCGAAAGGTCGTCAATCGTGACAGGTCGTTTTGCCCCTTCGAAACGGACACTCTCGACGCCACGCTCACGGGCAAGTTTTTGCAGCTCGCACGTGCCGTTACGAACACACGTCGGACAATTCATGTCGTGATTTGCAAGGATGAGTTCAAGATTGAATCGTACGGCTTTGCGTACAGTTTTCGTGTTCGTTCTGACAACCATCCCGTCTTCAGCCTTGAGGACGCAGGTGGCGGGCAGACCGCGCATACGCCTTCCGTTGACTTCGACTTCGGCTACACAAAGACGGCAGGCGGCTATCTCGTTTATATCCTTGAGGTAGCAGAGGTGCGGGATGTTGATCCCTGAACGATGTGCTACCTGTAGGACAGTCTCGCCGGGATATGCCTCGAGTTCACGACCATTGATGGTGATTGTTATTTTCTTTGTTTCTTCAGACATCATTAGACTCCTTACTCATTAGCGCCGTTCAATCGCGTCGAAGGGGCAAGCTTCATAACACGATCCACAGCGGATGCAGATGCTCTGGTCGATATAGTGTTGTTCTTTGACCTTACCCTTGATCGCTTCGACAGGGCAGATGCGGCTACACTTTGTACAACCTTTGCACGCTTCCGTGATGTAGTATCCGAGCAGATCTTTACAGACTTTCGCAGGGCACGTTTTATCGATGACGTGTGCGCGGTATTCATCCATAAAGCGTTCCATCGTTGAGAGAACGGGGTTCGGCGCTGTCTGACCGAGCGCGCAAAGTGACGTCAAGCGGATATTGTCCGCAAGTTCATAGAGATCGTCAAGATCTTTCTCTTTAGCGCCGCCACTCGTGATTTTATCGAGTATTTCGAGCATCCGCTTTGTCCCCTCACGACAGGGGACGCACTGTCCGCATGATTCATCAACTGTGAAGTCAAGGAAGAAGCGAGCGATGTCGACCATGCAATTATCCTCATCCATGACGATCATTCCACCTGAGCCCATCATAGAACCCAAAGCGACGAGTTGATCAAAGTCGATGGGGACATCGAGCGCTTCAAACGTTAGGCAACCGCCTGACGGGCCACCTGTTTGTACTGCCTTAAACATCTTTCCGTTAGGGCAGCCGCCTCCGATGTCCTCGATGACTTCACGCAGTGTCGTGCCCATTGGGACTTCGACTAATCCGGTGTTCGTGATTTTGCCGCCGAGCGCAAAGACTTTTGTCCCAGGGCTTCCCTCTGTACCGATCGACCGGAACCATTCAGGTCCATTCCTTATGATCGTGGGGATATTTGCGAGCGTTTCGACGTTGTTAATGATCGTAGGTTTTCCCCAGAGACCTTTTGATGCGGGGAAGGGCGGCTTATTTCTCGGCATGCCGCGTTTACCTTCAATTGAAGCAATGAGCGCCGTCTCTTCGCCGCACACGAAGGCGCCTGCACCGAGCCTTATCTTGATATCAAAACTAAAATCAGTCCCTAAGATACTCTCACCGAGCAGTCCAAGGGCTTTTGCTTCTTCGATTGCCAGCTCTAAACGTTTGACAGCAATTGGGTATTCGGCTCTGACGTAAATCCAGCCTTGGTCGGCACCTATCGCGTATCCAGCGATCGCCATGGCTTCCAATACAGCATGAGGGTCGCCCTCTAAGACGGAGCGATCCATAAAAGCACCGGGGTCTCCTTCGTCTGCGTTGCAGATGACGTATTTTTGATCGGACGTTTCACGCGCTGCGAATTTCCACTTCAGTCCCGTCGGGAATCCTGCGCCGCCGCGTCCGCGGAGGTGAGATGCGCTGATAAGCTCGATCGTCTCCGCTGGTGTCATCGTCGTGAGTACTTTGGCAAGCGCCTGGTAACCGTCAACGCCTATATACTCGCGGATATCTTCGGGATTGATATAGCCGCAATTGTGCAGCACGACGCGTTTCTGTTTGCGGTAAAAGGGAAGATCTTCAAATCGCTCGCAGGTGACACCACGACGAGCTTTTATGCCTAGTTTAAGAAGTGTCAGCTCTTTACACGGCTCGCCGCCAATAAGATGTTGTTCGACAATCTTAGCCACGTTTTCCGGGTCGATGTGGATATACGATACCTTCTCTTTGCCTTCCTCGAAAATTTCGACAATGGGCTCGTAAACGCACATTCCAATACATCCGACTTTTTCGACCACGATGTTGTCAAGCGCGCGTTTCTTTATTTCGTTTTTAAAAGCTTCGAAGACTTGGTTTGCTCCTGCTGAGAGGCCGCATGTCGCCATGCCGACGACGACCCTGATACCCGCAGGTGCATCAAGTTTTGTCTTCCATTCGTCTCGCAGCTCGTTAAGTTCGTCGACCGTTGCGAGACGTTTTATTTCAGCAGTCTGTCCGTATGGTTGTAGCGTCATGATTTCATCCTCCTATTTGGCATCCTTGCGGTATCGGTCGAGAATGGCCGGAATTTCACTGACGTTATCGAGATTGGCGTATACGTCATCATCGATCATCATGACGGGCGAAAGACCACAACATCCGAGACAGCGCGCTGCATTGAGTGTGAAGAGCTGATCGGGTGTCGTCATACCGACTTCTATGCCGAGTGTTTCTGTCACCTTGTCGAGTACTTTCTGCGCACCTTTGACATAGCACGCTGTCCCCATGCAAATCTGTATCTGATGTTGACCCTGCGGCTCCGTATTGAATTGACTGTAGAATGTGGTGACGCCGTAGAGCTCAGCGACGGAAACACCCGTTTCCTTTGAAATAAACTTGTGAACTTCTAATGGCAGATAGCCAAATAAGTTTTGCGCTTCCTGCAACGCCGTCATTGCAATGCCGTCTTTGTTTTCATGACTGTGGATAAACGATCTCAACTCCTCGTAGCGAGGATCATCGTCAACGATCGTCTTACAGTGACTCGTCTGTGCCATGCTACTCTCCTTTTCAATTTTGGTACAGTGATTGTGCTATGAAACCTTCCCAAGACCAAAGAGGTCTTTCCAAATAAAAGCATTATTTGCCACCGAAAAGAAACAGACAGCCTATGGAAAGGATTCTGTAGCTTAGTATTGCTATTCGTTGACATCTCTATTATCCAACAACTTGCTTTATCCTGCAACCATATGATGTTGAATTTTTAGTGAAAGTGCTCGCCTCCATTGATGATCTAAAAGTCGTTATGCGCTCTGCCGTGCCTTCGTCTATTCATGATATTATTTAGGCGAGGATCGATTGACTGTTGAAAGATCGTAAAGACACGTTCAAAGCGCACAGGAGGCGACATGCATTTAAGGCGATTGGTGCTGTTACATTCAAATGATATACATGGTGATTTTTTTGCGACGGAAACGCATGAGAAGCTTATGGGTGGTATGAGTATGCTTTCTGGCTATGTGCAGAAAGTTCGCGAGGTAGAGGAAGACCCAGTTCTTTACGTTATATCGGGTGATATGTTACAAGGGTCCATCATTGACCAAGAGTACAAGGGGATTTCAACGATCCTTATTATGAATCTGATTGATCCCGATGTTGTCACGCTCGGCAATCACGAGACGGACTATGGATTTGCGCATCTCATGTTTCTTGAGCGATGCGCCAAATTTCCCATTGTCAATGCGAACCTCTACATCAAGCCGACCGGTACGAACTTGTTTCAGTCTTACCTCATCAAGGAAATCGACGGGATTCGCATACTGTTTATTGGGATCATCACGGAGGAGGTCATGGATCGCAAGGAGCCACTGCTTGGTACTTTTATCTCTGTTGAAGATGCTGCAAAAGAAGTTGAGTATATCTGCAACTGTTATCGCGATGTCGATATTGATTTGACCATCCTTTTGACACATGTCGGATTTGATCAGGATAAAGTGCTCGCCCGCCTGCTCCCGCCTGAGACAGGCGTCGATCTTATTATCGGCGGACACAGCCATACGATGCTCGAAAAGCCTGAACTCGTCAATAATATCCTTATCACTCAGGTAGGTTCAGGTACCGATTACATCGGTCGATATGATTTAATCATCAACATGGAAACAAATTCCATCCATGACTTTACTTGGCAGACAATACCGATTGACAATTCACACTGTCCGTTTGACCCTGTGATGGATGAGCTGCTAATGCATTATCAAGCCGAAGTCGACGGTAAATACAATAAAGTTCTTTGTCGACTCCCTCACGCGTTCGAGCATGGAATGCGATACCGCCAGACGCAACTTGGCAGCCTGATCGCAGATATTTTCAAGCACCAACTGGGAGTGGACATCGCATTGATCGGCTCGGGCTCTATCAGGAGAAAGTGTCTCGACCCGCTTGTCACGTTGACTGATCTCCTTGAAGTATATCCGTACAACGAGGCGATGATTAGCTTTTCCGTGACAGGTGAGATGCTCCGCACTATGTTGGCAAATCTGATGCGTTATCTATATAAAGATAATGGGCGCGAGTTTTACCAATGGAATGCTGAGTTATGTGTTGAGATACTAGAAGACGGTGAGATCGGCGCGATCACATATGGTGGAGCGCCCTTAGACTCCCGTCAGAGTTACCGAGTCGCGTTGCAAGAGTATCACTTCGGTATTATCCACGAAATATTCGGTATCACTGTTGAAGAGATTAGAAAAGAAGGACGCGTGCGCGTCGTCAGCACGTCAGCGCAGGACAATATCATTGAATATTTTAAAACAAACAAAATAAGGCCATTTCGCTGCGATAACAGAATCAATATGAAAGTCAAATTAGATGAACGTTGATGCGCCGAGGCTTCCAACCACGACGTCTGCTATGACTATAATGGAAGGCAATGGATGACCTTCTTAAGCCTGTTCAGTGCACGACTCAAGTACGATGTCGGGCAGGCAAGATTGACTCTGAAGAAACCTTCTCCTCCTTCTCCGAATGTTCGCCCAGGCGTCGCAAAAAAGTGTGCATGACCCCAAAACAAGTCCTTGAGCTCTTCGTCGTCCATCTGAAGCGATCTGCAGTCGAGCCATTGTAAGTACGTGCCTTCCATCGGATACGGACTGATCGCGGGTAGCTGCTCCCTGCAAAAGTCCTCGACGAAGCGCCTGTTTTCATCGATCAATTCGATGACTTGATCGAGCCAATCGAGACATTCAGTGTACGCAATTTCACACGCCTTAAAGCCTAAGATTGTCGGGGAACTGGCCGATATCTGTCGCAAATACCTTGTGTATTTCTTGCGTAGTTCTTCATCCGGAACGATGGCATAGGAAGTTTTCAGGCCTGCGAGATTGAACGTTTTGCTCGGTGAAGAAAAAGTGATCGAACGCCGTGCATATGCCTTGCCAAGTGACGAGTAGACGATGTGACGATGACCGGGAAGGATCATATCAAAGTGGATTTCGTCGCTCAATACGAGTACGTTGTTTGCCAAACAGATGTCACCGAGTTGCCTCAGTTCTTGCTCTGTCCAGACACGACCAACGGGATTATGCGGGTTGCAAAAGAGAAAAGTCGTATTGGATGGATCACTAGCAAGCTCTTCGAACAATGCCCAATTAATTTCGTAGCGACCATTGTTGTCGATAAGCGGGCAGTTAACGACGTGGCGATCGAATTGTTCTGCCGCGAAGAAAAAAGGATGGTAGACTGGGCTCATCATGATGACGCCTTCGCCGGGATTTGAGAACGCCTGTACGGCGTGCCAAAAGGCGGGGACGACGCCAGCCGTATTGACGATCCAGTCACGCTCGATGTTCCAAGCATGCCTCGTTGCCAAGAAACCGATGACGGCCTCCATATAACTTGCTGGAGGGCCAGCATACCCTAAGATTATTTTTTCGTGATCCAGAAATTCTCTCAGCCCCTCCATAATTTGCGGAGCGTTCTTAAGTTCCATATCGGCGACAGATAGGGGGATGATATCAGAGGGTAAATCGCTGCTGTAGGCGAGCATTTGATCCCATTTGAGAGACGATCCGTTGCGCCGTTCGATAATCGAATGAAAGTCGTACGCCATATCAGTTACCCCCAAGGATCTTCTGCTTTCGGGATACGGATGCCGGAGACGATGCCGGGGTACTCCCACAAGAACCAGTCACCTCCTGATTTTTTTCTTCGAAGGACGACGAGACGAGGCGTGTCGGCACCTGATGACGTGATACGCACGCGGAACAGGTTGTCCTCATTGGCGGAGACGGGATCGTGCGCAACATCGACGGTAAAGGGCTCGTTGGGCGTATAGTTGTTCTCGACAGTCGCACCAAGGGCATACGAGTCGGGCAGATAAAGCTTGTCCGACAGCCGATCACGCAGAAACTGTTTGTCATGGTTGCTCAGCGGACGAGGCCCGTGCAAATGATTGAGCATCGCAAGCCCAGTTTCGCGATCTTTCGTATAAACCTTGAGGGCAACGATTAAAAGCGCTGCCGTCCCTTCCGGTCGAACCATCAAGTCGGACGCAATCGAAAGGAATTCATCGTTAGTCCGAGGAAAATCAGGAAATGTAAAACGCATAGCACATCCCTCCCTTTTTTATTTCAGTCTATCAGAACAGAGATAAAAGGGGAGGAGACGAGGATCATTTGGCAATCGCGTCAAATCCATTCAGCCATTTCGAAATCGCTGTACCGAACATACCGTTGAGGACGAGGACATCAGTAATGCCATTTTCCTTGACGAGAGCTTTAAGGCTGCGCACGTAGTAGCGCGCGTCGACGACGTAAATCTCGTCGTAATGGTTTGCAAGGTAAGGAACAAACGCATTGCCGAAGGAATCTTTGATAATCAAGATTTTACGACCACTCGTATGGCTCGTTTCGATTTTCAGAAGTGCACGGTCACCACCTGAGAAGTTGAGGTAACTATTGCCGCCTCTTACTCGCTCGTCATTAAGGCGTATCTTATAGGAGGACTTCATGTCAGATTTGTCCCACGCTGTTGCCGTATAGGAATCGACGACAGGTTTCCACCCCTCTGTTGTATCAGGGTTATTCTTGAGAGTGGCTTCTTTTGACACTCGGTAGAGAGTACCAAGGAAAGTCCCTTCGAGCTTGTAGTGTTCCATTTGATCGAGCGGGACGTGTGTCCAACCGGCCGTCTCGCAGAAGGCCGTGTAGGCGTAGAAAGCGCCAAGTCCCGTCCAGTGATGGTCTGTTCTGTAGTAGATGTATTTGTCGCGGTTATGGAGCAGTTTGTCGTAGGCGTTGACAGGTTTAACGTTCGACTGCAGCGTTTCGTTGATGATCTTGATACAGTCGACCTGTGAGTTATAACCTGAATGGTATTTTTCAGGCGCATACAACTCAATAGCAGTCGGTACGACCAAGCTGTATAGCTGGGTACCGGCGGGCAAGACATCTGCGAAACGATTGAGACGTTCACCGTAAGCCTTGAGTTTCTTTTCACTGCCATAATACCGCTCCATAGCACGATCATTGATAATGATGAGTCCCGATTTTGGTTGTCTTACTTCACCTCCATCGATCGGTGGCGGCGCGACGGGCTGTTCAGTTTTCTCTGTGGTGGGGTCATCCGATGTCGTGTCAGCCGGATCAGTTGATTGATCGGGCGGCGTATCAGGATCGTCATCGATGACATCTATAGGATCAGGATCATCGTCCGTGTCATCTGCATCAGGTGCTATATCATGGCTAAACGTGAGATACTGTGCTCCGCCCTTGTTAAGGTTCGGGAAAGCGATTTTACGCCACCCTTTACCCAGCTCAATGAGCGCAGGACGGAAAGGAAACTGATCGCTAAACCAGTCTTCGATCTTTTTTGATTGCTCTCCCGTCTTTGCGTCTTGATAATTGAGCTTAGGAAAATGTTGTAATTGGCGACCTTCTTCTTCAGAGAAGTTTTTTTCCGGAAAGACAAAGTGCAAGAGCCCCGTTGTCATAAGGATGACGACGAAGGTAATGACCGTAATGACTTGATTTTTTTTATACGTTTTCATATCGAATCAAAATCCTAGCGTGCAAAGAACTGCTAAAAGCGGAAATAGATGAACGGGTTATAGCTCGACGCCACCAATGAAGCCGTAGATACTAAGAGAAGTGATGCGACGACAAACGGCTGGACAAAAGCTCCAATGCGTGAGCAGGCGATATACCTTATGGGGCGCTTCAATTTTTTCTTCAGCCACGGCAAGACGGGCATTGAGAAAATGAAGGAGAGTACAATAAAGACTAGATGTTGCTTCCACAGAATCTGCGCGTCAACGTCAGCGAATCCAGCGAGGCCGGGAGCAAATAGCCTGCCCATAAACGTGAAGAATCTCGCGGGCTCCGTAAAGTAAATGATGGCCAACCCGAAGATAAATGCAATCATTGTCAGAATACGACCAACAAACTTAGGAATACGCGATTCTATAGGCAGGATAAATTTTCTCTCGATCTGTAACACAACAAAATGATAGAGTCCCCAAGCGACGAAGTTGATACCTGCGCCGTGCCATAAGCCGGTGAGGAACCAGATGATAAAAGTATTTCTAAGGCGATGATGCCGACTTCCTCCAAGCGGTATGTAGAGATAGTCACGGAAAAATGTGCCCAAGGAAATGTGCCAACGGCGCCAGAGCTCGGTCATGGTTGAAGAGACATAGGGGTAATTGAAGTTTTCTAAGAAGTGGAAGCCAAACATGTGTCCCAAGCCGATTGCCATATCAGAATACCCCGAGAAATCAAAGTAGATCTGTATCGCACTAGCGATAATGCCAAGAATGGCTGTCGCCGTGCTTATCTGCTCAAAGTGATCTGACTCCAGACATATTTCGACGATCTCTGCAGCATAATTGGCAATCAAGACTTTTTTCGAAAGTCCAACGAGAAAACGCCCAATCCCTGAAACGATACCGTCGAGCGTCATACGGCGGTTCGATAATTGTTCTTCAACATCAGCGTAGCGGACGATAGGACCGGCAATCAATTGCGGGAAAAGCGTCACATAAAGCAGAAAGCGCGGATAAGAACGCTGCATTTCAATTTCACCGCGGTAGAGATCAATGATGTACGTCAATGCTTGAAATGTGTAGAACGAGATGCCGATCGGCAGCGAAATGCTTGGCACTTTTATATTGACGTAAGGGATTACATTAAGAATCTCGACAAAAAAACCGGCATATTTAAAGTATCCAAGGCTGGATAGAGCTGTAACGACCGCAATGATGAGCCACAATCGTTTCTGTTCCTTCGTTCTTGAACGGTTCAGGAAAAAACTCGAAAGCCAAATGATGAACGATGTGGCGATCATGAGCAGAACATAGATCGGTTCACCCCACGCGTAAAAGAAAAGCGAGCACACGAGCAAAATCGCATTTTGTGTGCTAGTCTTCCTAGCTAGCCATACGGTCAACAGACAGAACGGCAAAAAAAGATACAAAAAGATCAGCGACGAAAATACCATAATTAGTTCTCCACAACTGTTCATTTTACCGAATCCTTGTCCCGTGTCAACTCATAAACGGATGAGAAATATAAAGAATTATGTAAAAAAGTGAGTTTAGTGCATAAGTACATGTAACCATTAGGTAGGCCCTGAATGTGTTGCTCATTTATATTTTGCCATTGCTCTGAGAAGTTTACGTTGTCACTCAACTTAGAACAATCCGCACATCAAGCAAGACGTTCGTATTGATGTGAACTTGTCCGGAAGGCTGTACAATTACAGGGGAAAGAAAGAGCCTTTCCCTTTCAAAACCATGATTGCGAGGTGATTGATCGTGCCATTTACTATAATCCGTCAGGACATTACAAGAATGAACGTTGATGCCATTGTCAATGCTGCCAATACCGAACTGAAAATGGGTGGTGGGGTTTGTGGTGCTATTTTCAAAGCAGCAGGTGTCGCTAAACTTCGAGCTGCTTGCGACGAACTCTCTCCAATTAAGACGGGTGAAGCAGTCATCACTCCGGGCTTTGACCTTCCAGCTAAATTTGTTATTCATACGGCAGGTCCCGTCTATAAGAAACAGAATCCTAGGGAGAGTGAACAATTACTCTATTCCGCTTATAGGGAATCACTCCATGTTGCCATCGAAAATGAATGCGAAAGCATAGCTTTTCCACTCATTTCGAGCGGGATTTACGGTTATCCCAAAGACGAGGCTCTTCAAGTCGCGACTTCTGCTATCCGAGCGTTTTTGAATGATCACGATATGGAAGTATATCTCGCACTGTTCGATAAGTCGGCATTTATCATAAGCCGCAAGTTAATAGGAGATGTCGAAAGCTATATCGATGAACATTATGTCGTTGCGCACGGGCTACGCAGAAGGGAGCTTCTCGATGTAGAACAACAAGCGATGGCTGAAGATACCGGACGCCTTTCCGCACCTAGTTTTAAGTACGAGGCAGCTTCAACTTTTATGGATGATCCATTCAAGGATTTGATCGGAAACCTCGATGAACCTTTTTCAGATATGCTCCTACGCCTCATCGATGCCAAAGGAATGACAGATGTTGAAGTTTATAAACGAGCCAACTTGGACAGAAGGCTGTTCTCTAAAATAAGAAATACGAAGAACTATATGCCGAGCAAGCGCACGGCCATAGCACTCGCTGTCTCACTGGGATTATCACTCGATGAAACGGACGCCTTATTGGAACGGGCTGGTTATGCATTATCTCGCGCCGTGAAATTTGATGTTATTGTGGAGTACTTTATCGTCAACGGTAGGTATGACATTTTTGAAATCAACGAAGTGCTGTTCGCGTACGACCAGCCACTGTTGGGCGGGTGAATCGAAGTGACCAGCCAGTGATCATTAAAAAATACCAAATGAGCTAAAATATGTCGCTTCTGAAGCGACCAAATGATTTGAAAGAGTTAGTAGCCTAGGATTAGTGAAAAATCTTTACGAACTAAGGAGGCTGCTAAAATGAAAAAAGGATTAACTGAACTCGTTTTTATTCTCGACAAAAGCGGTTCGATGAGCGGATTGGAAAGCGACACCATCGGAGGTTTCAATTCAATGCTTGCAAAGCAGAAAGCAGTCGATGGAGAATGCTATGTTACAACAGTATTATTCAATCATGGATATGACCTTATACACGACCGCATCGACATCAAAGCCATCAGTCCGATTACCGACAAGGAGTATCAAGTCGGCGGTGCGACAGCTTTTCTTGATGCAGTCGGTATGACGATCAACAAAATCGGCAATGTGCAAAAACACACGGCTAAGGGTTACCGCGCTGAAAAGGTTATGTTTGTGATTATCACGGACGGTGAAGAAAATGCTAGCCGCGAATTTACTGCCGAAAAGGTTAGAGCTCTTATCGAGCGGCAAAAAGAGAAGTATTCATGGGAATTTGTCTTCCTTGGAGCCAATATCGATGCAGTAGAGACGGCTGGGAGGTATGGTATTTCATCTGATCGGGCAATAGATTATCTGGCTGATCGGGAAGGTACGGATCTTAACTTTAGGGTATTGTCAAGCGCTGTATCCTTATATCGCGCGTCGGGAATTGTTGACGAGGATTCCTTCGAGGAAATTCGAAAAGATGTGAAACGAAGAAGAGGTAGGAAGTAATATTAAGAGTAATAAGCAGATGCAAAACTTGCGATAACACATAGCTTGCGAAAGGCAAGATGAGAGCTGCGATACCCTTCGAGGATTTACACCTCGGAGGGTATTTTTGGTGTGCAGAACATGGCGCATCTTACAGGGGAGTATAAGCTCCCTTTACTGAAAGAGTTTACAGGAATAAATATGCTGTTCACGCCAACCTGCGACCAGTCTATTTTACCACTCGGTGACAGCTGTTCGATGCTTGCTATGCTAATTATAGATGCGAAAATTTGGTGAATATGTTACAATAATGTTGCAAATATATAAGATATATTTGTCGTTTCGACTATTTTTTACAAACAAGTCGCATAGGAATTACTCGTAGTATTCAGAGAGAGCCGCTCGCGCTCGCACGTCGAAAAACTGTAGGTATAGGGCTGCGTTTATCGCAGACAAATAAGGTATTCGATCAGATATATCCGTGTTAAGGAGGCATTGAGGATGAAGTATCTAATCGCAAATTCGACGACGGAAGTTCTCGAATTCTTGAAGGAGGCCGGAGGGACAGCCAGTATCCTCGCTGGGGGAACGGATCTGGTGCTCGACATCGAATCAGGCAAAAAGAAGGCCGATGTGCTCATCGATGTTACGCGTATCCCGGAACTGAAAAAAATTGAAGAAGTTGACGGTTTCTTGGAAATCGGTGCAGCCGCCACATTGACCGAGATTCACAGTCACCCGCTCGTCAGAAAGTATTTTCCATCGCTCGTTAAAGCGTGCAAGAAAGTGGGATCAAGGCTGATCCAGAACGTTGCGACACTGGCGGGCAACGTCATTACGGCGCAACCTGCCGCTGATGCTGGTATGGCTCTGTCCGTCCTAGATCCGCGATTTGTCTTAGTCGATGAAGAGGGGACGCGTGAATGCTATGTCGATGACATGTATGCAGGATTTGGGGTCAGCACCTTGGATAGCGGACGCACGTTGATGACAAAAATTAGAATTCCTCTCCCAAAGGAGAATGAGGCTGCGTCCTTCCAAAGACTGGAACTTCGCAAGTCATTGAGTTTGCCAATGTTGAACGTCGCTGCCATGGCCGCAATTAAAGAGGGGAAGTTTGAGTGGGTACGCCTGAGAATGGCACCTGTGGGCAAAGGTCCCGTTCGCGCTGTAGAGGCGGAGGAATGGCTCGTCGGCAAAGAAGTCTCTGAGGAAACATTTGAACGGGCGGGCGAATTGGCTTTGGAAAATGCAAATCCTCGGAGCAACCCACTGCGCGGTAGTAAAGAGTACAGGGAAGCGACGTTGCCCGTCATGGTCAAGCGCGCGCTGTTAGAGATTGCCACGCAATTG
This sequence comes from Clostridiaceae bacterium, assembly GCA_012841015.1. Taxonomy (GTDB): domain Bacteria; phylum Bacillota; class Clostridia; order Saccharofermentanales; family DTU023; genus UBA4923. The sequence goes on from DUVN01000028.1 coordinate 40,044, forward strand.
AATGTGATGGAAGGGTAGGGAAAGAAGATGAAAGAACGTTTAGTGACAACTGTAAACGGTCGGAGAATTGAGCGGTATGTCGATCCCTCGATGAGACTGGTCGATTTTCTTAGAGATGAGTTGCTTTTAACAGGGACGAAGATTGGGTGTAAGCAAGGCGAATGTGGTGCCTGCACAATCATCATGAACGGGACGGCAGTCTTGTCCTGTATTATGCCAGTCATGAAGGCGATGGATGCGGAAATCCTGACGATCGAAGGACTTGAAAAAGATGGTAAACTCCATCCTATTCAGGATGAGTTCATCAAAGGAGGAGCGATCCAGTGCGGTTTCTGCACACCGGGATTCATTATGGGAGCAAAAGCGCTTCTCGATGAAAATCCGTCACCGACGAGCGAAGAAGTTCGAGAAGAATTGAGCGGACATATCTGTCGTTGCACTGGATACAAAAAGATAGAGGATGCAGTCTTGAAAGCAGCAGAACGCTTAAGGGAGGAAAAAGATGACTAAGTATGTCGGTAAAAATATTCCGCGGTTGGACGGCTACGATAAGGCAACGGGGCGCGGTTTGTATACAACGGATATCTACTTGCCCCATATGTTGCATGCTGCTGTCTTGAGAAGTCCGTACGCACACGCTAAGGTCATTTCAGTCGACGTGTCCGAAGCGGAAAAGATGGAAGGTGTCGTTGCAATCGCGACGAAAGACAATACGCCAAGAACGTATTTCAACGCCACGGCATCGATGTTTTTGACGAATCTGCCGGATAAACCTGTTTTGGACCAGCAGATCTTTTCTGACGTCGTACGTTATATCGGAGATGAGGTAGCTGCCGTCGCTGCTGAAACGGAAGCGATTGCGAAAGAGGCCTTGAAGAAAATTAAGGTTGTGTACGAAGAGCTGCCCGCCGTCTATAACGTCGATGATGCGATGAAGGACGGCGCCCCACAAGTTCAGCCCGATTTTTCGCCCGGGAACAACGTCTGTGGGGGGGTCGTGAAAATCCGTTATGGCGATGCCGAAGCCAATTGGGATAAAGGTGAAGTATTTGCCGAGACGAAAGTCTACATGCAGCGCATTAAACAGGCTCAATTGGAAACACACGGCGCCGTGGCCGATTATAACCCTAAAGGCCATTTGAAGGTTTACAGTACGACGCAGACGCCATACCCTGCCAAGATGATTCTTGCGACCATTTTTGATATGCCGGCCAGTAATGTCCACGTCAAAAATCCTCCCTATGTCGGAGGAGGGTTCGGCGTCCGCATCGGTCTCAGCGCTAAGGCGGAGGCTATCGCGTCAGCTCTCTCGATCCTCGCGAAGCGGCCCGTCAAATACATCTATTCGCGGTCGGAAGATTTCCTTACAAGCGATTCGCGGCATGAAGGGTATATCGTGTCGAAGATTTCCGCCATGAAAGATGGAACGTTTGTCGCGCTCGATACGAGGGCTTATATGAACACGGGAGCGTATGCGACGCTCGGTGTCGAGTTGGCAGGTGTCACAGGGGCGAACGGAACATCCGGCGCCTATCGTTTCCCGAATATTCATTACGATGGATATGTGATTTATACGAATCAAGAGACAGCTGGAGCTTTTAGAGGGTTCGGGGCCCCTCAGGGAGCTTTTGCGTTGGAGACGTGTGTCGATCAACTTGCCAAACAGCTTGGACGTGATCCGCTCGACCTTCGTCTACAGAATGCGCTCCGTGACGGCGACGAGTGGTGGTTCCCTTATCCGATCACATCGTGCAAACTCATGGACTGCTTGAAAGAGGCAGCGAAGAGTATCGGATGGGACGAGAAGCGTGGGAAAAAACAGACAGGAACGATCCGTAGAGGTGTAGGAATAGGCTGCGGCACACACGTTAGTAACGGGGCGCCGTTCTGTCTTGACTACAATGCTGCATTTATGCGCATTGAAGTCGACGGTTCGCTCCTCGTGTCAAGTGCTGTTCCTGAAATTGGCCCCGGTTCGACGACGGGCCTTCTTCAGATTGCAGCGGATGCCGTAGGCGTACCCATGGAGAATGCTCGTTTTGCCTTTGGCGATACAGATGTTGCGCCGTTCGATGTTGGAAGTCACGCCTCGCGCACGCTTTATTCCGCAGGCTATCTCTTGGTCAGATTGGCCGTCGATTTGAGGGAACAAATCTTCGAGTGGGCAGGTAAATTTCTCGATGTTGATCCTTCCACGCTCGATCTCGTGGACGGTCAAATCGTCAGTAAGTGTGATGCTGCGGAACCGCATATCGAACCGACGCCTCTAAGCTATCTCGCACATCAGGCGCACTTGAGAGCGAAACAGTTCGTTGTAAGCGGTTGCAAGGCTCCCACGAATTCTCCTCCCTTCCACGCCCATGCCGCCGAAGTCGAAGTCGATATGGAGACAGGTATGATTAAGGTTCTAAAGCTCGCTGCCGCTCACGATGTCGGCGTTGCTGTCAATCCTATTCTCGTCGAAGGACAGATTGAGAGCGGTTTAATCATGGGGCTCGGATACGCGCTCCGCGAGGAAATGACATATCAGGAAGGCAAAGGTTTCTACAACGACAGTTACCACAAGTACATGTTGCCGACGATGGATGAGACGCCGGAAATGGAGTCGATTATCGTGGAGGGTTTCGATCCTGACGGACCTTTTGGCGTCAAGGGAGTAGGCGAGTGCGGCATGATCCCGACAGCTCCTGCTATCGTGGGAGCCGTTGAGGATGCGATCGGTATCAGGTTCTATGAGATACCGTTGACACCGGGGCGCGTGCTGAAGAAGATCAAGGAGGTATACGGCGACTGAGTGATCATATTTCTGAAAGCAACTGGAAATCAGGCGACAGTCTGACGAGATAAGTGAAGTACAACTTGCATGAGCTTGACCATACGGCAGGAATTGCTATTTGTTGACACATATAGAATAAGGAGGCTATGGTGAGCTCGAGCAGGTAAGTATCTGTTCACGTAGATACCGATATCTACGGAGCACCCACCATTTCGATATAAGCTAGGAGGAGGTCGACGACTTGACCGTATGTCTTGACGCCGGCATCCTCCTTGTTTGCTTTCAGATAAGCGTCGTTGACTGCCGATGAAAACGTTGCAATTGGTGTCTCAAAAGCTTCCCAATACTCTCTTTCTGATTCTAAATCACGAGCGATCGCCGGTGTGATGTGCGCATACGCATTCGACCATCGTTCATAATCTTCTGCGTAGAGTTTGTCGCTCAATTGCTTCCACGCGCTCAGTAAGCCAGAATAACGCCAAACAGGATCAGGATGATAAAGACAACTGATGTACGCTGCGAGGTTCGCATCATCTTCGCGCGCAAAACCGCGCGCGTGAGCGATCTCATGAGCCGTCATTGCAGGAATGCCATAGTCGGGCTGATCGGTGTTGACGTTTACTTCGACAAAGAGCGGCATATACATGCCGACGATATGCGTGTACGACCAGTATCGAGACAGAATAACGTTTTTTGGAATTGGGCGCACTGAACTTTTTAGTGCGGGAAAGACTTCACCTGCCTTTTCCCAACCGCGATAGGAGTCTTTGAACAGATCTCGAGTAGAATCGATCATCAAGACGCCGTTTTTATCTTCCGGCAGACCTTCACGCACCTCACCGGCAGCTCGAGCAAAAGCGATGGTTGCGTTTTCGAGCTCATCAGCGGGACGCTCTTTGACGACAAGCCCTAGTGATTCAGCGAGAGGGGAGCGCGCGTAATGGATGCCATGAAATGTGAAAAAGAGTGAAAGCGCGTACAGAGCGATCGTGAGCACGATGAGCACTGTTTTGAGGAGTCGCTGCCATCGCCAAGCAGGATGCCGAATGAACCTTACGATTCCGCGTATTGCGAGCACGATAAGAGCGAGCGATCCTCCGACAACGAAAAGTTCAGTCAATGAAAAGGGGATAAGGTTAGTAAGAGACGACCATATCTTAGCCAGAGGTTGGAAGATTTTTTTCGAGTAAATGTCAGCTATGAGAGCATACTTGAAAGCAGCCTCACGCAGAACGAAGAGAACGAGCACGATGAAAAGAGCGATACCGAGAGCGACGCTGGCGGCGAACAGGTCCGGTTGCTGTATTTCGTTAAGTCTTCGTTTTTTTTCCTTTCTTCGCTTCATCCCATCTGTTTGTCCTGTTGTGGTGGTGATGATACACGTGAGAGACTACGTTCACGTTGCACGGAGTTAGAGTAACAGTCACATAGAAAACTGCCAAAAGTGGTACACGCCGTCGTGTACGACTGTTTTTATTAGTGGTGACCGGGTATCGTAGAACAGATAAGGGACTGTTTTAGACGCCGAAGTAAGGCGTAAAGACAGTCCCGTATGTAATCCGATATTCATATGATCAGTCGCTACGTCATTCGCTTTGATTGACGGCCGCTGCATCATACCTCGTTGAATTAAGCTCGCGCACTTTGTCGACAAACTCTTCAATACTCAACGATCCGATGTTACCCTCATCGCGGCTACGGACGGACAATGTCTTGTACTCCGCTTCACGGTCGCCGACAACGAGCATATAGGGGACTTTGGCGAGCTGCGCTTCACGGATCTTGTAGCCAATTTTCTCGTCGCGTATGTCGAGTTCAGCACGGAACCCCTGATTTCTCAATTGTTTGACAACTTCCTCAGCATACGCAGAATTCTGTTGAGAAATCGACAGGATGCGTACTTGCTCCGGCGAGAGCCAGAACGGGAATTTGCCACCGTAATGCTCGATCAAGATCGCTATAAAGCGCTCAATGGCGCCTAATGCCGTGCGATGGACAACGATCGGGCGGTGTTTTGCGCCGTCTGAACCTGTATACTCGAGATTAAATCGCTGCGGCATCTGAAAATCTAGTTGAATCGTTCCGCACTGCCAGCCGCGACCGATCGCATCTTCAATATGAAAATCGATCTTCGGCCCGTAGAACGCGCCATCCCCAGGGTTGATACGGTAGTCGGTACCGAGGTCTTCTAAGACCTTTTGCAAGACGCTCTCAGCACGATTCCAGTCCTCGACGTCGCCCATAGAATTTTCCGGTCTCGTCGAAAGTTCCACACGGTAACGGAAGCCAAATGCTCGGTAGATGCGGTCGATGAGACGGATGATGCCGCTGACCTCATCCTCAATCTGATCTGGCGTCATGAAGAGATGCGCGTCATCTTGTGTGAAAGCGCGCACGCGCATGAGTCCATGCAACGTCCCCGATTTTTCATGGCGGTGGACGAGTCCAAGTTCGCCCATCCGCAAAGGGAGGTCGCGGTAGGAATGCGGTTTGTTTTTATAAATCAGCATGCCTCCGGGGCAGTTCATCGGCTTAACTGCGTAGTCCTGCTCGTCGATCACGACTGTGTACATGTTGTCTTTGTAGTGATCCCAGTGACCTGATTCCTCCCACAGAGAGCGAGCGAGGATCATTGGCGTGGAGACGAGCACGTATCCGGCCTCACGGTGAAGCTCTTTCCAGTAGTCGATCAACAAATCGCGTAGCACCATACCCTTCGGAAGGAAAAATGGAAAACCGGGCCCCGCGTCTGACGTCATGAATAACTCAAGTTCCCTGCCCAATTTTCGGTGGTCGCGCAATTTTGCTTCTTCCAACTGCTTCAGATAGCGATCAAGCTGTTCTTTTTTTGGATAGGAGACGCCGTAAATACGTGTAAGCATCTTATTCTTTTCATCGCCGTGCCAGTATGCGCCCGATACGCTCAGAAGCTTAAAGGCTTTGATTTGCTTAGTGTATCGGATGTGAGGTCCCGCGCAGAGATCGGTAAAGTCGTCCTGCGTATAGAAGGATATTTCCTCGTCCTCTGGCAACGCCAAAACCATCTCGAGTTTATAGGGTTCATCTTGTTTCTTGACGTACTCGATCGCCTCGTCGCGCGGCAACGTAAAGCGCTCAATTTTGTAATTTGCTTTCGCAATTTTCTTCATCTCTTCTTCGATAGCAGGGAGATCGTCTACTGTAAACCCTCCTTCACGATCAAAGTCGTAGTAAAAGCCATTTTCAATTGCAGGGCCAATCGCTAGCTTTGTCTCCGGAAAAAGTCGTTTTACGGCGTGCGCAAGAAGGTGGGAACTACTATGCCAGAATGCATGCATATCCTGATCATTTTTCACGCCATCCGCTGTCGTCGTCATCACGACCTGTTCTTTCTTATCTTCGGCGGGAAGATGTTGTCGTTTTGCTTCGTCCGGCATATCAGTATCTCCTTTTCATAAATTTTTGTGGTGCCAGACAAATGGCACTCAGTTTTTGTCCTACTGTCGGTATACATGAATCAGAGTCTACCGATTGGACGCTACTGTAAAGAATAGCCCAGCCACAAAAGAATGGCAATCATGTAACGTTACACCACAGCAGGGCGCTGCATGAGGTAATCTGCGATAAAGAGTCCAAAGCTGCTTACAAATACTGCGATCGGACCAAATGCACCCAGTACTTTTAGTCTCAGGAATCAGTATCCACGTGAGAGCAATACCATTCATCGAACGCTTCAACTTCGTTCCGATACGGCAGTGACGGTTGTGCCCCCATTCTTGTCACACTGATAGCAGATGCTTTCGTTGCGAACTCAATCGCCTGACTAAGTTCGGTCGTTGTGGGAATGAAGGCGTCGGAAGACCGTCCTGTCATCAAACGGTCAATTTCGCATGCGACGGCGCCGTTGAAACAATCGCCCGCCGCTGTCGTGTCAACGGCGTTGACGCGGTAGGCAGGGAAATGCTTGATGTCACCGCCGCGGCTGATTGAGAGCGAACCATATGAACCGAGTGTGACGATGAGCGATTTGACGCCGCGCCGATGGAGCACACGTGCCGCTTCAATTTGCTGAGGGTATGTGCCTGTCGGTAGTCCAGTTAAAAGTGCCAATTCGCTCTCATTCGGTGTCAAGAGATCGATAAGACCATAAGCATCAGAACGAAGCCCCTGGGCTGGTGCAGGATTGAGAATCGTAAAGACACCTTCTTCACGCGCGATCGAAAGTGATTTGTACACGGCGTCCATGGGGATTTCAAGTTGAAGAAGGAGAACGCGTGACTGCGCAATGACAGGGCGCAGCGTCTCAATCGACTCTTCAGTGAACGTGTGATTCGCTCCCGAGACGACTGTGATACGGTTCTGGCCTTTTGCATCTACGAGAATCACGGCGATTCCCGTCGGGACGCCATCGATTTTCTCGATAACTGCGCCGTCAGCAAATTCTTGACGAAGTCCCTTGAGGATAACATCACCAAATGAATCATTGCCCACGCGCCCGACCATGGTCGTTTTTGCACCGCATCGGGCGGCCGCTACGGCCTGATTTGCGCCTTTCCCGCCAAAAATCTGTTGAAAGTCGTTGCCAAGAACCGTCTCGCCTGCCTCTGGGGCTCTCTTGGTCGTCACAACGAGATCCATATTGATACTACCGATGACAGTGATCATGCAAAAAATCTCCTTTATATTCTGATTTTTGAAGCATATCAATTCTTTTCTCCGTCAGGTTGATGTTCCCATCACCATTCTGTGATGGCGTTGAAAGACCGTTGAGGAGAATTCTTTCATGTCTATGTCTCAGTATAACACCGTTACATTCGTCAGAATGTTATAAGCAACACATCGTCCGCACGTAGAAAATTAACAATTAGATCACAGTTTACGAACACGAGCAAAATCTCTATACTTACTTAGGTTGGGTCTATCCGCGGTCTGTCTGAGCACATGACGTGCTACAGTATGACGGGCTCAACTTATTCGACTCGTCGCGGAACGATCTAAAGTAAGGTGATTGATGGATATTTTTTCATTTGCGAGCCTACTCGGTGGACTTGCGCTGTTCCTCTATGGGATGAAGGAGATGGGCGATGGCTTGATGCTCCTCTCGGGATCCAAACTTAAGGATTTGCTCGGGCGTGTGACATCTAATCCGTTCAAGGCCGTTCTCTTAGGGACCGGCATTACATCGATTATTCAATCATCCTCAGCAACAACCGTGATGGTCGTCGGACTTGTCAATGCCGGATTGCTCTCGCTAACACAGTCAATTGGGGTCATTATGGGTGCCAACATTGGTACGACAACGACGGCATGGATTCTCAGTCTCGGGACAATCGGTGCCGGCAGCACGTATTTTAATTTACTCAAGCCGTCCTTTTTCGCACCTTTGATCGCATTTTTCGCTGTTGCTGTTCTCATGTTCGTCAAAGACGAGAAAAAGCGAAACATCAGTAAAATCGCGATTGGTTTTGCTGTACTCATGTTCGGAATGCAGGCGATGAGCAATGCTGTTATACCGCTTGCCGATTCGCCTGAATTTTGCGAACTGTTCATCCGTTTCAAAAATCCGTTATTAGGTCTGCTCGTCGGCGCTGTCCTTACGGCGATCCTTCAGAGCTCTTCGGCTTCAATCGGTATTTTACAGGCACTTTCTGCTACTGGAGTTGTTACGTACGGATCGGCGATTCCTATTATTCTCGGTCAGAATATTGGCACGTGTGTCACTGCTATGCTCTCGAGCATTAACACGTCGAAGAATGCAAGGCGATCGGCTTTAATTCACTTATTTTTCAACATGATCGGTAGCATTGTTTTTATTTCGGTCTTTTACTCGATCAACCTCATTCGTCCCTTTTCATTTCTCGACGACAGCGTAGGAGCAGTCAACATCGCGATTTTCAATACGCTTTACAACACGTTGAATACACTGCTTCTTCTGCCATTCCGCAACAAGCTCGTCCATCTTGTGACGTGTATTCTGCCTGATGGCAAGCGTGGTGAAGAAGTACCTGAAAAACAAAATGTTTTCGGAGTGCTGGAGAAGCGTTTCCTTGAATCGCCCGGCCTAGCAGTCGCACAGAGCCGTCAGGTCGCCTGTCAGATGGCGAAACTCGTAAAGCACCATTTTGAAATTTCGATCGGCTTACTCCATTCGTTTGACGCTCAGCTTTACCAAGAAAGTCGCGATGTTGAGAAGCATGTCGACGAGTACGAAGACCATCTCGGTACCTATATGGTCCAGATCAGTACGCGCCAATTAACGGACCATGATACTCGTATCTTGACGCAAATGATGCAGAGCATCGGAGATCTCGAGCGTATTTCAGACCACTCGTATAGCATCGCGCTCTCAGCGAGAGATATGTATGATCGTAAACTCACTTTTTCCAAGGCTGCTCAAAACGAGATTGCTACTCAGGAGCGAGCTCTGCAAGATTTGCTCGATATGACGATTGAAGCGTTCTGTGACGATAACCTTGAGCTTGCCGCGCGCGTAGAGCCATTGGAAGAAGTGATCGACGGGTTGAATGACGAATTGCGCGTACGCCATGTGAAGAGACTTCAGAACGGGCGCTGTACACTCGAACTCGGTTTTATTTTCAATGACCTTTTGACTGGCATGGAGAGGATTGCTGACCACTGTTCGAACATCGCCGTCTGCATGATTGAGCTTTCCCAAGAGAGTTTGGATCATCACATTTTCTTGAGATCACTAAAGGACAGCGAGGAGTTTCATCGGATGGTCAGGTACTATCGGGAGCATTACATCCTGCCTGAGATATCGACAACTGATTACGCTGAGCAGATCTCTCTTGAGGAAACGCTCGCGAATCGGTAACTTCATTGTCTACAAAAGAAGAGTACACCTACAGCGTGAGTGATGAGCTAAGGCATCGGCAATCCTTTGTGCGTCTTTGAAGGGTAAACATAGATGAGTTCTCCTAGATGGACATTACACGAAGACTGCAGCATATTATTCTGATGTGAGTAGGGCAGGCCGCCTAACAACCCTTTGGCTATTTTTGGTTTGTTAGAACTCTTTGATCAGGTCATAGTTCTTTTCGTGTGGCTCTTTTGTTGTAGCAGGGTGTCCGATGGCGATCGCGATACGGAATTTTTCACCTTCTTCAAATCCCAGCAATTTGCCGCAGTTTTCAGGATCGTCCTCTTTGAAAGCCATAGCGGGGATACCAAGGATGACGCTGCCAAGTCCCATCGATTGAGCGGCAATGGAGAGGATTCCCACGGCGATGCCTGCATCTTCACCTGGCCACTTCTGATCACCTGCCGTGATAATGACGCCGAGCGGAGCATCGTAGAAGAAACTATCGGAACCGCGTTCTTTCATTCTAGCGCGCATCTCTTCACCTGCGTGGTACATGACGCGTTGATCTATTTGCTTCAAGATCGATCGATCTGTGATGAAATAATAGCGGAGCCCCTGCAAGTTGCGCGCAGTCGGTGCGGCGAGCACGGCGTCTTTTAGCAGAGTGAGTTCTTTGTGTGTAAGTGGTGTGTCTTTGTAGCGACGAATGCTGCTTCTCTCTTGAATCGTTTTAAGTACAAGGTTCATAAATCAATTTACTCCTTCCGTTTTATACGTGTTTATCTTCGATATCTATTATAACGTATAGCGAATTTCCATTTTTGTGATAACACGTCTTACAGCAGGCAAACGTAAAACACAAACCTCAAAAGCTCTGCAAGCGCTCTACGCTAAAATCAATCACGAAGTAACAGTTGTCTTATGCTGGATAATGGGTGCTTTTACAGAAAAATAACGCTTGCTGATCTTAGTTCCTCGTCTGATGAAAGATGAAATGTTGTACAATTAAAACAGTGCTCATCAGCCGCGTCTAGGCGTTGAGCTCGCCTGCTAGTTTCGTACTGCTTCCGAGTAAGAGAAATAGCAGGATGGAGATAATATGAAAAAGAATCCTGTCATGTCACTAATCAACGGTCTCATGCGTGCTTGGTTTCCCAAGTTTAGGCAGTCTTTTTCTGATATCCGCTGGCGGCGTTTGCGCTACATGCTAATCTTTGCCCATGCGCCGCTTTTCTCCAATATTCAGGAAGTCTATTTTCGTCATGATCCTAAGATCGCGGGTGTCGACGCTGTTACATGGATGCGGCTTGCTTTCTGTGTTGGGGCGGGACTGCTATTCGCCTTCGCCAGCATAAAAAACATTAATCGCTACTCGAAATTCTTAGCCGGAAGCTGCGCATTATTCTTTACGCTCTGGCTCTTTATACAGAGTGGGATCTTAGCTGTACTTATTGCCTGCCTGTTCACGTTTTTTTACGGTGGCACAGCTGCCGTGGCTATTTTCCATTATGCTTACGCCTTAAACGATACGGAGCGCTTTTTCGGCGCTGCTCTCACGTCACTCTATTACGTAATTTTCCAGCTCATTTTGGCTACAGAGATTATGACTGTATTCGTCTCACGTCTTTACATCGTGGGGCTCGTCCTCGTAACAACTGTCTGTATCTTCAGTTACAGGGTTGAAGACTACATCGATACTGTGGAGGAGCCGCGACAGCGTGAGAACAAACAGATCGGACTGATGCTCTATTTCTTTTTCTCTTATCATATTGTCGAAATGTTTTATACGTACATTCAGGGCGTCTCAACGACGACGACTCTACTTTTAAACGGTCTTGTCGGTATTGCCGTTTTTTCGCTTGCAACATATCTCTACTTCTACGCTAAATTTAATCTTTGGCACATGTGCAACCTCTTTTTTGGCGGTTTCCTGATTGCCTATATCTTGCGGCTCATCACTGATTCCGAGCCCGTACTCTATGTATCCCGCGCTTTTCGCGGTTTTGAACAGATCGGTTTCATCGCAGCCTACACGTTGCTCGGTAGTATACTTCGAAAAAACGTCTCATTTCGATCTTTCAAGCGTATTCTCATTGTGACGCTTAACGTTTTTTCGCTCACCTATATCTTGCTCGGTATTATGATTCCACGTCTACCGATCAAGCTGTCAATGGTTGCCACTTGCGTCGCATTCTTTTTCTTTATCGGCTTTCTGTTTTTGTCGCCGATTTATGCCGATTTTCTCTACTCGGATAAAAGGAAAGCAGATGATACTGTCATGATCACGGCTGACGCATCGGCACCGTCTACGGAAGAAGATTTGTCTGCTACCGCACCAAGTTCAGCAATAGACCATGCAAATGCACTCATGACAGAGTGCAACTTAACACGGCGGGAACGTGAAATCATCACCCTTTTGATGCAGGGTTATCTCTATAAGCAATGCGCAAGTGAGCTCGGCATCTCAATTAATACGGTCAATTTTCACGCGCGAAATGCCTATCGCAAACTAAATGTTTCCGGGCGCAGTGAACTCTTCTCTGTTTTCATGGCTGATAAATGAACCTTAAAAACGTTGTCTTAACGCCATACTCGCATAGACAGAATATTTGGTAACCTATAAGCTGTGGATAAACAAGGAGGGATTTGAGGATTATATGGGCAACCGCTTTCAGAAAATCATAGATCGTGTGATAGATCAACCTGACAAGAAACGCTGTGCAGTCGTATGTCCTGACGAGGTGACGGTGAGAGCAGCCTTGGAAGCTGAGCGATTGGGACTCGTTGACCCATTCTTTTTTTTCGACGAGTTGCGGCTTGATGTGCTCAGTACTTCATCAGGACTATTGGCCCGTGATGGTGACTATCTTATCGTCGATACGCCTGAGGAGGCGGCAAGAGCTGCTGTAAAGTGTGTCCGCAAGAAAGAGATGGACATGCTGTTAAAAGGGAATATCGACACGGCTGTCCTGCTCAGGCAAGTGGTCAACAAGGAATACGGACTTACGACGGGGCGTCTGATCACGCACGTTGCTTTTCTTGACGTGCCCGCCTACCACAAAATGCTCATTGTGACAGATGGTGGCATGGTGACTTATCCAACACTTGAACAGAAGCGCTCGATACTAGAGAATGCCGTTTTTGCGATGCGCAGCATGGGAGTCAATAAGCCTAAAGTTGCCTGCCTTGCTGTTGTCGAAAAAGTCCATGAGAATATGCCGGAGACGCTCGACGCCGCAGAACTCAAAGCGATGAATGAGCGCGGTGAAATTATCGACTGTATTGTGGAGGGGCCGATTTCTTTCGATCTTGCGTTTAGTCGTGAGGCAGCATCAATGAAACGCTACGAAAGCCCTGTCGCCGGTGATGCCGATATTTTGCTCGTTCCTGACTTTGTCGTTGGCAACCTCGTCGCAAAGGCGATGATGTACACAGGTAACAGCCTTTTCGCGGGAGTCCTCGTCGGAGCGTCTGCACCCGTCATCATCACGTCGAGGAGTTCGACAAGTGAGGAAAAAGTCAATTCAATTGCCTGCTCAGCCCTGTTGGCCCGTGCGGCAAATGCGTACTGATGTGTGTGCAGGAATATGTCCTTTGCCATGACTAAGACTTATTGGCATGCACGCTGAGAGCAGCACATGATGGTGACGCTAGAGCCTCAGCGACGCTTACAAACGTACTTTGCACTGATATGGCCAATTCTCAATCATGTAAAAAGGTCTGTAAAACGGAGTAGCACGTGATTATTTTAGTCATTAACCCTGGTTCAACTTCTACGAAAGTCGCCTTATTTGAGGATGAGAAGAGAATCATCGAAAAGAAGATCGATCATTCTCGAGAAGAATTGAGCGCATTTTCATCGATCAAGGCTGAATTGCCGATGCGAATCGATCGCGTGAGAGAATTCCTTGATGAGAATGAGACAGCTCCCGAAGAGCTTGACGTTATTGTTGCACGTGGGGGTATGTTGCCTCCCGTACGTCACGGAGCTTATGTTATCGACGATGAGCTCGTTGAGACGCTTCTCCATCGTCCAGTTGAACAACATGCTTCGAACTTGGGAGCTGGTATTGCACAAGCGATCGCCCGGGAGGGGGGCGGGACACCGGCGTATATTTATGATTCAATCTCAGTCGATGAAATGATTCCGCACGCGCGTTTCTCAGGGATTAAAGGATACGACAGAACGAGCTTCTCGCATGCACTTAACGCGCGCGCTGTTGCAAGAGCTGTCGCCTTACGCGAGTCTTTTGACCTCTTAAAGTCGAATGTCATCGTCGCCCATCTCGGAGGCGGCATATCAATGAACTTGCAATCGAACGGTGAGATTGTTGACGTTGTGTCGGCCGATGAAGGCGCTTTTTCCACAGAGAGGGCTGGCGGAATTCCCATTTACCAGGCAGCGCGTATCGCGCGTGAGCAGGGCGCTGACGCTCTCTATGCGTACGAGATAGGGGAGGGTGGTTTTACGTCTTATCTTGGAACGAATGATGCGCGCAAGGTCGAACAAAGAGCAGCTGAGGGCGACGATTACGCTCGTCTTGTCATCGAGGCGATGGGTTACCAAGTGGCAAAAGCGATCGCCGGACTGGCGACCGTCGTCAATGGTAAAGTGCGTGCTATTGTCTTGACAGGTGGTATGTCGCATATAAAGAGATTGACGAACGCCATCGAAGAGCGCGTGGCATTTATCGCTCCCGTATTCATCATGGCTGGTGAGCTTGAAATGGAGGCACTTGCAGCGGGCGCTTATCGCGTTATGCGGGGTGAAGAAAGCGCTTCTATGTTAGGTTATCACGTAAAATAATTAAACAGTCGTTGCTGCTCAGGAAAACGACATGTACACCGTAAGGACTCTACTTGATATTGGTAGGGTGTTCCATCATATCTTCCCAGTAATCCTGCATGGGGCTCTTGTGTTGACCCTGAGGTTCTGATTTGTTCTCAACATCAGGTACTGCCGACGATTTTTTCTGTTGTTCCATTAGGCGTTGTTCGCGCTTACGCTCCTCTTCAGCCATCGCTTCTTTCGGCGACAATTCGAGAAGTGCAGGATTATCAATGTAAGCGTCAAATAATTGTAAGCTCTTGATCATATAGTATCCGTCGCAAATCCGTTCATCGATTGTGAGGTTCAGGTCAATCGTCTTCTTCCAGACGACGCCATCGGTGTAGATATCACGATACGGCTTATAATAAACTTTCCCGATTGTGCAGAAAATTGAAGTAGAGCCAAATTCATATAAATGATGGAAAAGAGCATCACCACCGATGCTTCCGAGGTGTGAGATGAAGACTGATGAATACAATGGAATTAAGTCGCGTAGCGATTTCGGCATGAGCCCGTGAAAATCGAGCACACGTCCAATCCAAAGCAAGATCCTCAGGACACTCCGCGGCAATTTCGAGATAAGCCCGATGAAGCGATCGTCTTCTTTACCCTCACTGCCCTTAATGGCCTCAATGTGAGAATCCATCTTGTCTTTTACTTTTTCGAGTGTGTCGTCTCCGTCAAAATTAACTTTCGCGATTGATTCAATTCCTTCGTCTGTTAATGCTGTCTTGACGACGTATAGAATGTCGAAGCTGTTATGCTGATACAGTCGTCTTCCTGAAATAAAACGGTTGAGTTGCGGCCTGCGGAGAAACGTGTGCAAAAATGTCGCCGAGATAATGTTGAAAACGGTGATTCGTTTTCCTTGCTTTCGTTGTTCGCGGATGTATTGTTGCATATTCTCAACACAATATGATTTTCTCATATAGACAGCCGATTCATTGCGACCTCGCATGACATACGGCATGATGGAGCCAATAGGGTCTTTTGAATCTCTAACAAGTGTTCCGTCGCTACGTTTAAAACACATATACTCAATCCTCTTCATACTGTCAGGAGCTACTCGTAACCAGAAAATCAAGCTCGAGTCTTTTACATCATAGTGGGATGCAAGCATCACAAGGAAAGTCTTTCGAGCTCATCGGTAACGTAAGCACTCATTTATCAGCTATTTTGACCATTTCGTCTCCTCACAAAACGGAAAAAACGATGATTTTGTTGAAGTAATCATATCACAAGGCGAAATAAGTGAGACATAGTGCGCCCATTGCAAAAGATTGCTTTCACTCTTGGTTGTTTTTGTGTTATTTTATGTTAAGTTATTAAAAGCTGGATCGAAGTGTAAAATTTTGTGGATGTCTGAGAACAATCACAATGGGAGAGTAATTTAAAGATATGACGGGACTGTTCAACAGAAGATTGAAAATACTGCTCGTGGTGACGATCGTTATACTCGTTGTGACGATTGCGCTCTATGCTATCAACTTTTTGAGCCCGAGCACTGATTTTGCGTCGAATACGACGACAAGTCGGATTGAGGAGTTGACAACAACGCCTACTTCGATTCCGTCAGAGACGACGACAGAGATAACGACGACAGAGATGACGACGACAGAGGAGACGACAACGGCGGAGACGACGACAGAAGCGATCACAACACCAAATCCGACGACGAACCGTTTTTCACATCTTATTGTATTCCTCGATGTCCAGCGTGCTGTCTTCTTCAGTACATCGGCAGATGGTCAGGCCATCCCAGAAGTATCGCTCCGTGTCTCAACGGGGCGCGTCAAAGGTTCGACGCCTGTTACGCCGCCTAATAAACCCTTTATCCTGTCCGGTTATAGGGCTAACCAGCTCCTCTTCACGAAGGCTGCGACGTGGGTGTGGGTGCGCTACGCGACGCACGTTTCAGGTGATATCTTTATTCATTCGCAGCCGTATGATCACCAAAAAGATGCGAACGGGAAGACGTTGCCTTTAGACAAGAGTTTGTTCAGTAAGTGGGGATATAATCGTCTCGGCAAGTACACAGCGTCGAATGGGTGTATCAGATTATCACTTCGCGACGCAAAATACCTGTCAGACAATATTTACCGCGGTATGCCGTGTTATATCTTTGCAAGTAGCAAGGGTTACAATTTGCCTGAGGCACCAGAGAATCCGCCTGCGAACCTAAATAACCGCTGGGATCCGACAGATCCTGATCCGATGAACCCTTACGTGCATCGTGCAGAGAAGAGTATGGCGTGGAAGTACAAACCTGTCGGGCGCGATATCTCGGTCAAGGTCAATGAAGAGCCCTCTGCTGTAAACGGTATAAGCAATAGCTCCAAACTCCCAAGTGGAACGACCTTTCGATTTAAGACGAAACCAAATACGACAACATCCGGTATTATACATACCAAGATCGTCGTGACGTATTCAGATAAATCTTCTGAAGAGGTCTCGATCAAGATTACGGTAGGTACGCCTGCGCCTCCTACGACGACAACAACGACTACAACGACAAAGTCCACGACGAGTAAGTCTTCGACGACGACAACAACACCTAAACCGACGACGACCACGACCTCGAAGACAACGTCTGCTGCGACGACAACAACTGAGGCCCCTTCTGCGACGACGACGCCCAAACCGACAACGACGACAGCCGCAGAAGAAGAGCCTTAACAGACACTTATTGTCGTCCTTAGTTATCCTTTTGTACTTTAATTTATGATCGCAGTGAGGCACATCTCACTGCGATCAGTCTGTCTGAGTATTTTTGAATTATTTGTGAGGAAATTTGTCATATTGTGATTGGAAAAAATGCGTGGTTCGTGTATAGTGTCAGTGTTGGATATTTAGTGCGACACGCAAGACGTGTGCTGAATGAGAAGCTGGATTGACGATGAAAAAATATGTTCACTACATTCCTGTGATACTTGGCGTTGTGATGGTCGTCGGTGCGTTGTTTTTGACCGGCGGTTTTTTTGCTGCGCCACCTGCCGTATTCAAAGATGATACTCAGGTTACGTCTGAGGTGACGACAACGACAGAGCCGATTGCTTCTACTCTCAAGGACGTTACAGAGGGCTCCACAACGCCAATGCCGGAAACTGTGACTTCTTCTGTCGAGTCGGTCGTCACGACGGAAGGTTCGGATCGTGATCAGTCTGTAACGTCTGGTGCGACATCTAGATCGACCGCTTCAACTGATCCTAAAGCGACCACAACGACTAGTTCAACAACTACGACTAGGAATCAAGCGCCTTCGCCCTACACGGGTGGGCGTTTTTCCAAGCTGATTGTTTTCCTAGATATTCAGCGTATCGTTTTCTACAGGACGGATCCGTCGACAGGTGCTGATGTTCCGGCGTACGCCGTCAGATGTTCGACCGGAAAGCCAGGTTTTCCTACTCCTGTCACGCCGGCAAACAGACCGATCATTCTTAACGGCGGGAGGAGAACACTTACACGTTTTAGGTCGACAGGGATAGAGGGTGATCGCGCACTTTGCTGGGTACGTTACGCGACACAGCTGAGGGGATCGATCTGGTTTCACTCTCTTCCTTACGATTACCTAGGAAACAATAAGGTCGACTATTCGAGAGCTTATATGAGTGGAGGCTATGTCAAACTTTTAGCTGGTAGACCTTACTCGCATGGCTGTATTCGCATGGCTCTCCGTGACGCTAAATTTCTATACGATAATGCGTATGGGTTGCCTGTATATGTTTTCAGAAGCAGTAAAGGTTATCAGTTGGCACCCGCACAGCCACTGCCGCCAGCGCCTAATCCAAGACGCTACAAAGACTGGGATCCGACTGATTGGAATTCTCCTAAGTATAAGCCTATGCCGACGGCCACGACGACAACAGTGACTCAGCCGGTGACTACGACGAGAACAACGACTTCTGCGTCGTCATCGTCATCGTCGACTGCACCTACATCGACTGCACCTACATCGACTGCACCTACATCGACTGCACCAACGTCGACTGTACCAACGACAACGACAACGACAACGACAACCACCACCACAACAACGACAACGACGACAACAACAACATCAACGCCAACGTCGAGTGACTCGACCGATTGATTTATAGCCACGTCGGCTCCTCGTTTCATCGCTGTCTTGATTTGGGGGTGTTCCGAGAAAAAAGAGATTGCTGAACGAGGTGTGGACAAGCGGAGCGAAGCAAATAACATGAAAGACAAGTTGGATGTCACGCGCGATCGGAGAGTTTTCATCCGGTCGCGCGATTTTTTTGTGTTGTTTGCTCTCATTGGGTTGGCTTTGGTTTTGTTTTTTGTGACGTGGTCGACGCGAACCTCGTCTGCGAGCGTCGCCAAGATCTACTATGACGGACAGTTGCTTGAGGTCGTAGAATTGACGTCAGGGACGGAGAGAGATTTTCTGTTTGATGTGGATTCATCAATCGTAATACGCCAGTTTGCCGATCAGTCGATCGCATTCATGGCATCTGACTGTCCTGATCGCGTCTGCATCAGGTCGGGAAAGTTAAGACGTCCGGGAGAATTCGCTGCCTGTGTGCCAAATCATTTTCTCATTGTGATCGAAGGGGTAGCCCAATTTTCAGATTGGGAGGATGTCGATCTTGTCGCGTGAAGAGAGAAAACCGATACCGATCAGGCGTCTTACTCGTTCGGCTGTCTTATTGGCAGCTGCACTCGTACTCGGATGGCTAGAGGGAGTCTTGCCACCGCTTCCGGCGCCTATTCCGCTACGCTACGGTCTTGCTAATGTTGCTGTCATGGCGACACTCATTTTCATCGGTCCTTTTGAGACTTTTTCTGTCGCATTTTTGAAAAGTGTTTTTGTCTTTATGACGCGTGGGTTAATCGCAGGAGCTGTCTCCATGACAGGGACGCTATTGTCGGTTGGTGTGATGATTGTGCTTGAGACGTTGTTCAAGCGACGCACTTCTGTATTTCTACTGTCGATTTCGGGAGCGATCGCGCACAATCTCGGACAGCTGATTTTTCTCGTCCTTTTTATGCAGTACAAGATATCTGTTCTTTTTGTCGGTCCCTATTTGCTTTTGTTCGGAATTGCGACAGGCATCTTATCAGGTGTGCTCTTGTATGTCATGATAAGACCGTTACAATCTTTTTTTAAGAAGAGGGACTGATACCGATTGTAATGGGGAGGTTTATTGTGATACGCCAATGCCTTTTGCGAAATATACGGAGTTTTTTAAGTGTATTCGCCGTAGTCTTTGCTCTTATTTTTTCTGTCGGAATGATCGCGTTACAGCTGTCAGCGTGTAAAAATGATGTGAAGATGCCCGTTACACCGACAGGCGATTCGACGATGCCTGACTCTGGCACAATAAATGGCGTTTCGGAGTCCATTCCTGTCACGACAGCAGGCGTTTCGTCGTTGCCCTCTGTCGCGCCTTCGGAACTCGAACGATTTGAAGCGTATGTAACGGGGCCTTTCGACACAGTGACGAAGATGATCATCCTTGCAGTCGATCAAAACGAATTTGAAGACAGTCGATTTTTTGTTGAGCAAGAACTCTGGCGTTACCATCGGCTGTTCGATATTTATGACGACTATCCCGGAATGACAAACATCAAGACGATCAATGATCGAGCTGGGAGTGCTGTCGCCTGTCCCGAGGAAATACTCGATCTGATCGCCTTTGGTATCGAGTGTGAAGAAAGATCACACGGGCGTGTCAATATCGCCATGGGTTCTATTTTGAGCCTCTGGCACGAGGCACGAACCCATTCAAATGCCAATCCTTCACAAGCGTTTATCCCTGATCAACAGGCTCTAGAAGATGCGGCTGCGCATATTTCGATTGACGATGTCAAAATCGACCGGGAGAAAGGAACAGTCACATTGCTAGATCCTAAGATGAGTCTCGATGTAGGTGCGATTGCGAAAGGGTATACCGTCGAAAAAATCGCACGCGCACTTACTGATCGAGGATTCCGAGCTGGTGCACTTGACGCGGGTGGGAATGTACGCGTTATCGGACATAATCTCATCAAAAACACGCCTTGGCGTATCGGCATTAACAACCCCATTGAGAATGCAAATCATTCGATCATCGAGATTGTCGAAGTGGCGGATCGGTCAGTTGTCACGTCTGGTAACGATCAGCGATTTTTTGTGTATGCGGGGAAGCGTTATTCCCACATTATCGATCCGGCGACGTATCAGCCTGCCGAATACCACGATTCCGTTAGTATCATTACGGAAGACTCCGGACTGGCAGACATGTTGTCGACAACACTCATGATGATGACTGAGATAGACGGACGAACACTGCTTTCTAGTTTCCCCGGCTGTGAAGCTCTGTGGGTGCACGGGTCAGAGATGACGATGACGGAAGGGTTTGAGAGGTACGTCGCAGGACGCTGATCATATTCATTCTACGATCATTTTGTGACGCCTGTATACATAAATGCCCGTTCAATGCAATGTGAGAACATTCACACGCTCTGACCTGTCTTCGTTAATCACCTATGGTATAATTTCATCGTTCGCTTGAGAGTAGTTTTACTGCGGTACAAGACCTCACAGGAGGCTGTACACGCGCTCTTGCGATGGTTTTGAAATACTTCACGATGAATGGTGACTTTATACAAATGATGTTTTCTCTGAAGATACGTGTTGCAACATTAGCTTTACCGATTTTTAATTTTGGCAACATCGATATTGTTGAAATTCTTATTTCAGTGTTCGTGTTGGCGCTCTCTTTGTCGCTCCATGAATTTGCGCATGCATACGCTGCACTCAAAATGGGTGATGACACGGCGGCGATGGCAGGTCGGCTCACATTAAATCCCCTGAAACACCTCGATCCCATAGGATCGCTCGTCTTTCTCATCGCGCGCATCGGTTGGGCGAAGCCGGTCCCTGTCAACCCTTCGCGCTTCACGAAAGCGAAAAGTATCAAGCGAGGTATTTTCTGGGTGAGTCTCGCCGGACCTTTGTCAAACCTGTTGCTCGGTACGTTGTCGTGGATTCTTTTCTGTACACTCTTTACGATCATGCTGGCGATCGGAACGAGTGGACCCATCATTATAGTTGTTATGCAGTTATTTTTAACGCTTTTCCAAGCGAATATGTTGTTGGCAGTCTTTAATCTGCTGCCTGTGCCTCCGCTTGATGGTTTCAAGATTGTTGGTGTTGTGTTGCCCGATAAGTGGTATGGCAGGCTCTTGCAATACGAGCAGATTATCGGCATTGCATTTTTAATCCTCGTCTTGTTCTTCCGCGGCGCGCTAACAACTGTTCTAGGATGGATTCTCGTACCGTTTGAATATGCAATTCAAGATCCGATCACATGGCTCTTTCGGCAGTTACAGGCGGCATTGGGGCTTCCCGACATGCTACGATTTTTTGTATCTTAACAGTATGGTCGCGGAACACGGAACGCTGGAAATTAATATCCTCCACTACGAGGGTCCCCTTGATTTGCTCAGTCAACTGATCGACAAGAATCGTGTGCCTGTTGACCGCGTTTCCATCGCATCGATTGCCGATCAGTATCTAGAAGTGATTCACAATAGTGTAGAGCTAGACATGGAGCTGGCGAGCACATTTCTGCTGATGGCGGCGACGTTAATTCAATTAAAATCATCTCTGCTACTTCCGGAACAGCGCCGATTCGATGATCAAGAGGAGTCGGATCCTGGTGATTTACTTATCATGCGTCTTTTGCAGTACAGGCGGTGTAAAGCGCTCGCGATCTCTTTACGTGAACGATATGCTCGGTGTGGTCGGTCTTTCAGCAAACCACCTGAACCCCCAGAACGTATGGGAATTGAGCGGGAACGCGAGACGACGTCGCTCGATCGCACGCGATTTGAACTTGCTGTTGAGGTCATTGCATCAAGGAACGATCTGCGTTTTCATGACAGTGCAGAAGAAGTGGGGCAAATTCTCGAACGAGAACGCGTATCGCTCCATGAGAAGATGTTATTCATTGTGCAACAGATTGCAGGAAGAGCGCGCATTTTCTTTTACGAGCTTTTTCCACCAGAGATGCCTGTGCTCGAGCGCGTCACGGGATTTTTAGCGATGTTGGAGCTCGCTTTTCAAAACAAGGTGAAGGTGACACAGAAGAGATCTTTTGCGCCGATTCTTATTGAGCGCAAAAGATCTGAAAGGCAAAGAGGAAGGGCAAACGCATGAGTGAGGTTGATAAGTTGGCAAGGTTGGAGGCTTTACTATTTGTAGCTGGCGATCCTCTGTCTTACGAAGATATGGCGAGGTTCCTAGGGGTGGAAGTTGCTGAAGCGGAGGGGCTTATCGAGCAGCTCAAGCGTCGCTATCAGCGCGACCCGATGTCAGGTTTGATTGTTCGACAAATCGATGGTGCGGCGTCGCTTGCGACGAAACCGTCCTGCGCCGATACGCTGGAGGCTTTCTATGGGAAAGTCCGTGATCTAAAACTTACGGATGCTGCCTATGAGACACTTGCTGTCATTGCGTATAATGCGCCGGCAACACGTGCTGAAATTGAAGCTGTGCGCGGAGTGAACAGTGACTCTGTCGTGAGCCGTCTGATCGAGCGTGGACTCGTCCGCGAAGTTGGTACGCTAGAGACGCCGGGACGTCCTGCGCTCCTCGATGTGACGGAGCAATTTTTGATGGATTTCGGCCTTTCTTCGACACGTGAGTTACCTCCTGTCGACCTCATGATGTACGACACGATTACAGAATTTACGCAGGAGCGCCAATCTGCCGCGCATCTCGCCCCGGCACCAAGACCGCTTGTAGTTGCGATTGATGGACCGTCCGGTTCTGGCAAGAGTACGATCGCAAGGCTTCTCTCTGAACATTTGGGAATTCTATCGCTCGATACGGGTGCGATGTACAGGGCACTAGGCGTCAAGGCGATGCGCCTCGGCATATCGCCTTCCGATCAGGAAAGGGTCCGAGCCATGCTGTCGGAGACATCGATGGATATTGATTTAACCGATCGCGTACAAAAGACGATCGTCGACGGCTCAGATTACACGCCGTATATTCGTACGCCAGAGGCATCACGAGCAGCGTCTGATATTAGTGCGCTCCCGATAACACGTGAGTATTGTGTGCGGATTCAACGCGAAATCGGCAAAAAACAGGCGCTGATACTTGATGGGCGCGACATAGGCACGTACGTCTTCCCTGATGCTCCTGTCAAGTTTTTTGTCACGGCATCGGAGGAGGTCCGTGCAAAACGGCGGCTTGCCGACCTTGAGCGCGCCGGAGATTCTTCGACACTCGAGGATGTTATGCGCGAGATGCAGATTCGCGATCGTCAGGACAGTGAACGACAGTTGGCACCAACGAAACGCGCCGATGATGCTATATTGATTGATACGAGCGACATGAGCGTGAGGGAAGTCGTCGATGTTATGATCGATGTCATAAGACAGCGTGAGCAAATTCAACCGTTATGGAGTCAAGGGCGACATGGCTAAAGAAGATCATCAAAAAAGGCCTTTTGGTGGTGAGTTGTTATCGAAGTTTATTAGGATTGTCATTCGCTTTCTTGTTGCGATTCTTATCTGGCCTATTTATTTACCGCGCGTTGAAGGATGTCGTGAAGAACCATCTGAAGGTGGTTGTCTTCTTTTTGCTAATCACCATAGTTTCTTCGATCCCATTTTTATTACTTTTTATTTCAGAAGTCGGAGATTATGTTTCATCGCAAAGAAGGAGCTTTACAATGCTAGGATTATCGGGCGAATTTTGAAGGCGTTCGGGGCGATATCGCTCGACCGATCAGCCTCCGATTTACAGGCAGGTAAGTTCATCCTTTCAGAGCTAAATAATAAGAAAATCGTCGGTTTATTCCCGCAGGGGACGCGTGTGTCTCTCGACGATCTGACATCTCCGGAGCCTCATGATGGGTTGATCTATTATGCTATCCGTCGCGGTATCCCCATTATTCCTGTTGGCGTTGACCCTAGGTACAGGCTATTTGGGAGGCCGCGCTTTGTCTTCGCCGATAGTGTTATCTTGAAGCTCCGAGATGGGGAGAGGTTAAATCCTACGGAACAAGGCATGGTGGCAAATGAGGTTATGCGGCGCATTTATGCATTGGTAGGATTAGAGTATGCACGAAAGGATCGTGCGGAAATTGAGGAACTCTTTCGCCAGAAGATTGAAGTTGTACCGCTTACTTCGCACGCAAACAATCAAAAGAAGAAAAGGAACACTCCATAGGAGCTTGTCTCTGTCGAATGAAGGATGTGGTGGGTATGACACGTGATTGAGGCAAAAGAACTTAACGGGCACATTATATCTCGCTTATCCACGCGTGATGAGGGTGTAGCAGACAGGTCTTGTTTCTTAGAGCTTCCGTCTGCTGATGGCGGAGCATTATATGTAGCTGTAGCGTCATCGGCAGGTTTTTGTCCTGGTGTCCGCCGTGCGATTGATATGGCGAACGAAGTCGTGCAAAGGGAAGTCGATCGTCCTGTCGTGATGCTTGGGGCAATCGTTCACAACGAGCACGTCATCGCTGACTTTAACGAGAGAGGTGTGATCGTCGTAGAACGTGTGGAGGAGGTTCCGGACGGAGCACTCGTTATCGTACGTGCACACGGCGTAACGCCACACGTGGAGAAAGAACTCAAACGAAAAGGGTGTGAAGTGATCGACGGGACGTGTCCTTTTGTAAAGAAAGTCCAGCAAATTGTAGCAGATGCGACAAAGCGAGGTCACGGTATTGTCATAACGGGTACGTCAAATCACCCTGAGGTGATCGGTGTTATCGGCTACGCTTCACCTGAACGGCCAGTGATCATCGAAACGCCCGAAGAGGCTGAATTAGCAAGGTTTGACGATAGACCATGGGTTTTAGTTTCTCAAACGACTTTCTCTGCAGGGAAATGGAAGTTTATTCGGGAAAACATTAAAAATAAAATTGCTAATCTCTCGATCTTTGATACAATATGTAACACGACTGTCAAAAGGCAGTCTGATGCGAAGATGCTGGCCACCTCGTGTGACGTTGTTTTCGTTTTAGGCAGTGAGACGAGCTCCAATACGGCAAAGCTAGTGGAGGTATGTCAGGAGAAGTGTCAGGAGACGCATCTAATAAATGCACCGGGTCAAGTCGACGGAGTGCTTTCGAAATACACGACGAGACCCATGAGGATCGGTATTACGACCGGTGCCTCAACACCAGACGAGATGATCAGGGAGGTTATCCACAGAATGATGACAAACGAAGGCCTGACGAAACCGGAAGAACAGCCGGCAGTCAATTCGGAGATAGTGATGGAAGCAGGATTGGAGGCAGTGGCAGAGCATGTCGCTGACGTCGTTACTGAAGAAGTTGTTGAAGAAGTGACACAAGCTGTTGATGGTGGAGTCGCAGAAGAACCAAGAAAAGTGACGAGTAAGAACACGGTGTCCGAGCCTAATGCTGATATCAGCTTCGAAGAATTTATCGACAGTATTCCCGAGCTTCAGCCAAAGACCATCGTGAGCGGTAAGGTCGTGCGCTACGACGACGAGTTCGTGTATGTTGATGTAAGGGATAAGTCGGAGGGCAAAATCCCGATCCGTGAGATGGAAAGTAATCCTGAGTTTGATTTAGATGAAGCCGTTCGAACCCACCAGGAAATTGATGTCTACATCCGCAGCATCCGCTCATCGCATGATGCCGGCAAAGAAATCTTACTTTCCATCGCCTATGTCGACACATTGAGGCAGAAAGAGTTCGTAAAAGAGGCGTATGAGCAGAAGACCCCCGTGCCGGTGAGAGTCATTAATGTCGTGGGTGATGGCGTTATTGCTTCCTACGGGAGAGTTGAGATTTACATCCATCGCACGCAGCTTGAGTTATCGATCGTCGATGACCTCGAGCCGTATCGCGACCAAGCGTTTGATATACTCATCACGCAGTTCGACGACAGACGTCGTCGTTTGCGTGTGTCGGGTTCGCGCCGTTCACTGCTTGAGCGCGAGCGCAGGGCACACGCCAAGCAGATCTGGACGACGATTGAAGTTGGTAGTGAGTATACGGGAATTGTCCGCAACCTTACAAATTTCGGTGCTTTTGTCGATATCGGTGGCGTTGACGGACTCGTCCATGTTAGCGAGATATCGTGGCAGCGTATCCGCCACCCGTCTGAGGTCCTCTCTGTTGGTGATAAGGTCGATGTATTCGTCTTAGACTTCGATCGTGCGAAGAAACGTATCTCGCTTGGTTACAGACGAAAAGATGATGATCCTTATGCCAACATTGAAGAGCGTTTCCCCGTGGGAACGATTGTACGCGGTATTGTTGTCAGAATGTTCCCCTTTGGAGCCTTTATCAACATCGCTCCAGGTGTCGACGCGCTCTGCCATATTTCACAGATTTCGACGTATCACTTGAATAAGCCTGGTGACGTTCTTGCAGTGGGGATGGAAGTTGATGCGCGTGTCGTCGAGGTATCGGACGAGGCGCGTCGTATCAGCATTAGCATCCGCGATGTCGAGCCGATCAATCCTGCTCCAGATTCAGAAATCGTTATGCAGCAACAGGAGCAACAGCGTCAACAACGTGAGTCGCGTCGTCGTGGTAGACGTCGACGCAGTACTGAGAGCGACGGATTGCCGACGAGCTACGTAGACACACAGGCACGTTCTGCGATTGGTGATATGGCGGAGATTACGACAGTCACGAAGGCTGGTTCGAAGTTGCTCAATGCACTGAAAGATGACGCAGCCGCTAAAGAGATCGGTGAACCTGTTACTGTTGGACTCGCAGAGATCGCACCGACAGAAGTCGCGTTGAAGGTGACGGACAACAAACTTAATGAGAATGCGGTTAAAGAAGATAAGAGCGGTTAGTCAAACGTATTAAACCCTGCGATATGACATGATTGAATGGATGGCGGGGCAACCTGCCATCCATTTTAAGGTGCGCCATTAGGCAATCCTTCCGATGTCGCAGATCAGTTCAGACGATGTAAGGGTTCTCGGATTGTCAAACGTCTTACTGACACAACGGTGGTGAGGAGATGAGGTCAGAGCGGAGGACAAAGTGATTATCATTAAGGGAAAATATAACGAGGCGAAGGTTTTTACGAAGGACTTGGAGAAGACGGCGCGTGATCAGATCAAGACCTTGTGTGATCAGCCTTTTGTACAGGGGAGTAAGATTCGTATTATGCCGGACGTGCATGCAGGTGCTGGATGCACGATCGGTACAACGATGACGATCGACGATAAGGTCGTCCCGAACCTCGTCGGTGTCGATATCGGGTGTGGTATGGAGACGATCAGGCTCATCGGCGATGATCTTTCTTTTAAAGAATTTGATCAGCTTGTAAGACGCCAAATCCCTTCCGGTTTTTCGATCAGGCGAAAGCCTCACCGCTATCTGCAATTGATCAATCTGAAGAAGCTTCGCTGTCGTGAAAGAGGGAAAAATGACAAAACGCTCCGCATGGATCGTGCTGAGTTATCGCTCGGCACACTCGGCGGGGGTAATCATTTCATTGAGATCAACCGCGATGAGCGTGACAGACTTTATCTCGTCGTACATTCCGGTTCACGCAATCTCGGCCTTCAAGTCGCGCTCTATTACCAACGAAAAGCGTCGACCTTGAACCCGCATCTCCCGCGCGATCTCGCTTATCTAGACGGGCGATGGTTCGATGATTACCTGCATGATATGCAGTTGATCCAGCAGTTTGCTGTCTTGAATAGGAAAGCCATTGTAGATGAACTTGTGCAGGGGATGAACTTGCGCTACGACCTAGATTTTACGACGACCCACAACTACATCGATCTCGACAAGATGATTTTGCGCAAAGGAGCCATCTCGGCACTCAAAGGTGAGCGCGTTCTCATCCCGCTCAACATGCGCGACGGCTCGCTTATCTGTGAAGGGCTAGGCAATTCTGATTGGAATTACTCGGCACCTCATGGTGCCGGTCGCGTCATGTCGCGAACTGAAGCGCGGAAAACACTGTCACTGAAGACACTGCACGAGATGATGCGCGGTGTCTATACGACATCGATCAACCGCGGGACACTCGACGAGAGCCCAGAAGCATATAAGCCGGCTTCCGAGCTGATCGACGACATTGGCGATACGGTCAAGCTCATCCACCGGCTTTGGCCTGTTTACAATTTTAAGGCGCGCGATTAGCTCAACCTGCCAACCTGCGTAAGGCCTCACGATAGATAGAAGCACTGGCAAGCATCCTATCGATCGATATCCATTCGTTTGCTTGATGTGCAACATCGGGGTCACCAGGCAAGGAGGGCCCAAAGCCGCAGATGTTAGGCAGTGAACGCGCATACGTTCCTCCCCCAATCGCCAAAGCCTCACCTGAAAGCCCTATCGCTTCGTTATAAACATCCATAAGTGTGCTGATGAGGTAGGAATCTTTCGGCTGATAGAGCGGCTCGATCACTGAGAGCCACTCGGTTTTGACATCGAAAACATCAGCATTTTCAGATAAGCGCACTTTTGCTGCTTCAACATCAAATGTGACCGGGAAACGAATGTTGAGGGTGAGACGCGCTTCATTCTCATCGATCTTGAGAAGCCCGGCGTTGACAGTTGTATCGCCTGATTCATCGGAATACGCAAGCCCAAGCGACAGGCCATCCGTCTCTTGGCCGATAAGAGCTGAATAGGCCGTCACGAAGCGATCCGATAAGTTCTTATCTGAGAATTCGCGCTCAAGTTCATCCATCGCCCGGGAAATAGCATTGATACCTTTGTGTGGAATGCTCGCATGTGCGCTAACGCCTTGATACGCTCTCGACTCGCTATCCTCTTTGAGTGTTAACTCGATATTAGAAGGGACCATGTTGACGGCAGTGCCACCACGAGCAGATGCAATCGCGTCGCTTTCACAGCGCTTTTGTACGAGAGCAATGTTGGCGATCCCTTTTTCTGCATAGATGGCAGGGAATTGCGCGTCAGGTGTAAAACCTGCGACAGGGATTTCCTCAACTGCCCTGTAATGCTCCATGCATGCCATACCTTTTTCTTCGTTGAGCCCAACGATCAGACGGATGCGCCGTTTCGGCACAAAACTACCATCGTCTTTCAGCGCTTTCATCGCATAGAGAGTCGCGAGGCAAGGGCCTTTATTGTCGTTGACACCGCGCGCTGTTGCCTTGTCACCTTCGACGACGAGAGTAAACGGATCACTGTCCCAACCGCTCCCCGCAGGCACGACGTCGAGGTGAGCGACTGCCGCGACCATCTCGTCGCCCTCACCCATCTCAACGTACCCGGCGACGTTGTCGACGTTGACTGTCTTGAATCCCATACCGCTAGCAATGTTAAGGAAGACTTCTAGTGCGCGCTTCGTCTCGCGACCGAATGGGGCGCCTTCTTCTGGAGTACCATCGACGCTGGGAACGGCACATAGCTGGCTTAAATCATCCAAAAACTGTTCGCGGTCTTCTGTAAATTCCTGTGCGAGTGCAATGATGCGCTCATCGTTGGGGCGATCATACGCTTCGTCATCCTTATCATTCGTCGTAGAGAGCAAAATGAGTTCGTCCTCATCGTTTTCGGATTCATCTTCCCGCGCGGCCTTTGATGTAAAATCATACCCTTCCTTGTCAATGCAGTCGGGGTGGATATAACAATAAAGGCCCACATACAGCGCCTGTTCGTCGGCAGGTAAACCGCAGATCGAACAAAGGGCAGGAGGAACCTCGAGGTCCTCAAGCTTCGTCGTCAAACGCTCAAGAAACTCTTTCATCTGTTTTGCCGTACCAGAGAATGCCGTGTCTTTTGCGCGGATTGCAATGAAATTATCGGTCATCTCGTAGTCAGCGAGCTTAAGCGGAAATCGCGTCTCCTCAAGCCAACGCGTAAGTTCGATCAAATGCTCCGGTGCTATGCCGGCTATAGAAGTGAAGAACGAGGTGAGGACGTCGTCCGTCTTTGCGGTGATGCAATAATCGCGGAATTGGCCGAATACATATTCTCCTTCATTGGCGACGTGCCAATCTTGACCGGCCGCAAATTTTAGTAGCGAGTTTGAAATCATATAAAACCTCCGAGGCTATTGTTAACAATACTGGCCAACCGCTCCCGCACATGAGAGCGCGAAGACCTGTAAAATTAAATATGATTCTACTATACCACGCTTGCGTTATTGCGTAACGAGTTGCTGACATCTGACAACTGTGTTATGATCTTCGAGGAAAACACACGAGAGTGGCTCTTCTGTTGCCCTCATGGCAGGGTTTAGAGCATCTCGGAGGCAAAAACAGGAGGAATTATGTCTGTCGTTTCCATGAAACAATTACTTGAAAGTGGTGTACATTTTGGTCACCAGACACGCCGTTGGAACCCCAAAATGGCTCCGTATATTTTCACGGAGCGCAACGGAATCTACATCATCGATCTTCAGAAGACGATGCGTAAAATCGAGACCGCCTACCGGTTCATTAATGAGATATCGGCAAGAGGCGGGACCATTCTGTTCGTAGGCACGAAGAAGCAGGCACAAGATTCAATCCGCGAAGAGGCTGAACGCTGTGGTATGTTCTACGTCAACAACCGTTGGCTCGGCGGTACATTGACGAATTTTCAGACGATCAGCAAGCGTATCGAAAGGCTTCACGAGCTTCGCGAGCTTGACGCGTCTGACGCGTGGGCTAATCTGCCAAAAAAAGAAATCGCTTCGCTCCGGCTCGAGCTCGAAAAGCTTGAAAAGAATTTGGGCGGGATTGCCGGTATGAAACATCTGCCATCGTGTGTTTTTATCGTCGATACGAATAAGGAACATATTGCTGTGGCAGAGGCGAGGAGATTGCGCATACCGATTGTCGCGATTGTCGACACAAACTGCGACCCCGAAGAAGTCGATTTCGTAATTCCCGGTAACGATGACGCGATTCGCGCGATTAAACTGATTACCGGAGTGATGGCAAATGCTGTCATTGAAGGACGCGAGGGATACGAAGTTCAGGAGCTCGATTCGGCGTCGACAAACGATAACGCGTAAAGATAACGATTAGCCGTTGCCGCAGTCTGAGAGTGCGGCAACGGTGACAAGATAGCAATTAAGGGAAATCTAGAAAGACTAGTTTAATCCGAAGAGTCGGAATGGGAGGCATACAATGCAAGTGACCGCAAAGATGGTTAAAGAGCTAAGAGACATGACAGGCGCCGGTATGATGGACTGTAAGAAGGCGCTCACCGCATCAAACGGTGATGCTGAGGGCGCGATTAAATGGCTGCGCCAACACGATCTCGCGACGGCTGAGAAAAAAGCCGGTCGTATCGCTGCTGAAGGAATTGTCGATTCCTACATACACGAAGGTGGCCGTATTGGCGTGTTGATCGAAGTCAACATCGAGACCGATTTCGCCTCAAAGAATGAAGATTTCAAAGAGCTCGTCCATGAGCTCGC
Source organism: Clostridiaceae bacterium (assembly GCA_012841015.1). Taxonomy (GTDB): domain Bacteria; phylum Bacillota; class Clostridia; order Saccharofermentanales; family DTU023; genus UBA4923. Next base: position 71,814 of record DUVN01000028.1, read on the forward strand.
CATGCAGGTCGCCGCGATGAACCCGACATACGTTACACGTGATGAAGTGCCTGAAGAAGTTGTGGAGCGCGAGCGTGAAATCGCCAGGGCGCAGGCGATTAAATCGGGGAAGCCGGAGCGTATCGTTGAGAGAATCGTTGACGGAAGGCTTGAGAAGTTCTTCAACGAGTCTTGCCTGATGGAGCAGTCGTACATCCGTGACGACTCCAAAACGTGTGAAGAGCTCGTCAAAGAGTTGATCGGAAGAATCGGTGAAAATATTAAAGTTCGTCGTTTCGTCCGCTATGAGATGGGCGAAGGCTTAGAGAAACGTAATGAGTGCTTCGCCGATGAAGTTGCTGCGCAGCTTGCCAAGTAAATAAGTGAGCGAAACCGTCGGGGCTATCTCAAAGTAGGCTGCTCTCGAGGGTCACATTTTGACCACAATCGGCCTGAAATCGTGCGAATCTGATCAAAAATTACACGTTAGGCATAATATGTGTGATGCCGTAGAGTTGTTAAGAGGCTGTCTTATTCTCGCAATTAAGTTGCGGTTTTGAGACAGCCTCTTGTTACTACATCGAGCGAAGCAATTGAGAGTTTAGTAGAATGATATTTAGAAATAGCAAATTATGATCGGAGGAAGACGTCTGTGCGCGACTCTCAGTGTAAGTGACGCGTCAGGTGTGCAAAAAAGAATGGAATACCGTCGTTTACTACTCAAAATATCTGGCGAGTCGCTTGCTGGCGATTCGAAGAGAGGCATTGATTCTTCAGTTGTTGATGAATACGCATCGATTATTGCGCGGCTTGCGGACAGGGGGCATGAAGTTGGTATTGTTATCGGTGGCGGCAACTTTTGGCGAGGTCGGACGAGCGGTGAGATGGATCGTGTTGCTGCTGACAGGATCGGTATGCTCGCAACCGTTATGAACTCGATCGCGATGACAGAGGCTTTGACACGACTAGGATGTAAAGCCCATTTGATGACGGCGGTGCCGATGCCGACCGTCGGTGACCCGATTGATGGAATCAAGGCAAAACGATACCTCAGGGAGGGTAGTGTTGTCGTCTTCGCTGGAGGGACAGGCAATCCCTTCTTCTCGACTGACTCAGCGGCAGCTCTACGTGCGGCAGAGATCGATGCTGATATCATTTTGAAGGCGACACTCGTCGATGGTGTATACGACAAAGACCCAAATATCCACGACGATGCTGTGATGTTTAAAGAACTCTCTTTCGACGAAGTGCTCGAGCGACGTCTCGGCGTCATGGATGCGACGGCGGCCGCGCTCTGTCGCGACTACAGACAGAAAGTTGTTGTCTTTAATAGTGCTGATCTCGAAAATATTATCAGTGTTGCGGCAGGTGAGCCGATCGGAACACTTGTTCGCTGACGCATAAGCTGCCGATTCTGATAACATGGTTATAGTCTCAGCTTTGCGGCTTGGGCGTGAAGTCTCAATCATCAGGAGGTATATGATAATGGCATTGGACGAAAAAATTAGTGGAGCATATGACGGTTTTGAAGAAAAGATGAAAAAGGCGGTTGCTGTGCTCGAGAATGATCTGCGCACTGTACGCGCCGGTCGAGCAAACCCGCACGTTCTCGATCCCATCACTGTCCCGTACTATGGTGTACCGACGCCTCTGAATCAGGTGGCGAATATTCAGGTACCGGAAGCGAAAATGCTGATCGTTACACCGTGGGACAAGAGCCTCATTAAGGACATTGAGCGTGCAATTCAAGCTTCCGATTTAGGGATCAACCCCATGAACGACGGGCAGTGTCTGCGATTAGTCTTTCCCTCTTTGACAGAGGAGCGTCGCCGAGAACTGACGCGTGAAGTCGCGAAGAAAGGCGAAGATGCAAAAGTTGCCATCCGCCATATCAGACGCGAGGCGAATGACTTCTACAAGGATCTTGAAAAAGCGAAAGAAATATCGGAAGATGCCTGTTATACGATGGGGATAGAGATTCAAAAGCTGACAGATCAATACATTGTCAAGATCGACGAGACGATCGAACGCAAAAATGCTGAGCTCATGGAGATCTAATGACTCTCGTTCGCGGTGCTGTCCTGACTCGATCGAGTGCAGGTAGCTGAGGGTGTCTGTAGCAGTTATGATTGAAAATGCAGAGTCGAGAAACGAAGGAGTTCTCCGTCACCTCGCCGTCATCATGGACGGCAACGGTCGGTGGGCAAAAAAACGCCACTTGTCACGCGAGATAGGTCATCGTCGCGGCGCAGAAAATTTGAGGACGCTCTGTATTCTGTGTCGTGAGCGAAAGATTCAATATTTGACAGTTTATGCGTTTTCGACAGAGAACTGGAAGCGCTCTGCCGCGGAGGTCGGCGCATTGATGCGCCTTATCACGCTTTTTTTCAGAAAATATGCGGAAGAACTCGAGCAAGAAGGGATTCGACTCCAGTTTATTGGTGATCGCACCAATCTACCTGCTCACGTTATCGAGACGATCGAACAGGCAGAAGAGTCCTCAAAAGATCGTCGTATGCTGCGTCTCATCATTGCTTTCAATTATGGGGGAAGACGCGAGATCGTCGAGGCTGCCCGGTCGCTCTCTTTAGAAATTTTGGCAGGTGCGATCAGGCATGATGATCTGACCGAACAGATGTTTGCACAACATCTCTATCTTTCTGATGTCCCCGATCCCGATCTCATCGTACGTACAGGAGGGGAAATGCGCCTCTCCAATTTTTTATTGTGGCAGGCTGCTTATGCTGAGTTCTATTCCGTTGACTGCCTGTGGCCAGATTTTGGCGCTGCGGAACTCGATGCGGCACTAGATGACTACAAAAGACGCCATCGACGTTTTGGTGGTAGGTGATTGTATAATATAAAGCGTAATATATGAGTTCCCCTGTCAAGAGGAGGAGGAAAGATGAAAATAAACAGAGAATTAAGGATACGTATTGTAACAGCTATCATCTATGTGGCTATCATGATTACTTTTATCGTGCCTGGACTTTGGGTGCCATCAATGACAGTTCTATTGTGTACGGTCGTCACCTTTTTGACTGGTCTCGAAAAGAGTAAGGCTGTTAAGTTACGTTTTGAAGGTGTCTCAACATGGTTTGTGGCTGTCGCCTCTGTCTTCGCTGGTCTATTAGGTTTTTTGGGAATTGACGGGAAGACATTCCTCCGCGGTCTATCGTTGACGGTTAGTTTGTTTGCGAATACATTCGTCGCGTTGCGTATTGTCGGTTACTTCGCATTGATTTTACTACTGTTACTCCCGCTTGTCGGCCTCGTCCGTATGTGGCGTCGCGGTGCCGATATGTATTTGACGGCTGTGGCAGAAACGGTACTTATTATCTCAACAGCATTGCCGCTTGTGTCAGTGATCGCGCTCCTCTATGGTATCAAGTGCGGATGGCACTGGTTAGTATTGGCCGTTCTGACGGCATGGATATCTGATACGGCGGCCTACTTCGTCGGGAAACTGTTTGGTCGGATGAAGTTTTCACCGGCTTTGAGTCCAAATAAGACGTGGGAGGGGACGATTGGCGGTATTGGAGGCACAATTATTCTTTACCTAATCTATTTCCCGCTCGTCATCGGCAAACGCATGGGTTTCACGACGGGCATTTCACTCGCTTTTGCCGTGATTGCTGCCGTATTTATGAGCACGGTGTCGACGCTAGGCGATATCAGGAGTTCTGCACTTAAGCGCTGGTGCGGTATCAAAGACTTCGGTTCTCTTCTCCCAGGGCACGGCGGTGTGAGTGATCGATTTGACAGTCTTTCGACGGCTATGCCCGCTATGCTCTTGTTGTCGATTCTATCGCAATTTTTCGTGTAATGGCGCACGATACTATTCTTACGCTGAGCAGATGTGACTTGGGAAGTAACCTGCCTGTTCCTCGTCGCTTGAACGACCGTGTGCCACAGACGAGAAAGCTTGCGATTCTCGGTTCAACAGGTTCAATTGGAACACAGTCACTAGAGGTTGCGCGTGACGAAGGGTTTGAAGTTGTTTCTTTGGCGGCCGGTAGGAATGTAGAGAGGCTCATAGAACAGATTCGCCTGTTTAGGCCTGACTATGTCAGCGTACAGGACAAGGATGTGCGAGCGACATTGATCGAGCGGCTCATCCATCATAATGTATCTTGCCCCGAAATCGGTGTCGGTCGTGAGGGGCTCGTTCGTGCCGCGAAGTGGGACGAAGCCGATACGATCGTTGCGGCGATCACAGGTTTTGCTGGTCTTGAACCCGTTCTCGCAGCTGCCAGTTCAGGGAAAAAAATCGCCCTTGCAAACAAGGAAGCATTGGTCGTCGCAGGTTATGCTGTCATGCAGCTCGCTAGTGATTCAGGTGCGCTCATTCTCCCTGTTGACAGCGAACATTCGGCAATCTGGCAGTGTCTTTTGTCGGCTTTTCCGTCCGATTTACATCACGTGGTCTTAACGTGTTCTGGAGGGCCTTTCTTCGGTCAAACGCGAGATGATCTTGCTTACGTATCGGTCGCCCAAGCCTTGGCGCACCCGACGTGGTCGATGGGAGATAAAATCACCATCGATTCTGCTACCCTTATGAATAAGGCGTTTGAATTGATCGAAGCGTGCCATCTTTACGGACTGGAGCCTGACGATGTGCGCGTTGTGATCCATCCGCAGAGTCGCGTTCACTCGCTCGTCGCGTTCAAAGACGGTTCTTATCTCGCACAGCTAGGTTCTCCCGACATGCGTGTGCCAATCCGTTATGCCTTGACGTTTCCGTATCATTCTGACTGTTCAAATTCTGAATCATTTGGTTTATTTGATAGCAGCGTTAATCATGTGTGGACCTTTGCAAAAGTTGATGAAGAGACGTTCCCGTCGCTGCGATTAGCGCGAAAAGTCTGGCATGATGGAGGTCTGATGCCTCTCGTCTTTAACGCCTCAAATGAAGCGGCTGTCAGACTGTTCCTTGATGGTGTCATTCAGCTGACACAGATCTTTGATTTTGTGGAGAGAGCACTTGTCGAATTTAGCTACATGTCTTCCATAGAGTCGTCAACATTTGATGATATGATGAACGGGCACCATCGCGTGATGAGGCGAGTACACGATTACAAATACACGACGGCATGACGCCATCAAGATAATATACAGGAGAAAAAATGACTATTCTCGGGATTTTGGCTGGCATTTTGATTCTCGGCCTTATCATGGTTATCCATGAATTGGGTCATTATTTGGCCGGCCGATTCTTCAAGATTAAAATAACGCAGTTCTCGATTTTTATGGGGCCAGTCCTCTTCGAGCGTGAAAAGAACGGCATTCACTACAACATCAAGGCATTTCCCATCGGAGCATCGGTTAGTTTTGCAGGGGAGGCATCGGAGATCGAGGGGGAGGAAGATGATCCTAATATCGACCCCGATGACCCGTCTCTTTTTAACAACAAGCCGCGCTGGCAGCGTGCGATTGTCGTCGTGATGGGACCTCTACTCAATTTCTTGACGGCGTTCCTCGTTTTTTCCATCCTTTTTACTGTACAGGGTGTGATCACGCCTGTAGTAGGCCGTGTCGATCGGAATACACTGATAGAACAATCAGGTATTGAAGTCGGAGATCGTATCTTATCTGTGAATACTACGCGAGTCCATACGACACTTGACTTCACGATCGCCGAGATGGTTCGTGAACAGGACGAGGCTTGGGTAATCTCTTATCGAAAGCCTTCAGGTGAGCGCAAACGGACGACAATCTACCCGGCAAAATCACCACCGCGTCCAATGCTTGGTATTGTCTACGTTGAAGATAACGGCAGGTACATTATCCAAGAAGTTAATCAGGCCGCTGATCATGGAGTCGATGGGTTCCAGAAGGGAGACGCCGTGATCTCGATCGAACATGTGCCTTTCAATGATCATAGGCGCATTACCGAGATTATCAGTGAGTCGGAGGGGAGAGAGCTGACAGCAGAGATTGAACGCGGTCGTGTTCCGATGACCATCACAGTGAAGCCGATCATGTTGGAGACTGATATCCCGCTCGGGATCGTCATGACAAAGTCGGCCAGCGCCGCAGATATCTTATCGCAAGGTTTTCATTATCCTATCTCTGTCCTGCGTTCGACGTTTCGCGCTTTAGGCATGGTGTTTTCTGGAAAAATAGCTGTTAGAGACAGTGTGGCGGGACCCATTGGCATCGTTTCGATGGCGGCGGAGACGGTGAAGCATGGTAAGACGTTTGGTGAGATAATTGCCAAGCTCGCGACTTTTTTAGGTCTTCTCTCGGTCGCCGTTGGTTTCACGAATCTACTGCCGATTCCTCCACTCGACGGCAACCATCTGTTGCTCATCACGGTGGAGGCGATCCGCCGCAAGCCGCTCTCAAAGAAATTCAAAATGACCGCAAGTACAATCGGTGTTATTTTCATACTGTTGCTCGGTTTGGCCGTCATTGTGCTCGATCTCATGCGATTATTCGGTTGGTAAGAAGAGCTGTGTCGTGAGGGTACATGAGTATGAATACGAAAAATGTATTGAAAAAGAAGCAAGTGCTTGTCGGGCCTGTTGTGATCGGAGGCGGTGCCCCTGTATCTGTTCAATCGATGTGTACAACAGATACGTGTGATGTGAAACGCACGCTTGAGGAGATCGACCGACTCGATGAGGCGGGATGCGATATCGTCCGTGTTGCTGTGCCTAGTGCCGAGGCGGCACAGGCGCTGCGTCGCATTTGTTTCAAATCACCTATTCCTGTCGTCGCAGATATACACTTCGATTACCGCCTAGCTATCTCCTCTATACGTGCAGGCGCAGATAAAATAAGGATCAATCCAGGTAATATGCGCGATAAAAATGGATTGGTAAAAATAGCGAAAGAAGCGAGGAAGGCGTGTGTGCCGATTCGTGTCGGCGTCAATGCCGGCTCGCTCGACAGAGTTCTCGTCGATGAGTACGGCGGCGTTACACCTGAGGCGCTTGCTGCATCGGCCGTTTTAGCCGTACGCGAACTAGAACGCCTTGATTTTACTGATATCGTTGTCTCTGCGAAGGCTTCATCGCCACGCATGATGATCGAGACGTACCGCCTCCTTTCTGATGTGCTCGACTATCCATTACATCTTGGGGTGACGGAGGCGGGGACGAAGTCCGAGGGAGTCATCCGTTCGGCCGTTGGAATCGGGACACTGCTTGCGGAAGGTATTGGCGATACGATACGAGTCTCTTTAACAGCTGATCCTGTTGAGGAAGTACGTGCCGGCTTTGCCATTCTCAAAGCGCTTGATTTGCGCCAGCGTGGTGCGACGCTTATTAGTTGCCCGACGTGTGGACGCACGGAAGTTCCTCTTATGGAGATTGCGGAGGAAATGGAGAGACGGCTCGCCTCGATTCATGAGCCGATAAAAGTCGCCGTCATGGGTTGTGTCGTCAACGGACCCGGTGAGGCGCGCGAAGCCGATGTCGGCATTGCTGGAGGCAAAGACCATTTCGTTTTGTTCCGTCAAGGAGAAGTTGTCCGCAAAATCTCAAAAGAAGAGGCGGTCGACGAGCTGTCGCACGAGATTGATAGGCTTTTGAGTGAACGCAGAGGCCTTCTCGAACCGACGTGATGGCTCGATCAGTCAAGAATTGATGACTGTATGAAGTGTTACTGTTACGTTGTTCTCGCATACGCAGCGCGCCACTTCGATCGCGAGTGGACATACAGGATACCTGAATCGCTAAAAGAATCGATCGATATTGGATCGGTCGTCAATGTGCCGTTTGGCACTCGCAAGACGTTGTCGCGCGGTTTTGTCACACGTTTTTTTGATTCTCCTCCCGGTCACTACCATGACAATAAGATTCGCGATATCGACAGTCTCTTGTCGCCGCGCCCAGTTGTGACGGAGGAGCAAGTGAAGCTCGCTTATGAGATGAAGCGGCGTTATTACTGTTCTGTCGGCGATGCGCTTAACGCGATGGTGCCTCCCACGGTTCTCTCAGTCGGTGACCGCCGTGTTAAGGCTGCGCGTCTGATCGATACGGAGGAAGCGACTGAATTGCTCGATTCCGGTGATCTGCGGAGCATGAAGCAAGTGCGTGTGATCGAGCTCCTACTTGAGCATGAGGAGGCGCCATGTACTGAAATCAGACAGGCAGCCGACGTCTCCCAGGGTGTTCTCAACACACTCGCAAAAAATGGCGTTATTGAGTTTTTTCAAAGATCTGTGCCACGCACGTTGCCGGAGGAACTTGAAGAGGTTGAGCCGGCAGAAGCCTTTGAGGCAACAGAGGCGCAGCAAGAAGCGATTGAAAAGATTGACGGTGCTGCACATTCTGTTTCTCTTGGGTCACTTCGTGAGTTCATGCTCTTTGGTGTGACAGGAAGTGGCAAAACAGAGGTCTATCTTCAAGTTGCCGACCGCGTTCTCTCGCGCGGACAGCAAGTCCTCATCCTTGTACCGGAAATAGCGCTCACTCCGCAGATGACACGCCGCCTGATCGCACGTTTTGGTGATCGCGTTGCTATACTCCACAGTCGTCTCACACCGGCAGGGCGTTATGAGACGTGGCAGCGTATTCTGGCCCAAGAGATACCCATTGTCGTCGGCGCGCGGTCTGCCGTTTTTGCGCCATTGAACAATCTCGGACTTATTGTCGTCGACGAAGAGCAAGAATCGAGCTATAAAGCTGAAATGAAGCCACGCTATTATGCTATCGATATCGCCAGAATACGAGCGATGATGAATGGCGCCGTACTCGTGCTCGGCTCTGCGACGCCTCAAGTGTCGTCGTATTGGCGTGCACATAACGGACTCTCGACACTTCTTCGCTTACCCGAAAGAATAAGCGAGGTCGGTATGGCTGACGTTGAAGTCGTCGACATGCGCAGGGAATACGCGCGTGGCAATTTATCAATTTTCAGTAAGCGCTTGACGCAGGAACTATCTTACGCGATTGAGCGTGGAGAACAGGCGATGATCCTGCTGAATCGGCGCGGTTTTTCGCGAACGATTATCTGTAGAAATTGTGGATGGCAGATGCGCTGTCCTTTCTGTGACATCGCGCTCACTTCACACCGTAACCCATACGGTGAACAGAGTAGGCTGCCAAATCGCATGGTCTGTCATCTATGCGAACGGCTCGCGCGCGTCCCGAAGCATTGTCCTGAATGCGGAAGTGAAGAGATTATGGCGTTTGGGGCTGGTACACAGCAAGTCGAAGAGGAGATCAGAAAGCAGTTGCCGCATGCACGAATTCTACGGATGGATCTCGATACGACGAGAGGGCGCTTTTCTCACAAGGAAATACTCGATGCATTTGAGCGGCATGAAGCCGATATACTTGTCGGGACGCAGATGATCGCCAAAGGACACGACTTTCACGATGTGACGTTGTCGGCTATTTTATCTGCCGATCAACTCTTGGGAACGGGCGAATTTCGCGCTTCAGAGCAAGCGTTTCAGTTAATGACGCAAGTAGCTGGACGCTCGGGGCGCGGACTTAAGAAGGGTCGCGTCATCATCCAAGCTGTTCAACCCGATCACTTTGTCGTCAGAGCAGCAGCAAAACAAGACTATGAGGCATTTTATCGCGAGGAGATCGTCTTTCGCAAGAGAATGGAATATCTCCCATTTGGACACGTCGGCATGGCGCAATTGAAGGGGTTTGACCGCTACGAGGTAGAAGATACTGCGCGCGCTTTCCACCGCGATGTCGCCCTGCTGATCAGACGATACGGTGGCACATTTGCGCGTACCGTCTTATCTGAAGTATCACCTGCGCCTATTGAGCGAATTCGAAGTCGTTACCGTTACCGCGTGATGGTCAGAGATGAATCGGCGGAGAATCTCACGCGTCTGCTCTTTATGGCTGCGGATGACTTGAAGCGACCGAAAGGTGTATCGTTGGTGATCGACATCGACCCTTGGACGACGTTTTAATCATGATATGGAGCTAGAACGATGATTACTGAGACATGTCTAATCGGACATGGAATTCCCTCTGTGTCAAATGATGAGCTCGTCGAGCGGTGGCCATTAACGGCTCCGCTCGGCATGATTCTTGACGGAAAAATTGAGCTCTTAAGCATGGAGGAATTTGTGCCTTTTCGAGGTCATGCATGGCCACGTTATGACTACTTTAAAGTTGACAATATTCCTCTTGGAGCCAATGCTTATCTCACGGCTTCCGGAACGATGAAAGCTGCAGAATTATTAGGTCTTCGTTGGGCGGTAAGTGCGGGCCTAGGCGGCATCTACCCGAAACTGCAAGGAGAAAGTGTATGTGCCGATATCTACGCGCTCGGTAACAGTCCTGTTAAGCTGATGGCAACTGCATTCAAAGACATGATGGATTATGAGGCTACGTTTGGGCAATTACGTTCACAAGGGAGTTTTTGGTATTTTCTCGAACCGTTTGAGCCTGGATACATCTTCAAGATCGATGCGACGATCCACGCCATGGGTACACCTATTGGGACTCGTAAAGGCGGGTTATTTCTAAGATGTATCCCTGAAGAGAAGCGCATCCACAATCTGGAGCTCCTAGCTCGTGGTATCGATTATGGACACGAGATGCATGAAGCCGGTCAACATTTTCACCCAGCTGTGAACGGCTTTTTCGATCGTGAGACGAACGGTTATTCCTCGCTCATTCAGTTTGAGGCAATCGTATCGAACGTTGAGTTTCTGCTCCAAAACTCCCATCTCTAAGGCTTATAGCTTCCGTTACATCGTTCTGTCCATCATTCCTGTATACTAAATAATTAAAGTAGTCTAGAAAGAAGAGGCGATAATAAGATGGCCATACGAGAGATTATTCTTGAAGGTGATCCGACACTCTTAAAAAAATCGCGACCTGTCAAGCGGTTCAATGATCGTCTTGCGACACTTGTGGATGATATGATTGAGACGATGTGTGACAGTGACGGTGTAGGTCTTGCGGCACCGCAAGTCGGTGTTCTTCGACGTCTTTTCGTCATGGACATAGGAGACGAAGACGATGCGATCGTTTTTGTCAATCCAGAAATTATTCACAAGGAAGGTCTGCAGCGAGGCGTTGAAGGTTGCTTGTCTCTACCCGGTTTAGTTGGTGTAGTATCTCGTCCCCTTTCTGTTACAGTTCGCGCACAAGATGTAGAGGGTGACTATTTCGAGAAGACTTTTACAGGACTCTCGGCACGTTGCATCTGTCATGAGACTGATCACCTTGACGGGATCTTGTACCGTCGGCGTTCTGAGACTGTTCTCTGTACGCGCGAGGAATTTGAAGAGGAAGAGCAACGTAAGAGAGCTGAACGTGAGCGCGCTGCGCAACAGGATGACAGTGTGAAAGATGATGTCACTTCACCTGATGATGGCACCGCGATTCTTGAACGTGAAACGGACGAAAAGGGACATCATGGTGTTCCTGAGAACGAGGTCAGTACATGACGATACGCTATGCCTTTATGGGGACGCCAGAGTTTGCGACCGTCATTTTAGATTACCTCGAAATGTCGTCATTGTTGCCTTCACTCATTATCACGCAGCCAGACCGCCCACGTGGGAGAGGGCACAAGTTGACACCGCCCCCCGTTGCCTTGTGGGCGAAAGAGCGCGACATTCCGCTGATGCAGCCATCTAACTGCCGCGATAAGGCGTTATATATTACTCTCTTAAAGCTACGTCCTGAAGTGATCGTGACGGCATCGTTCGGTCAATATCTTCCAGAGACGATCTTGACACTTCCTGAGAAGGGATGTCTCAACGTCCACGCATCGCTGTTGCCGAAGTATCGAGGTGCTTCGCCTATTCAGTCTGCCATCATGGCGGGTGAGAAGGAGACAGGAGTCACGTTGATGTTAATGGACAAAGGGATCGATACGGGACCAGTTCTCGCACAGGCAAAGTACTTGCTCGACGATGAAATAAACGCTGGCGAGCTTCATTGTGCACTTGCTAATCTCGGCGGGGAGCTGATTGCGTGTGAATTACCGCGTTATTTATCTGGTGAGCTTGAAGCTATCGATCAGGATGAATCGATGGCAACGGAGACGAAGAGACTTAGAAAACGTGACGGTTGCATCGATTTTCAGAGGAGCGCGCGTGACGTGCACAACCATATCCGCGCCGTCTCACCGTGGCCGGGAGCCTATACTTTTCTTGACGGTAAGCGTTATAAACTATTACGTGCACGTGTACACGATTGTGGCGATTTTCCATGTGGTGATCCAGGGGAGATCGTCGTGAAAGGTAATCGCATGTTTATCTCCTGTGTCGGTGGCGTCATTGAACTCCTGGATATTCAACCGCAATCAGGTGTGAAGATGTGCGTCCGTGAGTGTGCGCATAATTTTAAGTGCGGCACGATTTTTAGAAATACAGAAGAGCCATAAAGTAGAAATGAGGTTATGAGATGAGATGGCAGTTTTGGTGTTTTAGCATCGGAATGGTGTTGAGTCTGTTTGCGCAAATTAGAGTTCGATCAAGTTTTAATAAATACGGCAGAATTGCTGCACGTTCAGGGTACACAGGAGCTCAAGCTGCACGACGCGCTCTTGATGAGAATGGCTTATGGAATGTTAGGATCGAGCGGGTGAGAGGTGCCCTGACTGATCACTACAGCCCAAGGGAAAAAGTTCTCAGACTTTCAGATGCGACGCATGACGAATACTCCGTAGCGGCGATCGGTGTTGCGCTCCACGAAGTTGGTCATGCCCTACAGGATAAAGAGGGGTATATCGCGAATAAAATACGCTCATCGTTGCTGCTGCCCGCTAATATCGGCTCGCAGTTCGGACCCATACTCGCGATGATTGGGCTTATGACGGAGTCGGCGCTCGGTGATACATTGTTGACTGTTGGGATTGCCTTTTTTGCCGCATCTGTCCTTTTTTATCTCGTCACGCTGCCGGTGGAATTTAATGCAAGTCACCGCGCGATGACGCTCGTCTCTCAGACGGGTGTTCTCTCAGGCGACGAGACAAAAGGTGCGCGCAGAGTTCTCACTGCTGCAGCACTGACGTATGTTGCGTCAGCCCTGACCGCAATTCTTTATCTTCTCCGCTTCATTTTGCTGGCGAACTCACGCCGTAGAGACTGATTCTTTGGGAGGATCGAGCGATTGAGTCGTAAGAGGCGGAAGGTTGATGCTGCACGTATAGCAGCTGCGAAAGTAATCCGCGCTGTCACATTTGACAACGCTTTTTCGAACGAAAGTGCTGCCTTCCATTTAGCGTCGCCAGAGCTCGATGCGCGTGACAAGTCGTTTGCTTCAGCGATCATTTACGGGACGCTCTCCTATTTACCGACGATTGATTATTTCATCGCGAAGGCGTCGTCGCGACCATTGGAAGCACTCGAGCCATCGGTGTTGACGGCGCTCAGGATGGGAGTTTGGCAGCTCTTTTTTTCTTATCATGTACCTTCGAGGGCAGCCGTCGATGAAAGCGTCAATGTAGCACGTTTCTTCTCAGGTGAGAGGGCGACAGGTTTTGTAAATGCGGTCCTGCGCAAATTAACGCGTCAGAAGCCAGAATTGCCGAAGGGAGAGCAGCAGGCGCTCGAATTAGGACTTTCACGCGAACTTTTTACAATGTTAGCCCATTGGTATGGGGAGGAGGACGCTATCGCGATCGGGCGGCACAGTCTGACATCTCCAGATTACATGTCGATACGGATGAACGCGATGAAGGCCGATCTGTTCGAACGATGGACCTCCAGTGAAGAAGCAAAAACACTTCAATTGAGACAACTTCCTTGGCCTGACTGCGCGTATGGTGTGGAACCGAGCGGTACCGACGTGACACAGTCGCAGGCATACCGAGATGGATTATTCTCCCTTCAGTCGCAGTCAGCGATGCTCGTCGGTTTATTTTCCCGCGTTTTGCCCGATGATCGCGTGTTGGATTTGTGTGCAGCACCAGGCGGTAAACTCATGCATATTGCAGAATTAAAAGGTAACGTCCGCGATCTTGTCGCCTGTGACCAATCTGAGGAACGGCTACTATCACTTACTGCGATGGCAGAGCGTCTTGGCTTTGGCGACATCGAACAGCATTGCCTAGATGCGACGTTGCACCATGATCTTTTCAACGATGCATTCGATATCGTCCTCTGTGATGTACCGTGTACAGGGCTTGGGCTGCTTCAAAAACGTCCAGAAATACGATCACGCGTGACGGCGCAAGTAGCAGAGCGCCTTCTACCAATTCAACGTTCGATACTGGCGAATGGTTCTAGGGCTGTTGTCGTGGGAGGTTTACTCATCTATTCAACATGCACGATCAATCCGGACGAAAATGAAGAACAAGTGAAAGCGTTTCTCGCTTCGAAAGACGGTGAGGCATTTGAGCTTATACACTTCAATTTGGCATCTTCTGTATTTCATGGCGACGATACCGCGCTTCAATCGCGATTACCGGGGACGCTTCTTTTGTTGCCACACCTGTGCCGTTCGGACGGGTTTTTCATTGCGCTCATGAGGCGTATGCGTTGACTTAGGAGCAGCTCTGGCAATGATTCTCTTAAGCGTTACCAAAGGCACTTGTTGCGGGACTTTTGGCAAACTGATACAATCTATCAATAAAGCAAATACATGTTTAGGCTGTTTTCTCATTATCCCGTCACTCTGTGTATCGTTCATGCGTCTTCATGGGGGAACACGGATAGTTTGGAGAAGAACGGGGGTTTGCGGTGTCAGCATGTTTGAGATTTCTCAACTTGCGTTTCCGCGACGCGTGTAAGTGATGAAGGAAGCGCAAAGGATATGACAGGTGAGCAAATCACATATTCAGGGATGACGCATATAGGTCTCGTGCGCGAAAAGAATGAAGATTCTTACGCTATCGATGTCCAAAACGATCATTGTCCACAGATGTTTATCGTCTGTGACGGACTTGGCGGCCACAAGAATGGAGAGCTTGCGAGCAGAACGGCTGTCGAGTATGCGACGGCACACTTGCGCGCTGCGCTACCCTCAGAAAACGATCCGTACAAAGTTCGCTCTATCCTTGAGGATGTTATGCAAAAAACGAATGTACGCGTTTACTTGACTTCTCTGGAGAGTGAAGAAAATTTTGGAATGGGTACGACGATGACCATGATGGTGATCTATGAGAGAAGTTGTTATGTGGCGCATATCGGTGACAGCCGCTGTTATCTGCTTCGTGACAACAAGCTTGAACTGCTGACCGAAGATGACACGTATGTCCATGAAATGGTCGTATCCGGTACCATTACGGAGAACGAGAGTGTATCACATCCGCGACGCCATATCCTAACACAGGCGTTAGGTTTTCCAGAGTATGTCAGGCCAGATATCACGCATGTCGATCTGTTGCAGAATGACCGCTTTTTGCTGTCGAGTGACGGATTGCACGGATATGTGGCATTTGAAAAAATACAGGCGACGATGCGTCACGCGAACGATCCAGAGAGCGTAGCATCGTCATTAATTGAGCAAACACTGGAGGCAGGAGCTCCTGACAACGTTACCGTTGTTGTCGTTTTTGCCTGACGGGAGGTTTGAATGATTACAATGCAGCCATTTGCCGCCGGGACAATCGTCGCGGAGAGATACTGCGTTGTCCGTACGCTAGGGCAGGGCGGAATGGCGACCGTTTATCTCGCAGATGATTTAGCAACTCGTGAAAGGGTTGCCGTAAAAGTTATGCACGCAGATTTGGCGAATGATCCTGAGTTTGTCCGTCGCTTCGCGACTGAGGCGCGTGCGGCGGCTAGTCTCGACCATCCTAACATTGTCCGCGTTCTAGATTACGGTTCGCATAACGGTGTGCGCTATATTGTCCAAGAGTATATCGAAGGAAACACGCTAAAAGAGATTATTCGTCGTTATGGGGCGATCGATTACCGCCTTGCGACGCCGCTTTTGATCCAAGTTGGTCTCGCTTTGGAGCATGCGCATAATCGCGAGGTGATTCACCGCGATATTAAACCGCAGAACATCTTGATTACGCCTGATATGGTTGCGAAGGTGACAGACTTTGGAATTGCTCGGGCATCCAGCACCAATACGATTACACTGACCGGTGGTGTTGTGATGGGATCCGTCCATTACTTTTCGCCAGAACAGGCTCGCGGTGGGCAAGTGACGGCGCGCTCAGACCTTTATTCGCTCGGTATCTTGTATTATGAGATGTTGACTGGTGTGTTGCCGTTTGATGGTGAGTCGTCTGTTGCCGTTGCAATCAAACACTTGCAGGAGGTGCCTCCGGCACCTTCGACGATTATTTCGTCACTCCCACCTGCACTCGACAGGATCATCAACCGTGCTATCCAGAAAAACCCTGATGCACGTTACCAGACAGCGCGCGAACTTGTCGACGAGCTCGATGCTTTTATGGTTGATCCACAAGGCGTGTACGGCGTCATTCCGAGGTCTGCTGCTGTCTGGGAAGATGCCTCGACATCAGCCATTGGTGTACAGAATGCCGAGTCGAATTTTCGGAGGATGCAAGAGATCGAGCGGACATACAGTAGGCGACGTTCGTCACGATTTCGCGAGACGGCGATCGCGGTGACAGTCGTGACGATTGCCATCGCTTTACTCGCCATATTGACCATCTACCTTGTTAAGCGTTTCTCTCCACCTGAACCTGTTGATTCCGATCAGAAAGAGATCGTTCTGCCAAATTTTCAAGGGAGTTCGATGAGTGACATTGTCAGTCAGCTCGAATCGCTTGAAGAAGCGGGTATGAAGATCGAAAAAAAGTTTGAAGTGAGTGAGACAGTACTGCCCGATATCGTTCTGAGACAGGATCCAGAGTCTGACGGCAATGTAAGGATCAAACCTAAAGGCCTCACGTTAACACTCTACATTTCAATCGGCAAAGACTCTGAACGTGTTCCCGATGTCGTTGGGCAGACATCAAGCCTTGCTGATATCACATTGCGATCACAAGGTTTTGTTGTGAAGTTTACGACAGAACCGTCTGATACTGTCCCTAAGGGTCAAGTGATCAGGACGAACCCTGAATCGGGTGAGCTCGTCCCTTACGGAGCCACGATCGAGCTTGTGTATAGCGCGGGACCATCACAAGTACTCGTGCCGAAAATAACGGGATTGAGATATGATGTTGCGATTGAGGTGCTGACGGAAAATTCGCTGCTCGTTGGCGGTGAGTCTTCTATTTCCGGCAAGGCTCCTCCGGCTAATGACAAATGGATTATTAAGCAATCACCGAGTCCCAATACGACAGTTTCTCATAATACACTGGTAACGATTGTCGTCGGGACGGCACAGGAATTGTACAACTTTCTACATCCGACAACCACACCGAAAGCTAATCAGACGATGCCGCTTGTAGAGGGATCGACCTTTGCCGTCGCAAAAGAAAAACTATCGAAACTTGGTGTGGCGACGATTCGTATGAAGCGTTGGAGTGAATCGACGACGACGTTGAACCCGCGAAATGACTCCGACGCCAGTAAGATATTCATAATTTTGCAATCGCCTGCACCTGGTGTGACTTTTAAACCTGCAGATGGTGTTGATCTCATTTACGGATCGGAGGAGGACTACCATAATTACGTCGATCCGCCGCCACCTCCGACTGATCCTCCGACGCCGCCGTCGACAACTTCGCCTCCAACAACGACGACAACGACGACAACGACAAGCTCTCAAACAGATCCACCACCGCCGCCGACAACGACTCCTCAGCCTGAGGAGGAATAGGGTGAACACGTCCTAACCTGAAGGGAATCATTTGATGGTATTTGAACAAAAGATAACTGATCGTAAGGATGTCTTTAGGGATCACACACGTGTGCTCCTGTGTCCTTCAATTCTCTCGTCTGATCTTGCCAACCTCGCATCGGATGTCAATCGGCTAGGCGACAGTATCGATATGATCCACTGCGATGTCATGGATGGACACTTTGTGCCTAATTTGACATTCGGTCCGCCCGTTCTGAAAGCTCTCTCGAATTGGACTGCGAAACAACTCGATGTGCACTTGATGGTGACGAACCCCGATTCGCTGTTGAAGTCGTATGCTGATGCAGGTGCGTCGACGCTCGTCGTGCACCAAGAAGTTCTCTATCATGCCCAGAGAACGCTGACCGAGATTCGTACGCTCGGATGTTACGCCGGCATATCACTGAATCCGGGTACACCTGTCGAGACGCTTCAATGGTTACTCCCCGATCTTGACATGATCCTTTTAATGTCGGTCAACCCAGGCTTTGGCGGTCAATCCTTTATCCCGCAAATAATTGATAAGATAAAGAAGACGCGGGCGATGATCGACGCTTCCGGGTTTCCCATTCGTCTTCAAGTTGATGGAGGCGTAACGCTTAGCAATGTTGCAGAAATCGTCCGGGCCGGTGCTGATATGATTGTCGCCGGGTCGGCCATTTTTGGACAGGATTCGCCAAAGGAAGCGGCTGAATCACTTCGTCGTGCGATCTGGCTCGCCAAGGCGAAATTATAGGGCATGAGTATTGTTTCTTTTGATGCTGTTGTCGCATTGGCTGGACGACAAGCTTCCGAGGATATCTTTACTTCACTTTTGCTCTCGCAGGCAACGTTGATTGTCGCAGCAGATGGTGGTGCAGATTGTGTCATCCGTCTAGGTTATGTTCCTAATCTTGTAGTCGGCGATTTTGATTCGATAGAAGGTGGTCGCAAGCGATTGCTGCATGAATCGACGAAGAAGATGGTCTTTTCAGCTGACAAAAGTCACACAGACGGTGAGCTCGCCTTGGCTGTTGCCGTTCTTCGTTCGCTTGGAAAGAAAATCCCTGAGGAAGAGTTTGCTCTTTACGCAGAGTTTAAAGCATGTGGTGACTTGACGGGAATGTCGTTGCTTTTTTTGAACTGTTTTGGTTCCCGCCAAGACCATACGCTTGCAAATATTGCGTTAGCCGTTTTGGCAGCACGACGCGGTGCCAATGTTTTTATGACGGATGGGATGACGCTCGGTCGTGTCATCGTCGGTCCGAGAACACTCATACCTGTCTTTCATCGCGACTATTTTGTGAGAGCAGGGAGTAGGCGCTTTCTCTTCTCGGCACAGCCTCTTGATGATAGAGTCTCGGGTCTGACGATTAAAGGCCTTCGCTGGGAGCTGGTCGACGTCTCTTTACCGTTAACGCGCGCTCTCGCCTTGAGTAATTACGCACATACAAACCATCCTGACAACGTACGGATCGATTGTCGGCAGGGAACGCTTGCGCTTTTTACATTTCCCGAGACGTTATAATGACAGTTTCAATACGTTAATCGATCACGAGCTTGATGTGGCGCTTTTTACCTAGGCGGATGATCAGTTGTCCATCGATAAACGCCTCTTCATCGAGTGTGGCGAATAATTCGCGAACGTTCTCGTCATCCACGTAGAATCCGCCTTGACCGATCAGGCGGCGCGCTTCACTTTTTGAAGAAGTAAGCTTGTATTTTGCCAAGATATCGATAAATGTCGAACCGAGATCTTCACGTGTAATTTTTTCCGTTGGAATCGACGCATTGTCGCCACCTGCACCGAAGACGGAACGTGCTGCCTGCGCCGCTTGTTCTGCCTTTTCACGTCCGTGGACAATCGTTGTCACCTCAAGAGCGAGGCGTTCTTTTGCAATATTGATGTCGGAACCTGAGAGCTTATCGTATGTTTCTATTTCTTCCAAAGGGAGCATCGTTAAAAGACGCATCGTTCGCGTAACGACTTCGTCTTCGATATTTCTCCAGTACTGGTAGAAGTCGTAAACAGAACACTTATCCTCATCGAGCCAGAGAGCACCGCGCGCTGTCTTACCCATTTTTTCTCCCGAAGCTGTTGTGAGCAGTTGAAATGTCATACCGTACGCCGGTTCACAATCTTTACGGCGAATCAATTCAGCGCCTGCGATGATGTTAGACCACTGATCATCGCCCCCCGCCTGAAGGCGACAGCCATATGTACGGAAGAGCGTCAGGAAATCGTATGCCTGAAGCATCATGTAGTTAAATTCGAGGAATGTCAGTCCGCTGTCGAGCCTTTGCTTGTAACAGTCGGCACTGAGCATCCTATTGACGGTAAAGTGCGGTCCGACCTCGCGAATGAATTCGATGTAGTTCATAGGGACGAGCCAATCGGCATTATTGGCGAAGATGATCTTGCCCTCACTGATATCGAGGATGCGTTTCATCTGTTTGGCAAAACAATCGACATTGTACTCGATTACCTCAGGAGACATAATGGAACGCATATCAGTGCGTCCTGACGGGTCACCGATGTATCCTGTGCCACCACCCATAAGTGCAATCGGGATAATTCCAGCATCTTGCATGTATCTCATAACCATCAGTTGGAGCAAGTGACCGGCGTGGAGGCTATCTGCCGTAGGGTCGAAGCCGATATAGAAAGTTGCACCTTTCTCCGAGAGATATTCGCGCACCTCCTCTTCATGAGTGACTTGGGCGACATAACCGCGCTCGACGAGTGTGTCAAATATATTCTTCTTCATCATGTGCATGCTCCTTTAAAATCGTCTTGCCTTACTCACTTTACCACATGCGGGACATCGAGAGATCGACCCACGCATATCGATCAGATAAATCATCGTTTCTGTCATAACGTACGAATGCTCATTAAGCTCGGATATGCCCTCGACTCTTTGCGTAGAAGTAGCCTGAAACAGACTAGATGATCACTTCCACTATTGTCCATTAACAGCGTGGGGATGAGAGCAGTCAGAAAAAAAGAAAAATATTCCTAAATTTTCGTCCCGAAATATATTTGACATTGAGATTAAGAAGACTTAAAATGCTTTTGAAGAAAAATAGTACATAATATTGAACGTTTGGCTTGAACAACGCAATAATCAGTGCTACACTAACCTTAGATGTTAGTTATATGTAAAACGCGCGTGAGGTGTGGGTCCACGTAGGAGAACGTGTCTTATATCGAAGTGCGTTTCGCACCGTTTAGGAGAGGAATGCATATTAATGCAGGATATTGAATAATAGCAAAATGCTTTATTTAGAATTAGATTTCCTTACACTATTGTAAGGTGATACGAAATGAAATACGTATAAAAATGGTGCGGTGTAGTGAAGATAACGAAAATGAAGTGTGCTTTTGTGTTGTTGCAGTTGTGAATTCGGTTTATGCGAATAAGAGCAAAAGGTCATTGAAATGATGATTACTACTTTTGTCAAAAGCCGAAATGAATGAAGGAGTCAAGCGTAGGGAGCATTGCGAATATACTCGTAGCGTCAAGGAGGTAGCAAAGTGAAAATAAAGAGTACAGCAGTCGTTTTAATAGTACTTTTACTTTTGATAAATTTTGTACAAATAATTCCGGGCGAAGTTATGGCAAGCGAACTGGAGGGCAAGACCTCGGTTAAGGTTGCGATTGTCTGGGATGATTCGGAGAATCCTACCTGTAGTCGGTCTGAGTTTGTTACGGTTAAGCTCTTTGCGAACGATGTGAACACTGGCAAGACGCTCACCCTGTCTGATTCGAACAGCTGGGCAGGAGAGTTCACGGAGCTCGATGAGTATGAGGACGGGGAGAAGATTGTATACACCATCGAGGAGTGTAATGTCTGTGACGATTACTCATGTGTCGTGACGGGCGATGCAGCAACAGGTTACACGATTACGAACTGTTCCGCTATGTCATGTATATCTATTACGATCCCCGATACGGGTGAGAGCAAGGGGTTCAGTTATCAGATTGGTTTGGTTCTTTTGGTAGCAGGTGGCCTGCTGGTAGCTTTGGTAGTAAGAAGAATACGGATGCGGTCTAACCAGCAATAATGTTAGGATGGGTCGTCACCGACGAAGAGAAGGGAGCAGCTACCTTGTATTGGTAACCGAGCAACGTGCAGTAGAGTAGAACAATCAAATAGGCTTAGTACTTGTGTCCGCCGAGGTTTCGTCGCCTTGGCGGACATTTTGATGTCATAGGATTGAGTGGTGGAATGAGCAGTCAGGGCGAAGTTGAGTTGCTAATGAAAGCGCTTTGAGGCGCGACTCCTCTTTGAACTTGTCGGTACTGCACAAAGAGTCGTAAAGTTCGCTCGTATAATCAATTAATATGAACCTTGAAGTACTTTCAAAATTTAATTAAAATATTTTTAGTATCAAATGATACAAAATCTTTAACTATCTCCTTTTTATCCATTGATGTTCTTTCGATGGAATGATAGTTTGGACTTGTTTTGTGAAGTGTAACGCACCGCTAAACTGACGTGCATCCATGAGGCGCATGATTTGTGTTGGGGTGTGTTTTGTGCCGTTTGTCGCAGTAAGCGACAGATAGAGTCGCACGTACTAAAGGGTAGTAAAGAGGTAGACGATGGGTAATAAGATCAAAACGATGAAGCGAAAACTTTCCTGGATTCTAATCGTAGCCTTAATCGTTCAGTTGTTCTCCCCACTAATCGCACAGCCTGTCTTGGCGGCGCCTGTTGAAGAGCTCGAGAGCAGTCCTGAAAATTCAGGATATCGGAGTCCACAAGGAAGTCCCGCGCCGCACGATTACGGTATCTTTCAAAATGTGACGCACACATTAACCTTGGACGCTGATCATGAGCAGTTGTGTAAGAGAAATCTCACAGGCGAAATCATCTTTGACTGGCCAGATCAGAGCACTTTTTTAGATGTTGTATTCATCCAAGATTTTAGTTCTACTTTTAGAAACAGTATCACGAGAATAGGTGGTACCGTCAAAAATATAATTGCCTCACTCAACATGGGGACTGATGTCGATGGTGTTTCTCCTAGAGATAGGGCGATGATTGTTACGTATCAGGGCGACTCGGGTCTGGCAACTATTTTGGGTACCGGGTACGCTATGTATAACAATTCGTCAGGTGATTTCACCATTCGATCGACGAATTTAACCTCGCAACCTAGTGAGCTCAATGCATTCATTGATGAAAATTTTAGGAGTAACAGCAGCAAAATCCACGGTCAAGCGCCGACCATCGACGGGATGGTCGCAGCAAGGGATCTCTATCTTGAGAATACCTCGCAAGAGGGAGCAGTCTATAACAGAACCTCCTACACTGTGAATGATGGAGATACGTCCTTACAGCGCACTAGAAAAACAATCTATGTTTTGATCACGGATGGTGCAGCTAACACTGCGAAGTGGAACAATATTCCAAGTGCTGCTCAGGCTGAACTTGATATTACCAGTACTTGGTTTCCTTCCGATCCTTTACGAAGCTATCTCTGGACAACGTATAGAGATCGTCCCTTTTCCTTTCCTTTTTACAGAAATCCCAACAGAGTCGAACGGTATGAGGCAATCAGTCCCATGCTTACCGGGATGGGTATAATTGCCGAAGGTTTACGCACTTCTGGTGGTCTTTTTGGAGAAACAGGTCGTGAAGGAGCAACGTTTGTATCCGTCCTGTCGGCGGATACTAGTATGCTCAGCAGTAGCTACGCAGGCTACGGAGATGGTTGGGGAAACTCCATACTCCCTCTTGTCGAAGCCAAAATGCTGGAGATGACTGGTGGTGACCCTAGGCTTTACGCTTCGGGTACTATGGACTTTGAGGAGTTCGGCAACAATATCATCAATGCGTTTAAGATGGTCACTTCCGATGTCATTGACCGCGTGAAGATTGAGTCCTCCACGGGAACAATCCCGCAGGAGTTCAAGCTTTATAAGAAAAATGATGTTGGGAATTACGAACTTGTTCCACCACGTGCCGGGGAACAAAGTTCTGTCAGCGATAACGATATCATTGTCGACATGCAGAGCTTGGGGGCCGACAATTACAAAATTGTCTATAAGCTCAGTGAAGATCAGTTTAGATCGGAGAGCTATCGACCCGTTCAACTTACGATGACCTTTCAAGGGACAACGGAGGTGATCGGAACGTTGGAAGATGGCAATATTCCGGTAGTTCCAGGTAATCCCAAGACAGACTGCACATTTAACGTTACCAAGTATGTCACGAGCGGTGGTGCTGACTATGCAAACAAGGAGTCTTACAAAGAGCTGGAGCGTCGCCGACAGAATTTCTACTACAGTAGCTCTTTTAACCTGACGCAGGGTGGGGTGCAGACGGCTACTCAATCGATCATTCTCTCAGATACAATTGATGATCGGCTTACGATTCTTGATGCCTATTTGGTTGCTGAGAATACGGCAGCACACGCAGATGTTGTGTCCGGGGCAACACCTAACAACACGTTAATAGCCGCACTAAAACCCTCGGATTACTTGCCAGCGATAGTCCCGGAACTTGCGCAGGTCGGTAACACGATCAGTTATTCTCTTCCGGAACAGCCTGCAGCAATAGGGGGTAGTGAATATCCTTTTGGTGGCTATGCCGGTAAGGACTACGTGCTTGTCGTCAAGGCGAGAATCAAGGATGAGGTATCGGATTATGAGATTCAGACGCAAATGCGAGCAATTGACGAAGACGGGCGCTTCGTCGGTGTACCGAACCATTCGAAAGTTCTGATTGATTCTGAAGCTGACGGTGGTACACAAGTTCGTTCAAATCGCGCACGGGCAGTTCCACCCGCATTGGCGCGACCGGAGATCAGCAAATATGTGAAGTCGCAAAACGGCACATGGTATCCCATTTCAAATACGTTAGCCGCGCAGGGCGAGTCGTATAGCTATCGCATCGAGTTTGACATGCCGGTTGATACCACAGGTTATCGAGAGCTTGTGATCTCCGATGTGCTCGATGAAACGATTGAACTAAACAATTTCGATAACATTAGCGTCTATTATCTTGAGAAGGGTTCGACGGAACCTAAGAACTACTTATCGTCTCAGCAAAGAGTGATTTCGTACAATGCCCTAGCGAATGAGCTGACTGTAACCATTGCAGAAGCCACGTTGGCCGAGAGCTTGTTCGAGCCCATGGCTGAAGGAAAACTGTGCGTCGAGTTCGACGTAAAGTTTAAAGAGAACGCAAATCTTGCATCCAAATATAGCAGGGCTGATGGGCGGATCATCATTCCAAACGTTGCAGGGTATAAACTCAACGGCGATGTGACGTTCCACTATTCCAATCAAGTCAAAACATATGTTCCTTTATCGAAGGTCGAGCTGATAAAGCTGGACTCTGATTACGTTAACGGCAGCCGTCCTCCCCTAAGCGGTGCGCAATTTACGCTTGTCGATACGACCGATGGTACGGTGCGAGATCGTGTTTTCTATTCAAGTACAGAAGGCATCATTTCAGTTGATGAGCTCGTTCCAGGGCATACCTACACTCTTACCGAAACGGAGGCACCGCAAGGCTATAAACTGAATACCTCGAATAGTTGGTCCATCAAGGTGGAAAATAACGGCACCTTGAATATCACCGAAGGGCAGCCCGGTAGCGTCGAAGGCGAAACGATTACGGCATTAAACGAAAAGCCAACCCCGCCTCAGATTGTGAAATTCTTAAAAGGGGAGAGTCAAACGACGTTCGGAAAACCCGGCTGGGATAACCCGTATCGCCCTGCTCTAAACGATGAGAAGATCATTTATCAGGCGAAGGTGCAGTTCGATTCTGATTTGAGCGGTTACTCGAAGATAGAGATTCGCGATAAAATCGATCCGTTTCTGATACTCCAATCGGGTTCTCATGACTATAAAGCTTATATCGGTGATGATGAGCTTAATGAAATTGGTGGGACTTTTTGGATGGATATCCCGAGTCGCATCATGAGTTTTACGAAGACAGATGGACTTGAGGAGCTTGCTGGCAAAACACTGACCATACAGATTCAGATTGCCCCCGATGTTGCTCGACTGAATGCCCTATTCGAAAGAGAAGATAGGGAAGGCTTACCCTATAACGGGAGGATCCCGAACACGGTACAATTTATACTGAATGATCAAGAGCCTGTGTCCTCCAATGAGGTTATCTTTCAATTGACGCGCGGCAAGGTCAATCTTACAAAGACCGTATCGGACGAAGATGGGATTGAGATAGTTCCTCAACCTAGTGGACTCTCTGCTGGATTTGCACTCTACCGTGTAGTGGGCAGTCCTGATCCGACAAGCAATGAGACGAACGATATCAAGCTAGGCGACTATACAGTTACGGTGGGGGGAACATTAGAGGTCGCGAACCTTAGTCCCGGTAGATACTATTTCCTCGAGACATCAGCACCAGTTGGATATATTAGACAAGATGGCATGATTCCCGCTGAGGCGTTTGAGATAAGTAACAGCGGCGGGGACTTGCAGACTATTGAGGTTACCGCAGATAACCGCAAGTCTGCCTTGCCTACAGTCAGTAAGTTTGTCAAAGGTATCAATCGTCCTGAATACTCGACTGGTACATATAATCTCAGCATCGGCGAAATGTGGCAATATGCGATCGACGTCACGATTCCCGAGACTGCTGACGAGATGGGTTACGATATGATCGATACCCTGTGTGATTATTTCGACGTTGAGGACATCAGGGTTTATTCGAAGATTATTGCTGGAGAGTGGGATAGTGTTGAAGATCTCGTGGCGAAGGATTTCCTTGTTCCTCACTACAGCGAACCCAATAAGATAGAAATGTCGATACCCTCCACCAAAGTTGCAAATTATCGCGGTAAAGTTATTCGAATCGAAATCGATGTGCGAGTAAAGCAAGGAACGAATCTACTTAATTGCAATGCGCTGGAGGCTGACGGCACAATTCCCAATACGGCTAAATTGTCCTATTCAACCGGGTCTCAATCTTCTACCGTTTCGGTCAAGCCCGTGATCTTACGCGATATCTATTTTTTGAATAAGCTGGGTAATGCTCCTTTACCCGGTGCGCACTTTCAGCTCTTCCACGATCTTGATGAAAACGGCCTTCCGATTAACCCGGTTAATGAAACTTTTAGTGATCCTTCTAAACCATACGCAGAATATTCCCAACACCCTGACGGCGGAGTTACGTTCAAGAATGTCCCGGCTGGGGAGTACTGGATGGTGGAGACACCACCTTTAGGTAAAATTGCGATCTTCGGATTGATCAAGGTGAAAGTTCACGGAGTTGTTGCGGATCATATGCCGTCCATCGAATTTTCGAGCGGCGGTTTTCCTGTCGGTAATAATCTGAATGGCCCTCCAAGCGTGCCCAATAACGAATTGGTTAGGATCAGCGGCGTGAAAACATGGGAGGATGACGAAGATTTCTACGGTAAGCGACCGGCGAGCATTCAATTGATGCTCAAACGCAAGGTAGGGGAAGTTGTCGATCAAGGTTTCTCCAAAACGATAACGCTCACAGAACCGTGGACGTATACATTTGAGGAGCCTGATCAACTCAAGTTTAGCCCTTTTAATGATGAATATACCTACTATATTGTTGAACAGTCAATACCGTTTTATGATACTTCCTATGATGGATTCAACATCACCAACACGCTAGAAGAAGTTAATTTCCGCCTTTTTAAGCGTGACGGAGATACGAATGCACCGATCGCCGGCACGACGTTTATTCTCGAAGACTTGTACGTGAACAAAAAGGAAGCCATCTCAGATTCGAACGGCTTGATTGAATTTACAGGCGTTAAGAAAGGTGTGAATTATAGGCTTTACGAAGTACACAATCAATCTTACATCTATAATCCGGAATCTGCGATTGTTAATGTATGCATCAATGACGACGGAACGGCAACGCTCAATCCACCTAAGTTCGAGCTGATTAATCCCAACACAGATAACTCAGGTTACTTGTTTTTAAATTACAAAAAACAGAAACCGGTTATGAAGATCAAGGTGGGTGAAACGCTATATAATTCCTACAATCTCCCATCGCTCGGCGAAGAAGTGACGTATCAAATCACAGTTCCATTTAAGGGTACCGACGATATTAATAGACTGGAGATCTCCGACACACTTGAACCCGGTATGACGCTGGTAGGGGATCCTACATATTATTTAGCGGGAGGCAACACGCTGCCACAAGGCTTTTTTACGATCGACAGGTACAATGACAGGGGAGTCACCTTTGTTGCTGATCGAGCATTTGGCAAAGATATTGATCTGCTTAAAAATGAAGATTTGGTCATCGAACTCAAGGCAAAAGTTGCCCTGCATCCGAGTGCGTTTGCCGAACAGTATCCCCGTATGGAGGTGCCGAATAAGGCTGCGCTTGTCATCAACAATCACTATGGGAACCGTCTCGAGACTGATCCTGTCTACGTCAAGGCGAAATTCACTGAGCTGACTTTTACAAAAAAACTTGCTGTACAAGGTGGAGAGCCTTCAACACTGCCGCCTGGCGTAATAGCCAGATTTGAGCTGGCAAAAGAGGGCATAACGGCTACACGCCTCATGGCAGTTGACAGCGACCCCTTTGTCGTTGCGAATCTCGATGTAGGTAAGTATACGATGAGGGAGACGAGAGCGCCAAAAGGGTATCTGCCCGTCGACCCCATCTATTTTGAGGTGAAAAACGAGAGCGGCACGTTCACGGTCTATCGATACGAGAATGAAACTCAGTGGGAAAATGGTGTAGGCGGTGTCCTCATAGTTGACAATAAACTCGGCGATATCGTTGACCCACATCCGATGCTCCCCACACTTAACAAGATGGTGAAGCCGGCTGGCTCCAGTATGTCGGGTCATGTCGACGATAACAAGCATCACACGATGACGACTTGGAAAGATAATATTGACTTTGTTGTGGACTTCACGTTGCCGTCTGACATGCGTGCGTATGAGACGTTGACGTTCAGCGATGTTCTGCCGATCGGCTTAGACCTCGTCAATTATGCTCCCTCCATTGAAGTGGGGACTGTTGGAGAGGTTGATGTTGACGATGCATCCTTCACGCCTGATCCCAATCAAACACCTTACGATGCTCTTGAAGTTTCTGTTTCTCAGAAGTCTGACACGAGACAATACATGGTGGCAATGGAAACATCGGGAGTGTCGCTGATGGCACTTGCCGGTAAAACGGTGAGGATCACCTTCACTGCGGCCATCAGCGATAAATTCACTGAGTTCTCTCAGCTGACTTTAAATGAACAAGGGAACTTCGAAAATACGGCGAACCTGAAAGTCAACGCATCCATCTCTCTTTATAGCAGTGCGACGGTGAAACCGGTACCACAGTATGGTCTTGTACTGAGGAAGATAGCCGATTACAAGGATAACGGATCGGACGTTCCGCTTAGCGGCGCTGTCTTTACTCTTAGCCAATACATTAAAGGATCGGAATCTGGTCCTGAACTTCCTGCCGGAATGGCGACGCAATACGTCACGGGAACGAATGGCATCGTGGAGATTGCCCCACGCCTTGAACCGGGAAAATATATTCTCAAGGAAACATCTTATCCGGATGGCTACGGTGCTCTTTATCCGGTACTCCTCCTTGAGCTTGGTGTCGACATCGGCGAAGGGGTCATGGGTGTCCGTGTGACAGCGGTAGATGATACTTTCGAGCCACTCGTTCCGGGAGTTGAACTCTATGAGGGTTCGGCTGCTCTAACCTCAGAAAATCTCCTTAACGTTGTAAACCGTGAGCGTGTCAACGTGACCATTCGCAAGGATTGGCATGACGACAACAACGCGCGAAATACGAGGCCAGAAACGTTTAAACTGACTCTTCATCGCGCTGTTGTCGTTGGTGAGCCCGATACGATCGGTTCTGACGGCCAACTGATACCGGATACTCCTGATACGCCGGATGCGCCGGATACGAACTTTGAAATGGAGGTTGATCTCCCTGCCGGCCAGTTGACCCAAATCTTTGAAGGCGAGGAACTGTATCGCCGTACGGTTGACGGTGAGTTGTATAACTATTACGTCGTTGAGACGGTTCCGAGCGGCTACGCCGCAAGTTATTCGGCTGAAGGCACAACGATTACCAATACCCTCATCAAGGCTGATGGCTTTACATTGTTGAAACAGGACGATGCTAATCTGCCAAACGTTCTGGAGGGCGCCACATTTAACGTAGCCTACACTGACGGTAATGGGCGGGTCATTGTGGAGACGAAGACGTCCAATTCAGCAGGTATCGTCGATCTTAGCAATCTGTTGGCAAATACTGTCTATACACTTGAAGAAATCGAAGCGCCAGCCGGATATAAAGTAGACACGAAGGTGTACACGATTGTTGTCAACGAGCTTGGTGTGCCGACCGTCTATACGGTTTATCACGGTGCGGACGACCCACGCAACGTGGAGGCACCGAATTTTACAGCGACAGAGACAGTGCCCGCTTCCTATCAGATTACTGTGACGGATGAGAGACTTTATCCGCCGACACCTGACAAGAAAATCGAAGGTGAGTCCAGCTATAACCTGCCTTCACTTTCCTCTGAATTTGAGTACACAATTGATGTGCCCGTGGAAAGTGTTGAAGGCATGACTTCCTTCGTGATCGAAGACACGGTTCACGAGCTTTTGACGATTGTGTCAGATAGCGGCACTGTAAAGGCGGACGGTGTCAAGATCAGTACGCCTGAGAATTTGACGGTTGTTGGTAAGACAATTACGTTCAGCATAACGAGTGGCTTTGACAAGATTGCAGGTCGCACGGTAAGGCTCAGCTTTAAGGCGAAAGTAGATCCAACCAACACGCTGGATGATTTGCTTGCTTTTGTGCAGGAGCCTGGAAACAACGCAGGTATTCCGAACGTAGCGACTGTCACTTTCAACAGCGAAACGGCTGACTCCAACGCTGTCTATCTCGTGCCTGGGCAAGCGGGACCTGAGCCGGAGATCAACAAAACGGTTAACGGTAAGGATCACCATAATCTTAGAGCCAACGACGAAGTTTTCCGCTACAAGGTCAGTGTGGAAGTGCCGGAGAACGTCCTCGGCTACAATAGCCTTGCCGTCGTGGACACACTGTCGAAGGTGTTGACGGTGGATGGCGACATCAGGTTGACGCTTTTGAGTTCCGACGGGAGCACCCGACCGCTCCGCAACACGGAATACGTCTTGACGAACACGGTCAATCCAGGTGCCATCAATAGTGACGGGGTCATTACTGCGACTTTTGTGGATTACTACGATTACACGGCTCTCGCAGGCAAGACGATCGTCATGGAATTTGACGCTAAAATTAAACAGAACGTCACGCAAGAACATCTGAACGCGTATGCAGATGCCAATGACGGACACATTAAGATCCCTAACAAGGCTCATGTCACGTGGAATGGCAATGACAAGACTCCCGACGAGGCCACCGTCACGCCGACGGGAGATCCGACCGTCGACAAGAAGGTCAACGGTCATGAACATGCCACACTAGACGGCAATCAGCTTGATGCACCGATCACATACACAATCAATGCGACCGTCCCATTTAACACGGCAGGTATGAAAACGTTTGTCATTCGCGATGAGGTCACCGGCGTGCTGAAAGACATAAGCACCATGGTGTCGATCTCAGGCGTTGACAACGTTTCAGATTTCGTGACGCTTACGAACAACAACAACGTTATTACGGCGACCATAAACGGCAATGATAAGATTACCGCCTTGGCGGGCAAGACAATCGTTTTGACGATCACGGCAAGCGTTGACAAGACGAAAGACTTGTCGGACTACTTAGAGGAAGGCAAGCTTCCAAACACGGCAACGATCACGATTGATGGGCGACCTGCCGCCAGTGACAACGCGAACATCACGCCTGCCAAGGGTAAAGTGAGTATCAACAAGACTCTGGAGGGACTTAATCCAGTTCATGACGCTTGGCCTTCAGGTGAAAAAGCCATCTTCAAACTAGAAAAGAAGATCGAGACGGTCCCGGAGACATGGGTTTTTGTCAAGAATGTCGAGATTAACAGTTTTGCGACGGTTCAAGTCGATGGACTGTTACCCGGTATGTACAAGCTGACGGAGACGTCCGCTCCTTCAGGCTACATGAAAGCCGATTCGTGGGAATTTACGGTGACAGGAGCCTTGGGCGAAACGATTACCCATACATTTAATGACAGCAAACTTCCGAGCATTGAGAAGGTCGTTGACAAGGGTTTCTTTGAAGCAACGGATGCCGAAAGAACCTTCACGATCACGGTGCCTATTGAATCTGTGGAGGGTTTGACAAAGCTAGTTATCACCGACAGCGTGGACGAATACTTAACAATTGTAGCGAATAGCGTAAAGGCGACCCTCGATACTGTAGACGGGACAGCGTTAAGCGTGGATCCTGCTGTGGACGGACAGGAGATTACGCTCACGCTAGCCAATACCTATGATTTCTCCGAGATTGAAGGCAGATCCATCTTGCTTACTTACAAGGTGAAGCTGAAGGACAATTTTAATTACAAGCAGCTTCCTGTGAGGTATAAGACGTACGGTATTCCAAATACGGCGCAACTTGTGATAAACAACAACCCTGAAGTCGTAACCGATACCGTGAATGTTAAGGTTCCAGTCGCTGCTGTCACGCTTACAAAGGAGGCGGACGGTGGGCCGCTGCCTGACGGCACGTCTGCGACCTTCGATTTGTATCGCGGGCAGCCCGACACTGGAACAAAGATAGGTACGTACAGTACGAGGAAGGCCTATAGTGGTGATATCATCCATGTCGCAGAACTTGTTCCAGGTGACTACTATTTCGTCGAGACAATGCCTCCGTATGGCGGCTACGTCCTGAATCACACGCCGCGTCAATTTAAGATCGTTGTTAACAATGATGGATATGCGGAGCCGGTAGGCATCGGTAGTTTTATTAGTTTCCGAGTCAACAACATCAAATCATCCTTGCCCGAGCCTGTGAAATACGTAGGCGAGAAAAATGGTCAGATTGATCAATCCCATCTGCGACTGGATGACTTCAATGAGTTGTACAGCTATAAGGTCGTGGTTGATATCCCACAGGCGGATGCTATTGCCAACTGGACTGCATTCACGCTTAAAGATCCCGTTGATCCTGCTTTAGCGGTGCAAAACATTAAAGTGACCGTCGGAACGGACGTATATGAAATAGGCGATCCGCCGGTTGCCGGTTATCCACTCACTTTTGATGATGTTAGCAATACGATTAGTTTTGCCATTAAAAATAAAAATAACGTAGTGAGTTTCGCCGGTAAGCGCATTGTCCTGACCTTCGACGCGAATATCAGGAGCGGCTATTCGTCTGATGATTTCCTAGAAGATCACCCCAACGCTCTGATTACCAATGAGGCGATCTTGACAGTGACTGTCGAAGAAACGGCTGATCCGCTGAGATCGGATAGCAACGACGTGACTGTTGCTCCGCCACTACCAATGCCCAAACCTGTGAAATACATCCATGGTGACGACCAAGGCAATCTGGATGAACCGAATGAGTCCTTCAGACTCGGTACGCTACAACAACATTTCACCTATGAAATTAGGCTGAACGTTCCGCCTAATGTGGGTAATAATACGAGAGTGACGTTGACAGATTGGATGAATGAACTGCTTGAACCGGTTAACACT
Source organism: Clostridiaceae bacterium (assembly GCA_012841015.1). Lineage (GTDB taxonomy): Bacteria > Bacillota > Clostridia > Saccharofermentanales > DTU023 > UBA4923. The sequence continues at coordinate 105,052 of DUVN01000028.1, forward strand.
TCTACCGATCCGAACACAGGTCACTATACCGGTGACAGTATCAAAATATATATTAGTGATATCTACATCCCGAGAGGGGCAGAAGGCGGCAGCCTTAATGACCACATTTTCTACAATGCATCCGACAACACGATAACATTTGGGGTAGAGAATATAGATCCTTCTAATCCTGCCTTTGACTTCCGTGTATTGGAAGGAAAAGAAGTCCGAATGGAGATTCGTGCCAAGTTCAAAGACGATGTAACGCAGGAGCAGTTGAATAACTATTTGGTCACGGACTCGAGCTCTCCGCTTTTTGGTTCCGTAGTGATTCCGAACCAAGTCGGCCTATTGCTTGGTGAGAATGTGAGTGATTGGCAGTACTCCAACAAAGTCAACATCACTCCTCCGGGCGACGAGCCGACGGTGAAGAAGACAGTTGAGAATAACACCGGTACAAACAATGATCAAAAGGACGCACTGTTGCTAGATCAAAAGGGTGACGAATTCACGTATAAAGTGAAGGTCGACATTCCTGCTAACGTGGAAGGCTACGAGAACATCACCGTTGACGACACGTTGGAGAACGTACTGCAAATTATCTCGACCGATGTTCTCGTCGACTCTGTATCTGATTCGACTCTCAAAAATAAAGTAGCGCGCGCTGGCAATAACGTTAGCCTTACAGTTACAGAGGGCTTTGCGACATACGCAGGCAAATCCATTACGCTTGAGATCAAGGCTAAGATAAATGACGACGTCACGCTTGACCAAATCGCTCATGATTACGGGCGCAGCGCAATTCCGAACAAGGCGACCTTGACATTTAACGGTGCTGCAAAGAACTCCAATGAAGTCACGGTGACGCCGCCCGGCGGCACACCGAAACTGGTAAAGTCGGTCAATGCGCAGACGGACATCGTTCTCGGTGATATTACCGATGAGTTCGTCTATAACATCTCCTATACCATTCCCACCAACGTGAACGGATACAAAAGTCTGATCATGAAGGATGTCCTAGAGAAAGTCTTAACGACGAAATTGACGGACATACAAGTCTATGTGGATGAGGTACAGAACGATATGCTGAAAGCATTCGTTACTACAAGCACGGCGAACGAAGCAACGACCGTCATGTTGACCATGGGGACTATAGACACACCTTTCGACTTTAAGCCATACGCTGGGAAGACTATTCGCGTTGAGATGATGGCTAAGATCAAGGGTAATGCTGACTTAAGCAGCTATCAAGATAGGAGGATTCCGAACGAAGCGACGTTAAAGTTGAATGAAAATACAGAAGTCTCGTCAAATCAGGTAACACTCCAACCGCCTAAGGGTAGCGTCATCCTGACGAAGGTCGTCGACGGTGAACCTTTGAGCGGCACACAAACGGCGACATTCAAGCTGTACAAAGTCTTAGGTGTGATTGATGCAACTCCCGGCATTCCTGCAGGTCAGGATGAGGCGGATGAGTTAATCCAGATCAATGGCCTGAATGAGACGGCCGTAAATGCTGCCAACAACAAGATCACTGTTACAGGACTTGAACCGGGCGACTACTACTTCGTTGAGACGGCTGCGCCAACAGGCTACACGCTGAACAATTCGCCGATTGCGTTTACGATTACACCTGATCAGTCGGTTGCTGCCGCTTTGACTTGGAACAACGTCAGTGATCTGACGCCAGTGAAGACGGTCAATCACAACAAGACGATTGAGGTCAAGGACTTCGGTCAGGTATTCACGTATAGGGTAAGTGTTCCTGTCGGAAGCGTATCCGCGATCAAAGAGTTCGTCATTCGTGACGAGGTGGATCAGCTGCTGGAGATCGTGCCGAACAGCGCGAAAGTCTATAAGCAAGATGGAACGGTGTTGGCTGATCATGATTCGGACGAGATCGACGTCGTCAATAGCGTTGTTTCCTTTACGAGGACGTCTGACTTTATTGTGATGACGAACAGCCTTGTCACGCTGGAATTTAAGGCGAAACTGAAAACAGACATCACGGCAGGGGATCTGAGTACAGATGTTTTGAATGAAGGCATCCCCAACAAGGCAACACTCACTGTCAACGATCAACAACCAGTTGATTCCGAAACAGTCTACGTCAAACCCGTGCTAGGTGATGTTACGCTTACCAAGACGGCGGAAGGCAAACCGCTCGGAGCCGGACAGACGGCGACGTTTGCCCTATATAAAATCTCAGGTGTGATTGATACAACACCCGGTATCCCTGTTGATCAAGATGATACGGCGGATGTCAAGATCGGCGATGACCGGATGACGGATAGTGGCAAGATCACCGTGACTAACCTTATCTCGGGCACGTACTACTTCGTTGAGACGGTAGCGCCCGCTGGGTACAAGTTGGATGCGACACCTGTGACATTCACTGTATATGGCGGTGAGAAGGCCGGCAAGAATCCCGTTGCGGTTACGGTTGACAATGAAGCGGCTGATGTGCCGACACCGGTCAAGACTGTTGACGACGTACAATCGTTGACGCTCGATTCTCTGACGCAGGAGTTCACGTATAAAGTAAGTGTCTCTGTCGGCGACGTGGACGGGGTAACGAATTTTGTGATCTGTGATGAAGTAGATGCATTCCTTGAAGTTGTTCCAGGAAGCGCGAGTGTCAAGATCAATCAAACCGATGTTGGAGGTAGTGTGGAAATCGACGGACCTACCGTGACCTACACGGCTTCCGATGACGACATCGTTGAGATGGCAGGAAAGACAGTTACTCTTCAATTTGATGCAACGATCAAGCAGGGAACGACGTACGAGGATCTCAGTGATCAATATGCCGATCTTAAGGTCCCCAACACGGCGAAGCTGCAGATTAACAATACTTGGGTCGATTCAAATACCGTGACAGTGAAACCTGTCTTCGGTAAAGTTTCACTCGTCAAGACATCGGACGAAAGCCCCTTACCTAACGGTTTAAGCGCAATTTTCAGTCTTTATCGCGTGACAGGCGGGAACGAAGAACTGATCAGAGACTACCAGACGATTAACGGCAAAATAGAGGTCTCGAACCTCAGTCCCGGGAGCTACTACTTCGTTGAGAAGTATGCTCCCGCAGGGCATATTCTCGATGAAACGAAGCGAGTGTTCACCATCAAGGACGATGCTGCAACAGAGCCGGTGGCGGGTGCGAGCGGTGCGAACTTGACTGTCGATAACAAGACACCTAAGGACGGTCCCACAATTGAGAAGTCCGTTGAAGGATCGAACCATTACGTTCTTGCAACACAGGGAGAAGAAGTCACCTATACGATCCGCATGAAGATTCCGGAGCAGGTCGACGGCTATCAGAGCCTCATCCTTGAAGATGAAGTTGACCCATTTTTCGTGATAGCAAGTGCCGCTGTGGCGGTGGAGAGTGGTTATACTCTTCAGAGTCCCGATGACGGTGTCCTTACCTATGGCGAGCAACCGAATCCAAATCTCGTCAAGTACACATTTGCAGCCGATTTCGACTATTCGAAGATTGCAGGACAGGACGTTGTCATGACCGTTAAGGTTGCGCTTGCCGACAGTGTCACTGCTGCCGATGTGGCTGAAACATATCTGGACAACAACATTCCGAATACGGCAAAACAGATCTTTAATGGAACGACTACGAATTCGAACACTGTCACGGTAAAACTTCTTGGCGACAAACCATCAATTAATAAGAACGTTGAGGGTGCAAACAATCTGAATCTCAGTCATCTCGCGCAGACATTTAAGTACAATATCAACGTTTTGGTGCCGTCTAACACACAAGGCTATGAGAAACTTGAAGTTGTCGACACGCTTGAGAACGTACTTGAGTACGTATCGGCGGAAGTTCGAGTGGGAGGGACAAAGAACGAGGCGCTGACTGGGAAAGTGACGGCTGAGCCTGTCACGCTCGGTGGTGTTGAGAGAACGGTCGTTAAGTTATCCTTGGATAACATGTACGACTACAATGCTCTGGCAGGCAAACTCGTAACCCTCGTCATCAAGGCGAGAATTAAAGAGGGCGCCGATCTCACGTCGTACATCAATGACGGCGGAATCCCAAACAGTGCGTCACTTTACTTTAACAGTGACCCCGCCATTGATACGGGTGAGGTTACCGTTACGCCTCCCGGTTCAAGACCTTCGATTGAAAAGGAAGTATCAAAAGGCAATATGTCTTCCGGTGGAGCATCGCTCACGCTGGACCGAGATGATCAAGAATTCTACTATCGCCTCATTGTCAAGGTGCCTAGCAATGTTCAAGGGTACGAGAGCGTTGTGTTGGAAGACGTTCTGGAAGACGTCTTGGTGCCGCCGTCGAAAAGCGACGTGAAACTCTATCTTTATAAGCTGGGTTCAGAAGAATATTCTGACTTGAAGTACTTTCTGACGGACGATGCAATAACGGTTGATGGGCAGCGCGTCCGGATCAGATTCGCGAAAGATTCTTTTAATACTGGTTACAGCTTCGATAACGCTGCCGGCAGGACGCTGTTGGTGGCGATTAAAACAAGGATCAAAGACGGAGCCGATCTCTCAGGCTATGAGGGGGGCAAGATACCGAATAAGGCAACGCTAGCGTTTAACGGCGTTCCTAAGACGTCCAATGAAGTATGGGTTGAGCCTCCCGGTGTGCTGACACTGGACAAAAAGGTGAACGGCACCGAAGAAGTGAAGCTTAACGACTTAGGCGACATGCTAACCTACACGATGCAAGCTGTGATTCCGGAGGATATCAAGGGCGTCTCGTACATCAAACTTACCGACACCTTTGCCGATATCTTAGAGCTTCAGGGTAATGTGAGTGTTGAGGTGAAACGCGGCGGTACGGTTGATGATGATCTTTCCGAGCATGCTACCTCTAGGCTCACGACCGTCGGACAGACCGTTACACTCAACATCACTGACAGGGCCGATGACTACATCGGTACGATGATCACGGTGACGGTTAAGGCCAAGATCGACCAGAGTCAAGATTTGGTGAGTCACCTCGTTGACGGAGCGATTCCCAATACGGCGAACCTGCAAATCAACGGCAAAACTTGGGTCGATTCAAATACGGTGAAAGTCATCCCCATCCTTGGAAAGGTTGTCCTGACAAAAACATCCGGCGAAGAAGAGTTGCCGAAAGACCTGAGTGCCGTCTTCAGTCTTTACAAAGTCAACGGCACCGAAGAAGTGTTTATGCGGGAGTACGTGACGGTTGACGGCAAGATTGAAGTCATCAACTTAGGTCCGGGCCAGTACTTTTTCGTGGAGAGACATGCGCCGAAAGGGCACATCCTTGATCCGACGAAGCACTCTTTTGTGGTTGATACGACAGGTAAGGCCGATCCTGCAAACTTTACGGTTGACAATACGCAGTTAGAGACGACGTCATTCACCGTGACGCAGGAATGGGTCGGAGGACCGGCGGATAAGCCCACTGTCTTCGTCCAGCTGTATAGGTCATTGGGTGATCATAAGGAGCCGTACGGTATGCCGGTAATGCTTGAGAACGGCACGAAGACCTATACGTGGAACAACCTTCCCGCAACGACCTTAATAGGAGAAGTGTTCACCTATTCGGTCGATGAACCGATTGTGCCGGATGGCTACACGAAAGAGATCTCCGAGGATGGCAAGACAATTACGAATACCTACGTCCCGTCACTGATTGACTTAAAAGTCAGGAAAATCTGGGCGGGAGTCGAACATCCAGAAGATTATAAAGCAACATTCCGCCTCAAGGCGAACGGAGACACGGTTGACGGTCGCGTGATCACCATCACGGGCAATGCTATTGGTCGCTTCGAGGATTTACCCGAAACAGATACGAATGGTAACGTGATCAGTTACGATATCGTTGAAGATCCCGTTCAGGGTTTCTCAAGTAGGAAACTTGGAACTGGAGAGTCTTGTTGTGACTATTTCTTCGTGAATACGAGAGATTCGTCTGTCGGACACTTCACCTTTAAGTGTATCGATCACATGACAAAAGAACCGCTAAGAGGTGCGACGTTCGATCTGCGTGAACATAACAGCCCTCACAGACTCGTTGCGACTGCGACATCGGATGCAAAGGGTGAAGTTCGTTTTAGCAATATCAAGGAAGGTATGTACCAGCTTGTACAGACGGCCTATCCTTCAGGCTACCGTGTTTTCGACGTCATTCGGACGGCCGTCGTCGATCATAACGGTGACGTGACGATTGGCGGAGAGAATCTCGAAGAAGATTACACTATTTCGAATATCCCCAAACTTACGCCTTTGACGCTGGTCAAGATCGACAGCATGACAAGGGCAATCCTGCCTGATGCCGTCTTTGATGTTTATCGCTCAAAGAGTGCTGTCGAGAACCCCACAAGTGCGGCGGCTCACGTTGACGACGTCCCTGAACAAGGTAAGTCGCGTGCGGCTACAATTGCCGGCAATCCTGAGATCGAAAGATTGAAGCGCTCGCTTGCCGCGGCGGAAGAGCGTGTTCGCGAGCTTGAGCAGGCGATTGTAAAGAGTAAGCGAAGTGCCGAGAGGCGGGCGGAACTAGAAAGAGAAAAGGTGGAAGCCGAGGAACACTTGAATACGTTGAAGAATACGTTGACGGCATCACTAACACAGGCTACTGAAGCGGTGAACGACGCCTACCGTACGTTACAGACGGCGACGAAGTCACTTCAGACGGCAGAGGCCGAACTTGATGCGTTCCGTCTCGCCAACACGGACGGCAAACTTGATGCTCACATCATAGAACATGAGGAAATGGTCGCACGCCTCTCAGATGAAAAAGAACAGGCACAGCGACAATACGACGATGCTCTAGCCGAAAAGGAAGCCGTTAAAGAAAAGAATACAGATCTTATGAGAGAAGCAACGGAGGAGCTCGCAGGCATTGTTGCGCAGATTGAAGCCGCTTCAGTTGACACAGAACAACTCTTAGCTAAAAAGCGCGAGAGCGAGGCGAGAATCGCTGAGTTGAAGTCAATGATCAATAAGCTAGAAGAGAACGGTCGTACAACGGAAACAGCACCGACTTCAGACGGGAAGTCCGGGACGCGTGCGCCTGCGATGCCTTCAGTTCAATCGGCTGAACAGAGTTCGATCGGAATGGTCGAAGAATTACCTGGAGACGTCGAGCTTGTCGGCATATTTACAACGGATGAAAACGGAGTTATTGTGCTCCCTGATCTCTCCCTCGGAACGTACTATGTCGTCGAAAAGCAGGCTCCGGCAGGCTACCTGAAGTCGACTACTATTTATGAAGTCCGCATCATGAGTGATGCGGACGAACAGATCAGGCCTGTTGTTCTCCTTACTGAGAATGATCCGAACCCGGCAATGTTCAGGACACAAGTCACCGTGACAAAATACTGGCTCCATGATGGTCATGTGAGTGTTCCAGCCGTGACGATGATTCTGAAAGCCAATGGCGTTGAAGTTGACCGTGTGACCTTGGAACCCGGCCAATACCAGCATACGTTCAGGAACTTGCTCATCTATGACACAAATATGGATGAGATCGACTATACGATCACGGAAGTGGGCGTGCCAGGTTATACGGGCGTTGTTGACAGGATCACTCAGTATGATTTTGTCGTGATCAACACGGCATCGACCGTAGTGGAACCAAAAGCTGTGACCGTCTTTACGTTATGGCTCGACGGAGAAGAAAACTCCGCCACTGTCAGACTTCTAGCAAACGGCGTTGACACAGGTAAGAAGCTTGTATTGGATACGTTGAACGATTGGTTCGGGACGTTTGAGGGACTACCTGCCGTTGACTCGGAGGGACGTGAAATCGTCTATACGATCGCGCAGTTGCCCGTGAAAGGGTACGAGATGCGCATCATCGGTGATGAGAGGATGGGTTTCATCATCGTCAACAAAAAGGTTGAATCACCGAAACCTGAAGAACCCGTAAAACCTGAAAAACCCGGAAAACCTGAAGGTCAAAAACCACCGGCCTCGTCGTCTAATCGAAAGCCTTCAAAGCAGAAGTCATCAAAAAAGAGCGGCTCGGTTAACAGAATACCGGTAACGGGTGAGCGCAATGTTGTCATTGTACCCATCGTGCTGTTCGCCTTTGGGGCTGCTCTCCTCTACGTTGGAGGAAGGCGAAAGAGACGCTCACGCCATCATCAATCATAATTTTGTAGAGTGCAAGACTATTTGACAATAGAGGGATGTCTCACAGTGAGACATCCTCTCATTTTGAGATGATAGGCTCTCTTTTGAATTCGTCGGCATCATGTAGAGAGGCGTGGTGATTCCACCATGCTTGTGCGTAGAGATCGAGTTCAGCCTGTCGCCGTGCTGACTCAGTTTTGAGTGAGCGGTAATCGGACGCGTTCATCAGGACGGGCAGCGTGGCTGTGTGGCGCATGAACGAGAGAAGACGTCTCCCTCGCCGCGTGAAGCCAAGGACGCGGATATACTGTGGGCCGTCATGACACAATGCCGTATCGCCACACCTAATATCGAAGGCTGCAGCGAGGATCGCGCGTCGCACACGGGAAGCTGGATGAGCACGCGTCGCCATCTGGCGAACAAAACGATCGTAGGGGAGTAGTGTATCTTCTGCATTTTCATCCATTGAGGTGTCGACATCATTTGTTTGAAATTGGTTTCGCAGGACATTGAGCGGATCGTCGCTTAGTGCTCCGTAAAGGCGTTCGGCTAGACCGCCCTGCATCCCGCTTATTTCTCTTAAAGTGTTGACATCGCGGAAGTATGGTGAAAGGAGCAGTGTAGGTGCGATCATTTCCTCTGTCAGGAATCCTTTTCCCTCAGAGAGCGCCTTCATGACGGCAGCTGCCGAATCATACGTCAGGACGGTAGAAAGGTAGCGAAAGACTTCCAAAAAAGTGTTTGCGCCGCATGGGCTGCTGTTGTCATCATAAATCTTTTGCACTAAGTGTGAAACAACGTTGCGTACGGCGGTCGCCGATAGTTTTCGTTTGTCGAAAAGAGGTAGAGCGTGCGTTGCAATTGAATTATGTGCTGTACGGTTGTCAGGTTCGTTACCATCAGTCTCATTGCACCGTCTTCGCAGCGCTTTCTCATACTCGACAGCGAGGATGGAATTGGATGATCCTAAGATCGATCGATATCGTTGGTCGCCTGTCAATTTCACGACAGCACCTGAGCGCGATGCAGCGAATCCTTTACCTTCACGAATGCCGGCGAGGATGTGATCGTATAATTCATGTGGTTCTTCAACCAAGAGTTCGGCTGCGTCACAGATGGCGTCGTGGTCTTCAGGGTATTCGCATCCGTAAGCGATATTGCGGATGACACCTGTCGCTTGTAGAATGCTGATCGCTCCCTCAGCGAATCGTTCGGCCGTTGCCACGGCAAAAGCTTGTGGCAACTCAATGACTAGATCGGCGCCATGGTTAAGCGCGATGCTCGTACGGACACTTTTGTCGACCATTGCCGGGACGCCGTGCTGACAGAAAGGCCCTGATAGGCAGATGACAACACCGACGTCATGCCCAAATGTCTCTCGAATCAAGTCAAGTTGGCGTGCATGTCCTTTGTGAAACGGATTGTATTCAGCTGTTAGTCCACATGTCTCCACTAAAATCTCAGCTTTCGTGTCAACTTTTCTTGGATACTATTGGGTTTTCTGTTTCGTGTGTTGCCTGTCAGTCAACTTGTAGCTTTTGCTATGATCTGCACCATTTCCATATCTCGTCCTTGCACAGTTCGCAAGCGTTCAACCTATGTTGAACCTTAGCGTGCAGGTGTTAAAATAAAGCTAAAGGATGGAGCGGTAAATGTCAAAAAGAAAACATACAGTTTTGCTCGTTGTAGCAGGCGTTTTTGTGCTTGCTGCCTTTGCGGTTCTCCTTTTCGAATTTGTGTTGCCTGGACGGAGAAGTATAACACTCCCTTCATTGCCTGGATTGGCATCAACAGCAGAGGAATATGACCCTGACCTGCTTGCACCAGGCATTAAGAAGATCGTGAATGAGCAGCTCATGACTTCGATTACAGTTAAAGGCGAGAAGATAGATGGCCTTTTGGCGAGCTCTTATGAGACATCGATGCGACGTGGGTTTCCGGGGGTGAAGACGGCAGGATTTCTAGCGAGTGACCAGATCCGATACGGAAGAGCACTCATCAGGATGAATAAACGCTCCGAATTTTTCAATTGGGCTGAGGCTTTCGATCTAGCGTTTCGACCGGGAGAGGCCGACTTTCATGCCGCAGCACTCAGAAGTGTTGCGGTAGATGACATGCTGATCGATCATACGCAGATGACCGACGATAGAAGTGACAAAGAAGGATTTGATGATCTATCCGACAATGGACATGAGTTCGATAGAAGCGATGATTCTACTATTGACTTCCTCGACGAAGCGGAAAAGATAAAATTTGAACATCAAGGTAGTGCTGGCGAATGTCCTGATGTGTTTGAGCCTGTCGATCAGCACTGGAGCGTGACGCTTTCGTACACCAGAGCTCTTATGGAAGGATACCAGAAATTTGGAGGGCGAGAGCTTGAGCGTCGCATACGAAAAGAATCCGATGTCCTGCTCCCTGTATTTCGAGATGCGAAAACAGATTGTGAATTATTAGCCGGACCGCGCATGTTGTTAGCACTTGATGAATGGGATGATCCGATTCCAGGATCAACGCCCACACCTGGAGAGGAAGCGCCGATCGAGCGAAGTCCCGGAACTCATCTTGCCGACATCGATTTATGGGCAATGTCGGCACTTGCACGATTTGAGCCTGCATGGGCGTCCATCGCAAGTGACTGGCAGAAGATTCTTGAAAATGCCGTGCTTGAAAGTCGCTTGCCCTTGTACGCGTCTGCCTACCGAAGCGATACGGCAACCTACATCGCCGTTACTGGCGGTGGTGTGATGTCCTCCACACGCGAGCAGCTTGAGATCGTCGTCCATCTGGCGGAGGTTGGAGTCGTTTACCGCGATTTTTTGTCTTTTATCCGCTCGGCTTTGCGTGATGAAAAGAGGTTGCCTTCGGGATGGAATCCTGTAACTGGTAATCCGTCCGGGCAATCGGCAACTTCGTCTGATTATGCGTTGGCGCTTATTCTCGGGCGTGTCGCAAACGACACACTACTGATTGATTCTGCTCGTGAAGCAATGATGAGACACTACGCAAGTAGCCAAACGAGCGATATATTCGGTGGCTGGTACCGTGCTGGCTCGACTTCTCACACCTTTCGCCTCGTCGCGGAAGATAACACAGCTGTTTTGCTGGCGCTGCGATAGATCGTTACAGGAGAGGACAGTGAGTAGGCTGTTTTTAGGGTTGATTCTGTAGCCGTATGCTATAATTCAAAGCGATTAAGTATCATATTATTCGACCGTGAGAGGGGATTATCTGAGATGAGTTTTGTCGACAAAGTCAAGGCGAAAGTGTGCGCAAACCGCAAGACAATCGTACTGCCGGAAAGCCACGATCGACGCGTGATAGATGCCGCGGCGTACGTTATGGAAGAGGGGATCGCCGATATTGTTTTGATCGGGAATCGCGAAGAAGTTACGGCGATGTTTCCTGATGTCGATCTCTCCAAAGCAGCTTTTATGGAACCGCGTGAAAGTGAACACTATGATGCGATGGTCGATACGTACTATGAGCTTCGCAAGAAAAAAGGGATGACAAAAGAAGGCGCTGAGACGACGATGCTCCAACCAACACCTTTCGGAGTCATGCTCGTTAAACTTGGTCTGGCGGACGGTCTTGTCGCAGGTGCTGTCAATACGACGGCCGACACGTTACGACCTGCTTTACAAATTCTTCGCACGAAGCCTGGTACGAAGCTAGTCTCCGCATTTTTCCTTATGGCCATCCCCGGTAGTCCTTATGGTGAAGATGGACTTCTGTTGATGTCCGACTGTGCTCTCAACGTCGATCCGTCGGCAGAAGAATTATCTGATATTGCAATCGCTTCAGCACGCACGTGGCAGACATTGACGGGAACTGAGCCTCGCGTCGCACTCCTTTCGTACTCGAGCCACGGAAGCGGTAAAGGTGAGGGGCCTGAGAAAGTCGCCGAAGCGACGCGACTTGCCAAAGAGAAAGCGCCTGATCTCTTGATTGATGGAGAGCTTCAGGTCGATACAGCTCTTGTGTCGTCTGTTGCACAATTAAAAACACCCGAAAGTGTCGTCGCCGGGCGGGCAAACTGCCTGATTTTCCCCGATCTCGATTCAGGTAATATCGGGTATAAACTTGTGCAGCGGCTGGCGGGAGCTGACGCTTACGGGCCGATGTTACAGGGGATTGCCAAGCCGGTCAATGACTTGTCGCGCGGCTGTGAGACGTCTGACATCATCGGTGTCATCACACTGACGTGTCTTCAGGCGATGGAAGAAGCGTAAAGGTGTTTATCCTTTACGATGCTGATAATAATTAAGGACGATCACTTTAACAAAACTGAAAAAGGACAGGAGTCACCATGAAAATTCTAGTAATCAACTCAGGCAGTTCATCGCTCAAGTATCAAATGTTTGACTACGAGAACAAAACTGTCATCGCTAAGGGTCTCTGTGAAAGAATCGGGATCGCAAATTCGCACTTTAAGCATGAAAATGCATCGGGATACGTCATTGACGAGGGGCGCTCGTTTAAGTCACACAGCGATGCTGTCCGCACGATGATTGAGGCATTACTCGATCCCCAATCACCTGTTATAGAGAGCCTCGAAGAGATTGCTGCCGTCGGTCATCGTATCGTCCATGGAGGACCCTATTTTGCGAAACCTACGGAGATGACACAGGAGAGCAAAGATGCCGTTCGCAAGTGCTTCCCATGGAGTCCACTCCACAACCCGGCGAATTTGACTGGAGTCGAAGTGTGTGAAAAGTTGATGCCTGGGATCCCGCAAGTTGGTGTCTTTGATACGGCATTCCACCAGACAATGCCGCCGAAGGCCTACATGTATGGGCTTCCGTACCGTTACTACGAAGAGCATAACGTTCGCCGTTACGGCTTTCATGGGACATCGCACGCTTACGTCGCGCGTCGCGCTGCTGAATTGACACAATGCGATAAGGATCAGCAACGCCTCATTACGTGCCACCTCGGAAATGGCTCCTCATTCGCTGCGATCAAGGGTGGACAATGCATCGATACGTCGATGGGACTGACGCCTCTTGAGGGAATCATGATGGGGACGCGCAGTGGAAGCATCGATCCCGCTATCGTGTCTTTCATAGCGAAACTTAACGACGATGCGACAAAAGATGTCGATTACATCCTAAATCATGAGAGCGGTGTCCGCGGAGTCTCCGGCGTCAGCTCCGATTTCCGTGATCTGAAAGCAGCCGCCATGCAAGGTAACGAACGTGCGCAGCTCGCCCTCAGTATGTTTTGTTATCAGGCGGTCAAAATCATTGGCTCGTATATTGCGGCGCTCGGCGGAATTGACTCGATTGTTTTCACCGCTGGTATTGGGGAGAATGACGATCGCATACGTAAAACCATCTGTGACGACCTTAGTTTCCTCGGCCTTACTCTCGATGAAGGTCTCAACGCTTCGACGCACGGCGAAGAAGTGCTCATTTCTGCCGCTGATTCGTCCATCGAAGTTTTTGTTATCCCGACAAATGAGGAGCTGTCGATTGCTATACAGACGGTAGAGGTTCTTGGGCTCGCCTAATTGTTGTTTTGATCATCTTTTTGGGAGATACAAACTTGAAAAAAATTGAAAAATTTGTTGAATCGATCACACCTCGCGACGACGATTTCGCGCGCTGGTATACTGATATTTGTCTCGGAGCGGAGCTTTGCTCTTATTCGAACGTGCGCGGCTGCATCATTCTGCGCCCGTACGGTTGCGCTGTATGGGAGCTGATCACAGCGGAGCTTGATCGCCGTTTTAAAGAGACTGGCCACGAAAATGTGAAAATGCCACTCTTCATCCCGGAGAGCATGCTCCAAAAGGAGAAAGATCACGTCGAAGGTTTTGCACCGGAGGTCGCTTGGGTCACACACGGTGGCGATGAACAGCTCACAGAGCGCCTCTGTATTCGTCCCACATCGGAAGTTCTGTTCTGTGACCATTTCGCTGAGATCATCCAAAGTTGGCGCGACTTGCCGAAGCTTTACAACCAGTGGGTCTCTGTCGTCCGATGGGAGAAGACGACGCGTCCGTTCTTGCGCACGCGCGAGTTTTTCTGGCAGGAGGGTCATACAGCACACGCAACGGCAGAAGACGCAATGGAGGAGACGCTCCTCATGCTTGATATCTACGAAGAATTTTTCCGAAACGCGCTGGCAATTCCCGTCTTGAAGGGGCTAAAAAGCGAATCGGAGAAATTTGCAGGTGCTGTTAGGACGTACACCGTCGAGGCGATGATGCACGACGGCAAAGCTCTTCAATCGGGAACGTCCCACTATCTCGGCAATGGTTTTGCTAAGGCATTCAATATCCAATACACCGACAAAGACAACCAGCTGCAATTTGTTCACCAGACGTCATGGGGAATCTCGTCCCGCTCGATCGGCGGCTTGATCATGGTGCATGGAGATGACGAAGGCCTCGTACTTCCTCCTGCCGTCGCACCTATTCAAGTCGTTATCATCCCGATTGCCACCCACAAGGAAGGTGTCCTCGAGGCAGCGATGAAGCTGAAAGGTGATTTGAAAGCAGCCGGTTTGCGTGTCCTTCTCGACGACAGCGATCGAATGCCGGGATGGAAATTCTCAGAGTATGAAATGAAAGGTGTTCCGATTCGACTCGAGATCGGACCGCGTGATATTGTGAAAAATCAGTGTGTCGCCGTCTCTCGCGACAACCGAGAAAAGGTTTTCATCCCGCTTAAAAACGCTGCAGATGAAATCCCTGCTCTCCTAGCAGCCCTCCACAGACGCATACTAGAACGCGCGGAGAAGAGTATGATGGAGCGCATCTACGATGTCGATTCCCTTGACGATTTTGCGAAGACGATCGAAGAGAAGCCTGGTTTCATCCGTGCCCCTTGGTGTGGTTCAGCTGATTGTGAAGCAAAAGTAAAAGAATTGACGACGGCGACTTCGCGGTGCATAGAAGCAGACGGCGAAATAGAAGGCCGCATCTGTGTCGTCTGTGGCGAGGAGGCGAAACATTCTGTCTTCTGGGGCAAAGCGTATTAACGCATGTCTTAGCAAATGAATGTTATCCTTGTTGACACTCCGTAGCTGGAGGTGTGATTTGCTTGGCTGAAGAAAGAAGCGCGACACTCTGTGCTGAAGAAGGGAATGCGAGAGATGGATCAGCGTGATAAACGCTCACACGATATGGCAAAGCTACCGATTGGAATTTTCGATTCAGGCATCGGCGGCCTAACTGTCTTAAAAACACTATATAATGCGTTCCCTGCAGAGTCCTTTATCTACGTTGGCGACCTAGGACGTTCGCCGTATGGCTCTAAGGCAGCCGATACGGTTCAGCGTTACGCTTTACAGATAACAGATTTTCTTCTGCACCAAGGCGTCAAGATGATCGTCATCGCCTGTAATACGGCGAGTGCTGTTGCAGGCAATGCTGTTAGGCATCGAGCGCATCCCATTCCTGTCATTGAAGTCGTTGGATGCGGCGCGAAAATGGCGCTTGAGATGCTTCCTGAAGAGCTTTCTGAAGACGCCCGTATCGGCATTCTCGGGACAGATACGACGGTGAAAAGTGAGGTTTACGTTAAGAGAATTAATGAACTCGCACTTAAAACAGGATTGAAGCTACCTGACATCCAACAACAAGCTTGTCCGCTTTTCGTTCCGCTTGTGGAAGAGGGTTGGTGGCAAGGGGAACTCTCCGATAAAATAGCGGAGCGTTATCTACACTCGATGAAGTCATTCGAGCCACACGTTGTTATCCTCGGCTGCACGCATTTTCCTCTGTTGTCTGGGCCAATTTCACGAGCACTTCCTGAAGGGACTGTCTTGACTGATTGTGCGCCTGCTGTCGTGCGTGAAGTGCGAACAATTTTAGATGATCGTGGATGGCATGCTGCTGAAAGGACCGACGTAGCCGAGTCAAATCGTGGCAAGACAGTTTTTTACTGCAGTGATACGGGTGATACATTTCGACGTCAGGCTGAGCGTTTCCTTGACATGACCATCGAATTCGTACATCATGTTGATTTAGAGATGTACGAAGACGGGGAGGGGTTAGAGTGCTTTCCGCAGCCGATATAAATCGTGAGGCTATAATCAATCTAACGAGCAGTCAATGGGCTGATGGCGAACAGTATGAACCTGTTCGACTTATGACGCATGGGCATTTCTCCTATCGTGAGCGTGATAAGGTCTGGAATGTCACCTACGATGAAAGTGACGTGACCGGAATGCCTGTTACGAGGACTCGCCTCAGTCTTTTCCCCGATGGTCGCGTCGTACTGCAACGGACAGGCGATGTCGAGATGGAAATTGAATTTATAAAAGGTGACCAACGCGTTGAACAGAGGCGGACACCTTATGGCATGATGAAACTGTCAGTTCTGACGCACGAGGTCCGCGGTGAGATGTCGGAAGACGGCGGCAATATTGAGCTCGGTTATTCTCTTGGCCTCGATAACCGACATGCGATGAGCACGAAGCTCCATTTGGAGGTGCTACCCGATCGTCATGTTACTCCGTGATGGATGAAGTTCTGTTCGGAGAGACTCTCCGCGATCAACATGTCAAACCTTGTTGGGTATAGGCTCTTTCTGGGGGTGCTTCCTGATCGCGAAAACAAGTTGCGGCGGGGTACAGTCGACTGCTCTGAATTTATTTGACAGTTTGGCAAAGGTGAAGGATAATACATAAGGCGCTTCGATCAGCGCCATCTAAAATGAAATGATCGAGTGCCTTAGCAGAGGTTCGAAAACGTTAATAATTGACTCAGGGGAGGTATACATACAATGGCTGTTCCGAAGAGAAAATGGTCGAAGAAAAGATCACGGACACACCGCGCGAACTGGAAGATTGATCCCGTTAATCTCTCGCGATGCACACAGTGTAACGCTTTGAGGATGCCGCATATCGTTTGTAAGTCTTGCGGTTATTATAACGGGCGCGAAGTCGTGTCTGTCGACGACAAAAAATAATTGTAGTAAGTAGTGTGAACGAAGGAGCAGCGCGCCGTGGGCACGTTGCTTTTTGTTCGCCTAGAGGAAAGCGATGGAGTTACGTTATATTTTGTTTTGCTCAGAGGAAAGTGAGGAAAGATCATGAGCATGCCTGTGTTAGCCATCGTCGGGCGTCCCAACGTCGGCAAGTCTACACTGTTTAACGCACTGATAGGTCGACGTGATGCCATCGTCGGCCCCGATCCAGGTGTGACTCGTGACCGTGTTATGGGTGAAGCTGACTGGAACGGAATCACCTTTACCGTCATCGACACGGGTGGTATCGATTTTGCTGATGATAGCATGCAGCGACTCGTTCACAATCAAGTTGACGCGGCGATTGAGATGGCGGACGTTATTTGTTTTCTATGTGCACTTGACGCTGGCATTTCTGATATTGAACACAACATCGCTGAGATGTTAAGGAAGAGCGGGAAACCTGTTGTCGTCGCTGTCAATAAATCTGACAGGCCTGGTGATGATCCTCTCGAATTCTATTCTTTTTACGAGCTAGGATTTCCTGAGACGTTTGCCATTTCCGCGTCACACAAGCTCGGTTTAACAGAACTGCTTGATGCGATTGTTGCACCCATGGAAGTACTTGCCTACGAAGAGAAGCATCACGATTATATCTCCTTGGCCGTTGTCGGTCGCCCCAACGTCGGCAAGTCATCTCTGTGTAATTTACTTATTGGTGAAGAGCGAAGCATTGTCTCCGATATACCAGGTACGACACGCGACGCAATTGACAGTATATTTGAGAATGAGCACGGGCGATTTTTAATTTACGACACTGCAGGCCTTCGCCGCAAATCGCGCGTCGACGATCGTATTGAATTTGTGAGCGGATTGCGCTCAAGGCAAAGTGTTAAGAAAGCCGATGTTTCGTTGGTTATGATTGACGCGACAGAAGGTACCGCAGAACAAGATACGAAAATCGCAGGACTTGCTCACAACGACGGCAAACCGTCGATCATTCTCGTCAATAAGTGGGATCTCGTAGAAGGCAAGACGACGATTCCTGAGTTTGAACGAGAACTGCGCCTGCGATTTGATTTCATGTCATACGTGCCGATACTGTTCATCTCTGTGAAGACGGGCCTGAACCTTCATCGTCTCTGGCCTTTGATTCTGCGTGTCTATGAGGCCTCAACGAGGCGTGTCGCGACAAGTGTTCTAAACGAAGTCATTACTGAATCGATCGTTCAGCATCCTGCACCACAAAAAAAAGGCAGACACCTGCGCATCTACTATGTGACACAAGGTTCCATTGCACCGCCCACGTTCATATTCTTTGTGAACGACAAGAGGTTGTTACATTTTTCATACGAACGCTATCTCGAAAATAAGATACGTGAGAATTTTGATTTTTTCGGTACGCCAATCATCTTTATTTTCAAGGGGAAAGCTGCCCGTGATGAATCGGCCTCACGCATCACACCAGAAGATCCGCGGTGAGAGGTTTTGGCTCATGCTGAGGGTCTGGGCAATGGGCATCACACCGGAGGATCCGCGGTGAGATGTTAGAGAATGTTTTGCATTGAGGGCATGACCGGAGGTCACGCTGCAAAGACGACAGAAGGTGTGCTTACACACCAATAATTGAGTCGAGCTAGAGGTGGTCAAGTGCCACCGTGGAAGTCGCTGAGATGAAATGATAAAATGGCGACAAGAAGTACACTTTGAGTCAGGAGTTTTATGCCTCGTCGTATATCTAGACCGATCTTTATTTTGATGATTATTGTCATTATGATTGCGGGAGCTCTCATTGGGTTTAGTCTCGGTTATCGGTATGTGCGTAACCAAGATAAACGATTGGAAAGCCTTAGGCAGCAATTTGACGAGCACGGTTCTGCACCATTTACCAAGGATACTCCCAATGCTGTTGAAGTTTACGTCAGACAGCAATTTGACACGGAAGACATTGCAAACATGCTCAAGGACAAGGGACTTATTGATAGTACGCTCGCTTTTAAAATCCTATCGAAATTTAATGGGTTTGACGGACACTACCGCTATGGGACGCATTATCTACTGCCAGACATGAGCTACGACGAGATTATGGTCGTGCTAACCAATGAGCCTGACCCTGTGAAGATCACGATTGTAGAGGGCATGACGTACAATCAGATGAAAAAGAAGATGCTCGACGCAGGGATGCGTTTCAACCCTGATCTTCTTGACGCCATGGTGCGCCGACCTTACCTTTTCACAGATTATTCCTTTGTGCCGCAAATCGAAGCGAAGCCTGGTCGCGAATGGCTGTTGCAAGGTTACCTCTGGCCAGATACGTATCAATTCGACATTAATGCAACGGAACAGCAGATACTACGAATGATTCTCAACAACACTGAACGCCATCTACGATTAGGCGACTATTATGAGCGGGCTGCAAAGCTCAACATGACGCTAGACGAAGTCATGACACTTGCCTCAATCGTACAGGTGGAAGGGAATATTGCTGAAATGCCGAAGATCGCTAAAGTCTTTCGGAATCGCATCGACAGAAACATGCCACTTCAGTCATGCGCGACAATTAATTACCTTAGAACAGAAGACGGGCTGAAGCCAGTTTTATGGGTTCTAAATGACGACTTGAATAAGTATCACGGGAACGCATACAATACCTATAGTCACGACGGTCTTCCTCCTGGACCCATCAATTCCCCTGGGACAATCGCCATCGAAGCAGTACTTTGGCCTGCTACGGCAAAGGTGTGGAAAGGTGCCGATGACTATCTCTACTTCGTGGCGACTGGCGAAGGGACATCTGATTTTTCTATGACTTACGAAGAGCACGCTGAGAAAGCCGCAAGGTACAGTCAGCTCAATTAAAAGTAAGGTTCAAAGATTCCTGTTTATCGAGTCAATATCACAAGGGTAGCGAGAACGACAACGCTAAGAGACGTGATGCCATAGAGCGCGTAACGTGTCGATTTGTTTGCTGCGTCTCTTTCTCCATCGTCTCTTTTCTTTTTTCGTTTTCGACCTCTACGATGATCATCAAATCTCTTTGATTCTTCATCAATACGTTTGCCTGTCTCTTTGATCAGTGCTGTCGGGATCAGAAGCAGGACGACGAGGATGAAGCTACACATCAGCAGGAAGACACGTATTTTTGATAGTTCAATCAGAGGCACATGGAAGAGCATTTGGCCAATGCTTGTAAAGATCGATTGTGAAGTAATCATTGCTAGAGAAAAGGAGGCTGTCGCTAGTGCTGAAGCAATCAGCGAATCTGTTCGAAGGCGAATCCAAAATGAGAAGATTCCCCCGATAACGAGAATTGTCAAGCCGTCGATGTCAAAGTATGGCAACGCGAAGAGGAGGGAAGAGGCGATGCCTGCAAAGGCGTACGATCTACCTGTCGTCAACGCCTGCTGAATAAGCCCGCGCGCAAGTAATTCGACTGATGTTGCCGGTAGGAGGACAGCGACCAAGAGCACCGTAAGAGCGCTACGCGGTGATTTGCCAAAGTAAAATAGACCACTGTTCCAGATTTCAGGAGTTTTAAGGTAGCGAACGATCGCCACATCAAAAGTAGAGATCAACTGTGTGATACACCACAAGAGCAAACCTGTCAGAAACCCTGCGATTGGGGCAGATACGTAAGAAGTCGGAATGGAACGTAATCCGAGAACATAGTTGGACGTCGGTTTAAATGCAAGGATCAGAATAGAAGATGTGAGGATTGGGATTAAGCCTAGCACAAGAATAGCAGATAGGGCATAAGCTTCAATTCCCGCGCTGTAGCTGAAGGGAATATTCAATATCCCAAATCTCTCGAGTACGACGAAAGCGATGATGAGCGCCGTATAAACGACGATTCCGAGTGTCGCCATAGGGATTAGCCGGATGGACGTGTGAGAAAGTCGAGCACGACGCTCAGCGCGTGCGTCAATCACCGTCAGGGCTGGCATCGCATCAGTCTCTTTCGCTGTCTGCTTCTTCCGAGGATTCAGCAGATGTTTAGGAACCAAAGCTTGTCGTCTCGCATTCTTTGGGCGTATCGCATGTGCTGGAGCAGAATGACTCGCATTTTCGGCTGATTGTTCTTCTTGCGGGTGTTTCCCGCGTGTCGGAGCCGAGACTATGTTCCTTGGTCTTAAATCAGCCTCTGTGGGGCGTTTCCCACGTGTCGGAGCCGAGACTAGTCGTTTTGTATCTTTCTGTCGTACCACAACATGCATTGGAACAAAAACTCGACGCCTTACATCCTTTGGACGCACTGCGCGCGTAGTGGGCGAATTGCTTGCCTTTCCCGCTGATTGTTCCTTTAATGGGCGCACTGCATGTGCCGGAGCTGAATTGCTTCTACTTTCGACTGATTGATCTTCTTGTGGACGCACAGTACTTGTCGGATCTGAAACTAGCTGTTTCGCATCCGGTGATAAGTGCTTCGGTTGACGAGGTTTGTTACTCATGAGCACAGTTTATCATTTGCTCATGATTAATTGGCTTTTTCGAGTGAGTTATACGATCCATTTCCAAAAGACACTACTTTGCCCATATTTATTCGAGTAAGCGCGTGACGCCTCCCGTCAGTTTTGCGCTCTATAAACTTTGCCCATATTTATTCGAGTAAGCGACTTTGGAAAAGAAGATGAGAAATGGTTGCTCAGAAGAGCCATAAACACAAATAAGCGAGTGTAAGAAAGGGGATGAAGGCGATGGTTTCATGATCTCGCTTTGCACATTTTATGATGACTGCGGCAGGCATGGCTAGAACAAATGCGAGTATCACCATATGAAACGACATCTTGTAGTCACTTCCCAATCCAGCGGCAAACGTAAAAAGGATATCACCCGTGCCGATCACCTCTCGTGAGGTCAAGTGTCTTAGTAGAAACGATGCAAAGAGCAGGAGGAGTGCCCCTCCTGTCGATAGCGCAAGAAATAGTAAGTGGGCGATCCATAATGGGAGAGGTGACATGATCGGCACGGTAGGATCGACTATCGCATTATTTTGTGCTCTTGTGCTCATTACGTAAAATACGAGGGCTGGAGGTAATGACACATTGTTTGGGTATACTCTGGATAGGAGCAAAGGTAAGGTGTTGAAAAAGGCTAACCAAGCTATGTCAGAATCAAGGACAATCCTGAAGCGTATATCGCGGTACGACATAATCGCCAAGACTATAAATCGGCCTACACACACAACATGATCAATAATTCCTATCAGATCTCACCTCTTTTCCTTGCGCTAGATTTTCCCATCCTAACTCTTCCTGTCGAAGTGGTGATGGCACGTACAATCTTGACTCATGTCAATTTTTGTCGACCAACTACGACTAAAGCGACACATATCCATGATGATTGCTGGCCATCATTTAATCGTTATAATGGTAACGATTACAGTGATTGCACATCCTATTGGTATTCATACTTATCTTGTCGATATAGCCTCTAGTGCCACAATACCGTAGTGGAACAGTATCAATTTATCAGCAGAACACTTGTCGGTATGTCCGGATTACTTACAGAATCGGCGTTTACTCGTCGAAATGACATAGATAGCCTGCTAAGTTGGTCAAAAAAGACACTTTGGGCACGCAACCGCTGCTCAAGGTGGAAAAATTGACCACATTCGACTGAGAAGCGCTCGAAAATGGTCAAAAATGACGTTTTAGGTAAGAACCCCGTGCTCAAAGCGTAAATTTTGTCCATTAGCCACCTGCAATTGAGCGAATCTGGTCAAAAATGACGTTTTGGGCAAGGACCCGTTACTCAAGGTGTAAATTTTGTCCACAAACCGCTTGTAATCGCCCGCATCTGGCCAAAAATGACGCTTTTGGCAAGGGCCCGTTACCCAACGTGTAAATTTTGTCCACCATCGACTGAGAATCCCCCGAATGTGGTCAAAAAAGACGTTTTGGGTAGGAACCTGCTGCTCAAAGTGTAAATTTTGACCACAACCGACCTGAAATTGCCCGCATCTGGTCAATAATCACGCTTTAGGCAAGGGCGCGCTACCCAAGGTGTAAATTTTGACCACAATACCACTCGTAAAGGGAGAAGGAAAGGAACGCTGACAAGCTATATTCCCGTGTTTCCTGCCGGCCAAGTTGCTTTGTTATGAAGCCTAACAGCGAAAAAAGCGCGTATCGTGCCCGAATGTCCACGCAGGTGTCAAACTTCTGATATAATTACTTTCGGTTTTTGCCGATTGGCACTTACTCTAGTGAGGTATCTAATGAATAAAGAAGTTTTGAAGAAAAGAATTGAGTCTTATCTATACGCTGAATTTGGCAAGAGTGTAGCTCATGCCAGCGAACACGAGTACTGGACAGCAATCTCACGTGCCGTTATGGAGACGATCGGTCCCGATTGGGAGGCGACTCGCGAGCAGTACCAGAAAGGACGAACGGTCCACTATTTTTCCGCTGAGTTTCTCGTTGGACGAAGCTTGCTCAATAATCTGATGAACAGGGAGTTGCTTGACACCATAAAAGAACTCGTCGAGGAGGCAGGGTTTGACTTCGACTCAGTTTTGAACGAAGAGACAGATCCAGCACTCGGTAACGGCGGTCTCGGGCGTCTTGCTGCGTGTTTTCTCGACTCGTCGGCGACGATGGAACTCCCTGTGATCGGTCACGGAATCTTGTACCGCTACGGATTGTTCCGACAAGAAATTGAACATGGCCACCAGAAGGAGTACCCCGATGCATGGATGGAGCTTCCTTATCCATTTCTGGCAACACGGCGTGAAGACAAAGTTCTCGTTCACTACCGTGATATGGATGTTTATGCTGTTCCATGGGACCTTCCCATAACTGGCTGGGGTACGCCCAATGTCAACACCATCCGTCTTTGGAAAGTAGAACCTGCTGAAGAGTTTGACTTTAATCTCTTCAATTCGCAGCGATTTGACGATGCAGTCATCATGCGCAATCGGGTACAGGATATCTGCCGTGTCCTTTATCCAAACGATACGAGTTACGATGGGAAAGTATTGCGTGTGCGCCAACAGTATTTCTTCGTATCGGCATCACTGCAGACGATCGTCCGTCAGTACCGTGAACAACACGGCTATGATTTCTCTCAGTTTGCAGACAAAAACATTATCCAGCTGAACGATACGCACCCTGTTCTTGCAATTCCCGAACTTATGCGACTTCTGATTGACGAGAACCAGCAGAGCTGGAGCGAGGCGTGGGAAATCGTAACAAAGGTTTTCGCCTTTACGAATCATACGATCATGCAGGAAGCACTCGAAAAATGGGACATTGAAATATTCCGTTTCCTGTTTCCGCGTGTTCTCGAGATTATCGAGAAGATCGATAAACAGTTCAGAGAAGTGGCCTTCGAAAAGGGCCATCACGAACAGGAGATCGATGCTCTCGCCCCCATTCATGACAATCAGATTCACATGGCACTTCTCGCCGCCTATGCTTGCAACTCCATCAATGGTGTCGCAATGATCCATAGCGAAATACTGAAACAAGAAGTGTTCAATCCTTTCTATCGATGGTGGCCTGATAAATTCAGAAACAAAACGAATGGTGTTACGCCGCGCCGCTGGCTGAATTTATGTAATCCCGATCTTTCGGCGATGTTAACGCGACTTAGCGGTTCTGATGCCTGGTTGACTGACATGGACAGACTTTTAGAGCTAAAAGAAGTTGCCGAAGACACGAATGAGATGCGCAATCTCCTCGAAGTCAAGGCTAGAAATAAAGAGCGTCTTGCCCGTTTGATCAAAGATCGGGAGGGGATTGAGATTGATTCGTCCTTTATTTTCGATGTGCAGATCAAGCGACTCCACGAGTATAAACGCCAATTGATGAACGCGCTTGAAATCCTTGATCGCTACTACAAGTTGAAGGAGAATCCGCTCCTCAATATGCCGCCCGTCGCTTACATCTTCGGGGCTAAAGCTGCACCCGGCTACTTCTTGGCGAAAGCGACGATCAAGTTTATCAATGAGATCGCTCGCATTGTCAATGACGACCTCGACGTAAGCCAGAAGATGCGCGTTATTTTCATGCATAATTACAACGTCTCGCTCGCTGAAAAGATTTTCCCCGCCGCTGATATCTCAGAACAGATTTCAACCGTCGGCATGGAAGCTTCCGGAACGGGCAACATGAAGTTTATGATGAATGGTGCTCTGACCGTTGGTACATACGACGGCGCCAACATTGAGATCCTACAGCAAGTCGGAGAGGAGAATGCCTTCATGTTTGGTCCTCGCTTGAAAGACTTTCCTGCGACGAAGAAGTTCTATACATCGCACTGGCAATATGAAAATATAGAAGGTCTCAAGCGCGTTGTCGATACATTGGTCAGTGGCGCCATTTCGGATGGCAACACAGGGATGTTTCGCGCTCTTTACAATCGACTTCTTCAGGGATCAAGTTACGAGAAAGCCGATCCTTATTATGTTTTAGGTGATTTTGCAGCTTATCGCGAGACGAGAAGTAAAGCCTATGCCGCTTATCGCAACCAGATCAATTGGGCAAAAATGTGTTGGAACAACATCTGTGCGAGTGGACACTTCAGCTCTGATCGTACCATTCGCGATTACGCTGAAGACATCTGGAAGGTTGAGCCGAAAAACATACATGGAACCTTAGGATAAAGAAGCCGGTAGAAACGAACGCAAAATGAATAAGTAGGAGAATAGCATGGCAAATTTTACATTCGAAATAAAGAAAGAACTCGCGGTGCTCTCGAGTAGCGCTAAGTCGGGTTGGAGTCGTGAGCTCAACTTTGTTAGCTGGAACGGAGCAGCGCCTAAGCTCGATATTCGCGATTGGTCTCCCGACCACACAAAGATGGGTAAGGGTGTAACACTTTCACGCGAAGAGGCTGCAATCCTTTCAACTGTCCTTGAAGATCTTTCGCTCGACGAACTCTACAAGTAAACGCTCAGAAAATAAGCCCATTCAGGGTCTCACTTGACATCCCTAACTTCGGTCAGGTGACCCTGAATGACAATTCTTTGTTTCGGCACGCCTACTGTTTGGATCGGGTGACATGTGACGAGAGCGATTTTTGCTTTCGATGTCTTCTCAAAAACGTATTCACCTAGTTCGGTCGGGTTAATAATTCGCTGGGCATCGACGATGTACGTATAGATTTTACCTTTTCGCTGAATATCGACGGTGTCGCCTTTCTCGACCTCATTGAGCCGATTGAAGTGACGTCCTTTACCGTACATACGGTGACCAAAATAAGCTGCAACACCCTTTTGCCCTGCTTGAACACTTGACGGATAGTGACCAGGTAGCACCCACAAAGAAGATGATTTGACGTCGGGTGCAATGGCAATCTCTAGATCTATTTTTGGTATTCGCATAATAGTATCAGTTTTAATTGTGATCACATCATCGCGGTTAAAGTCTGGTTCTGTTACCACAGGTCTATTGGGGTCAAGTGTTTCCCCTGGTCGAAGAACGACATCATACTCTGGGCTAAAGCTACCCGGCGCATTCACATCTCCGACCCTTACGGTAATCTCGACTTCGCCTGTAAGGCCCAATGCTTCCTGCTCTTTAAGTTTATCGAGCAATTTCTGAGCCGTATCATCCTGTCTTTTATGTACGATGTTTGGCAAAACAAGGAAATAGATACCCAAGGCAAAACAAGCAATCGCAAGAACAGTCAAAATAATGGAGACGATACTTTTGTTATTATTCCTACCTTTCTTGCCCTTATTGTGGGTACGAACGCTTACTCCATTCGTAGCAACCTGTAGATTGGATGGCCGTGTCTTCTTTTTCTCGGTTCGCCTTTTAGGACTTCCTGAATGAGCTTTCGCCGAATCATAATCACTGCCTGTCTGCCCAAGACGACCATTTGACTTTTCGGTATCGGCGCGGACATTATCAGTGTCAAATGAATCCTGCTTTTCAAGAGGGGCATAATCGTCTTTCTCTGAAAGAATACGCGGCACTCTCATCTCGAATTCCTATCCTTTCCGTACTATGGCAGTTAACGCCCATCACTTTCTAGCGATTGTGATTTTACACGTAGTAGATCGTGAGTGTTGACTCAACTAAGACAAAATCATTTTATCACACCACTCCGTGGCGAATGTATGTTTACGCCACTTAATATCTACACAATAAATCAGGGGCGAATGCAAAAAAACCGTACAGTTAGATACATTGGTCATTAAGGATGTGTTGCGTTCTTCGTTCAGACTATTTTGCGACCTATTGAATAAACGCCGAAAATATACAATTCGATGTCTAAGAATATGTCTGGTAAAATGCGTTAAATCAGAGTTAATGCAGGGCAGAATGCGAACATAATATGGAAGGTAAATCGCATAGTTGCATTTTTTCTAAATAAGCTATAAAATAGGTCACACCTAGTTGTGCGTATGCACATTGTGATGTGTGCTGAATGCTAATTGAGGAAACAAATGCGACGTAAACGCAAAATTGACGTATTGTTGATGACAACTGCGCTAGTTTTGGTGGCGGCACTTTTTGTTGCGTTTTCGATACGTCTGATTATTAATTCTCGTGAAGCAGAACCTGCCGCCTTATTCGCTAATGACGATGAATTGACTCCGTACTCATCGGTGATAGGTGTGCCCCCCGATGGTAAAGTCCACGATGTCACATCTTCCGAGACTGTACGCTCCCTTGAAGATGAATTTGAAATAGCGGGTTTTATTGACCGTAACCTGCCTGATTTGGAGTACACGTTGCAGCCTATCGACACTAGTCTGGAAGAATTAGATGGCTCGCACGAGAAAACGACGACTCCTACATCGACGATATCTGCACCACGGTCTCCTAAGACGACAAAATCAGCTACGAAAAACAAAACGACGTCAACACGCGATCCAAAGGCGTTTGAGTCGGTCGACATTCGTTATTATGCCAACTCAAAAGTTGGTCTCAACCTACGTGAAAGTCCCTCAACTAATTCAGAGATTATTGAAAAGCTTGAATACGGTACGTCTTTACGCGTGATCGGGCTGAGCAAAGAGTGGGCGAAGGTGCGTTTGCCTGGTAAGTTGATCGGATACGTTTCGCGTGATTTTATTACGAAGTATAGACCAGCGACTGAGCCAACGAAGACAGTCCCGCCGACAACGACTACCGCCAAGCCGGCGACGCGCAAGACGACGACTCCTAAGACGACAACAGTTAAGAAGACAACGAAGTCGACAACAGTTAAGACGACGAGCAAGACGACGACTCCTCAGACAACAACAGCTAAGACAACAACAAAATCGACAACAGAGAAGACGACCGTAAAACCGCCAGAGGGTCCATTTCAATTTGTGAATCCGCCTTCAGGAGGGTCAAACAAAGTGGCCCACACCAACTTTAACCTTATCAAGCAATACGGTTTTATTAACAAAGAGGGTAGTCCGTCGATCAATCGCCATTATGATTCGTTTACTGATAATGGGGACGGGACGATAACAGTTGACGGAATGACGCTCAGTTACGTCAAAGCAATGCCGGGGCGGCGTGCGACGTTCTACGATGGTTTGGCTGTCTGTGAGTATCAGATTAAACGTTATGGTGTGTGCAAAGGCGGGCACACAACACCGGTGAACCATCCAACAGCGTCTGGAATACTTGCGCAACGCGGTATCGTCGCTGTGTCAAAGGCTGACGCTTCGATATACCCGCGCGGAACGGTTGTTTTTGTGAGGGGTTATGGAATGGCCGTCGTGGGCGATAGGAGCGGGGGGTGCTTTGACTTGTGCTACGATGCAGGCGAGTGCTGGAGCCTCACACGCCGAAATTGGACGAACGGCATTTATATTATCACCTCAGTGGCGCCTTAATATCCTTAACATCTGAATCATAACGATCATGCCTTACCGTACGTTACTTCGAGATTTCAACTTGCGTCCGAATTATTCGCTCGGACAAGTTTTCCTTATCGACAATAATGTGATCGAGAGGATCTTGTCTATTCTCAATCTGAATCCCGATGATCGTGTCATTGAGTTAGGTGCGGGGCCAGGGTTTATTACGAAACGAATGGCCGAATTGACAGCTGAGGTGGTTGCGATCGAGATAGACCGGAAATTTCAGCCGTTGCACGAAGAGCTGTTCTCGACATTGCGAACAAAACCACTCGTTTTATATGAAGACGCTCTCATGGTTGACTATGAAGTGTATACGCAGGATGTGAAAGGACGTTTAGTCGTATTCGGCAATTTACCTTATTATGTGACGACCGACCTCATCTTGAATTCAGTACAACAATTGTCCTCGATGGCGTGTGCGCTTTTCATGATCGAGAAAGATGTTGAGGAGCGACTGGTGGCTCGTCCTGGATCAAAGAAATACGGTAGTCTTTCGATTATTACTGGGCTTTTCGGACAGTGGCGACATGAGCGAACTGTCTCGCGACATGCCTTTTCACCGAAGCCACATGTGACGTCATCATTAGTCTCGCTTAACCCATCCTGCGATGAGGACTGTAAAAAGCGAGCTGCTGATCCTTGTTTTCGCCGATTCCTCTCGGATGTCTTTCAATACAGAAGAAAAACTCTCGTGAACGCACTCAAAACGGCATATGATTCTTGCATTCAAATTGATGATTTGGTGCAGTTATTAACTGAACAGGGTTTTCGCCCCGACGTACGCGCTGAACAAATGAATCCATTTCAGTTTAAGGTTTTATTTGAATCACTCCGACTACCAATTTGTCACTTGGACGAGAATTCAGTATCATAATGGGACTTGGAGGAGGTGTCAGTCGTGAACGCGCCCGTTGAACAGATTCAGGCTCGCATTGGTAAAATTACGTATCAGCTGACGACAAGCGATGATCCGCAAAAAATGCGGGATATCGCGGCGACAGCTGATGCCATGATGAATCAAGTCGCCAAAAAATCGCCTCAACTGAATCAGGTAGCGCAGGCAGTACTTGCACTTGTCAATGCCGTCAGTTTGATGGAAGAATCATACGAAAAGCTTCATAAGGCAAGAGCAGAGACTGAGCTCGCTATCCAAACGGCAGAAGAAATTAAGGCGGAACTTATACGCCAGCGTGAACTGTTTTGGCAAATGAAAAAAGAACTGCTCTATTATCGCAATCTCTGTGAAATCTATGAGACGAAGCTCTCCGAGAGAGCTGAAGTACTTGATGTCGAAGAGGCAAGGCCGACCCGCCGAACTCGACGTGGGCGCAAGCTACTTCTTGGAGATCTTCAGATGACGATTGAAGATGCCCTAATGAAATCCGATGCATCAGAAATTGACAATGATTGTGATTCGGATAGTGAATCAGATCTGGAAATCGTGTCGGAGTAGAAAATTATTTCAAGAAGCATTGATATTTCGACACTTGGGTTCAAAATGATTAGATTGATTGGCTGAGTAGAGTGGGCGATTATAGTGTACTGACCGAGATATGCATCGGTCGAAGCGACTGATCAGCCGGACATGTTATCGATTTGGAAAAGGTTCGCGTAACAGAGAATAAGATAAGTCGCATTCGAGAAAAAAGTAGGGATAAAAGGAGAGCTATTCGCATAGACATGGACGAAAGAGTCAAAGAGATAGAGAATATAGTATATATACAATTGGATGAAGGGGCTATCTTACCGACGCGTGCTTCGACACATGCAGCGGGATTTGACCTTTTTGCTGCTATGGATACCGTCATTGAACCTGGGCAGACGGTGCTCGTATCGACAGGTGTCAGGTTAGCGATGCCGCCAGAACTTGAAGCTCAGGTGCGTCCACGCAGCGGTTTATCGCTACGCACGAGTCTTCGTGTCTCGAATTCGCCGGGAACAGTTGATCCTGATTATAGGGGACTTGTTTCTGTTATCTGTGAAAATACGGCCTCCTTGTTCGATCCGATCCCGTACCTCTTAAAGCACCCCGAAGAGCTTTCTGATTTCAATAAACGTTACAGAGCGATACCGGCCGCAACTTTCTTCAAAAATCAGACAGGGAGGACGTTACCGTTCGGTTTTCATGATCCGACGATCTTTGTCGATGAGAATGGTCACCCGCTCGGGAGCCTTTACATCCGTAAAGGAGATCGAATTGCACAGCTAATTTTTTCAGAGATCGTGATCCCTGAGTTGAACGTTGTAGATGAAGTGGCGAGTATAGGGAGCGATCGAGGCGGCGGTTTCGGCTCAACGGGTACGCGGTAGAGATGAATTTCACAGCATAATTGCTTTCTTCAGTCTGAAGTCCTGTTATGCGTCTTACCTTCCAGTAAAAAAATGCATCTTAGTGATCTCAAGCATGGTGGTCTATTGTTTTCCGTGCATTGATCGCATGTGAATGGACTCTTCCCAAAACAAGACGTTATCTTCTTTGTTTTCATTCCTTATGTAATTAAAATAAAAAAGAAACAATATTGTAAATACAGTCAAATAATGTATGATGAACATAGGTCAAGAGGAGTACTTTACTGAGTAATTATTTGATCAAGAGTGTACGTCTCTCGGCGAAGTAACTGCCCAAATCCGCAAAAATGCGGCAAAGGCGCGATCGCGCAGTCTAAACAGAAAGGTGGTGCAGCCCCTATGAAACGGACGGAAAAGATGCTGAAAAGCTTGTTGTTCAGTATCCTATGCTTATCCATTGTGATAGGTCTGTGGATCACAGGATCGAGAGATGTACATGCGGACTTAGTCCGCTCCAAGATCACTGTCAAAACAGACCGCGAGCTGTATCAAGGAGCAGATATCGCGGCTTTTCTCAAGGGAATTAGGCTTACCGCTCCGCTTGCGGGCGCTATTAAAGATTACTACTTTACTCTCCTCTATGAAGATGAAGGTGGAGTTCCGACTGAGGTGAGTTCGGGAAAAGCTAAGGTGGGGAACTATATTCTTGCGTATAGGATTGAGCTGACAAGCGGCAATGTTTTCGACGAACCGGAGAATATTGAGGTCAAATTGAATGGTAGGAATGGCGTAGCTGAAGAACCATTCGAAGGTTCACACATATCTACCGGATACTGGTACATCGAGTCCGTCCGTCTGTACAAAGTTGTTTTTAACGCGAGAGGTGGTACACCTGTCCCCAAAACACAATGGGTCAAGGAAGGCTCCACCATCAAAAAACCGCAGGATCCGACGAAAGAAGGATATAAATTCAAATATTGGGGCATGGAGATTGCTGACTACTTTGAGCCTTGGGATTTTTCTGATCTTTTGGGGAAAGGATACGACCCACAGATCCTCAACGCAGTCTGGGAAGCGTTGCCGCCACCCCCGACCACCACAACGACTATTACCACCACAACAACAGAAGAGCCGACAACACCTGAAATAACTGAAACGAATGAGGTGACGATACCCACCGAGACATCAACACCTGACGATCTGACAGACGCGGCGTTGGTCGCTAGCGAGGAAACGACACCTTCCGACGATAGTCAAGAGGGTGGAACGAAATTCCCACTCCTGATCATCATAGTCGGTACTCTGCTTCTTACATGGACAGTTGCTTTAATTGTATTTAGCGTTCTCAAAAGCCGGCAGAAGAAAGAAACGAGACCGAACTGATTCAGTAGCCATGTGCAAAATGTGGCAAAAGGGCGATATAGCAGACAAATAATGAAAGGTGATCGTGCCACTATGAAACGGACGGAAAGAATACTAAAGGGCGTGTTGCTCTGTATCTTATGCCTATCGATCATGATGGGTCCGTGGATTGCGAGGTCGAGAGATGTGCATGCGGTCATTGATACCTGCTACTCCAGAATCGAAGTCAAAACAGATGGGTTATTCAGGGGAACAGACATCAAAGCTTTTCTAAAGGGTTTGAAGCTCATCTATCCTCCCGTAGAAAATGTTACTTACAAGTTCACCCTTTACGTTCTAGATGAAAATGGTGTGCGGACCAAGGTGAGTTCCGGGCAAGCTCGAGCTGCGGCATATGATCTTGAATATAAAATAGTCATTAAGAAAGAAGTTCCTGATACTGTATTTGATAAAGCAGAAAATATAGTGGCTATGCTGAATGGTCTAGAAGCTATCGTTGATTATCATGATGACTATTATAAAGGTTCTGGCCTTTCAACTCTATCTACCGGTTATTGGGAAATCGATTCAGGTGACAGGAACAAAGTTACCTTCGACGCACAAGGTGGAAAACCTGTCCCTAAGACACAATGGCTTGACGGTGGATACGAAAAAGTCAAAAAACCGACGAATCCGTCTAAAGAGGGCTTTAAATTCAAAGGTTGGTACTTTAAGGATGTCGGTAAAAATAAGTTATGGGATTTTTCCAAGCCTTTGGGGGAGATATACGACCTCAATCTCTTTGCCGTGTGGGAAAAGTTGCCGCCTTCCACGACCACAACTACAACCACGACAACGACTACAACCACGACGACAGAAGAGCCGACAACCATCGCAATGACGACGGAGCGGCCGACAACACCTGAAATAACTGAAACGGATGAGGCGACGACACCCGCCGAGCCGACAACGTCTGACGACCTGACAGTCCCGGCCCTAGTCGCTAGCGAGGAAACGACACCTTCCGATGATAATAAAGAGGGTGGAAAGAAATTCCCGCTCCTGCTTATCATCGTCGGTGGTCTGCTCCTCGCATGGACAGTCGCTTTGTTTGTATTGACTGTTCTCCAAAGGCGGAAGAAGGAAGAACATTGACCGAAAAGTGCCGCGATGAGCTTTCTGACTTTAATAATCGTTACAGGGTGATACCTGCTACGACGTATTTAGGAATTGGTTGGGCGTTGCTTTTCGGTTTTCACGATCCGGCGATTATTGTCGATGCGAAAGGTCATCCGGTCGGGAGTCTTTGCAGCCTCTCGGTAAAGTAGCTTTCTAGGGCTCGCAAAAAGTGGCAAAGCGCGACAGCGCAGACAAATAACGAAAGGTGGTGGTGCCACTATGAAATGGACGAAAAAAATACTGAAGGGCTTGTTGCTCTGCGTCTTATCCTTATCGATCATGACAGGTTTGTGGATTACGGAACCGAAAGATGTACATGCCTATATGGTCTACTCTGAGGTTCACGTCGTCGATACATATCAGTTTTACAGGGGGGGAAGTGTCGCAGCTTTTCTAAAGGGTTTAAAGATCACCTATCCTCCAGCGAGCGCTATCAAGAGGTGCAAGTTTGGCCTTTCCTACTTAAATAATAAAGGGGTACGGATCAAGGTGAGTTCCGGGGAAATTAAGTATTTGCCCTATGATATTGAGTATGAAATTGAGCTGTATTCTGACTGTATTTTTGACTACGAGAATCTAGAGGTTTTGCTGAATGGATTACGTGCCCGCATCGATGAAGGCCCGGATAATCATTATGTTTCTGGCTACTGGCAACTAGATCCATACGAAAGGAACAAAATTACCTTCGACGCGCGAGGTGGAAAACCGGTTCCAAAAGTACAATGGATTGAATATGCATCCGAAAAGATAAAAAAACCGAAAAATCCGGTCAAAGAGGGCTACAAATTTTTAGGTTGGTTCTTTAAGGACGCCGGTAAATATAAATTATGGAATTTCTCCAAGCCTTTGGGGCGTAATGACGACCTAACTCTGTATGCTTTATGGGACCAGTTGCCTTCCCCCACAACTACTACAACGACAACGACCCCGCCAACCACGACAATAACCACAACCACACCAACCACGACAACGACTACCACAACGCCATCTACAACTACAGCGGAGAAGCTGACAACGCTTGAAATAACTGAAACAGAGGAAATATCGACGTCTGAGACAATTGCATCTGACGACTTGACGAGCACAGCACCTGTTATCGGTGAGGAGACGACTGCACCTGATGATAAAAAAGAAGGTGGAAAGAACTTCCCGCTCCTGCTTATCATTATCGGTGCTCTGCTTCTCACATGGACAGTCGCTTTAATTGTCTTTACCGTTATGCGAAGGCGTAAAAAGTAAGAAGTATGACCGTACCAATTCATAAGTCATGACTTTGTTACTTGATTCAATCGGTTTGTACAAAGTCACGATTTACTGAAAAGTGGATTTATACTTTAAATTTCAAAGTGCAAGGGTTCCGGTGTTTGATGCCCTCTCCCTTGCACTTTTTATGCGGAGCAATCGTCTGCAATATAACAGGAAGGTTAGACGACCGAGTGTTCGAAGACGAGTTCGCGCCGTTCAAAACGACCGACATCGAGATCGGAGACATCGATCGTCAGAGATTCCCCAAGTATCATCTCGGTGATGAGCTGAGCCGTTGCAGGCGCGAGCATAAAGCCATGGCCGCTGAAACCGCAGGCGAGGTACATGCCCTCCAAGCCGGGGACAGGCCCGTAGATCGGCTGCGCGTCTTCCGTCATGCAGTAGTGTCCCGCCCACTGTCTCAAGATATTGGCCGTTCTCAAAGCGGGGAGGAGCTTGCTGCACGTCTTCGTCATTTCTTCGACAAATTTCCAGCCTGACGTCGTCCTGAAGTCGAGAGGCTCGGTGTTATCGCTGCGCCCCATGATGATCGATCCGTGGGGTACCTGTTGGATGTAGATGTTGTAGGAGAATCCCATCACCATAGGGCTGAAGATCGGCTCCAGAGGCTCTGTGACAAGGACCTGGTGGCGTTGCACGTAGGTGGGGATATCGATGTCCGCCATCGCACCGATCGCCTTTGACCACCCTCCAGCCGCGTTGACGACGATATCCGTCGCGATGCGGCCGCGTGTCGTCTCAACGCTCCCGATGCGTCCATTTTTGACGTCAATGCCTGTGACTTCCGTATGTTTGAAAATCTTGACACCTAATCGCTCCGCAGCCAAGGCAAACGCATCTGTCGTGTGGAACGGGTTTAAGTGGCCGTCTTTTTGGCAAAAGGTAGCGGCAACGAACTGAGATGTGTCGAGTATCGGCACAATCTCGCGCGCTTCTTCCGGTGTTAAGTAAACAGAGGGGATACCGAGGCTATTTTGTAATTTGACGTTCTTTTTGAATTGCTCTGCTTCCTTTTCATTAACGGCGACGATCAAGTAGCCGCATTGTTCGAATTCGATATCGCGCTCATATTGGAGCGTTTCGTTCGCCATTTCAAAAAAGTCGACAGAGTACTGCGCTAGACGACAATTTTTCTCAGCCGCCCATTGCATGCGGATGCCTGCACCACAGCGTCCTGTTGAGCCGTTTGCCAGCGTATCCTTTTCGAGTACGACAATATCCTTGATGCCACGGTTGGCAAGATTCCAAGCGATCGCACATCCCGAGATGCCGCCTCCGATGATGACGATTGATGCTGATTTTGGTAACGTCATTCTGAATCTCCTCCTAAGAAAAACTCGATCGGCAGTGGTTTAACCGGTGGCCGATGAGCTGAGGGTTGAATCTCAGCAATCGGCTGCCCTGTCATGCGCGCGATCTCAGAGGCGATGAGAGGCCCGCACGTTCTCGCCTGACACGGTCCCATGCCAGCCCTGCTGATGCGTTTGATTTCGTCGACCGTCGTATACCCCTCGCGGATCAAATCGCGTATTACGCCCAAGGTAAGCCCCTCACAGCGGCAGATGATGATCTCGTCTTCATCGTTTTCCGTACCCGCCGTGTCGTCTATCTCAACCGTATCCAATACTTTTGACGATAAATCATCAGTGACAACACTCTGGTATGTAGATGACGGTTCTTCAGAATTAGACTTATCATCAATCAAGTTTAAAAACCGCACTTCATATACAAGCTCTGCAGGTATTTGCACAGTGATCAGCGGTGTCTTTGTCTTCTTTGATGCGAGGATGCGCGTCACAACACCATCACCAATAATATTTCCTTGACGGTTAACGGCACGCACTGTCTCGCCTTTTTCAGGCAATGGACGAAACTCATAAGGGATTGTGACGGTCGCCGTCCCGTCTCCTTTACTCTCATCGATGATAAAAATTGCAAGACCGGGGCAGACTCCTGCACAGATGCCGCAGCCTGTACAGCGATCAAGGTCGATCGTTGGGATATCATTGATATCCTTCATCGGCAAAATCGCACCGAACGGACAAGATGTACTGCAGGGGTTACAAGGTATCTCTTGGAAACACTCAACCATAGCGTATGGTCCGCGTGCTCTTCGCTCCGGTGAGGGGATCAGCTTCTTAATTAATTCTTGTGTAGCGATTCCTGTATTAATAAGCATAGTGACTCCTTTTTGGCCCTATCGGCATTCTGCACAGGCGAGTCCTGAGCGAATCTTTTCAGCAGTCGGGCCTGAGCGAAGTGCCGCTAACTGTTCCATGCAATCGTTACGTTCCTCGCAGTATCGTTCACTTTTGAAACCGAGCGAGGCGGCTGCCTCGAGTCCTGCAAGACGTCCTTCGACCATAGCGGCGCTCGCCTCCTCAATGCCTGAGACGTCGCCGGCGATGAAGACACCTTTGACTGTCGTTTCGAGGCAATCATTGCGCAGGGGAACGCTTCCACCCAACGAAGGAATATAGCGCATCTTACATCCTGCCTGCCAAAGCAATTCAGCTAAGGGTGTCAGACCGACAGAGATACAGATGACGTCGCACGCGATCGTCTTCATCGTTCTTTGTATCACGTTCCACCCCCGATCGATCTCTGCGATCGTCGCAGATTCAACAGACTCCGCACCGTCAGCTCGCACGATTGTATGGGATGTCAAGATTGGAACGCCTGCACGTCGAACTTTGCTTGCGTGAACGGCATAGCCGCCGATGTGTGGCAGCCCCTCAACGATTGCCGCCACAGAGACACCTGCCTGTAATAGTTGATAGCTGACGATCAGGCCGATGTTTCCCGCGCCGATCATCAGGACGCGCTGTCCAGGGCGGATACCGTAGACATTCATCATCGTCTGAACGGCACCGGCTCCGTATATGCCAGGTAAATCGTTGTTAGGAAACGATAGAAATTTTTCAGAGGCGCCTGTCGCGACGACAACACGCATCGGTTTCACTTTTTTGTAGATGCCATTGTGGTCAATCGTGATGACACCATCTTCGTAGAAGCCGATCACTGTAGCGCTTTTCCAGACTGTCACACGCTCACCGAAAGAGCCTAATCGATCGCCGAGCATCGTCGAGATGTCATTTCCGCGCATGGAAGCGTGTTGCTCTTCTGATCCGAAGAATTTGTGAGTCTGTTTGACGAGTTGCCCTCCGAGATGTCCATCGCGCTCAAGGAGCAAAACTTTTGCACCTGCCTCGGCTGCCGTGTTAGCTGCCATCAGTCCGGCAGGGCCTCCACCGATGACTGCGAGATCAATTTCATACATCATCTGGCACCCCGCGATCGTACTGCGTCTCGACGATCATGCCCGACTTTAATGGCGCGGTACATGTACGCACATTTGATTTCCCATTGACGATCATGAGACAAGATGAACAGTTGCCGATCGCACAATAAAATCCGCGCGGCCGTTTTGTCATGAAGTGATAACCCAATACCTTGACGCCGTTTGCGTGGAGGGCAGAGGCAATCGTATCGCCCTCTCTGCCTTCCATCGGCTTGCCGTCGAATGTAAAGTGGATAATTTCACCCTCACTGAACTGCAAGATCGGATGATTGGTGATTCGTCGATCTCCCATAAAAACCCCCTCTAATATGTTTTGATGTCCGCTGATGTTACATTTTTTTGGCAACGTAAGCGGCCATCTATTGTTTGATGCTTCTCCCTATAGTAACTTATTCAACTTCAACGCCTTCTGCTACGTTGGGGAGGAGTTCACACCTACCAAGTTTTAATCTTCAACCATGTAAGGGTACGCAATGTCGTAAATCGGTACGAACGTCTCCTTGATGACGCGCGGGCTCGTCCAGCGAATCATGTTTAGGAGCGATCCGGCCTTGTCGTTCGTCCCCGATGCGCGCGAGCCGCCAAACGGCTGCTGACCGACGACGGCACCTGTCGGCTTGTCGTTCAGATAGAAGTTGCCGGCAGCGTGGCGCAGACGACTCTCCATGGCAACGAGGACTTTGCGGTTCTTAGCAAAAACTGCTCCTGTTAGAGCGTACGGCGATGACGAATCACAGAGATCGAGCGTCTCTTCGAAACGATCATCTTCATAGACGTACACAGTCAGCACGGGACCGAAAATCTCTTCACACATACTCTCATAATGGGGATCTTTTGCCTCAATGACGGTCGGATAGATAAAGTAACCTTTACTGTCATCGTAGCCGCCACACAAAACATCGGCTTCTTTTGACTCTTTTGCTCTGTCAATATAGCCTTTGATGCGATCGAACGACTCCCGATCGATGACGGCCGACATGAATGTCGTGAAATCAGCCGGATCGCCGATTTTGAGCTCTTCAATCTCTCGAAGAAGAAGTGTCTTTACCTTTGGCCAAATGCTCCTAGGGATGTAGGCGCGCGAGGCAGCTGAACACTTTTGTCCTTGGTATTCGAAAGCGCCGCGTACGAGTGCGGCGATTAGGGCTCCAACGTCAGCAGAGTTATGAGCGAAGACGAAATCCTTGCCGCCCGTCTCTCCGACAAGACGTGGGTACTGCTCATAGTTAGAAATGTTGCAGCCGACTTCTCGCCAAATTTCATTGAAGGTCGCCGTCGAGCCAGTGAAGTGTACGCCTCCGAGACGCGGATCTCTGACGACGTGTGCACCGACATCGCGCCCGGAAGACGGCACGAAGTTGATGACACCAGGCGGGAGGCCTGCTTCGCAAAGGAGTAAGTAGATGTAATAGCCAGAGAGTGCTGCCCTCCCTGCAGGTTTCCATACAACCGTGTTGCCCATGAGAGCTGGTGCGAACGGCAAATTCGCCGCGATTGATGTAAAGTTGAATGGAGTCACCGCGAGCACAAAGCCGTCTAGAGGGCGATACTCCATTCTATTCCATGTCCCTTTTACGCTGTCAGGTTGAATTTTGTAGATCTCATTGGAATAGGCGACATTAAAACGAAAGAAGTCGCAAAGCTCACAAGCAGAGTCAATTTCCGCTTGGTATACAGTCTTGCTCTGTCCGAGCATCGTCGCAGCATTAATGATGTCACGCCACGGACCCGATAACAATTCGGCCGCTTTGAGGAAAATTCCTTGTCGGTGCGAGTGAGGCATTGTCGCCCAACTCTTTTTCGCTTCGAGTGCAGTATCGATCGCGAGCTTTAATTCTTTTTCGCCTGCTTGGTGGACGCGGGCAAGTACGTGCTTGTGATTGTGAGGCATGACGACCTCTTTCAGTTTCCCGGTGCTAATATCTTTGCCCCCTATAATGACCGGGATATCGAGTGTGATCGCTGACTGCCTCTTGAGCTCAGCCTTGAGAGATTCACGCGCCGGAGAACCGGGAGTGTAATCAAGGAGTGGCTCATTTTTTACTGCTGGAAGTTGGAAGTGTCCGTTCATCGTATCGTCCTTTCTGCTTCAAGTTACGATTTTGATTATTCACCGTACCTATTATAATGCATAAAAAATATTTATCCAGTGTTGAGATATTGTTGCAAATTTAGACAATGGGACACATCATGCAAATAGAATCTCTCCTCGAAAGATGTAAAAGTGTAAACATAAGTCTCTGTGTAATAGAAGTTATATCTAAAATCATGTGAGCTGGAAAGGAGATCGAATCGCAACTGAGAACACGCTCCTAACGATCGGGTCGCACGTACAATTTTTTATTGTATCGGAAGAGGATACATTCGAAAATTGAATAACCTGTAGAAATCAATTCGTGGCGGGAAACCATTTCCGTAGAAATTCCAACAACGCTTCTGTATAAGCATCAGGATTCTCTTCGTAAGACGTAAGGTGTCCCGTTCCTTCTGATTCGTAAAGAAAGGTCCATGCAGGGTGTAATCGTATACGCTCTTCGATCATGGGGCGATATGCCGCATCAGGGAGAATGCTATCTTTCTCGTGTACAAAAATCATAACAGGGAGCGTTAATGTCGTGAATTTTGCGAAGTGATCCGTTTGCTCGCTATTGCCGAGCGATAATCTAATGGCATAGGGCGTCGTATTCTTTAGCCAGAAAAACAATTTGTTGCCCTCTTCCTGAATGGCAGCTTTGATAAAATCGTCGCTGTCCCTTGCTGGTGAGTCGACAATGATAGCGCTGATTCTCTTTCTTATATCAGTGGCCGTAAGCGTAGACTTGGATGCCGAGTCCTTTTGCTCAGTTGCTTCGTCGACATCGCTGTCGGAAATCTCTTGATGCAATTGGTCCATCATGCGGAAAATAGCAGTTGTACCAGAACCGAATCCGTAGAGAACAATCGGTACATTAGATGTGTTCTTAATAGTCCACTCAAGCGCCATACGCACGTCTTCTGCCTCTGCGTAGCCGAATGATGACATTTCGCCCTTCGATTCCCCGGAATGACGCAAATCGAAAGCGAGAATTTGAAAACCTGCTTTGGTGAGTTGGCTGTAGAGAGACGTCGTTGCAAGTCCATACGGCAACCTGTTGCCTCTCTGTTGGTGGACGATGATCAACGTCGCACGCGGAGGAGTTGTTCGCGTTTCAATGAGCCACCCTTTCAGCGATATTTGACCTCCCCCTGACGTAAAACTGACTGAACGAAAAGAAGAGAAGCGATTTGTCGCATAGGGAGGTATGGACTCGCCAGTAATTTTCATGAGCCTATCGGCCTTCACAAGGCTGCTGATCATGACGAGTACAATAGAAGCCACAACAACGGCTAGGGCGATAAAAATGTAGAACACCGCGCGGCGTCTGATTATCCATGATTTGTTCTTTAACTTACGTAACAATTGACGACATTCTCACATTCGATTAAATTCAATCTTCAACTTGATGATATCATGTTGATTTGAATGAGACCATCTGTTCTTGTGCCAACTCTTGCCTCGCCGCTCAAGACTCTGATACTCTCAGGGCGAGTATTGTCGGACTTGTAGCGGTGGTTCACCTAGCTTAGCGAGATCGGAATCTTGATATTCTCACGGCGAGATTCATACAGGTCTCACACCGAAAGTTCGATCTACTGGGACAAGTCCTCGATCTTGATATTCCCAAGACGAAGATTTCGATAATAACTTTGAACAGAAGAGTAGAGAAAGATAGGATATAAACGTTTGAATCAAATGAAAGATAATAATAAAAATCTCATATTAGGGATCGAGACATCGTGCGATGAAACGGCTGCAGCCGTCGTCGCAAACGGTATGATGATTCTGTCAAATGTGATCGCATCTCAGATCAACTTGCATGCGGAATATGGCGGTGTTGTTCCCGAGATCGCGTCGCGCGAGCACGTCAAGTCGATCCTGCCTGTCATTGATCGCGCTTTGAGTGATGCTGATATTTCACTTGATGATTTGACCGCCATCGCTGTAACATACGGGCCGGGGCTTGTAGGGGCTTTGCTCGTCGGCGTCTCTGCTGCGAAGGGTTTGGCCGCTGCGACCGGACTGCCTCTGATTCCTGTGAACCATCTGGAAGGTCATATCGCGTCATCTTACTTGGCCGATCCGTCGCTTGAGCCTCCGTTCCTTTGTCTCATCGTTTCGGGCGGTCATTCATCACTCGTCGAAGTCTTAGATTACACGTGTTATCGGACGCTCGCACGGACGAGAGACGATGCGCCAGGAGAGGCATTCGACAAGATTGCACGGAGTATTGGTCTAGGCTATCCCGGCGGGCCGCTTATCGAGCGCGCTTCAGAAGGTGGAAATTCAGACGCTTTTTACCTTCCCGTAACGCATTTCTCCGACTCCTACGATTTTTCTTTCAGCGGTGTCAAGACGGCAGCCATCAACGCCTATAGGAAAATTGAACGTGAAGCTGCTCAAGAGGGGAGAGACTGGCCTCTATCGTGCTCACAGGCCGATTTTGCGGCTACGTTTCAGGCGTCGATCGTCGAAGCGCTCGTCAAGCACACGGAGGCGGCCCTCATCGATACGGGATACAAAACGCTCGTGCTCGGAGGAGGCGTATCAGCGAACAAGAAACTTCGAGAGGTGATGCGAGAGATGACAGACTCGATCGGTGTTAGGCTTATCGTTCCGCTTCCTGTGTACTGCACAGATAATGCTGCGATGATCGCCTCTGCCGGTTATTTTGCTTGGAAAGATGGTAGACGTGCAGCGCTCGATCTCAATGCTGTCCCCATGGCAGAACTCGAAGAGATTATCGGTCAGTCAACAAGGGAAGGAGAGACACGCTGATGAGTAAAGATGCAAAAAAGACGAAGCTTATCACGGAAAACAGGCGTGCACGCTTTGAGTACCATATCCTCCGTCGCCTTGAGACGGGGATTGTCTTGACGGGTACTGAAGTAAAGTCGATTCGGCAAGGTCACCTTAGTCTCGGGGAAGCTTACGTAACTGTCCGTGATGGAGAACTCTTCTTGATCGGTGCTCACATTCGACCGTATGAACAAGGCAACCGATTCAACCCTGATCCGACGCGCGACCGAAAGTTGCTCGCTCATAAACACGAGATTCGTCAACTCGACGTTGCCACGCAGCAGCGCGGCATGACGCTCATTCCTCTTAGAGCGTATTTTGTTGACGGTCGCGTCAAAATCGAAATCGGTGTCGCGCGAGGGAAGAAGCTTTACGACAAGCGCGAAGCGATTAAAGAGCGCTCGCAGGAGCGCGATATTCGCAAACGTATGAAAGAGATGAGCCGATAAGAAGGCAATGAAGCGGTTATACTTGGCGTTACAAAACAATTAAGTTACACGTGACAAAACAATGTCTAGAACAGTTTAACTAGATTCCGACATAATGAAATGGTAAAGAGAAAGTGAGATGATAAAACAATGACATTATCGTATCGATTGAATAAAGACGACACGCTCCTCCTTGTCATTGACCTCCAAGAGCGCTTGGTTCCCGCCATGTATGATAAAGATTCTTTGTTAACGCAGGTGGAAGTGCTGCTCAATGTCGCCAAAGTATTTGACTTGCCCGTCATCGTGACGGAACAATATCCAAAAGGGCTTGGACCTACAGTTGCATCTCTTGTATCGTTTATTCAGTCAGAGAAACTTAACGCCGATGTGTTCGATAAGATCCATTTTACGGCCATGACAACCGAGGTAAAAGAACGCCTGATACAGTATGATCGCAAACAAGTAATTGTCATCGGGGCAGAGACACACGTCTGTATCTTTCAGACGGTGCGCGATTTACTCTCGGAAGGGTACGAAGTCTTTGTCCCGCACGATGCCGTCGACTCACGGTCGATAGAAAACAAAAAGGTCGCACTCGCTTTGTTCAGAGAGATGGGTGCCGTTGTTACAAGCACGGAGACGATACTTTTCGACTTGTTGCAAGTCGCAGGCACACCAGAGTTC
Organism: Clostridiaceae bacterium; assembly: GCA_012841015.1. GTDB lineage: Bacteria > Bacillota > Clostridia > Saccharofermentanales > DTU023 > UBA4923. The sequence continues at coordinate 149,222 of DUVN01000028.1, forward strand.
AAAAAGCTTTCAGCGTTGATCAAGTGATTGATGTTACCGTTCGTGTAAAGAACGTCAATTCATGTTAAGATAATGGTGCCTTTTATGGGAGCGTACTGGTTTCGACGGGGTTGTGGAGATCAGGAAAGCGGGTAGAGGATTCTCGTTGGCCTCTTAAATAAACGAGAGCTCTTATAATTGCCAACAAACCGGCACTCGCAGCGGCATAACCGTTGCCGTCTGGCCGACTGATCTGCAAGTCGTATCTGGACGTTAACAGCGCAGACCTTCCCTCGGTGGCAGGTTAAACGAGGCTCCCGGCGGGTGAATGTCTTGACACCCGTTGCGTATCATCAGACTACCCGACCGACAAGACTGCCTGTGATCGAATCGGAAGGGGAATTAATAATCGCAGGCTGCACCCGGAGATGTCCTTTTTGATGCAGTTTCGGACAGGGGTTCGACTCCCCTCGCTTCCACCATATTTGTCCTAAAACGCCTTCATACCAGGCGTTTTAGGTTTTTATGTTTGAACTCATTTCCACCATTTTCAAGGTGATGACCGCGATTAGCTTGACACAGAGCACAAGCAAAGGAAATCGGTTGTTATCTTAAAAGAGCAGCATCAGTGCTTAGCTCATCGTCCGATTGTCTGACGAATGCAATCTTTTGCTGAATCGGGCAAAGTGTTTACACACGATCGGTGCACTTCATAAAATCGTCGGGGAAGGCGATGTCTATGGCTATGACGGATGAATTATAATAACGATAACACGTTAAGGTTGTGGATAGTCAACCCCCAAAGCACGTACCGATACGTATCGTTATCACGATGGTGCGGGGGAGTGGATAGTAGAACCTTGTAAACGGAGCCTCGGCTCAAATGGGTCCATTGAAGCCAGAGTGCACCTGATTGAGATGCATTTTGACAGCATCGGCAAAATCACGAATATTGCGATGGAACTCTTGAAATAAACAGGAGAAAAGTTAGCCATCGACATTTTCAATATGACCGTCGGGCTCAATTCGCTTATTGGCAGAATGCGTCACGACACACCGTTTACGTTTATCGGGATATTTCGCACGTTCAGAGAAGATGATCATCTTGTGTTAGACCGGAACGGCTTCCTTATTGAGCAAGGCGACTAGAAAGGAACGCGCCATGTTCTTCTACTTATTTTTACTTATTCCATTCTTTTTTATGTATGTTTTTCCCTTATTCTTTCTAAGGGTGGCTTCCACGATAAGTTCGACACCGACCGTCGCCACCATCTTATTGGTTGTCGGCACGATCCTGTGGACGTTGCAGAGCTTGTTGATTGCCTCCTTTATTACGAAACCGAGAAAACATGTAAAGAGACATAAAAAAGTACAAAAAAGCGGCAAACTCGTCCAAGCTAAGGTCCTATCCTATGAGAAAATGGGTGAGACTGAGGGAATGCCCAAACTGGAGCTGTTACTTAGTTTTATTAACTTAGCCGGCAGTCCGACGAAGGTCAAGCTGATGGTCGTCGACAGCAAACCTCACGAAAACAGGTACGAGCCGGGTAATTACATCGATTTAAGGCTCAACCAAAATGGCTTCAACCCGCCCTTTGCCTTGGCGTCGGCCAGCTACATAGCCGACAAGAGACTGTGGGTTTGGGGTTGGCTGATCTTCAATATCGCTTACGCGGTGGGCCTATTCCTAATATCCTATAAGCAGCATAGCGGCAGAAATGGTTGGCTTTTTTTACATCCTGCCTCTCCCTGGATGTTTGCGCCGGTAACAGGTATTGCGTTGCTGGCATTGCCGGCTTTTATCTCGCCTGCGTCTAAAAACGCGGATGACATCATACGTCCGGGCTACGCGTTGAGCTCAATGTATTCTATACTTGACTTCGGCGAACTCCTGTTGTACGGTCATGCCGCTCCGGGAGAGATTCTAAACTACGCTCAAACAAGCGTCTGGCAAGGCCCAGATCCTCAAATACGGTTTGATATCAGTATTAAGCAGGAATATGGCGAGCCTGAACTGCTCAGTTCCTTATTTGGGGTTAAAGTGGCAGATTTGCATAAGCTAAGAACAGGTGGGGTCGAAGTCCTCTATCTACCCAACAAGAAAAATGTCATCATGCTGGACTATACGAGTGATCATTGAACGCCCTGACAGAAACATGCCTTGAGCGCACGAAGGCGCATAACTTAATTCTTCTTCTCTCAGTCGGTATTCTCAAGTTCAACCTGCCCAAAGTGAAAGTGCAGGAGGATGGGGAGGTGTGTCATACTCACTTGGGAAATAACTTTGGCGACTAAGACTATCTTGTCAGTATAAATCTATCTCTCGACTGTGTTTGTTGAAAACATTATTCTCTTTCATTCTTGTTGTGTCGATCATTATTTCTTCGTTCTGTTTTGCTGGGTGCCAGAAAGAAGAGCGGATTATGCCTAATGGCGATGTCGTTGATACACGCACAACCGACCGCGATCCTGTAGACAGTGAACAGCCCAATCCTATAGATGGTGAGGAACCCACTACCAGCAGTGGTGAAGTGATCTATGATGTTGGCTCTCTTGCTCGCCGTATCGGGGAACTACCCGATGTCGATGTTCAAGCCGAGGAAGCTCCCGCATCTTTGGCGGGGCGCTGGTATATTCCGAGCATCGAAACAATCTTTGATGTACTTAGGGCTTGTTGAACGATTAACAAACAACTGACATCAGTGTATTTCATGTGGCAATACGTTACAATAAGTGCAAGAGAAAAGGCCTAAAAGCGCTGAAACCCTTGCACCTTAAAGCCGGAGTCTAGTCATGTACAAACACAACAGTCGTCAAATCGCCTTTGTTTCTTATTTTTATGAGAGTCGGCGCTGTAGGATTAAGACACTACAATAGAGGCAGTTCATAAGTTCTCAGTCATGATTGAGTAGCATCACCAGCAAAAGGAGGCTACACACAATGAAACGTATTACCATCGTCCTTATACTCTCACTCATTCTTGTACTATTTTCTGCTTGCCAAAAAGCGGAAGTCAAAATGTCGGAGCTTCCTGATTTTGTGGATCGTTTCGTCACGGCATTTTATGAGAATAGAGATGTAGGAACAGACCATGATGTAGAGAATTTCTTGCAAGGTGAGAATCTAACGACATACCTGTCAGAAAAAATACGACTCCATCGCTTTCTTTGTGAACGGGTGAATCTCGGCAAAACAAACTATTCCATCTCCACTAAGGTGAACGCCCCGGAAGAATTGGATAAGGAAACATACTATGTCTCGGTCGCCATTAATCTGAAGTATAACTATCTCGATCTTCCTTCAGAAAAGTCAGGTAGAGGAACTCTACTAGAATTAATTATTTCTACGAAAGGCGGCAAATTTTCGATCATCGATGCCTATGAAGCTCTTGACTATTATGATGAGGCAATGATCATGGCCTTTGAGAATGGAGAGGAGTTTAATGCAGCCGACGAAATGGCAGAAGGTTTCTCTTTCGATCTCAAAGAAAGATTCTTAACGGGTCACAGCGTTCGCTCCTTTGACAAGTCTAAAATGCTGACCGTTGTCAAAGACATGGAAGATAACTTTATATCCAAATATGGGGAGTCAAAAATTTACTAGATGACAGGGCCATAAGCACTTTATTCTAGGGATAAAGGACGACAAAGGGTTTCCACCCGGAGTCGTCTTTCTCGTCGTATCCGCTATTATAAACATGTAATTTTCATGTAATCACCAAGGGAAGAATCAGCTTTATAGGGTGAAGATGGATATGTGGATAGAGGAGAGCATTAAGTTGGACGATTCACAAATCGTAGATGGGGGCGAGGACAAAATGTAATTGGAAAATTCCTTGTTCGAAATGCATTGCTGTTACCAAAAAGGTCAATTACTTGAGGGGAATGGTGCAAGCAGCTGTCTAATAGTGTAAGCTGCTAGTTACACAAAGCCGATTCGCGTTTTAATTGATTAGCACGAGGAGGTTCTGCTATGTCTTGTCAGCGTAAATCGATTGCTCTGTTGTTTTTATTAAAAACATTATTCTCTTTCGTATTAGTCGTGTCGATCATTATTTCTTCGCTCTGTTTTGTCGGGTGTCAGCAAGAAGAGAAGATTGCGCCTAATGGCGATGTCGTTGATACACGCACAATCGACCGCGATCCTGTAGACAGTGAACAGCCCAATCCCATAGATGGTGAAGAACCCACTCCCAGCGACGGTGAAGTGGTCTATGATGTCGGCTCTCTTGCTCGCCGTATCGGGGAGCTGCCCGATGTTTACGTTCAAGCCGAGGAAGCTCCCGCTTCTTTGACGGGGCGCTGGTATATTCCGAGCATCGAAACTATCTTTGCAGTGCTCATGAACGATCGAACGCTTGAGGATTTTAATGTCACAACGGAGGCACTTCATGTTACACCGAACGCATTTACAGTATATACGTCTAAAACAGATGTTTTGTCCTTTACTACAGATGTGCATGGCGATTTTAGTTTTTCTCTTGATCCCAAAATGTCGTCTGACATCGAATGGGTGCTTAGCTCAAAACGTGAAAGACCCTTTGGTGACGACTTTGTCAAAGAGAAAGACTATTTCAATGATTCTTCACTTCTGATCATGGATAAGGATGAGGCCATCGAGTTAGCTCAGACAACACTTAAGCGCTTAGGGTATGTGAATATCGTCCTGCAAGATGTCATCGCCTTAAACCATGAGAAAATTCTCGAGAAAACGCTTGAGTATAAATGTGCTGCTGAGGAATTTAAAAAACAAAATCCTGCTTACGAAATGTACGACTATCGTACCGAATGGGAGGAAAAGGACGGGAAGTATGCAATGTATTTTCTCTCCTTGGGTCCATACAATATCCCTCTTCATGAAAGCGGAAACCTTGCGACGGAGGGTGAGTTTTCACCATGGGACCGACTTGGTACATTAATCTATTGTTTTGTCGGACAAGATGGCCTTGAGCACATTGAAGTCAGATCCTTTTACGTGTTTGATGAGCCTTCCGAGGCGAATACGAGGTTGTTGACTCACGAGGAGATCACCGAAAAATTCAACGGGCTTTATACGGTGCGCCCCGAAGTCAGCTCCTTTGAACTGGGAAAAATCAGACTTCGCTATTTGGCTGATAAGTATCGTTTTAGCGAGGCATTGCCTGACGCGCTTTCATTTACACCTGTATATACGTGTACTATTGTGGAGAAAACAGAAAAGCCAGGAACAGATGTTTGTATTGTAACCCAGGATCTCGTCTTTAATGCGATCACGGGAGAGTTGATCACCGATACGATATTCAGGTAAGGAGAATGTAAGAGTGTACGGACGCTTAATTGGCAATGAGATTAAGAGAAATCTTTTTAACTTTCGCTCGTTTTTTGCGTTGATCGCACTTTTACTGATACAGTGGTACCCCGTCTACTTGGAGATGAGCTGTTCAATTCTTCAAAATGATCACTTGTACTATCTCATGGTCTTTACGGGCATGAATTACACTCTCTTTTACACGGTGGTGGCGATTCCATGCGCCGTCGCTTGGCCGGACGACCGCAACTATATGGGATGACATCGTACATGGTAACGCGCAGCTCACCGAAGCGGTATGCAAGCGCTAAAACAATGGGCGCGTGGTTGTCGTATTTTCTCTTTAGTGTTACCGCCGCTCTTCTTTTCTTCGCTAGTGTCATTCTGGTCACGAGCGTTTGGGGCGCGCCTGTCGAGATACCGCATATCGAGAGCGGTCTCGATTTTACTCGCACATACTATGCCCTCGCCTCTAAAAGTTGTTTTCTATACTATGTAGCGCGCGCAATGTCTATTTCGCTGATAGCCAGTATGTGGTCGATGATCTCATTTTTCTTTTCCGTCTATTTTGCCAATGTGTTTCTGACAATTGCTGTCCCGCCGATTATTTTTTATTTTTTCATGAACTTGCTAAAAGAGCTTTCAGCACCCTTCTATCTCAACCCCCTCGTCGTTTCCTATAATATCTTTCACCTGCATTCTATTGCTGTTACACTTCTCTATACGCTTATGTATTCACTCGTCATCTCAGGTGTTCTTGGCTGGTTCTCCTATCGCAAGATGTTGAAAGAGGTGCTCCATGCGTAAGGTTAGCAGCGTCATCCACCTCACCGTCAACGAGTTTCGCAAGTGGTTTGCCAGCAAACGAATGCTTGCCGTCGCGCTGATGATGTTGACGTGTGTGCATTTTTACATATCGCCGATATGCAAATACTGCCGAGACGTCGGGTACCGCATAGCGCCCTTTATCTTTCCTCATCTCGTCACAAGGGGTTACGTCATTCCGACACTTCTATTTCTGGCAACTATTTTGTTTTGCAATGCGCCCTTTATGGATAATTTGAGTACTTACGAGATTGCCCGTTCCGGCAAAAAGCAATGGCTTGTCAGTAAACTGTTCTATGTTTATACGGCATCCTTTGTCTATGTTGCCGTTCTCTTTGGCCTGACGCTCCTGTTCGTCGCCCGTTATCTCGTCTGGATCGGCGAGTGGGGCAAGGTGATCACGACGCTGTCTTTGACGACGGCGGGACACCTGTATGATATTGCTTTTTTTAGCGACCACATACTGAAGCATTGCGAGCCTCTTCAGGCGACGCTTCTGGCATTTCTGATGCTGTGGCTTCAGACGGCGTTTGTCGGTGTGCTTATCTTTGCTGCCAATCTGTTTGCCAAACGAAGTCGCTCTCTTGGCATTTTGCTGGCAGCCGCATATGGAGCTTCCCCTATGCTTTACGGGCTCTGGGATGGAGCGGAAATGATTACTATTTCTCCGGCGATGTGGTCGATTCCGTATTATTTGAAACCGCATGTCCCCGGTGTCCTCGTGAGCTACACGTCGGCATTTTGGCTGATGGCACTGTTCATCGCTTTATTGTCGCTCGTAAGCTGGTTATTTTTCAGAAAGAGGGATATGGAAATTTACCCGGAACTGTGAGGTTGGAATGAGCCGGTATTGTTCCCGCAACGCCATGCGACGTTGATGGATATTGATCCGGAACTGTGAGGTGAGGTTGAGATGTTTATTGTTGAAGTAAAAAACGCGACAAAAAAGTTTAAGGAAACGACGGCGCTCTCAGATGTGACGGTGTCGTTTGAAGAGGGAAAGATTCACGGCTTGATCGGGCGTAACGGTTCCGGCAAGACCGTCCTCATTAAGTCGATCTGCGGTTTAATGCACCTTACAGAGGGTGAGATTCTCGTGCGCGGGCAGCGCGTAGGGAAGGATATCGACGTTCCTCCGAACATCGGCATAGTCATTGAAAACCCCGGATTCCTCCCCTCGTATAGCGGTATGAAAAACCTCATGTACCTTGCAAAAATCAGGAATACGGTTGATCGCGAGCAGGTTGCCAAGAGCATGGCGTTTGTCGGACTCGACCCGAAATCAAAAAAGCATGTCGCCAAATACTCCATGGGGATGAGACAGCGGCTCGCCATCGCGCAGGCGGTGATGGAAGACCCTGACCTACTCTTTCTCGACGAGCCAATGAATGGTCTCGACAATCAAGGGGTAAAAGAAATAAGAGAAGCGATCCAGACGCTGAAAGCGCAAGGCAAAACGATTTTTCTTGCCAGCCACAACGCGGAAGACATCGATATCCTCTGTGACACAGTCCATGAAATGGATGCAGGGGTGATCCGGCAAGTTAGGCCGTAGATCAAGTTGTTTCCGGTAGCCTGATCTGTAAGCGGATCACTTTTTTCTACCCCCACCACTGAATATAACGGTATATGAGGGCAGGGATATTCGGATAAAATGACCTAAAATACTTGGCTTTTATCAATTAAAAGCACGATATCTCATCAAATTATCCTCAAGTACTCTTCATCACCTTTTCTAAGACTAGTTTGAGCGTTTGAAGCGCAATCGATGAGGTGCTTTGGAGAAGACTGCCGTTTTTTAGGCATGTGATGTCAATAATGGAGTCTCGATAGAGCCTTCTCAGCTGGTTACAATAATCCGGTTCCGTCATAAGGCTTTTGTTCAACGCCTACAGAGATTAATTCTCGTTTAATGTTGGTCTCGCCTCTTGTCAGTGAAACAATAACGAAACCGCTAACGATCAATTGATTGACCTTAAAGAGTGTATTTGCATGAAAATCGCTTGCTTTGAAATTCGTATTTGTAGTGTCGTACATTTGATCGACTTCACATTTGCAGCGATATGTGGATGAGATAAAATGAGATCCGATCCATATTTGCGAGGCTAACTATTACAAAAATGATCCAAGTATGGGCAATTTTGATGTAGTATTCCCAGACAAAACCGTAGTATATCAGTGAAGGCAAAAAGGAGACAGCTCAACAGATGGTGACTCAGGATGATGAAATCATCAAACTGTTCTTTGAACGTTCAGAACAGGCCATACGAGAACTGGAGACTAAATACGGCAATGCTTGTTTTAAGCTCTCGTACAATATTCTGGGCAATCGACAGGATGCGGAGGAATGCGTTAATGATGCGTATTGGGGCGTCTGGAATGCGATTCCGCCTGCAAAGCCAGCCCTGTTGTTGTCTTTTGTTCTGAAAATTGTCAGAAATCTTTCTTTAAAGAAATATTGGAAAAATAGAGCGCATAAGCGAGATAGTGCCTATACTGTGTCGATTCATGAAATCGAGCTGTTTCTTGCTACACCAAACACAACAGAAAGTGAAATCGATGCGCGTGAGCTGGCAAAGATGATGGAGGAATTCTTGGACACACAGACGTTAGAAAACCGCGTGATTTTTATGCGCCGCTATTGGTTCTCTGACTCCTACAAGGACATCGCAGAACAAGTGGCGCTTTCAGAAAAAGTTGTTTCTGTTCGTCTCACTCGCATTCGCAAGAAATTGAGAGAATTCTTAATGGACAAGGAGGTGCTCCTATGAAGGCAGAAGTTTTTTCAGATGCAATGGATGTCATTGACAATAAATATATTGAAGAAGCCGTGCATTATCATCGAGAAAAGAAATCTCTACCGTGGAGTAAGATCGGGGCGGTAGCTGCTGCCTGTATTGTGTTAGCGGGTGCGTTCGTCATCTATGGTCTTAACAAACAGGATCAGCAGAAAATCCATGAGCCTATAAACAAAAGCGCCGTTCCATCGCCACCGCAGGAATACCATGCCATTAGACCGACGTCTTCTCAAGGGGAGGATTCCTTAGTCATTACACCGACACCTCCACAGGAGCAGATGCATGAAGATGGTTGCTTGGCGGAAGACGCGCCTATCTATACGAGCATTGATCAGTTAGTCGCCGATTCCGACTATGTTTTTAAAGGAACATTGGATCGCTTTGAGGAGGCGTGGGGCCGGGCGGACGATACGTTTGATTTGTGGCATTGGGCTGTTTTTAAGGTGGATCGGCACTACAAAAGAACGGACGCTCCCGATGTGATCCGTATGGTGGCACGTATTCATGACCCGAAGTATCAGTTGGGTGAACAATACTATGTCTTTGCCGATGTGCATGATTCTAATTGTTACCCCTATCCGTTGGTAACGCCGTTCTATAATCTTGCCATCTTTAAAGTAGCGGGAAATAAGGTTCACATCTTCGACTCACACAGTTATAGAGCGGGAGAGAAGGACGACATCTACGTCTACGACTCTACCAGCGGCATTTCAGTTCAAGATGTCATGCCAGCTGTATATGACGAGTTTTTCAGAAATAATCCGGAAAAGGCCATCTTGTCATCGACAGAAGGACTGTCGACGGTCAGGGAGATTCCTTTCGTTCAGGAACGCTACAACTCCTTGTCGGACATGCTGTCAGCATCTGATTGCGTCGTCCGCGTCGTCTTTAAAGAAACAGAGAAGATGAACAAATATGTGACGCTTGGATCTGTCAAAGACATTGAGTCCATTTATCGCGCGGACAACAAGTATAAGGGCATTCCACTACCTACAACGATTTTCTTCAATGAAACGGTTCAGCTGGTAACGGTTCGGCCGGGCGAGACGTATTACATCTTTCTCCGTGCCGATCAAGAAGGCGCAAGTTACAGGCTTGCAGCTAAAATCGGAGCTATCATCTCTTCCAAGGACGAGGATCTTTGCGAAGAATTAGCTGATCTTCTGAGATAGGAAATGACATCCATGTGAGACAAGGGCTTTCCCCAATGAGTGAAAAGAACTGTTGAAACTCGCAGTTATCAGTCCACCTGTGAAATGGTATTCCCTCTGAGTGAAAGGAGTTGTTCCAATGACAAAAAGTAAAACAATGATCCGGAAATGGTATGTGCTGACGCTTCTCATTGTTGTTGTGGCGCTGTTCATTGTTGCTTGTCAGAAAGCAAATGTTGTACTCGACAAAGAAAACAAATCCGACTCCACAATGTGTGATGATAAATCAATCTTGGATAGAAAAATCGATTCAGGCATCTTAAGTGATAGAACACTCGTGGGCAGTAAGACAAATCAAGGCTTCTCAATGTGTGAGTGTGCAGCTGATACGTATCGTCCGGATGGTTATCATCCCCGGATCGGCTCTGCGTTAGCACTGAAGCTCTCTCTGCACAAAGATGTCCCGGAGATGGTCTACGACGTGGTGATTCCCTGTATTCATCGCTTTGGGGAAGAAGACGCTTGCATGGTGGAAAGGTTGGGTGACCGTCTCGATCGATCATCTTGGAAGTGTTGGACTCGCATCTTGTGGCCGAATTGCGGTATAGAGGAAAAATATCATGCTCAGCTTACCCGCGATCAAATAAACATAGTTGTTGAATCCGGATTATGGTGCCTCTATCTTGGATCGGGGAAAGGCAACTTAACTGAGATGAGCTTCGATAATCCAAAGGGTATCGAGACGTATTGTGAGCTTGTTGGCGATATGTACACATTCGCCGCAGATGGGAGCATTTTATACAAACCTGATCTTATAGCAGAGGGACTCGTCGAGCTCGATCCGTAGAACTGAAGTCAAGGATAGACTCATAGTCTGCCATCTTTTGTAAAGGAGCCGGTACATATCTTTGGACCCTTTTGTTGTATAAACATTAATTAGAGGCCCCTTTGTCTGCTGAAAGCAGACAAAGGGAGCCTCTTTTTACCTTATATTGACCTTAAGTTATGTGCAGGAGGTGGAATCCCATGTCTAAATTTTGGGTAGGTTTCATTATCGGTCTATTTTGGATCGTCCTGGGTATTGGTTTGACTGTAACAAGCGGCTATGTTGTCTTTTTCGGCTTAATTGGTGTGGGACTGTTTCTGGTTGTTTTGTCTTTAGTTAATTTAAACCAATTTAAGAAAAGCTCTAACCCAAGTCCTTATCCGGTGAAAAACTTCTACCCTACGGATAAGCCCATGGAGATGGAGCGCTTTCTTAATAACTTAAGCCGTGAAGAAGATTTAGTGATGCCGAAGCAGGTTTCTATCAGCTGCTCTAGGAGAGACCAAGCAGGCCCTGTTTTTCTGAATGGTGTAATGGTTGGTATGCTTCAGCTAAACATACCTGTGTTTTTTACCGTAACGAAGAGAAACAACGTGGTCAATATCTCGAACCATTACGAAGGCATCTGCTTTTTTCATGTTATTGATTCAGCAGGAATGGGCGTTTTAAAGGTTGGTATCGGTATGTCTTCCGCCCGGGTAAGCATTGTCGCCAATACAGGGCTTGGTGATGGTATCGTGGAAGCGTTTCCGGCACAGTATGGGCAAAATACTGCGCCAGTACCAAGAAAGAGTCGCAAGCTGGCGCTTTTTCTGGCGGCCCTCCCATGGACAGGTTTTCTGGGAATCGACCGCTTTTACTTAGGCTATATCTGGACGGGAATATTTAAGTTATTCACAGCCGGTGGCCTTTTGGTACTCTATGTTGTAGACATCGTGCGCCTGGCCAAGGGAACCATGCGAGATAAGGCTGGTAACCCACTAAGATAATTGAAAAAACAGCAGAAACCGACGTCAAGCAGGTGAACGCAACGCCATCGAAGCAAAATAGGTGAAGCCAAGCGTCTCTATGGCCTGAATCGGGTGATGACCCGTCGATTCAGCACCAGCGCGTCGGCGATCCATCTGATTCTGATAGTGATGAACTTGAAAAAGAGCCTGCGGGATCTTTTATTAACTTTTTTCGATTATGTCAACGAGGTCTCGTTTTGTGGTCTAAACGAAAAATACGCTTTTGAGCAGTAGCCCTTATCTTACATTTATAAGCCTACTTCCTCTATCAATAGCCTGCTCCTTGTCGTTGCCAAGTAATCTGTTTTGCCGATAATAGAGTATTTCATTCAGCGTCGTTGGAGAGCAAAAAGCTTGGTGGTGCAATGGCAGGATTCATGTCATGATAAAAAAAGAAAAATACAACTAAACTAAAAGAAGCATGTTATGATAGTGGATATATGGAGCACTAAGGAAAAGGTGATATTAAATGACAGAGGAACATGAGTTTGCCTTTTATTTACATCAACTTGCTTCCAAGGAAGAATCTGCTTTTGAAGAATTTGTAGAACTTTACACGAAGCAGACTTATGTTTACGTTTACGGAATTTTGAGAAATAAAGAAGATGCGGAAGACGTTGTTCAAGAAGTTTTCTTAAAGCTTTATACGATGAACGAAGAGCTATTTCCGACTCGCGGTGAAAATGTATGGTACTACAAACTCTGTACGAACTTGGCTATCGTGGGGGGGATCGATGATGAAAAAGAAGTTTTTATCGCGTAAGCACTTGCTCATACTGATCGGCGTGATCGTACTAGCAACAATCTCCATCATCCTTGTTTTGGGTAGTAGCAATAAAGTGTACCCAATCGATTTAAATCTTGCGGACGATGAGGAAGTTTTGCTTGAGTACGAATACACGGATTATTTGGGCTATGAGCATTCGGGATCAATCTCCGACAGAGCGAAAATCCAAAAGCTCAGCGAAATCTTGAAGCGCATTCAAGATGAAAATCCGCTACGAATCAGAAAAGTTGAGGAGAAGAGTGGACCCGTTACCTACTCGTTTGTTGTGAAGAGAGGAAACGATGAAATGAGCTATTCGCTCAAGGGTGAGTACTTGGCAGTCGGCAAAAAAAGCATATTCAAAACGTATACAATCTACCAATTAAGTCAGGAGAGTTCCGAGGAATTACTTTCCTTTTTGAGGTCGGTAGATCATTAATCAACAGTGTTCCAAAAGAATAATGATGAAAATACTATACATTACTTAACATATGCTAAAATTCATATATAAAAAATGTGTTGATTAATGGAGCGTATTTTGCTCTATAACAACAGTGATTGGAGAGTTTACTTATGGGAACCACGAACAAAATGTTGAAGTATTGTACGAAATGTGGCAAACAATTACCTGCTGATTACGCTTTTTGTACTAAGTGCGGAACGGCATTGGGGAATGCCGCCCCCGCTCAAAATACCTCCCAAGATCAACAAACGGTTTTATATCAAGGGGTATGCTTACAAAGGTTGAGCGGCATGACAACTGTGCCTGGTGATGCCATTATCACGCCACAGGGGTTGTTCTATTATAAACGCTCAAAGTTTTCTAAACAGATTGGAAATAAGCCGTGCGATTTATTTGTCGACAGTCGTAACGTTGCAAATATCCAACAAAGTTATAAGAACATGAATCAGGTAATGCAGCTTACAATGAATGATGGTTCGGTTTTAGAATTTTATTCGCCAAAATTTTCACAGATGTTTGCTGCTATGAACGAGGCCATCCGGCAAAGTAGAATGTAGCACATAAATATTTTGGGGAATGTAAACAAGATAATCTCTATGTATGCCTTGAGAACGACTGCTTGGCAAATCTCCGAACAACAAATAGAAGAAATTTAAGCTGTAAGGCTAGTGCCAGTCGCATCTCAGACAACTAACTTGGTAACGTCAGGGGTGTCTCAAAATTGCAGCCTCTTAATCTGATTTAAAGGGGACAGTGGTCAAAAATTACATCTTGGGTAGCGGGTTTTTACCTAAAGCGTGATTTTTGACCATTTTCGCGCATTTTCGGGTCGGTTGTGGTCAAAATTTACACTTTTAGTAACGAGTTCTTACCTAAAGCGTGATTTTTGACCAGATTCGGGCGATTCTCAATTGACTGTGGACAAAATTTACACCTTGGGTAAGAGGATTCTACCTAAAGCGTCATTTTTGACCAGATTCGGGCGATTTCAGGTCGGCTGTGGACAAAATTTTCGTTTTGAGTAGCGAGTTCTTACCGAAAGCGTGATTGTTGACCAGCTTAGCACGCTAGGTTTTTTTGTAAGTGCCATTTGATCCTCGTTTTGGCGTGTCGTCATTAGCACAGAGCTTACTGTCTAGCATCGCACAAAATTAGGCTAATTGCTCCGCAAAATCTTCCCTCTGAATAATACCCAACTCCGAACGTGGCTATCTCGATTGTAATTGATGTAAAATATGGTTCTTATAATATCTTGTCAGAAAGGTGAGCCTTTCGCATGGTCTCGATGGCGAGCTCGTTTAGTCGGAATTAGTTTCGTAGGGACTAAATGCTGGTACGTTTGTACAAGTCTACAAAGCAAGATTGACATTGAAAGCCGTGTGGTAAGGATAAAGCAAAAGGTAAGGCTTCAAAAATGAAAAAAGTTTTGACGATTATTATCCTGCTGGGTTTATTCGCGGCAGCGATTAGCGGCTGTGGAGCCGCAGATGAGGCAGATAGCCGTGATAGCAGCACACTAGAACAGCCATCTGAGAGTACGACGATTGAAAGCACTGAACCTGCCTCAGAGACTAACCCAGCTTTGCCAGAAGAGCTTGTCGGCCTTTGGGTAGGAACGGGAGAGCAGGAGGGCGGCGGCAACCCCATTAGCTTGGAAGTAACAGTCAATGCTGACGCCACGGGCAAGTATACATTTAAACAGGCAGGTTATACGGAAAGTTATTCCATTAAACTCGCAATGGATAGCGGCAATTTTACCGTTAACATCCCTAAAGACAACAAACTCGGTATATCGAAATGCGGCGGCACGTATGACTATACAGACGGCAAGCTAACTCTCCGTATCAAGACGGAGTTTGCATCTGGAAGGATCTTTTCTTATTCAGTCGAATGCACTAAAAAGGGCGATGCTTCGGGCGGACAGGTTCAGGATCACACGATCCCAACGCAGACTGAAGCGCCAGAGGAAACGCAACCTGAAAATCTACCAACAGAAGCAAACGTCGATATTGCTGCCGCTGTCGCGCATATTAAGAAAAACGAGTCCATCGACGGAATGAAGCCCGGTGTAAAGACCTCCGCTATCACGAAAAAGCTCGGTAAGGAGGATGATTTTCCTGCAGTCATTATGGAAAAGATGCAGATGTTCTATTTCTCAAAGGGGTATATCATAGGCTATCTCAATTCAAGCAAAAAGGTTACGTACGTGAGCGCGATGCCGCCAGCTGCCGGGAAGACCGCAAGAGGCATTGGAATAGGCAGTACCGAAGAGGAAGTACGAGCAGCATATGGCGACGGCATTAACGTTGGGCTTTCAGAAGAAGGTAAGATCGTGTTCGGGGACGAGAGCGCATCAATTGAATTCATCTTTGAAAATGGATTCGTAAAGATTATCAATCTTTCTTACTGATGGAGATGACAGGCACGATTAACCCTGAAAATACTGTGGTCATAGTGGACGATGGGAGTCGCTATCTTGAAACGTAAAACGTGGTCGGAATCTAGTACCAAAAAAGGAGTTGTAACAAAATGAAACAACGTACAATCGCACTCTTGCTCATGATCCTCTTAGTCCTCGCGTCGGCGTGCGCTGCGTCCGGTAAAACACAGCCAAGCGAATCGCCGGATGTTTCACAGTCGGAATCGATCCCTCATGAAACATCGGGGACAACGACGCCTGAACCATTATCTACACCTGAACCTGAATCTACGGTTGAATCCACACCTGAGCCTACTCCTGAGCCCACGTCCGAGTCTACTCCCATGCCAGATATGACCATAGCAAGCGCTGGCATTGTCAGCGGCGCTATGAAACCAGAATATGGTGCAAAGGGAAAACAGTTTGTAAAGGGGAAGATACCCTCGCTCTCTTTACCGCTGACGGTCAATCATATTCCAAAGGGCACGGAAGTCCTTTCGATTACGATGATTGATCCGGACGGTGGTGATTGGGTACACTGGCTCGCAGTAAACATTCCAGTCGATGGTGAGACCTGCGAAATCTTAGAGAATTCGAGCATCGACTGGCCTGAAGAAATCATCCAAGGCAAAAATGATTTTGGCACAGTTGGCTATGGCGGTCCAACACCTCCATCTGGTACCCATACCTACATCATCACGGTATACGCTTTATCGGAAACTCTTGATCTAAAAGCAGGCTTCAAGCTGGCAGCAATGCAAAAGGCGATGAAAGGGAAGGTGTTGGCGGAAGCTGTGGTTACAGGCACATACGCAAAGTAAGAAGGAAAATCATTCTATCCAATACACTAAAAGCCTCGTTTCCCGAGGCTTTTGTCGTTCATAGTGTAACGGTCGTTACGTTAATCGCCTCACGATTCTTTTCCGTTGCTTGTAAAATAAGCATTTTTTTTATGTTATTCGGCCACTTTGTGAAGAACTTTCATAATTTTGTAGATTTCTTGTGAATAATTTTCATATTTTTGTAAATTGATTAGAAAATGGCCTTTTTTTATGTTTTAATATGTGGCGGGTGTGGCGAGCATCGCGATAATGTCGCTTATATGTTTGAGGTAAACATCGATAATAAGCTGAATTGACATAATTTCATCATGGTGTTCGGAATTTGCTTTTCACAGAAAAACAAATAGGGGGAATGTAAAATGAGGAAACATACGACATGGTCACGCGTCTTCTTGGCACTGATTGTTCTTGCTTTGTTAGTCGTGCACGCTTATCAGCCTTCTCTTGCGGAAGAAATTGAAAATCCAGCACAGGAGGAGTCGGTACAAGGTGGCACAGGCGAGGAGGAGATCAGGCAATCAACGGGTGAGTCGCTTCCGGGAAACAGTCCTGAGCCTGTAGAAGCAGCTGGCGATTCATCTGCCTCAGATGAGAAAAAAGATGATCAGACGAAAACGTTAGGCGAAAACGATGATGAGGAGTCTAATGTTCCGGCATCTGCATCACTTCCTGAATCTAATGGCGACGTTGATAAGCGTTCCAGCGAAGCAGAATCTGATCGCAGTGCCGATGAGGGCGTTGCTCGGTCAAGCGAAGTGCAGGCATCAAACGCGGGCGATAACGTTGGTGCTGAGCAGAAGGAATCTCCTGATGTATCGTTAGGACTTGACGAAAATGCGGAATCCCCCTCAAACGATTCGAACGAAGAAGATACAGAAGATAAAGACGCAGACGCTGGCGACGAAGCAGACATGTTACTGATGTCATCCACCACTTTGCCGGAAGCGTTCAAAGATGCTTCAGTTATCTACTTGGACGGTGTTCATGGTGACGATGAATGCTTTGGTGTCAC
Source organism: Clostridiaceae bacterium (assembly GCA_012841015.1). GTDB lineage: Bacteria > Bacillota > Clostridia > Saccharofermentanales > DTU023 > UBA4923. The sequence goes on from DUVN01000028.1 coordinate 166,599, forward strand.
AAAAGAAAACGCTGTCAAAACCTTCGCTAGGGCAAAGGAGCTTGCAGCTGCTAATCAAGGGATCAAAACGATCTACGTTATGGGTACGGTACCGATCACCGGCGAGCTCTCGCTAGGAGGCACAAACGCTGTTTTAAAGCGCGAACCTTCGTTTAAGGGTTATCTATTGCAGGTAGCGTCTGGCACTACGGCTACGTTAAAGAATATTGTCATTGACGGAAACTCTGAAGAAGCGGCCGGAGCGAACAGTTCGCTGATCAATTGTCCGGGTACACTTAATATCGCGAAGGGCACAGTGCTTCAAAACAATAAGATCGGATCGAAATCGGCAAGAAGATCAGGGGGCGCGGTTTACAGCAGCGGTGGAACGATCAACATGCTTGCCGGTTTGATACAGAACAATTCGGCGACCTTCGGCGGCGGTATCTATCTCTGCAGAAATGCAACACTCCACAAAAATGCAACTCTGAATATGTCAGGCGGCACAATTCAAAACAACCAAGTCATCAATGGACCTGATATGGGTGCTTGGAATGATGCAGCTGCCGGAGGAGGCGTTTGCCTCTTCAACGGAGCTACGTTCAATCTCAGCGGTGGAACGATTCAGAAGAACAGCTCCGAAGAAATGGGTGGCGGTGTCAGCGTTGGTACGATGGAAGCAAGCCTCGGGAACAACAGAATGAAGATGACCGGCGGAACAATTGACGGCAATACCTCCAGAGCCACCGGTGGCGGTATCTTTATTCAGGCAGGGTATGGAGGGAGAGAGTCCAGCGCCACGATTACTGGAGGCAACATTACCAAAAACAGAATGCTGGGTACTGGTGTTACCAATTACTTGTTTGGCGGTGGCGGTATCTATGTAAACGGTTACAAAGCCTCCGGTTTCAACAATGGACACCTTATCCTGAAAAACGTTGTGATCAGTGGTAACGAAGCGAGACGGCAAGGTGGCGGTTACGCTGGTTGCCCTATCACCAATACAAAGACCTACCTGACAGATGGTGCTGCTATCTTCAATAATAGTGCAAGTTCCGCGAGAGATGTTTTCATCTATGCTCAAACGATAGGGTTCGGCGCTCATGGTGGAGCTCCCGAGTACATTATTTCCCCCATGATGCTCGGTGATGTGCCGTACCACTGGAAATACTCTAACGGTACTGAGGTGCCGTTGAATGAGCTTAGGGGTAAATTGTCGGGAGAGGGTGTATCCCTTGGGCTTCATACAGATGAAAAGGGAAATGCCAACACAAATGCTCGTGCAAAGGTTTATATCACGGGAAACTATTCGGCTACACGTGGAGGCGGAATCGGTTCTAATGGTGACATAACGATCGGCAAAGAAGATCCAACCGTTGACATTCAAATTGTAAAAACGTGGGATGATAACAGTAATGCAGGAGGAATCCGTCCTTCATCGGTTGAAATTGAAATTTGGGGCAAGTTTGAAGGTGGTGATCCCTTCCGTATCGGTTACGAAACAATTAAACCTGATCAAAATGGAGCTTGGACACTAACGGTTACCAAATTGCCAAAGTATGGCAGTAACGGAAAACTTATCAATTACAGCATCAAAGAAAGAAAGGTTAACGGCTATGAGGCTGAGATAACAGGGGATGTTGCCTCAGGCTTTAAGGTGAGAAACTGTCTCAAGAGCGAACTCAAGACTGAAATAGAAGGTACGAAGACTTGGGTTGACAGTGACAATCAAGACGGTAAGCGCCCGAATTCGATCACGATCAATCTTTATAAAAAGGTTGGTGATGGCGAGGTAACCTTTGTTAAGAGCCAAGCTGTTTCGGCTGATGCCAATGGTGACTGGACTTGGACTTTCGCTGGTCTGCCTAAGTACGAGGGCGAGACGGAGATCGTTTACAGTATCACGGAAGACGAGGTTGACGGTTACACGACAACAGTAAATGGTTACGACGTGACGAACACGTATATGCCTGAGACGCTCACTATATCTGGATCAAAGACTTGGATTGATAACAACAATCAGGATGGGAAGAGACCTGAAAGCATCAAAATTAATCTCTACAAGCAGGTTGGCGGAGGCGAAGTCACCTTTGTTAAGAGCCAAACGGTCACGCCTGACGCCAACGGCGATTGGGTCTGGACTTTTGCCGATCTACCTAAGTACGAGGCCGGTAAAGAGATCGTCTACACCATCACAGAAGACGAGGTCGAAGGATACGATAGCGATGTTGTCGGCTACAATGTGACGAACACGCATACGCCTGAGACGCTCACAGTATCCGGATCAAAGACATGGGCTGATAACAACGATCAGGATGGCAAGAGACCTGAAAGCATTAAAATTAACCTCCACAAGCAGGTTGGTGATGGCAAAGTTACTTTTGTTAAGAGCCAAACGGTCACGCCTGACGCCAACGGCGATTGGACCTGGACTTTTGCCGATCTGCCTAAATACGAGGCCGGTAAAGAGATCGTCTACAGCATCACTGAAGACGAGGTTGAAGGATACGATAGTGATGTCGTCGGTTACAATGTGACGAACACGCACGAGCCGAGCAAGACCTCAGTCAAGGTAACGAAGGACTGGGTTGACAATAACAATGAGGCAGGCTTAAGGCCTGAAAGTGTTACGATTAAGCTTTATGCTGACGGAGAGGATACAGGCAAGCAACTAGTCTTATCAGAAGAAACAGGCTGGATTGGTGAGTTCTCAGAATTAGATCAATACAAAGATGGTGATGAGATCGTCTACTCCATCGAGGAGAGTGAGCTCAATGACTGGTATACGTCTTTAGTATCACGTACAGCAACTAATGCATACACAGTAACGAACAGCATCGTGCAATCAGAAACTGTAATCACTGTTTGGGTAACCAAGAGCTGGGATGACGCTAACGACCAAGACGGTATAAGGCCGGATTCAATCATGATTCATCTTTGCGCTGACGGTGAAGAAGTTGACTCGAAAGAAATTACAGCATCTGATGGTTGGGAAGGTGCTTTCGTTGACCTTCCGAAGTATAAAAACGGCAAGGAGATCGTTTACACCATCCAAGAAGGCGAGGTTGATGGTTACACAACAACGGTTGATGGCTACGATGTGACGAATACGCACGAGCCGAGCAAGATCTCCGTCAAGGTAACTAAAGATTGGATTGACCATAACAATGAGGCAGGTATAAGGCCTGAAACTATAACGGTTAGACTTTACGCTGATGGGGAGGATACAGGCAAGAAGCTAGTCTTATCAGAGGATGTCAACTGGACCGGTGTATTCATCGATCTGGACGCGTACAAAAATGGTAACAAGATTGACTACACCGTCGAAGAAGATGAAGTCGAAGGGTACACTGCGGAAGAAACTGCAGGTAACATGGACGAAGGTTTTGTCATTAGAAACTGCCCAGTTCTGGGAGAAAAGACAGACGATGGGTCAATTCCCAAGACCGGTGAGAGCATGGGCATCTACTGGATTGTGGGTATCGGCCTCATGATCACCAGTGTAGTGACACTATTTTTCTTGGTGCTTCGCCAAAAGGGAACACTGAAAGGCTAAGCAGATAAGTGCATAGACGCATCGTCACAAGAGCAGGAGAAGAGTGTCCATCGAAACTAGATTGGCCGACCAAGCAGACTAATGCACAGGTGTATCGTCACAATTGTAGGAGAAGAGTATCTATCGAAACTATAGTAGGCGACTAAGCAGATAAGTGCGCAGACGCATCGTCACAAGTGTAGGAGAAGAGTATCAGTTGGACCAGTGTGTGGTCGGCTAAGCAGAAAAACACATATCGACATAATCTTGCGAGGCTATCTCAAAACCGCAAAACATGAGCGGCAATGAGATAGCCTCATATTTTTAGCGAAAAGTGCACAATCTGTAGAAGATTTAGTTGCGATCAAACAGCCAGTCAAGTCCCGTGCATGGAATCATAGGTTCGGCTTTGAGCAGGTGAGTGCCCTTTTAGCGTTTTTGGAAGGGGAATATCGGTTATGTTGAGTATGAGATAAAGCGAATGCTTTGACTCGGTTGGTCGCGGGAAAGGGTTAACTTGTGGACAAAATTTACTGTTACTAGATGCCGAGTCTTCTGATGTTGTAAATCAAATATCCTGATTTTATATGCATAAAGAAATTAACTCTTTCTATTGACAATATCCATCAAAAACTCATGATATCTAGCTAATTTCTTTGGTGAGTTCCTGATTTCGAAATATTCAGTTGCAAAATTATCCAGAATAATATATAAAATAAACATTAAAAATTCATGACGGCTACAGCTTCTGCCCGCCATGATAAAAGCAAAAGGAGTGAGAAGATGAAAAGATTAACACTAGCACTAACCATTATCTTAAGTCTCAGTATCATTTTCCTGACCGCATGCGGCGGTGGTTCAAGTTCAAACGGAACAACCGATAAGCCAAGTGAGGTATCGGCGGGTGAATCAGAAGATACCAAGGCAAGCGAGCCATCAGGGAGCGAATCAGAAGACACTAAGGCAAGTGAATCAGAACCTGCTGAATCAGATGATATCAAGATCGGAAGTCTAGAAGATCTAGACGGTAAAGTCATCGGTGTTCAGCTTGGAACGATTGGAGATGAAATTGCGTCCGATGACATCAACGCAAAATCAGTTGAGCGTTTTACGACTTATGTTGATGCTGTCACATCCTTGAAGCAGAAAAAGGTAGACTGCCTCGTTATCGATGCTGATACTGCCGCTGCTTATGCAGAACAAAATCCTGAACTTGTTGTCGTTGATGTAGGCTTTGAACCTGAAGAGTATGCCATGGCCGTCGCCAAAGAAGGATCAGAAGATCTCTTGGTAGCGATCAACGAGGTTATCGCAGAGCTTAAGGCAAACGACAGCATTGTGGTATTTAAAGAAGCACATGGCGGTCAGGCAGGGCAAGCGCCCGATTTTAATGTCGGCGCAGCAGGTGGCAAACTTGTAGTCGGCACTGAACCGACGTTCCCGCCGTATGAATACACTCAGGGCAGTGACATCATCGGCGTGGACATCGACATCATGGCAGCCGTCGCCAAAAAACTCGACATGGAACTGCAGGTGGAGAACATCAATTTTGACGGCCTGATTCCCGCTGTCAAGAGCGGTAAAATCCAAGTAATCGCTGCAGGTATGACCGTCAATGAAGAACGTAAGGTCAACGTGTCGTTCTCCGATCCGTATACGGACGCCCAACAAGTTGTCCTTATCCGCAAGACTAGCCAGAAGTAAGTAATTAAGTCATGAGTATGATTATGAGTACGTTTGTCGCATCGGCCTTCAGTACGCTGAAGGAGAACTTCTATAACGATTTCATCGTCGATAATCGTTGGAAGTGGTTGCTTGAAGGATTAGGTGTCACACTGCAGATCACCTTTATGGCCACTTTGCTCGGTATCATCATCGGGTTATTGTTAGCACTCGTAAAGGTCTCTCAATTCCATGGAAGAAAAATCCCGGTGTTGAGTCAATTGGTGGACGGCTACGTGCTTGTTATCCGTGGCACACCGATCGTCGTTCAGCTACTCATTATCTATTACGTCATTTTTGCCAGTGTGGCCATCGATAAAGTGGTGGTGGCCGCTCTGGCATTTGGCCTCAACAGCGGTGCCTATGTAGCCGAAATATTCCGAGCGGGCATTCAGTCTGTTGACAGCGGCCAAATGGAGGCAGGGCGTTCTTTGGGACTCGGATATGGCATGTCGATGCGTAAAATTATTCTCCCTCAGGCCATCAAAAACACGTTGCCTGCACTCTTTAATGAATTGATCACTTTGCTCAAAGAGACAGCGGTGGCTGGCTATATCGCGGTGGCCGATCTCACCCGGGCAGGTGACCTCATCAGGGCTCGCACTTTTGACCCTCTGTTGCCTTTATTGGCAGTCGCGTTGATCTATCTTGTTATTGTAGCCCTCTTAACACGTGTGATGAGACTTTTGGAAAGGCGGTTAGCACGCAGTGATCACCGTTGAGAAATTAAACAAAAATTTCGGCGAACTCGTCGTATTGCGAGATATCAGTGAGACGATCCATGACGGTGACAAAATTGTTATTGTCGGCCCATCGGGTTCTGGCAAGAGTACTTTTCTTCGTTGTCTCAACCTGCTAGAAGTACCGACATCTGGGACAATTACAATTGATGGCGTTGAAATTACTGACCCGAAAGTAGATATCAACAAAGTACGAAGTCAGATGGGGATGGTTTTCCAAAACTTCAATCTCTTTCCTCACTTGACAGTCTTGGAGAACATCACGCTGGCGCCAATCCAACTGAAACTCATGAATGAGAGTCAGGCGAAAGAAAAGGCCAAATACCTTTTGGAACGCGTTGGACTCATGGATAAAATCAATGAATATCCCAAACGCCTTTCAGGGGGGCAAAAGCAAAGAATCGCGATTGCGAGGGCTTTGGCTATGAATCCGAAGACGATGCTCTTTGATGAGCCTACGTCAGCGCTTGACCCTGAAATGATCGGAGAGGTCGTTGAGGTGATGCTCGAATTAGCAGATGAAGGCATGACAATGGTCATCGTGTCGCATGAAATGGGTTTTGCCCGGAAGATCAGCAATCGCATTTTTTTCATGGATGAGGGTGTGATCGTAGAACAAGGCAGTGCGAAGCAGGTTTTTGACAACCCCGAAAAAGAGCGTACACGAGCTTTTATGTCGAAGGTACTGCCGAGATAGTCTCAGAGCGAGCAGGAGATACTAACCTCCGTTATTTTTTCTGTTCTACATCAAATACTCGTCTCAGAGCGCACAGGAGATACTAACGGCAATCCGACAGGCGGGTTTGGCCGGAGGTCTCGTTTCAGAGCGAGTAGAGGATACTAACTTCAGGGAGCGACTATCCAGCTAATTACGTCAAAAATTCAGATGAAATTCAGATGATAATGATTAAGTAATTATTAAAATCATTTCATTTTCATTCATCGCTATTGCAATATTCAATTTGTTAAGTTATAACAATTATATGACATTAGGTTCCCTGTATGTCGAGTATATACATAATTGTATATTTGGTGTAAATATGGTAACTTAGATTCGAAAACTTCAATTCAGGAAGGTCTTTACTGTTGTGAAAGTGTGTATGAGGGATACATGGTCAAGCGATTGCAAAAGTTAGTAGCCAAGTTTTCTGAAGCGTCGTCCTGCTCCATTAGCGCAACAGTACGGGAGGATCAAGTCGTCGTCCTTGAAGGTGAAGTCCTTGACTGGACGACAGCCGATGAGCTCGCTCACCGTGTCGCCAAAATACGAGATGTCAGGAACGTCATCAACCACCTATCGTGCGGCGGTAGAAGTCTTGCCTACATCCCTAATAAAGAAGCCATTGCCAAGGGGCGCTCACTAGGTGTTTTAGATGAGGCCGACGTGATCATCGTTGGGGCCGGTGTCATCGGCTCAGGTATCGCCCGCGAATTATCTAAGTATAAGCTCGACATTGTCGTTCTTGAGAAAGGTGATGATGTGTCGCAAGGTGCGTCAAAAGCGAACAACGGCATGATCCACCCGGGAAATGCCGTGATGCCGAGGACACTGAAGGCCAAACTCAACGTTGAGGGAAATGCCATGTATGGAGACTGGGCGAAGGAGCTTCACTTTGAGTTTAAACGGTTAGGGACCTTTGCTTTGTCCTATGACAAACATGACTTCTACATACCGTGGCTTGTGTGGATCGCCGGTCGTCTGAATAAGGTGCCAGAGATGCGCTTCATCTCGCCCGACAACTTTCTGGAGATGGAAAAAGATATGCACACGAAGCCGCGACGTGTGCTCTATTCGCCGACAGCAGCCTACGTGGATGGTTACGAGGTGACGATCGCCCTTGCAGAGAATGCCGTCATGAATGGCGCCAGATTTCACCTATCGTCAGAAGTTGTCGATGTCGATGTCGAAGATGGCATCGTCAAGGGAGTCGTCACCAATCGAGGGCTCGTCAAGGGAAGGCTCGTCATTAATGCCGCAGGAATTTTCGCTGATGAGATCGCTGCGATGGCGGGTGACCAGTTTTATACATTGCACCCGAGAAAAGGTGCTATCGCTATCTTCGATAAGGAAATGAAAGGTCCCACACGCGCTCTCAACGGTAAACTTCCCACAACCCTAAGAAATACGAAAGGTGGCGGTGTGCATCGAACGGTCTCAGGCAATCCGCTTTGGGGACCGAATGCTGTCGAGATCTTAGACAAGACGGATCACTCCGTGCAACCTGAGGATCTTGACTACGTAATGGGGAGCGGCGCTATTGTTCGCGCTGACATGAAGCGATCTGATATCATTGCATGTTTCGCCGGCATACGTGCTGCAGACTATAAGGAAGACTTCATCATCGAGCGCTCGCGTGTCGTACAAGGATTCATCCACGTCGCCGGTATACAGTCGCCGGGCCTTGCTGCAGCGCCCGCTATCGCAAAAATGGTTGAGGGATTGGTCAAGGAGGAGCTAGGCGAACTGTCACGAAAAGACGATTGGAATCCGATCCGTGAGAAGCCTGTTGTCTTTTCCCGCCTTTCACCAAAAGAGCAAGATCGTCTCGTCAGTGAAAACCCGTCATACGGTCACATTGTCTGTCGCTGCGAGACGATCAGTGAAGGTGAGATTGTCGATGCAATCAACCGCCCGATACCCGCCGTGACGTTCGACGCGATTAAGCGGCGCGTTCGCGCGACGATGGGACGGTGTCAAGGAGGATTTTGCGGTCCTAGGATTCTTGAGATCATCGCCCGCGAGACGGGACTTCGTCCAGAAGAAGTGAAGAAACAAGGTCCGAATTCTTCGATTGTAGTCGGAACGATCAGAGAGAGATACGAGGGAATCGACTGTCGTAAAACAGAAGCACGTTTCGTCAGCTCAATGGCACAAGAGATGGGGGAGAGCGATGAGAGTCCTTAAGACCGACATCGCCATCATCGGGGCGGGTCCTGCCGGATTGGCCGCTGCGCTTGAAGCGTCTCGCTTAGGTAAGAGTGTGACACTGATTGAGAGAAGCGACGATCTCGGCGGCATTTTACAACAATGTATACACGACGGCTTTGGCCTGATTCGCTTCAAAAAACAGCTTTCAGGTCCTCAGTACGCTGAGCGTTTCATCGAAGAGTTGAAAGTGAGCGATGTGTCGCTGCTCTTAGACACGACCGTTCTTTCGATCGAAGACAAGGTGATCTTTGCTGTTAGTCCGAAAGAGGGGGTACTCACGATACACCCCGGCGCGATTGTGCTCGCGATGGGGTGTCGTGAGCGGACGAGGAGTCAAGTTGAGATTTACGGGACGCGGCCATCCGGTGTGATGACAGCAGGAACGGTTCAACGATACATCAATCTTGAGGGGTACTTGCCGGGAAGGCGCGCCGTTATCTTGGGATCAGGTGACATTGGACTGATCATGGCAAGGCGGATGCATTTAGAGGGGATTGAAGTTCTAGGCGTCTATGAAGTGATGCCGGAGGTGGGCGGTCTGGCGCGCAATGTCTATCAGTGTCTCATTGACTATGACATACCGCTCCACCTCTCGACAACGGTGACAGAAATTTTTGGGCGTGAGAGGCTTGAAGGCGTCCGCGTTGTAAAAGTTGATGAGGACAGGCGACCGATAGAGGGGACAGAGGGGATCGTCGCCTGCGATCTGCTCGTTTTGTCAGTTGGTCTCATCCCGGAGAACGAGCTGAGTCGAAAAGCAGGTGTCTGTATCTCGCCTGTGACGAAGGGCCCAGTGCTCGACGAGTCGATGATGACAACTGTACCGGGTATCTTTGCTGCTGGCAACGTCGCGATCGTCTTTGACTTAGTCGATTACGTTTCCGACAGCGCAGAAGCTGCAGCGCGCGGAGCCGTCCGCTACCTCGACGGCCAAGCTCCCGCCACAGCACCACTCGACGTGATCGCAGGAAATAATGTAGCATCGTTTCTCCCGTCGCGTTATCACGTCGATTACGTCGGTGAGGAGCTTTCGTTCTTCTTACGTGTCAAAAAGATGCAAAGCAACGCTCGCGTCGTGTTGAAACAGGGAGACACGATCATCAAGAGTAAAAAGCAGCAAGTTGTCCGCCCTGCAGAGATGGTCGCGCTTAAACTGACGCAAAAAGATTTGGCGCTGATAGAGGCAAGCTCGCCGTTAGTACTTCACATTGAAGCGTAGGATGCACGCTTGATTGTGACAAGGCGTAGAAGAGAAAAAGAACGAGTGAAAAGATCGCGAGGGGAAGAGAGGAAAGTAATGGAGAGACGACTCATCTGCATTAATTGCCCGAGAGGGTGTGAGCTTATTGTTGAAACGGATGATACTTCTGGTGCCTTTATCTCGGTTGAAGGGAGTGCCTGCATACGCGGATCATCGTTTGCTCTAGCTGAGATCAACCGCCCTGAGCGTATGATGACATCGGTCGTCTCGATCAAAGGGGCGAAAAACTGTATGTTGCCTGTCATCAGCCGTCGACCGCTCCCTAAAGCGAAGATTGTCGAAGCAGTACGCGCTATGCGTGCCATCACGGTCGATGCTCCCGTCCATGAAGGTGACATTATTGCAAGGGATATCGTCGGTACAGGTGTCGATGTGATCGCCGCGCGCTCCTTGTAAGGAGGCGTAACGAGATGCCTCTAGGCGACATGTCGTGAAGTGATTCGCACGAAAGAAAGTAACAAGTGAAAGGTGTCAACGATCTTTGGATCTTGCACAAGACCGCTTATCCAATCGGTCACGAATATGAATAGACAACTTCGACGACTTGTTGGCAAAAGGTTGTCTGTCGTACAAGAGCAGAACATGCATTTTAATTGAAACATTAATAGAGATTGAGGGAAGAACATGAATGAGTTATTGAAGGCACTGGAAGCCATTGTCGGTCAAGAGGGCGTCGTCCTCGAAACATCGGTCAGAGCGCAAAAGGCTGTTGATCTTTTCGCGTTGCGTCTATTCCAGAGACATGTCGGTTGGGAGGCGACGCTGCCACAGGCTGTCGTCCGACCGAAGACGACAGAGGAAGTATCAAAAGTACTTTGTCTCTGTAATGAACACGGCGTTCCCGTCATCCCTTACGGTGGCGGTTCAGGTGTGCTGGCAGGCGCAGAAACACGCGATGAGACGGCTGTTGTGGTCGATCTCTCTAGTTTAAATGACTTGATAGATATCGATGAAGTGGCGCTCCAGGTGACGTGCGGTGCCGGCATGCTCATCAGGAACCTGGAGGCGGCCGTGCAGGCGAAAGGTTTCAAGCTCGGTCACTACCCGCAGTCGATTGAACTTGCTCAGATGGGGGGGCTCGTAGCGACGCGCTCTACGGGGCAATTTTCGACAGGGTATGGCTCCATCGAAGATTTTCTCGTCGGGCTTGAAGCAGTTCTTCCAGACGGATCAGTGGTGCGCGTCAAGAATGTGCCGCGACGTGCGACAGGTCCTGATCTCAGACACCTCTTTCTCGGTTCGGAAGGCGCTTTTGCCATCATCACAGAAGTGACGGTCAAGATATTTCCGATCCCGGAGGCCGTATGGAAACAGGCGTACCGCATTAGTACGATGCGTCAAGGACTCGACATTATACGTCAAGTGATGAGGACAGGTATCAAGCCAGCCGTCATAAGACTCCATGATTGGCTAGAATGTGAGAAGCCGTTTGGCGCTTTCATGGAAGAGAATGAGTGCATGCTCTTGTTCTGGTCGGAAGGGCGTCAAGAGATTGCTGAAGCTGAAGGTGCTATCATCGATGAAATCGCAAAAGCGAACGACGCAATCTCTGCGGGTGAAAAACCTCTCGATATTTGGTATGTTCATCGCAACGATGCGGCTGACGATTATGAAAAATATGGCGCGGCGGGTCTCTTAGTCGACACGATTGAGGTCGCATCCGACTGGAATGACATCGCCGATATCTATGAAGAGACAGTCGAACGTGTCTATCACGAGGTCCCTGAGGTTGTCTTCTTTTCCGGACATTCATCGCATAGTTATATCAATGGCACGAATATCTATTTTCAGCTCGGTGCTTTCCCGGAACGTGATGTCGACAGTGGAAAAAGTGTGTACGATGCTGTCTGGGACATCGTGATGGAAGTGGCGCTTGAGTATGGCGCAACGATCGGACATCACCACGGTGTCGGGAAGCAACGCGTCCCGTGGATAAAGAGAGAACACGGCAGTTCGTATATTCTCATGACAGCTCTCAAGAGGATGTTCGACCCGAAGGGTATCATGAACCCCGGTACACTTCTTGAGCATTGACTTGTCAAAGGAAAGAAGTATGCAATGTGGATCACATGTCAAGTTATGACAGGATAACAGAAGGAAATAGAACCAACGTCAATGCGAATCGTCACGTGTGTCAAACAAGTTCCTGATGAACGGAATATGGAGACCGATCCAAAAACTGGTTCGCTTCTGCGCGATACGGCCGGTTCGATTCCGAACCCTGACGATGCGTATGCGCTCGCCATGGCGCGCGCGACATGTGAGACTTTGAAGGGAGAGGCTCCAACGCTCGATGCGATCACGTTGGCCCGAAACAGGCACGTTCCTCACTTCGTCAGGCTCTTTCTTTCGGATTTGACAATGCCTATCAGCTGATCGACACGCGTTTTGCTGGCTCCGATGTCCTTGCTACTGCACGCACACTTGCGCTCGCCATTGAGAAGACGGGTGGGGCTGAGCTTGTCTTCTGTGGTGAGAAATCGGCTGACGGAGATACGGGGCAAGTCCCAGCTGAATTAAGTGTTTTTCTCGAGGCATCGTTTCTGCCATTTGTGACAGAAATTATTTCACTGGAATGTGACCACATCAAGGTGCGTTCTAAGATCGATGACAATGAATACGTTATCGAATCGTCACTCCCAGCTGTCATACAGGTGAGAGCAGAGTCGATGAAAAGAGTTCCCGTTTCATTTCGCCATCGTATGGACGCGCTCAAAAAACCGATTACTGTCCTTTCGGCGGAAGACCTCTCGTCGGAGGAGATATTCGGGTACCGCAACTCGCCGACACGCGTCCGCAAGTTGTTTGCTCCTGATCGGACGCGCGTGCCGACCTTTTACAGAGGGGAGGAGGCGCTCGCACAATGGCGTCTAATTCTTGAAAAAGATGAAAATGTAAACGAGTCCGCCGCTAACAAAGCTCCACCACAAAGTGTCAAACCATGCGATCCTGCACAGACGATTAAAGGTATAGAGGAACCAGAAGCCCCTATTCTTGTCTACCTTGAAGCAGACAAAAAAGGCTTTCAAATTGGCTTAGAGCTTCTAAGCAAGCTGCAAGCGTGCGGTGCGAAGGCACTCTATGCCGTGTCGATCATCGCGAAAAGTCCTGAATCTTCAGAACAATCGATAAAGCGGGCACTTATTAAGACTGTCGGTGAGAATCTCTATACGTCATTGCTGCGAAATGTAGTATGTTTAACAATCATTGAGCATAACGCTTCGACACTCACAATTGAAGCGTGTTCACTCCATTTGACGCGCTACTTAAAAGAACGACATGCTGGTCTATGCCTCCTACCAGCAACGGATCACGGTCGTTCTGTTGGACCGCTTACGGCGGCAGCGCTCAAAACGGGCATTACAGCTGATGTGACAGATCTGCGCTATGTTAAGGGCCAGTGGGAGCAGGTTAGACCGGCATACGGCGGCCAAGTGTTTGCCACGATCGTTACACCTGATCATCGCCCTGTCTTGGCGACTGTAAGGCCTCATATTTTTGCTATCGCTCTTCGAGACGATGATAAGGGCGTTGTCGCTATCGAGAGGGCAGAAGAGATGTGTACACAGAAGACAAAAGTACTCTCTGTAGAAGCGTGTGAGCGTGAGACGACCATCGATGATGCGGAGCGACTTCTCATTATTGGTGGAGCAATCACAACGGAAGACGAGAGAGATCGTCTCATCGCATTTTCAGAAGAAAATGACATGGAGTGGGGCGTGACGCGTGCTCTCGTACAGGGGTATTTGGCACCGCACGAGCGGCAAATCGGTGTGAGTGGACTTACGGTCGCACCGGATCTTGCGATCCTGATAGGCGCTTCAGGCTCCGTCCAAACGATGAGCGGACTACGACGCGCGAAGAGGGTTATCGCGATCAATCATGATGAGGATGCTCCTATTTTTGACGATGTTGATGTCGCACTCGTTGGGCGATGGCAGGACTTTGTCGAGGTAATTTAACCTAATTGTAATGTTAGTGAAACGTATTGGTTTAACGAATACAAAAAAGTACTAATCGTTCTATACATAATATTGTATAATATAACATAGATGCGAATTAGAGAGGGAAGGAAATGGGTAAAAAAAAGATATCGCTTGATGATTTACAGTGGGAAGGCAACAGCAAAATCATGTACGAGGAGATTATGAATAATCTCGGGCCGATGTACCGTGCTGCCATAAAAAAGAAGTTTGAAGTCTGGGTTAATGTAAATCAACAAACAGTTATCCGCGAGTGGAATATTAAACATACGCTCGAAAAATACGCACCTCCAAAGTACTGCGAGAAGTACATGAAGATTTACGATAAATACAAGACGGAAGAGATAGACGACGAATAGAAGGAGAGGTGCAATAGACCATGGTCGACCCTTTGATTCTAGCCGTTGATGTCGGAACACAGAGCGTACGCGCTATTGTGTTCAATCGCGTGGGTGATCAGATCGCGTCGGCTCGTACAATCAGTAAGCCGTATTACAGCCTGCAACCGGGATGGGCTGAAGTTCCTGCTGAGCAGTTTTGGGACGATACGTGCTACGTTTTAAGAGAAGTCGTCGACCAGCTCGGTGATGATATCGCACGTGTCAAAGCAATGACGATCACGGCGAATCGAGACAATATGATTCCTCTCGACGAGAATAATCAGCCATTGCGCGACTGGCTGACGTGGATTGATGTGCGTCGAACACCTGAGATTATTCCGATTCTAAAGCGCACGCTCAAGGGGAACGATAAGCTCATCTATTTGCTCAAGAAGCCTTTCTTTGACATGATAGCACCACGATCAAAGTACAATTGGATTCGTGTACACGAGCCCAATATCTACGCCAAGGCTAAGACTTATGTAACCATCACTGGCCTTCTGACATATCGTCTTTGCGGAGTTTTTAACGATTCACTCGGCATGCAGGTCGGCTATATGCCGTACGAGGCGAAGAAACAAGACTGGTATAAGGTCCCTGCCGTCTACAAAATTCTTGGTGTGCGCCGTGACCAACTTGTCAATATTTTCCCGCCAGGTACAAAGCTCGGTGAAATTACTGAAAAAGCGAGTAAGATGACATCTTTGCCTGTTGGACTTCCCCTGATCGCAGCGGCAGGAGATAAGATGTGTGAGATACTCGGAGCAGGTGTTTTCGGTCCCAAACAGGCGACGATCAGCTACGGGACGATGGCGACAATTGGCACGACGATCACACGATATGTCGAAGACAGTAAACTAAAGTTTTATACATTTCCAAGCTGCATTCCTGATGCATGGAATCCTGAGTACAACATCTACCGCGGTTACTGGCTTATCACGTGGTCCTGTAAACAGTATTCAAAAGAGCAGGGTATGCCTGAGTTCCTGAACAAGATGAACAAGTTAGCGGCTGAAGTGCCACCAGGCTCGAACGGACTCTTTGTGTTTCCGTTTTGGACTGTACAGCCAGGATTGTACCCACATGGTAAAGGTATGGTCGCAGGCTGGATCGACCGACATACGATCGTCGATCTTTACAGGGCTTTTCTTGAGAGTATTGCTTACGCTCTTCGCGAAGGCCTTGAAATCATGGAAAAAAAATGTAAGACGAATGTCGAGAAACTCTATGTTGTAGGCGGCGGCAGTAAGTCTGATGTTGCGATGCAGCTGACGGCAGATATTTTTAATCTCCCGGCAACACGACACAGTCACACAGAAATCTGTGCAGCCGGTGCAGCGATCAACGCAGGACTTTGGGCAGGGATTTATAAGGACTATGAGGATGGTGTCGCATGCATGGTGCGTGAGGATGAGACGTTTTACCCTATTCGCGAGAATGTCGAAATCTATGAACGTATCTACCACGACATTTACAAGAAGGTCTATGTGAAGAATAAAGAGTTGTTTAAAGAACTGGAGCAATTGGCACATTTCAAATCAGATTAATTGATAGCAAAGGGCATAGCAATGGAAAAGGATAATTTTAGTGTTTTATCTCAACCTCGACCGCGTTTTCGTAAGATTAACACGGTTGACCTTGTGACGGTGGCGATAGCGCGCGATGCGATTCTGCTCGATCTCGGTGATCGTATGGATACGGTCGACGCGTACGTCGAAAAGTTTGACGTCTCACGTGGCACCGTGCAAAAAGGTCTTTCGAGACTTGAGGAATCCGGTGCCGTCACGATTGAGAAAAGGGGCGTTTTAGGGAGTTACCTTATTGGTCGAAATAATGAGCTCCTGTGGGTCGAGGCAGACTGGAATCAATTGACGGGTTCAGGTGCGATCCCGCGCACGAGACGCCAAGAGGCGCTCTCCTCATCCGTTTATGCGGCGTTTGAAGATGCGAATGTGCCCTTTGGTCTTGCCTATTTGCAAGGTGCTCTTCGACGCGTTAAAGGACTTATTGCGAATCAGTACGATTTCGTCTTGGCGAGCAAGATTGCAGCCGAGTTGATTCTGGAGGATTATAAAGATCGCGTAAAAATTGCTATTGAGCTCCAGCCATACAGCTATTTGTCAGGGTATACAATTGTCACGAGAATTGGGGACAATCCAGCGAATGCAAGACGCATCGGGGTTGACCCAAATTCACCCGACCATGCTGTCGTCACAAGGGAAATATTTGATGAGCGCGTGAATAGGGAAGAGGCGACCTACGTCGAGCTCAAATATACGAAGATGCCGACGGCGACAGAGGCGGGTTTTATCGATACGTTCGTTTTCAACCGTGATGTTTTGGATTACCTATTTAATGCTCCTCCGCTCGATATACACGATATCCCATTCGACCTTGACTTGACTGATTTGACACGTGCCGTCGTTATGACGAGCACCAACAATTATCGTATTGACGACCTCCTGCGAGGGCTCCTCCGACCCGACAAGCTGGAAAAGATTCAACAGGAAGTATACGAAGGTAAGAGATTTCCTATTTTGTAGGGGTACTCACAAATCATTTCGTAACCAAACGGCGATAACGTCGTCTAATAGAGTGACGAATAGTCAATCATCAAGAATGGAGGGATCTGTCATCGTTTCACTGTCAGTGAATGAGATGGCAGTCGGTAAAAATGAGAAAGTACCGTTTTAGCATATGGCTCACCATGCTCCTTTTACTTGGCATCATGCTTTTTCTTGGATGTTCCGCAAACCAATCGAGTCTTTATCCTGGCGCACCAGAGCTAGATTCAGCACCCGCTTGGAAGGAGGCAGGTACAGGTGACTACGGTTTTGGCAATGATGCGAAAGACGTGGGTATGAGGGAGCCTTCTGTCTCGCCGACGCCTGGACCCGTCGAGCGAAAATTCGTCGAGAACGGTAGGCTCGAATTGCGAAGCCTCGATGTCGATAAGACATTTAATGCGCTCTCGAACTTGGCGACCAGCCTCGGTGGTCGTGTTGTCTCTTACGAACAAAACGTCGGAGAAACATTCAAAACGATTTCGATGCAAGTGGCCGTCCCGTACGGTAAGCTGACTGATTTCATGGAACACGCCGGAGAGACTTCGACTAAGATTGAGGCACAGTCGGTAACAAGTGATGAAGTGACGGAAGAATATTATGACACGAAAGTGCGTATCGAATCGACTGAGAACCTCATCGAGCACTACCGAAGCCTTCTGAAGAATGCGACAACGATTGAGGAGACGCTCCAAGTCCAATCGCGTATTGACGAACTGACGGTAGAACTTGAGAGCTTGAAAGGCCGCTTCCGTTTGCTCGAATACCTGACAGAAGAGTCACACATCTCCATTACCATCCGCATGGAGCAAGACCCGACTGTCGCTAAGCCGGACGTTTCACTGAAGACATTGAAGTGGTCTGATGTCGGTTACCTCATGAAGACTGGCCTTCAAAGGGTAGGCATTGTGATTGCTCTTGGATTCCAATATCTACTTATTTTCCTCGTTTATGCGTCGCCCCTGTTCGTTCTCGCCTTTATAGCACTCCTCATCGTGAAGCTTGTCCACCGCAGGAATAAGAAGAGGAAGATGAAGGCAGCGTCAGCCGCCATCGAGAGCAAAAAAGGTCCGCAACAACTAGGAGAAGGCGCGCCTGCTGCAGAGGTATCGATTGAACAAACAGAGGTGCAGGAAGAACCGAAGCAAGAGTAAAGAGAGCGATGCTCTTGTTGCAGAGAAGGAACATCTAACCTAGAGCACAAACGAGGGAGGGAATAGCGCCAATAGGGCAGAGATTCTGAACACGAGTTGCCCGTTCTGTACCTTCAATGTGACTTGTGAGATAATGATCCGGGTGTAGCGGAAAGCTGCATCCGGATTTGCTGTTTTAGAGGCCATTTAGAGATAGGTTTATTATGGAAAGCGTAAGAATACTCGATTTAAAAAGGGTGCTGTTTTACTACTTCCTGTCGTGGCGCATATCGTTGTTGTGTATCTTTATATGTGTTGCCCTCGCCATAGGTCTTGTATATTTACGACCTGCAAAGTCACAGGCCGTTGACGAAAGTGTCGTTGAGCAAGAGGAGCCATCGCCTGCCGAGAAAAGGGCTCAATTTGTTGCTGAAAACGCAGAGGCGAAGGTGTGGGCTGCTGAGATCGCTAAGCTCGAAGGGGAGAAAGCGCTGTTGGAAAGTGAATTGGCAAACAGCCTCTTTCTGCAGATCGATCCTGAATGTCGAATCAACAAGTACTTTGATCTCCGTTTTTCATATTTTATGGTTGATTTTGAAGATGAGGCGGAGAAGACTAGGATCGATCAGATATTATGTCTCATGTACTTGAAGCAGTTGTCCGGTGATCGATACATGAAGCATCTTGCAACGACCGGTCTGCTCAAATTTAAGCAAGCAGCGCTCGTCGATTTAGTCGACGTATCGGTCAATCAGGATGGTTATATCGAGTTCATGGTGACTGGCCCCGAGGAAGTCGTTATCGACCAACTTATAGATTCGACTAAAGAGTACTTGCAGCTAGTTATCCGTCCAGAAATCGATCTACTCGCTACACATTTTTTAACAATCAGTGTGCCAAGAGAAGAAGTGGTAAAAGAGCCGTCCGTGGTTCCGTTGAAAAAAAGGATTGAAAATGATATTTTGATTAAAAATACTAGAATCGATGAAATTAATCATTTGATCGATACTGCTTTTGAGGAGTCGCTGAACAGAGAAGAAATTGAGTCGCCAAATAGTGACGCGTCGGCTGAACCGTCGAGGAAGTCTTCTCTGATGAAGGGGATTGTTTTTGGTGTCCTGTTAGGGCTTTTCATCAGTGCATTCGTCACGGTCGTGCAATATCGCCGAAATATCATGAGGATTGATGTCACAGCAATAACCAGAGAATATAACATTTCATACCTTGGAGTGGTGCCGTACTACTCTCAAATTGCCCGGAGCCGAAACAAGCGCTTCGGCAATTCAATTGATAGATTCTTTATTAAATTGTTTGGTATGGCATATGATCCAGATAATGCCGCCAGCCTAGCAGATTATGTTGTTCAGTTACTTCGAGGTATTGTTGATGCTAGAATCGAAAACGGGGAAAATGCTCAGCCTACGTTCAACATCCTTGTTCCAAACGTTATAGGCGATGTCAGTGTAGGAGGAATTGTTACATACATACGTAGAGCTTTTGAGAAGGATAGTGGTAAAAAAATCAGTTTGCAAGAGGGCGGGAGTTTTGAGTGCGATCCCAATACCATCGAAGCAGCGCATAAATGCTCCGGATTGTTGCTTTTGTCAAAGTCTTCTGACAAGATAACTAGTATGGATTGTAGCATTCGGAGGAGCGCCGATCTCTCGAAGGAGATTCTAGGCGTAATAGAGATGGATGAGCGGTGGTAGTGTATCCTGCTCCAAATATTGAAATAAAATGGATAATAAACCTATTTTTAGCATCTCCTCGTATGAGTGACGAGGGATATGAATTTAAGTATGACGTATCTTTCGGAGCAAGATGCTTACCGATGCAAAGCTGGACGCCTCTTAAGTTATTGCTATGACATCAAAAGGAAAAGAGTCAAGTCCTAAATGTGGTGTAAATTCATTCTTTCTCTCACGCAGTACCTTGGGGCTTCGTTTTTAGAAGAAGGCTAGCCTTCTTCTAAAAACGGTCGGCCGCCTAGACCGCCATCCGCTCAAGATGACCAAGGTTGCGGCGAAGAAACTGCAGCTGGGAGCGCTGGGTCTTTCGGATCAATCGAAAGCTCGGACGTCTGTTGCGAACCAGAGTCAAGTAGTTCTTATGGGTTATCTGACGGTACGTGCGGGGCTTTTTGCCTCCATTGCTGCGGGTATGAAGCACATCAATCAAATGCTCACTTTTCTTGTGCGCATCGTTCAAATACACTGGCATCTGTCGGGTAATGTATATCGGTCGGTGCGCAGGTCGCATCTAAAATCAGAGTGTCGCAATTGGAGGGTGGATCATCATCGGATGAGGATGAATCATCCTCTTAGGTTTGACGCCGGATAATAGTTTCATTGATCTCCGCTATCACTTTCGACGGAAAACGACGGCGAAAAGCGACCATCTTGCTGGAATCAAAGGGCGGTTTATCCGTATACTCTGGGAAACCAAGAAAATACTGACAGTGCGGGTTCTTGCAGATCATCGTTACCGTATCTTCATCCGACAGGTTCAGTTCCTGCTTAATCACAAGTGCGCCGAACGCTACACGACTTCTCATTGCCACATTACCATTCTTGCTGCCCTTAAAGGTCTTCGCATACTTCTCATCGATCAAATCCCAAGGCATAAGTTCACTCATTTGAACCCAGCGGTTGTCCGGGAAAATGCGGGCACCGGTAAAGCCGGTTGGGAAGTCATGAAATGCAATTTGTTTACGTCTTCGTCGATTCATAGCCACTCCCAAGTGCAAGGGTTTTTCTAAAATTCTTGCATTTTCTTTGCATCTATTATACCAGTAAAATGCCTAAAATGCGCTGATATCAGTCGTTTGAGTGGCGTGAAGTAGACCCTAATATACCATATTGAAGATGAGTATTTGATTCTCCAAAGAACAGGCAGTCATAGTGATTTGCTTTAGGGCAAATATTGACTACTGTAGCTGCCATTTCGGGTGGTATGCCTACTTTTGACATAATTAAGAAGCTAGCATAGGATAAGAAATAACCAGATAAGAACGAACATACAATTGAACGGGAATGAGATGCAAGGAACCATGAATAAGGAAGAATTGACATCCGCGGCAGCTGAGAAACGGCCGATTAAGACTGTTGTCGAAGCGGGCATTACTGCAGTCAAGACTAAGGATATCCCTCCATTCGAATCTACAGTATGGCTGAGTAGTCCAACGATGCATGGCCCTGAGATTAAGTATGTCACCGAGGCATACAAGACCAACTGGATGTCAACCATAGGAAAGAACATAGATGAAGTGGAACGTCTTACCTGTGAACAGATAGGATGTAAGTATGCGGTTGCTCTGTCATGCGGCACGAGTGCACTTCATCTTGCCGTGAAGCTCACAGGTGTTAAACCGGGAGACAAAGTCTTTTGCTCAGATGTCACATTTTGTGCCACGGCGAATCCTGTTGTCTACGAGGGCGGCGAGTTAGTTTTTATTGATTCTGAATATGAGACTTGGAATATGGATCCTGTAGCTCTTGAGAAGGCATTTGAACTGTACCCAGACGTTAAAGTGGTTGTAGTTGCAAACCTTTACGGAACTCCGGCCCAGTTAGACAAGATTAAATTCATCTGTGACGCTCACGGAGCGATTTTAATTGAAGATGCTGCTGAGTCTCTTGGCGCGACATACAAAGGCCAGCAGACTGGCACTTTCGGTACATATAACGCGATTTCGTTTAATGGTAATAAGATCATCACGGGATCTTCCGGCGGCATGCTTCTGACGGACGACCTTGAGGCTGCAAACAAAGCCCGCAAATGGTCCACACAGGCTCGTGAGGATGCCCCTTGGTATCAGCATGAGGAACTCGGCTATAACTATAGAATGAGCAATGTCATTGCTGGGGTCGTGCGTGGCCAGTATCCGTATCTTAAGGAGCATATCGCACAGAAGAAAGCTATTTATATGCGGTATAAAGAGAGATTGAAGGATCTGCCGATCCAGATGAATCCATATATCGAGGACATCATGGAGCCGAACTTCTGGCTCAGCTGCATTCTGATTGATGAGGATGCGATGTGTGAACAGGTGCGCTCTGATATGAAGTCCTTGTTTTACAAAAAGCCGGGTACACGTCACAAGACCTGCCCGACTGAAATCTACCAACATCTGATGAGCCGCAATGCGCAGTGCCGTCCCATATGGAAGCCCATGCATATGCAGCCGATTTACAGGTCGAATGCGTTTGTGACGATCGAGGGGAATGGGCGAGGCCGGTCGAATGCGTATATTGCAGGGAGCGGCGTGGATGTTGGGGCGGATATCTTTAATCGGGGGCTGTGCCTGCCGAGTGACAACAAGATGACGCCGGAGCATCAGGACGTGATTATTGAGATTATTCACAGGTGCTTTGAGTGAACGGCAGAATGTGAATTGGGTGGTCACATTGTATCTGTTGCATATGTATGAGGGGTCGCATTATATTTGTTGAATATTAATCAGGTTGTCAGATTGGGAGAAACTGCAACTGCTGAATATGCATCAGGTGGTCGGATAAGGTGTTTGGAAGGTTCTACGTTCTACAATGATCACGGTTATTGTTCTTGAAAATGTCTGGTCAACATCTAGTATCAATAGGAGAGTTCGTTTCCGTTTCGGGCTAGTTTATGAATGAAATGTGGAAGAGTATTATGGAAAAATCTAAAGAGCGGTGTTGGGTTGAGATAAATCTTAATACAATCAAAGAAAACTACAAGGAATACAGTAGGCAACTTCAGTCTTGGCAGAAAATTATGGCAGTGATTAAGGCAGATGCTTATGGACACGGGGATAAAGAAGTTGCCGCGGCATTACAGGATGTAGGCTGCTTATACTACGCCGTGTCAAATGTACATGAGGCATTACATATTTGTTCTCAGCATTTTATTGGTCAAATCTTGATACTTGGCTACACGCCACCGTACTATTTGTCTTCTGTCTATGCGAATAATTTTACTCAAGCTGTTCTTTCGGAGGAATACGCTGACCTTCTGCAGGAGAATAAGAACCATATTAAATGCCAATTTGCGATTGATACCGGCATGAATAGGATAGGATTAGATGCTGATGATCCTAAGGAATGCGCGCGGATTATTAGAAAGTATGCCGCAACGCATTTGGAGGTCAATGGCATCTTTACGCATCTTTGTGTTGCTGATTCAGTTTCGGATGAGAATAAGCGTTTCACTGAACTGCAAATAAGAAAATTCAGAACAGTCGCAGAAGAAGTAAAGGATTTAAACCTGAAATACGTTCATTGCTTAAATACTGCTGGCGGGCTTTGGCACAATGAGTTTGGGAATTATGTGAGACTTGGTATTTCTCTTTATGGCTTGAAGCCAGATTACTCCAATACTTTGCCCCAATCAATTAAACCAGCCCTGGAATGGAAGAGCGTTGTAAGTATGGTAAAAAATGTCCTGCCGGGAGAAACCGTTGGCTATGGACGCACGTTTATTGCTTGCCGCAAGGTTAAAATAGCGACAATTCCGACGGGCTATGCAGATGGATATCCTCGTGCCCTTTCAAATAAAGGGTGGGTTTTAATTAACGGACATCGTGCCCCAATAGTTGGCCGTGTGTGCATGGATCAAATGATGGTCGATGTTACAGAAATCCCTGATGCACATATGGGATCTCAGGTAATACTAATAGGAAAAAGTGGACAAGAAGTTCTCACTGCAGATGATCTTGCTAATCTTATAGATACGATTGGATATGAGATTGTGTGTGGGATAAGCAAGAGGGTGGAAAGAGTATATGTATAACAGTCGATTACAGTGACTGAAGTTGTTCACGGGAGGCTCCTGTTCATCAGGTTAGCTTATTACAAATATTTAATTCGGGATTAAGGAGAATAAGACTTTGACATTCGTAAAATCAAGTAAGTTAGATAATGGCCTGGATCATACCTCCATCGTCTCGCTTGCTCCGGATCTGTTGTGTGTTACATTCAATGGTTTGTCAAAATCTCATAGTGAGAAGAGAGTTCTTATGGTTCCTGAAAGAGGCTTTAACTGTGAGAAACCTGATCACTTCCGCATTGTTTACTTGCCGCGGCCTTCGGTTTTGAAGGAAGCGATGGGAGGTTTGAGGGAGTTTTTGGAGACGTATCATCATTAAATCTCATTGCAAAGGGTGTACCACATGGAAAGAAATTTGAATGGAAAAACAATTTTATTTCTTGATGGTTCAGCAGGGAATATTTGTGTCATTGAAAAGGCAAAAGAACTTGGTGCGAGAACGGTTGTAGCAAATATCTTTTCAGATCAGACTCAACCTGCTAAGCAGGTCGCTGATAGATCTTGCTGTGTCAATTTTTGGGACGCAGATGCGATCAAGCAGCTTGTCACAGAAGAACATGTTGACGGTATCTTTACAACGGCTTCAGATTCTCATCTGAGGGCGTACTCGCTCATCTGCGAGGCTAATGGTTTTTATGCATATGCAACGAGTGAACAGATTGAAGATATTTCAAATAAGATCCGTTTCAAGGAGCTCTGCTCCAAGTATGGGTTGAAGGTTATTCCTGAATACACAGTACATGATTCAAATGATATCAGCGAGTTGAGTATTCAATATCCCGTCATGGTGAAGTCTCCGGATAATTCCGGAGGGTCTAAGGGAATGACACTTGTCTACGAAGAGAGTGCATTGCCTGCTGCAATTGAATTGGCAAAAGAATACTCCCCGACCAAGAGCGTTGTTATCGAGCACTTTATTGATGGTGATGAATTTGTCATCAACTACATGTTTGTGGATGGCGAACCGTTTGTTCTCTATACAAAGGATTACTGCAAGGCGATCCAGGATGGTCAGGTTCTGCGAGACAATGCTATGATCAGCCCTTCCAAGTTCGAGATGCTATTCTATGAGAAGGCAGATAAAAAGCTCAGGGAGATGTTCAAAGGCATTGGCATGCAAAATGGAATCATTTTCCTTCAGTGTTTTGTTGAGGATGATGAGCTGTATTTCTTTGAGGGTGGCTGCCGTGCGGGTGGTGCAGACGAATATTTTCTTTGGGAAGACATATATGGTGTGGACTTCATTAAATGCTTGCTTAGATTTGCTGTCTTTGGCAGTTATAACGAGCCTAATCTAAAAGAGATACTTTCTACCGCAAAGCAGGATAGAGTTGAAAGTGTTTTGAATATTCTTCTCAATCCAGGCACGATTGTTGAAATTAAGGGCGCAGATGAAGTTGCTAAAATGCCGGAAGTTTTGACATCCTATGTAAACGTCGTTCCTGGAGAAAGAATCCAGGAGGAGTTCACCTCAGGACAGATAGGGATGCGTGTAATGGTTTCTGCAAATAATAAAGAGGATTATATTAGGGTGATTGACAAGATATATCAGACGCTTCAGTTTGTATCAGAAGATGGAAGCAATATGCTGAAGCCAAGAATAAGGTTTGAACATTGGCTCTTTGATGAACCTATGGTCAACTGATTGCAGGGGTAGCAGAAGGGTATCGAATATGAATGTACTTGTATTCGCACCACACAACGATGACGAAACCATCGGTGTTGGAGGCACAATAGCAAAGCTGGCAAAGGCTGGTCACAGGATAACAGTGTGTGAAGTCACGAGCGGCCCTCCCACGCCTATAGCAATCAAGGTAGTTGAAGAAGCAAAGAAGGCACATGCCGTGTTGGGAGTCGCTGAAAGTGTATTTCTTGAACTGCCAGTGGTTGATCTTCACCTCACTCCTACACGCGAGAAGAATAAACCCTTCATTGAATTGGTGAAGCGGGTAAAGCCGGATATCGCTTTCATTCCACATCACGGAGACCTTCATACGGATCATTCAACTACCGCAGGAAGCGCAATGGTGGCGTTAAGACCGATGCATGCACCGCAGTTAAAAGCAATCTATGCGTATGAAACGCTTTCTGAGAGTGAATGGAATATTCCAGATGGAGCGCACGCGTTTATTCCGAACACCTGGTGCGATATCACGGAAACAATGGATATTAAACTTAAAGCCATGGCGTGCTACGAGACACAGCTTAGACCTTTTCCTCATCCGAGATCGTTAGAAGCAATTGAGGCACAGGCTAAGGTGCGAGGGTCAACGGTATGCGTAGAAAGAGCGGAAGCCTTTATTCAGATACGGGAAATTTTTTCATTCTGACAGAATCATTTAGTTCATAAACTTGGGAGGAAGATTGCATTGAGTGTTATTTCAAGATTGACAAAATGGGTTAATACAGAAAGCAAGCGAAGCGGTAAAAGTAAAAGTTCTGTGTTTGCCAGCTTTATACACGATTATATGGCGTATGGTGTAAACCCGAAGGAGTATTTTTGGTTCCATTTTGATGGGAAAACTCCGGAGCAGAAGAAAACATTCTTTACGAAAAAGATGTTTCAGAAACTTCTAAAACGCAACAATGACCCTGCATTTGTACAGATTCTAAATGATAAATACATCTTTTCCCAGACCTTTTCCGAGTTCACTGGCAGGAAAGTTATTCGTAGCGGAAAGGCAATGGATACGAAGGATCTGGAAATAATCTTTGAAGACACAGAACGAGTTGTTTACAAGCCAAAAGATGGCAGCGGCGGTGAAGGAGTTCAGGTTTTTGATAAGAAAGATTATCCTGACTTGAAAGTGCTGGCAGATAAATTGCGCTCCATGCCGGCTGGTGTTGTAGAACAGTGGATTAAGCAGAACGAAGCAATGTCCGTTGCATATCCTGACGCTGTAAACAGCATTCGTGTGGCCACGTTGTACCGTGATGGACAGTGCCATTGGTTGGGGGCGGTTTTTACCCTTGGACGCAACCACAATAAAATCACCAACTCTTTCCAAGGAGCTTTATTTGGCTTGATCAATGTAGAGAGCGGTGTTGTTACAACAGATCTTTGCAGTTATTCTGACGAGATTTTTAAAGAGCATCCGGACACAGGCTTTGTGGCTAAGGGATTTCAGGTTCCTTATTGGAAAGAGGTTCTTGAGCTTACTGCGAAAGCGGCTGCTGTTGTACCACAGGTAGGCTATATCGGATGGGATGTAGCAATTGCAGAGAATGGACCGGTTTTAATCGAAGGCAATAGCGTCTCTGCCGGGTACTATGCATATCAGCATTACCTTCTTCGTGAGGACGGGAAGGGGTCTCGTGCTGTTTGGGAACCATACACCACCTGAAAACGAGAAAGGATGAGCAGTAGCTTTGAAGAAGAATATTTGTGTGCTGTTTGGCGGTAAATCCAGTGAGTTTTATGTGTCGTGCAACTCCGCACGTACCATTATTACTAATATCCCAACGGAAAAATACAATGTGATTCCGGTTGGTATTACCCAGGAAGGTGACTGGTACTACTACGAAGACAGTATCGACCTGTTGCCCGAGGCCAAGTGGCTCGATTCCGAGAAGAAGTATCCTGCTGCTTTTCTGACCAATGCCAAGTTCCCGGGCCTGACTGTATTCCGTGGGGAAAAGACAGAGCAGATTGCTGTGGATGCAGTTTTCCCTGTGCTGCATGGCAAAAACGGCGAGGATGGTACCGTCCAGGGGCTTTTGGACATGTTGGAGATTCCTTATGTGGGCTGCGGTCTTCTTTCCTCTGCTATTTCCATGGATAAGTCCTATACTAAAATGGCGGTCAATACTCTTGCCATCAAACAGGCACCGTATGTACTTCTGACGAGCAAACAGACAGCGGAAAAGCGGATTGCCAATATGGACAAGGCAGAAAAAGAACTGGGCTATCCGATGTTTGTAAAGCCCTGCAGGGCAGGATCGTCATGTGGCGTATCTAAGGCTAAGGACAGGTCTGGACTGGAGCAAGCAATTGAAGAGGCGTTGAAGTTTGACAGCAAGGTGCTGGTTGAGAAAGCTATCGTTGGGCGTGAATTGGAATGCGCGGTTCTGGATGCCGAGGAGCTTGTTCCTTCCCGGGTCGGTGAGATTGTCGTCACGGCAGAGTTTTACTCATACGATGCAAAGTACGCTGATGCAACTTCCCGTACAGATACTGACCCGGATCTTCCGGATGGTGTCGTTGAGCGGATTCAGGATGCGGCCTGCCGTATTTTTAGAGTGCTGGACTGCCGAGGCCTTTCAAGGGTGGATTTTTTCCTAGAAGAGAGCACTGGCGATGTTGTATTCAACGAGATCAATACGCTTCCTGGTTTTACAAACATCAGCATGTATCCCATGTTGATGGGCAAAGTCGGTTATCCTCTGCCGGAGCTGGTTGATAAGC
Organism: Clostridiaceae bacterium; assembly: GCA_012841015.1. GTDB lineage: Bacteria > Bacillota > Clostridia > Saccharofermentanales > DTU023 > UBA4923. The sequence continues at coordinate 195,032 of DUVN01000028.1, forward strand.
TCATTGAGACCGCATTCATGGATTAATAGGCTTATGGGCAGATTGAGGAGCGAAGGCAATGGATAAAAAGGAACTATCATTAAATAAAATCATACGTAGGGATATGGTAAAATACGCGGAGATTGCCTTCGAGTTGTCGTTTGGTGAAGCAAAGGAGACGCTATGGTATCGGGTAAAACCTGAGTATGGTAAATACCTGTGTGAGGATAGAGCGGATAGTTTTGTTGTCACATTTTTTGCTTTAGCTATGCAGAGGGATTTCAATCTTCGCAGTACCTACCCTATTTCTGAGAAACTGTGGTATCAGATTACCACACAAGTGATGCCACAACTCGTTGTGACGAGTGATGGAGTCGGCAAAGAGATTGAAATAATTGCTGACCGGATTTCGGAGTCCTGCAAGAATGAAGGAGGTGTCGGAACTGGCATGTCCTGTGGTGTGGATTCCTTTGCCACTTTGTATGAATATACTGAGCTTTGCGATAACCCGGAATATAAGCTGACCCACCTGACGCATTTCAATGTTGGTGCACATCATGGGCAGACAGGTACCTTTAATCCTGAATTGCAGAGGAATCTGTTTCAGAAGGATGTGGCGATGGTTCAGCGGTTCTGTGACAAGTATGGCTATCAATTGATTGCAGTAGATTCGAATCTGACTGAAGTCATTGACAAAATTTATGGGTATATGGATTTCAATGTTTTCCATACTTACCTGAATGTGGGAACCGTGCTCTTAATGCAGCCGCTGTTTGCCAGGTACTATTATTCTCCTTTTGTAAACCTTGACAAATTCCATTGTAGCTTAAAGGAAGATCCGGCCTACTACGAAAAGTGGCTGCTTCCTAATCTCTCAACGGAAATAACCAGTTTCTACAATTCAAATAAGAACTGGACTCGGGAAGATAAGCTTAAACAGATTGTGAACTTTCCGCAGAGCTACAAGTGGCTGAAAGTCTGCGTAAAGAGCGACACCAACTGTTGCAAATGTGTCAAGTGTATGCGTACCATCTTGGGTCTGGAGGCCATCGGCAAGACCGATCTTTACTCAGAGGTATTTGATTCGAAGATTGTTGCAAGCAGCCGGGAGCATTTGAAGACATACATGCTTTGTCAGGTTAAAAAGGGAGAGGTGTCGCATACGGAAATTTATAACGAGGCAGTAAAAAATGGTATGACGTTTTCTTTCAAAAGTAGGGCATATGCATTTTTCTACCGTCTTTGCCTAAAGTTGCTACCGAGGAAGCTGTACTTCAAGATTAAGCAGAAGAGCATGAACGATACACTCCAGGTGGACGTTAATGAACTGTTCAGTGACGCATCTGTAAAACGGCGTGAAGAACAAAGAAAGCAGGCAGGGAAGCACTAATGATCATTAGAAAAATTGCTGGCAAACGCAGAGCAAAAGTAAAGAGCGAACTGTATAAAAAAGCCATTAAGGATATTAAATCCGACAGGAAGCGTTTCTTATCGATCAGAGAGTGCTGTGAACTGCTGAGCGTGGATCCTTCAACAGTTAAACTTCCGCAGGGCGCAAGCAGGGAAGATGTTTTTACCTGCATTTGTGCCTGGGACTATTATTTGATACCTGGTTGTCTTTACGCAGCACTTCCACTTTACGCAAACCTGAGCTCTGATAAGGCAATGGAGCGAGGCGCAAAGGTACTTCTTACAGATAAGCAGGAACAGGACTATCCATGCATTATTGTGGACGACGTTATGGCTGCTTACTGCAAGCTCTGTGGCCATATTCGAGAGCAGTCCAGTTTCAGAACAGTTGCGGTCACCGGAAGTGTAGGAAAGACAACGACCAAGGATATGGTCAAGGCTGTTTTTGCCCAAAGATATAAAACGTTTTGCGATGTTGAAAACAATAATATGGCTACACTTGTCGGTTATCTGGTGCAGCATATACCTAACGGCACTGAAGCCTATATCCAGGAAGTTCATGAGGGAGACCCTGGGTCAGCAGAGAGCATTTCAAAGATTATTCATCCAGATGTAGCTGTTATAACAAATATCGGCGAGTCCCATCTTGGAAACTTTGGATCATATGATGGCTTGGTAAAAGGAGTCACTGATATCACAGCAGCAATGCCGAAGGATGGAATTGTCGTTATAGATGGTGATGACGCTCCTTCTGTCTCAGCCCCATGGGATAAAAAAGTTGTAAAGATCAGTGTAAAGAACCAAACAGCAGATTATTACGCAGAAAATATCCAAACAACCGAAAATGGTATGGTGTTTAACATTGCATATTCAGGGGGTTATATCGAAGTAGTGCTTAATATGTACGGAGCACACAATGTTACGGATGCGCTGCTTGCATTCGCGGCAGGTGTGGAATCCGGAGTAAGTGCGGAGCAGGCTGTTCGTGGACTTCAGAGTTATGTTCCTAAAGGGATGCGGCAAAATGTTGTAAAAGCCGGAAACCGTATCTTATATATTGATTGTTTCAATGCAGCAGTCAAGTCTATGAGAACGGCATTAGATACATTGGGAGAACTGTCGGTAAAGCAAGGCGGTAAGCGTATTGCAGTTTTAGGTGATATGGCAGAGCTTGGGGAGGACTCGGTCTCCATGCACCGCAGGGTTGGGGAAATCGCGGCTATTTCCAATTTAGATACGTTAATTTGCTATGGGCCGTTATCTGCCGGAATGGCTGAAGAAGCAAGAAAATCTTCTCGGTTAAAAGTTTTCCACACTGAAAGCATGACTGAGCTGAACCGGCTGGTCAAAGAGCAAGTCGGACCAAATGATGCAGTTTTATTTAAAGCAAGCCATTCAACGAATCTGATTGCGACAGTAAAGGCAAATTATCCCTTGACTTACTTTAAGGCAATCTATATAGAGCGTCTGCAAAGGCATTTTGCAAGGACATCCGGTTTGAAATGATGGCAAGAGAAATCGGCAGTGAGTTTTGGTTTGCTGAAAAGGGAACTGAATACCGAGTTCCAGAAAAGACGTACCTGTCAGGGCGGACTGCTCTTACAGCGATTATTTTGGATTTAAAAAGCAGAGGTGTAAAGAGCGTCGGCTTGCCGGATTACCTTTGTGAGTCCATGATCGAGCCTTTTCTGAGACAAAATATAAAACCTGAATTCTATACGGTCAAGAGGAGCCGGGAAGGTCTGACTGTATCTTTTGATGCCTTGAAATTTTTTGATGTGGTTATGCTTGTCAACTATTTCGGGTTCATGACTGACAAGATCAAAAGATTGGCTTTGTTATGCCAGCGCTTGGGGAAAATAGTCATTCTTGATCTGACGCATGATGTCTTTTCGTCGGCGTCTAACCACTTGGTTGACTATGCATTCGGGAGTTATCGTAAATGGACCGGCGTTGAAGTCGGTTTTGCTTCTGGGAGGCGCAGTGCTCAATTGGCATCGTGGCCTGTTTCAAATGAAGGTGCTCAGTACCTCGCACTAAGGGAACAGGCTCGAAACATAAAACGCATTTTTGTGGACGGAGGATATGTAGACGAGGAACTCCGACATAAACAGCTAGATCTTTTTGAAAGGGCAGAGGATCAATTAGACCGGGAATATATAAGTGACACAGATGCGAGTAATAAATCACGGCTTGCTTCACTTAATGTCGACTATATCAAAAAGAGGCGTAGGGACAATGCAAGCGTTATATACAGTCAGTTTCAGTATATAAAAACCTGCGTTCCGATGTTCACGGAAATTCCTTGTGATGCAATTCCACTCGCAGTACCTGTTCTTGTGCCGCAAGAAAAACGTGATTCGCTTAGAGCTTATTTGCGAGGAAAAGGTATTTTCTGCCCCGTACACTGGCCAGTGCCTGCCTTTCACAAGGCAGGAGATGATGCTTTTCGGGTTTACAATAGCGAGATTTCTTTGGCTTGTGATCAACGGTACGATGCAGAGGACATGGCTCACACAATGGAGATGATAAAGCAATGGGAGATAATCACATCCGAATGATAGATATCGATTCCGCAAAGGAATGGGACGTTATTGTGCGGTCATTTATAGATTATGATGTATATAGTCTGAGCGGATATGTAAAAGCATTTCAGATTCATGGAGATGGAATCCCAGTGCTGTTTTATTACGAGGACGAAAATATCCGTGGCTTCAACGTTGTCATGAAGAGGGACATTGCTAATGATCCTCATTTTACAGGGAAGTTAGATACGGGAAAATGGTTTGATATAACGACACCTTACGGATATGGAGGATGGTTGACCGAGGGGAGTCGTGATACTTCCGCTATGGATGAAGCGTATTCCAAATTATGCAGAGATCAGAAAATAGTCTGTGAGTTTGTTCGGTTTCATCCAATGTGGGATAACGCTTATCGTATGGAACAGATGTATCAGGTAATTTACTTAGGGTATACTGTAGCCATGGATTTAAGCGATGAGAATACTATCTGGAGCAATATTATTAGTAAAAACAGAAATATGATCCGCAAAGCCCAGAAAAATGGCATTGTGATAAGGCACGGAAACGCTCAGGAAGATTACATGGCATTCAAAAAGATGTACGATGCCACAATGAGTAAGGCTGAAGCAGAAGACTATTATTTTTTTGCTGATCCCTTCTATGACAGTATCCGAAGAGATCTGGGAGAAAGCGCACAAGTATTTCTCGCTATGTATGAAGATAAACCTATAGCTGGCTCCATCATGATTTATGCAAATGGGAAGCTGAATTATCATTTCTCTGGGTCGGATATAGAATATCGTGCCTTAGCTCCTACGAATTTCCTCCTTTATGAGGCCGCAAAGTGGGGCTGTGAAAACGGCATGAAGACGTTCCATTTGGGTGGCGGGTTAGGTTCCCAGGAAGATAACCTTTTTAAGTTCAAGCGTGCCTTTTATAAGGGTGACCACAGGCAGTTTGCTATTGGACGTAAAAAGTTTCTATCGGATATTTATGATGAACTGAACAGATTTAGGAACAATGATCCTGCCAGTTCGTTTTTCCCGGAATACCGCAGACCAGCACCAGTATGTGAGGAGTAATTACTCTGTATGTCAGATACAAGAACCGGAAATTCAATCAAAAATTCAGGAGCGACGATACTCGGTAGATTAGCCACTTTGATCATGGAATTTGTACTTCGTACAGTCCTGATCAAGACGTTAGGCATTGAATATGGAGGAATATCCAGCCTCTTTACAGATATCCTTCAGATCCTTTCTTTGATGGAATTGGGGCTTGGCAGTGCAATTATCTTTTCATTATATAAGCCGCTTGCAGAGAGAAATTACCAGAAAATCAATGCGCTGATGCAATTTTATAAAACGGCGTATAACATCATTGCCGCAGGCGTGTTTGTTTTGGGGTTATGCTGTGTACCCTTACTTGGGTCAATCGTTAAGGGTATTCCAAATATCAAAGAGGATATACGGCTGATCTTCATGCTATACGTAGCTGCCTCGTCTTGTTCTTATCTGGTTGTGTACAAGGAGACTCTGATTCGAGCCAGCCAACAGTCACGTGTTGCAGTACGCATTGAGATGGCAGTTCAGATTATATTTATGGGACTGGAGAGTCTGGCACTCTTTATTTTCCATGAATATATGATCTATCTGGTTTTGAGGATTGTCACTTACCTTGTCAGGAATCTTCTGATCAGTCTGGAAGTGAAAAAACGCTTTCCGGAAGTCAATTTTAGAGGTGATGAACGCCTCTCAAAGGCAGATAAGAATAAATTGATGAAGGATGTCGGCGCCATGGCGCTTTATAAGATATCCGGAGTCGTTTTGAATGGTACGGACAGTATTATTATCTCCACGTTCCTTGGTACAAGTTTGGTTGGCATTATAGGTCATTTCCGAATGATCTCGAATTGTGTCACAAACCTTAGCAACAAGGTTTGGGTTGCTGTTCTTCCCAGCGTTGGAAATATGGCTGCGGTAGATGATGATAATAAGCAGTTTCGCGTATTTAGTAAGATAAATCTAGGGTCTTTCATTTTCTCTGCATTCTGCTCTATTGCCATGTTTAACCTTTGTAATCCTTTGGTAACTGTATGGCTTGGAGCAGACTACACAGTATCGACTATCACATCCTTTGCAATTGCCTTTAATATGTATCTGTTTCTTACCATCCTTCCATTCCAGACCTTTAGGGATGCGAATGGCCTGTTTGTTCAGGGAAAGTATCGTCCAGTCATTATGTCGATAATCAATATAGGGTTGTCACTTGCATTGGTCAAGCCTTGCGGTATGTTTGGTGTTTTAATTGCTACGCCGATTTCAAGGCTTGTAACGCAGACATGGTTTGATCCTTATGTTGTTTATAAGTATGTATTTAAGAAGTCCCCTAAGCCATATTACAAGGAATTTGTGATCCATTCGATGATTACACTTGTAACAGGAGCGCTCATCTGGGTCATATTGGAATTCACACATGTTGGTGGTGGATTGATAAGGCTTGTCCTTGGAATGATTCTTTGCTGTACGATTCCTTTAATGGTTTACTATCTACTGTTTCGCAAGGATCAGCAATTCATTCAACTTGTACGTATGATGAAACGTTTGATAAAAAGAAAAAGGTAATGAATATGCGAATTAGGATACCAAACAAACTATCACTTACAACTGAAAATTTGGCGTGTATAGGATTGTTTTTGTTTCTAACGAAGAGTGTAGTAAAAACTTTTATGTATTACGTTCTTCGTACACCGGCACAAATCAATTCATGGGTTGCCATTGTTCTGATGTATTTGCCGATTCTGCTTATTTTATCGTCCGTACAGAAGCAACGTGTATTCAGAAGGTTTGTGTTGGTCTGGTTTATTGTCTTCATGATCTGCATGGTTACCTATTTGGTGCATCCGGAGTATGGTGACTGGCTTTTCCATAATAAAGAATTCAACATCTGGCATGCTATTTTTAGACCGGATCAGGCTTTATATTTGTTCCTGTTCATTTCATTAATTGACGACCCGAAAAAAATATTCAAAACGCTGAAATGGGCAGGCTTCGTATTGATTGTTTACAACGTATATAAGCTGTTCTACGCTGAATTCATTAGAGGTTATTGGGTTGCTACTGGTGTGCGTAGAGGATTTAAAGGTGAATATAATCTCGGATATGGATACGATGTTCTCTTCCTGTTTGTTTTGTTCACTGTTCTCGGCAAGAAGGAAAGCAAATGGTATTACTGCCTTTCCGGTATAGCTTTGATTTGTATTTTGATGGCAGGATCTCGTGGCCCACTGCTTGGTGTTGCACTTATTTTAGTGATTCAGCTTTGGGATCGTTTGCGAAAAAGGCGTATTGCGGAAAAACGTACATTAGCAGTCCTATTTGCAGCCGTTTTTGGAGTAATCATAGTCAACCTACCCACTATTATGATGGGCTTGGGCTTTTTGCTTCAGAGGCTTGGTTTTTCTTCCCGTACCGTTTTGTTGCTTATGAGCGGAAACTACAATGCTGAGTCCGGAAGAGGAACAATCTATAGCATTGCGTTAGAACTGATAAAAACCGGAGGCCCTTTTGGACATGGTATATATGGCGATCGGTTCGTTATTTCTCAAAAGACATCATTGTGGATTGGATACTGCCACAATATAGCATTGGAAATACTTGTTGATTTCGGCTATCTCGTGGGAGGAATTATCCTGTTGGTCATGATTTACAGGATCATTCGTGTCCTGAAAGCCCCGGACAGCGAATGGAGAAGTCTCTACTTGATATTCCTTATTGCGTCATCACAGCTGATACTTTCAGGCTCATTGTGGTATATCGCCTCATTTTGGGCTACCATGGCTTTGAATTTCCGTTGGAGAGAAAAGACAGGGGTCAGAAGTGTTGTGAGGGGAAAAGTCCCAATAGGTAATTTGCAAAGCTTCTGCAGGTTCAAATGTGAAATGGTGAGCAATAACGAGAGAAAAGCAGAAACAGGTGTGTGACTTATGTATGAAATTATTAAGAGGGTATTCGATATCTTATTTGGCTGTTTCCTGATGATGGTGGTTATTGTTACATATCCGTTTGTTGCAATTGGAATTAAGTTGTCGAGTCCTGGACCGGTCATGTATGTATCGACTCGTATAGGGAAAGGCGGGAAACCGTTAAAGTTCTACAAATACCGTTCTATGCATATTGACAACGGTCGTTATACGGGAATGTCTGAAGAGCAGAAGAGAGTTTTTACCATTGGAAAGATTATACGGAGGACAAAAATTGACGAGTTCCCGCAGGCTATCAATGTCCTAAAGGGAGATCTCTCAGTTGTCGGACCGAGACCGATGCTTACAACTAACGTGTCCAAGATGTACGGCGGACGCTATGAACCTGTACTTACCGTTGCTCCAGGACTAACAAGTTATGCAAGTCTTTTTGATTACACACATGGTGATGCCCTTGTGGGAAACAGAGAGGTTTATCTTAAGACAATCGTTCCTGTGAAGCGCGAATTGGAGCTTTACTATGTAGAGCATAAAGGACTTTGGACGGATATCAAACTGATCTTTAAAACAGCAGGTATTATCATAGCTGTTGTTTTTGGAAAAAAAGAATTCGACTATCCGAAAGAATATTACATTGTAAAAAAACGCCTTCAAGAACTGGAAGAAAATGTAATGTAAAATGCTCATTGCTGTAATAGCGCGAAAGGATTTCAATATGCAAGGTAAAAGATTGTGGATTACACTTCGATTGTGGATGATGCGCAGTAGCCTAAAACGCGCAAAGTACTTGAAAGAAAAAGGCGTATTTGCATCAATGGGTGATGGGTGCAGTATTCAGAAACGCCAGCTTCCCCTTTACCCAAACCTCATTAAATTCGGAAATAATGTTCATGTTGCATCAAATGTAGGGTTTGTTGCCCATGATATTACGCATATGATGTTTAATCGCTCTGATGCGGCAAAATCCCTAGGGGGGGGGTACTCGCTTCCGTGAGAAAGTCGGCTGCATAGAGATTGGAGATAATGTTTTTATCGGTTCTGGGACAAGAATTCTTTATGACGTAAAAGTTGGGTCAAATGTTGTGATCGGATCCGGCAGTGTCGTGAATAAGGACATCCCTGATAACAGTGTAGCCGCTGGTATTCCGGCCAGAGTTATCGGGACTTTTGAGGATTTTGTCAATAAACGATTACAGGAAACTTCATATCCACAGGAATATGCTCCAGCTCACGAAGTGGTATGTAAAGAATTGGCAGATCTGCTGTGGGAAGAATTTTACAAAAAGCGTGAATGCTGATATGCATACGCAGGAGTGGAGAAAATGGATTTCAACAATGTTCATGTTTTGGTAACAGACGGCGGTGGAAGACAAACATTGACTATCATTCGTGGGCTCAAAGAGATTGGCTGTCATGTCACGGTGTTGTGCCGCAGTAAAATGGACTTATGTTACGTATCTAAATATCCAGACGTAAAACTGTTGGAAAAGGATATCATCGGGGATGACAGTTTTTATAAAGTACTTCTCCGTGAATTAAAAACTGAAAAGTATGATGTTTTGTTTCCGATTGCCGAGAATTCCACGAATTTGGTAACCCTTCATGAAGAAGAGTACAAAAAGTATGTGCGGATTGCTTGTGCTCCTCGAGATATTTATATTAGAGCTTTCAACAAACAGATAACCTTTGAAACAGCAATGACAGCAGGAATACCTTGCCCGATAACGCGTCGTGATAATGAGACTATTGAAGATTTTTTAAGCCGCACACCTTTTCCGATTATAATTAAGCCTCGCAATAGCGTTGGCTCAATTGGATTCCATAAGTTTGATTCCCGCGTTGAATTTGAGAGATTTGTCGTGGAGCAAAAGACCAATCTGGAAGATTATGTTGTGCAGGAATTCATTCATTTCACAAAAAGAAGAAGTGCTTTTATTGTTATGGATGAGAAGGGAAATGTAAAGGGAGCTCTGGCTGGTGAAATAAAGAGATGGTATCCAGTGGACGCAGGGACCTGCACTTGCCTTCAAACAGTTGATGACAATGTAGTTCTTGATTATGCAATTAAGCTTCTTCAAGAAATGAGATGGAAAGGGTTTGCCAATGTTTGTTTTATGACAGACGACAACGACGGAATTGTGAAGTTGCTTGAGATCAATGGTCGAATCAATGCAAGTATTAAGCTCTGTTTTATGTGTGGGTATAATATATCCAAGCAAATGTTAGAGCTTGCGTTTGGCGAACCCGTTACAAGGTATCCCATTAACGATAAGTTCGGAGTAACTACTCGACATTTTCAAGCTGATTTCATGTGGTTTTTGAAATCTCCTAATCGCTTCAATAGCGATCCATCGTGGTTTAGTTGGAAAAATACAAAAGACATTGTTTTTTACAGGGATGATCCACTTCCATTCTTTGCATACTCTTTCAAACAAATGACTCGTTATAAAAAAGCTATGAAAAAACGCGAACGTTAATCTAGTTAATTTAATAGTATACATATTGAATAGATTGAGAGAAAAGTTTTAAAATATTGTTTTGTTATATTCAGGATATAACTGGTTGATTATAAAACCAATAGGAGCTGAAATCGTATGAAGGAGTACACTAAAGAATTTGCAGCCTGGGCTGTATCTGTAACCTACACAGACATCCCCTCACCCGTTATCGACATGATGAAAAAATGCCTGTTGGACACACTCGGTTGCGCGGCGGCTGGATCAGGGCAATGTGAAATTCGTAATTTGATCCGCGGCGCGATGAATCCTGATGAGAGTGGAAAAGCAGACGTGTGGTTTCTAGGAGAGACAGCACCGCTTTCAACGGCATTGCTCATAAACGGAGCAATGAATCATGCAGTGGAGCTGGACGATCTTCATAAACCCAGCAAAATTCATGCGGGTACCGTGATCGTACCTTCTATCCTGACGGTTGGCTCTCTCTATAACATTGACGGAAAGGAACTTCTAACCGCCATGGCTGTTGGCTATGAGGTAATGTTGCGGACGGCCATTGCCATAGGTGTGGACAGCCACAGGAGAAGGGGCTGGCATGGGACTGCTACCTGTGGAGCTTTTGGCGCAGCGGCTGCCATCGGTCATATCATGGGGCTGAATGGTCTTCAGATGGCGAACGCCTTTGGACTTGCCGGTACATCCACAGGCGGTCTTATGGCCTATACAGCAGATGGCTCCATGAGCAAACGATATCATGCTGGCATGGCTGCGATGCACGGGTACCTTGCAGCGGTTTCTGCAAGAGCTGGTTTCACTGGCCCGACATATGTATTTGAGGCACCGGACGGTGGCTATGGTCATGCGGCATCGGATAAGAGTGATTTGGAGGAACTGGTTAAAGACTTGAGTGAAACGTGGCATTGCAAGGACATGGGACATAAGTTCTATGCTTGTTGCGGACATATTCATCAGGCAATCGATTGTGCGCTCAAAATCAGGAATGAGAATGGTCTGAAACCTGAAGATATAGAAGCTGTCATGGTTACTACCTACGATGTTGCCGGAATGAGCTGGGGCTTCTCAGAGCTACCGAAGAACACGGTGGAAGCACAGTTCAGTTTCCCCTACGCGGTATCTGCGGCACTTGTAGATGGTCAAGCATTTATTCCACAGTTTGCTCCGGAGAGGCTCACTGATCCGCTGATCAATTCACTGGCAATGAAAGTAACCGTCAACACGAGTGATAAGTTTACCTCCCTCTATCCTAATCAGTGGGCGTCAGGCGTGGAGGTTAAGGCTAAAGATCAGACCTATTACACAGAGGTCATCGGGGCAAAGGGTGACCCGGTCAACCCGCTGAGTGAACAGGAAATCGAAGATAAGTTCCGGTCACTATCTGGAGGAAGGTTCTCTAATGAACAGCAGAACGAGATGATAGCAGCTATATATAATATAGAACGCTCAGAAAGCATTGCTGTCATCGAAAACCTGATGAGAGGTTGAACCTATGAACATGAAACAGCTGAGATATGTCCTTGTGCTTGCTCATGAAGGAAGCTTTTCTAGGGCTGCGGATTCGTTGGGCATTACTCAGCCATCCCTAAGTCAATACATAAAGAAAATTGAAAAGAAACAAGGCGTACAGCTCTTTGACCGCACAGGCGGGAATGTCCGCGTTACTGATGCCGGGTATGTGTATATTGAAGCCGCAAGGAAGATTCTTGACCTAGAACAGCAGATGGAGCGCAAGTTTGAGGATCTGTCCAAATATAAATCAGGGAGTATTGTCGTGGGTGTCAGCCCACATAGGTGTATTCACCTCATGCCTGAGATTGTGAAACGGTTTCAGAAGCTTTATCCCGGAATGCGTCTTGTTATTGAGGAGCGTGGCGGCGCAAGTCTTCTGGATGATGCGGCGCACGGTCAGTTTGATCTATGCATCGCAAATCTTCCAGTAGATGAGAAGATTTTTAACTTCCAACTAATTATGGAAGAGGAAGTTCTACTTGCAGTAAATATGGAGACTCCGATATATCAAAAGCTAAAGAAGACAGCTGTAAACATCCATGGCAGAAAGTATCCTGCCGTGGACTATAAAAAAATCGCCGGAGAACGTTTTGCTACATTGGCGGAGTCGCAGCCAACACAGAAAAGTCTTGACGAGATTTGCGCAATTGCCGGATTCAGGGTGGTAAATGCGGTGGAGTGTAGAACCATTGAAACTCAGTTTGCAATGGTGAGAGCTGGGATCGGTGCCGCGTTGGTTCCATCTGGGACATCAAAGTTCAGTAATGCGGAGAAGGTGGCTTTCTTCTCCTTCGCACAGTCCGTTCCGTATCGGGATATGGCGGTAGTTTATCGGAAAAAACAGTATCTTTCAAAAGCTGTAAAAGATTTGATGCAGATTATTGTGAGCCTTGATAAGTGAAGGCATTCAATTATTTAAACAGGAGGCAAGTATGAAAGTTCGCATTTTAGGTATCCAGCCAGGAACTGTTACCGTAGGCATGACAAATGAAGAGTATTTCCAAAAACAGCTGAAACTAGCAGAGGAAAAATTCAGCGGTGAAGAGCTTATTGTATTCCCAGAACTTATGACAAGTAAGTATTTCGGTTATGTCAGGGAGAAACGCTGGTTCCAGTACGCGGAGGACTTTCTGACTGGCCCGACGACAACGGCTATGCTTGCGTTATGCAAGAAGTTAAATACCAATATATGTTACTCACTCTTTGAAAAAGCTGAGGATGGATTTTTTAACACGCTTGGTCTTGTGTCTCCCATCCGGGGTGTGTATGGAAAGTACCGTAAGATCCATATGCCGGGTGGAGATCTTCGTTACAACGAATGCTATGAAAACTATTATTTTAAGTCCGGAAATACAATGCCGGTATACGATTTAGACAATGGCGTGAAGATTGCAATGCTTACCTGCTATGATCGTTCTTTTCCGGAGCAGTGGAGGGCATATTTCCTGAAGGGAGCAGAAATTATCTGTGTTCCGGCCTGCACCATGGGGTTGCGAAAGGATATGTTCGTCACAGAGCTTCAGACGAGGGCTCTTGAGAGCCACAGTTATGTAATTGCGTTGAACAGAGCAGGTGAAGAGAAGACAGAGAATGAAGAAAAGCCGCGAGTTCACTTCGGCAAGTCTCTGGTTATTGATCCGCTCGGGAATATCGTAGCATCGCTTGAGGACGAGCCTTGGACAGTTCTGTCTGTGGAGATCGACACGGACAACAACAAATACGCAAGAGCTCGTCTCAACTGGGAGCGCGACAGACACCCGGAATTGTACGGCATAGTTTCAGATGTCCACTATGGGAAGGCAGGAATCGTGTATGAACTTGGATTCTAAAGACACGGCACGAATACTGAGCGAATTTGCTTCAAAACTCACTTATGATCAGATCCCGCAGGAAGCCATTGAAACGGTGAGGATGTATATTGCGGATTACTATGCCGCATGTTTTGCCGGGATTAAGGTCAATCGTAAGTTTAATGAGGCAATGCTTGGAATTGTCCAAGGAATGAGCGGAGTGGGAGATACTTCCGTATTTGAACTTGACCATAAGCTTCCTGTTGAGAATGCGGCGTTTATGAACGCTGTCTATGCCCACGGTGCTGATATGGATGATGGCAACCGGAAAGCGATGGGACACGTTGCGGCGCATGTGATGTCCGCAGTGTTTGCTCTCGCGGAGAGCCTGGGAGATAAGAGCTGGGAGGATGTCCTGACTGCCATCATGATTGGCTATGAGGTCTATAACCGCGTGGGTGCTATGGCGCAGCCGGGATTGGTACACCGTGGATTCCATTCGACTGGAACAGCTGGGGCTGTTGCCTGCGGTGCTGCCTGCGCTAAGCTGATGGGTTTGGATGCGGACGGCATCTATGACGCTCTTGGAATCGCAGCGATCCAGGCAAGTGGACTTATTATTATTGCTGAGAGTGGACAGTCCTGCAAGCCCCTGAATCCGGCAAATGCTGCGAAGACAGGTATCATTTCCGCCAAACTTGCCGCCTCCGGTGTGAATGGTCCTGATCTCCCGCTTGAAAGCAAAAAAGGCTGGTTCCAGGCTATGACGGACGAAGTTCACTATGAAATGCTGGAAGGACTTGGACAGGTCTTCACTATTTGCGAGAGCTATTTGAAACCTTATCCCTCCTGCCGTCATACCCACTGCGGAATCGAGGCGGCTATCCACATTCGAGATGAGATGCAGGAGAAGCGGCTGGGAACGCAGGATATCAAGTCTCTGAAGCTCTATATCTATGACAATGCCATTCAGATTGCCGGGAAGATTAAGATTCCGAAGACACCTGACAATGCGAAGTTTTCTATCCACTACAGCCTTGCAGTGGCAATGGCAACCGGCAACTATACATTGGATGACTTGGAAAAGGAGCCTACCGACGAGGTGCGGGAAATTGTGGAGAAAATAGAGTTGATTCCGGATGCGAAGATGGAAGATACGGCTTCAGGCATCCGTGGCTCGATGCTTGTTGCCGAGTTTGAGGACGGTAGCAGTATAGAGCGGACTGTTCTCCTTCCCAAGGGCGACGCGGCTAATCCATTCTCTTGGGACGATATGAGGCGTAAACTGGTTGCCTGCATGCAGGGATTTGCACATGAGCCAGATGCGCTTGCTGAAAAGATTCGAGCACTTGAATTTTCAAAACAGTACAGCGGTATCAAGGAACTGCTAGAATAAGAACTCAAATAGTAATAGAGGATCGGGAAATTTATTTTTTGTATGCAACGTATAGGCAAATGATTATGCAATATATAATGGAAAGCGAGCGCAAACCTATGAGAAGCAAACGTATATTTTTGCTTTTGATGACAGCTTTATTGGCGTTGTCTATGGTGCTGTCGGGCTGTAAAAGTCAGACGGCAACAGACACAATCAAGATCGGCTCTGTTCATCCGCTGACAGGGAGCATGGCTTATGAGGGGCAGGCAATGGTCAATGCCCAAAAGATTGCAATCGACAAAATCAACGCCGAAGGCGGTATAAATGGGCGGTTTTTGGAACTGGTAGCAAAAGACAGTCTGGGAACTTCCAGTGGGGCCGCTAATGCTGCTTTGAAGCTCACAAACAGTGGCGTTGTTGCTTTAACTGGAACCTATACCAGCAGTTCTGCACAGGTAGTATCAAGAACAGCAGAGAAAACAAGGATTCCTCTTGTTGTCACGGTCGCATCCAGCGATAACCTCCTCAGCAATGGTTATCGGTATACATTCCGAGTCCAGCCGAGCGTATCCGTTTTCAGCCAGAACTTCCTGAAATATCTGAGCTATTTCAAGACAGATGATATGGAAACAGTCGCATTTATCTATGAAAACTCGAACTATGGCGCGGGTATTTCTGAATATATCACAGACCACATTGATGAAACCGGCTTAAGGATCGTCGGTATGCTGTCTTATCCCGCGACAACTTCCACAATGAGTTCTGAAGTTACAAAACTCGCCGCATTAGATCCGGATCTGCTAGTTCCGATCGGCTATTATTCCGACCAGAATCTCTTTATGAAAGAAGTGTTGGAAAGGGGAATACAGTTTAAGAAAATAGTCGGATGTGCGAACGGAGCATTTTCAGATGCAAAGTTTCTCAGAACATATGGAACACAGGTAGACGGTATCTATGATATCAACTACCGTTATAATCCTAACAGTGAAGAAGCACAATATATGCTGGAGACCTACCGGGAAGTATATGGAGAAGATATTCCTGTTCATGCTATTTACGGATATGAGTCCATTATGGTGGTTGCTGATGCCCTGAAGCGGTGTAAAAACCCAGATGATCCTGAAGAGTTGCGGGATGCAATCGCGGCATCGGAGATATACGAGCATGTTCTTCCGCAAGGTGTGATCAAGTTCGATGAAAAAGGTGAAAATATTAATTCCGCAGGTGTGCTTGTAGAAATCCGTGACGGAAAACATATTATCGTGTTTCCTGAAGAGTATGCGGATCATGATGAGGTGCAGAAATGAGTTTACAAGGATTGCAATCATTGCTTGATGGTATTCTCATGGGCGGTGTTTACGCACTTGCAGCATTAGGACTTTCCCTGATTTTCGGTGTGTTGAAAATCACAAACTTTGCACATGGCGCTATGATGACCGTTGGCATGTATGTTGTTTTTGCCTTGGGTAACGATTTGGGACTAAATCCATATCTGGCGCTGCCTTTTGCTATGGTGTTGATGTTCCTGATCGGGTTTTTGATTCAGCGTTTCCCTATCCATTACATTGAGCATGCACCGACACATAATCAGCTGCTTCTGACATTGGGAATGGCATATATTCTTGAGAACGTGCTACTTGTTATCTTTACTCCCAATTACCAGACTCTGACAGTCAAGGGTTTTGAAAAAGCGTGGAGGATAGGTTCCTTGACATTTGCACCGGCCAAGCTGATCGCGTTTGGTGTCGTTATCATCGTGACCGGATGTGTTTATTATCTTCTCTACATGACCAACACAGGGAAGTCCATTCGTGCATCCGCACAGAACGAAACAGGTGCCAAACTTATGGGAATCAATGTGCGAAACATCCGCGCCATTGCGTTTGGCATTGGAGCGGTTTGTACGGGGATCGCCGGAGGACTGCTTACTCCCATTATGAGCATCTATCCTACCCTTGGAGAGACCTTCCAGTTGAAGTGCTTTGTGATTACTGTTCTCGGTGGTATGGGAAATCTCTGGGGGGCGTTAGTGTCTGGTCTGATTATCGGTGTCGTTGAATCACTGAGCGGCTATTATCTAGGTGGAAGCTGGAGCGAAATGGTCATTTACGGCATATTCATTTTAATCCTCTTTCTCCGTCCAACAGGTCTCTTTGGAAGGGGGAACCGTCGTGAAAACTAAGAAAGTGGAACAGGGCACTCTTCTTGTCCTGCTGTTGATGGCAGTGATCTATCCGTTCCTATCTGACAGGTATATGCTGAGCGTGGGCATTTCTGTTCTTCTCATGGCTTTGCTTGGGCAGAGCTGGAATATTATGAGCGGATATGCCGGACAGTTCTCATTTGGTCATGCGGCGTTTTTTGGGCTTGGCGCATATGCATCGAGCATTCTTTATGTGGACCATGGCGTCAGTCCGTGGATCGGAATGATTGCAGGAATGGCGGTAGCTGCTCTGGTTGGTGTGCTGATCGGTTTCTTGTCGTTCCGTTATAAGCTGCGCGGTGATTTCTTCGCATTGGTCACACTGGCTTTTGCGGAAATCCTACGAGTGCTGTTCAATAACACAAAGGCACTTAAGGCCGCTACAGGCATTCTGATTCCTTACAAGGATGTATGGAGTGAGTTCCAGTTTGCAAATGACAGAATATTTTACTTCATTTTGCTAGCCATGGTAATAGCCGCTACGATTTTTATTGGCTTAATGAGCAGACGTAAGTTTGGTGTTTGCCTGATTGCAATTAAGGAAAACCAGGAAGCGGCCGGATCACTTGGTGTCCCCGTGCTAAAGTACAAGTTGCTGGCAATGGCCATCAGCGCGGCAATTGCGGCTATGGCAGGTACATTCTACGCACAGTATTACGGTTTCATCGATCCTACTGTGGTATTTTCAGCGGCGATTTCCGTTGAAGCAATTGTTCCGTGTATTATTGGCGGTGCTGGAACCCTTGGCGGTCCTTTACTCGGCGCACTGATCATTGTTCCCCTGAAGGAACTGAGCAACAATCTGTTTGAAGGCGTGAATGGGGTTAACATGATCATCTATGGCGTATTGATTGTACTGTTTGTTGTGTTTTGCCGGGACGGGATTTATGGAACTGTCATTCGCAGACTGAAAGGAGCGAGAAGCTGATGGAAACATTGAAAGTAATAGATGTTTGCAAATCCTTCCAAGGCAATGTGGCGGTCGATCATGCTTCACTCGATGTGAAGGAAGGAGAAATTACGGGCCTGATTGGAGCAAATGGCGCGGGAAAGACCACCCTTTTTAATTGCATCTCAGGATATTACCATGCTACTTCTGGGAAGGTAATTTATAAAGACCAGGAAGTACAGCATAAAACGGCAGAAAAACTGTGCCACATGGGAATGGCGAGAACGTTCCAGATTGCTAAACCTTTTGGTATGTTATCTGTTCTCGATAATGTGGCTGTTGGCGGATATAATAAAGCTAACAGCAGGACACAGGCATATGAATTTGCTGAGCAGAGTCTTGATCTGGTCGGGCTGATCGACAAAAAAGAAAATCTTGCACAGCTGCTGAATACAGGTGAGCAGAGAAAGCTGGAACTTGCCAGGGCACTTGCCACACAGCCAGAAGTACTTCTGCTGGATGAGGTGATGGCAGGGCTGACGCCTACGGAATCCCGCGAGATGGTAGAGCTGATTGATAAAATCAATAAAACCGGGATTACGATTCTCATGATCGAGCACATCATGCCGGTTATCATGAAACTTTCTCATTATATTTATGTTATGGAACGCGGGAAAATGATCGCAGAAGGCATACCGGTTGAGGTGGCAAACAATCCTAAGGTGATTGAATCCTATCTTGGCAAAGGATTAGAGGTGGAGTGATGCTTACCATAACTGATCTGCATGTTGGTATCGGCAATCTGAAAATCATTCAGGGCATTTCTCTTGAGGTTCGACGAGGGGAGATCGTTTCTTTGATGGGCGCTAATGGAGTGGGTAAAACCACTTTTATGAGAGCTCTCTCTGGACTCGGACATATCACTGGAGGAACTGTAGAATTTGAGGGGCAGGATATTACCCATGCTACATCTCAGGAGATTGTGGAAGCCGGGTTGATTCAGGTCCCGGAAGGACGACAGCTTTTCTCCCTCATGTCGGTGAAGGAAAACCTTGAGATCGGCGCTCATACAAAGAGAGCCAAGGCGAGGATGAAAGAAAACCTAGAATACGTTTACACACTCTTTCCAGAGCTTAAGGAGATGAATTCTCAAGCGGCCGGGAATCTGAGCGGCGGACAGCAGCAGATGGTTGCCGTTGGTCGCGGGTTAATGGCGGATCCTAAATTGTTGATTCTGGATCAACCTTCTATAGGTCTCTCTCCGATTATGACCCAGAAAGTACTTAAAGCGGTAATTGATATCCATATTAGGGGAGTATCCGTTCTGATTGCGGAGCAGAATATCCATGATGTGTTAAAAATTGCACATCGTGCCTATGTCCTTGAGCAAGGATTGATTCGTGCCAGCGGTACGGCACAGGAAATGGCAGAAAATGCTGAAATAAAAGCCATGTACCTTGGACATTAAAAGCCAGCGAAATGATGAAAAGGAATTGACATGGATAAACTCATTACAAGCGGCAACGTGATCTTTGAGACAGCAGTACGGAAGGCGGACATCCTGATTCGTGGGGAGAAGATCGCGGCGATTCTGTCTCCCGGAGAGTACAGCGGGGACGCGCAGGTAATCGATGCGGACGGGCTTTATGTCATGCCCGGTACCATTGATCTCCATCAGCACCTTGGCCTGTATAAGCCACTTGGCGATGCTTTCCGTATGGATACACCCCGTCAGGCCATCGGTGGCCTTACCACATTGCTGAACTATCATCGCGGCAAAGGCGACTATTACGAAACCGTACAGGAAGCGATTGAGGATGGTGAGGCTAACAGTCTTGTAGACTTTGCTTTCTCTCTTGGCCTTTGCGCAAAGGAGCACCTGAATGAGCTCCAGGGCTACGTGGATAAGCTGGGCATCACGTCCTTCAAGTTCTTCTTTGACAAGCAGGACATTGCCCACACATTCTATGACCTGCCTAAGGAGGCGGCTTTGACGCTTGATAAGGCTGACTTCTACCTAACCTTAAAGAAGCTACGCGAGATTTCGCCGGAACTGTTGCTTTGCATCCACTGCGAGGACGCTGACCTTTTCCGTGCATTCCAGAAGGCGGTGAAGGAAGAGAACAATCCTGATGACCGATACTCTCTGACTGGCTTTGAGAAGACACGTCCGGGCTGGGTAGAGACCATCACAGTAGCGGATACTATGTGGATGAACCATATCATTGACGGTAACATATATGTTGTGCATACCTCGGCACAGACCTCCGTGAAAATGTATGAAACGCTACGCAAAGTGCTAAAAGGGAATGTCACTTTGGAGACCTGCCCCCACTACCTGCTGCTCACAAAGGATTCCCCTTGTGGTCTGATGGGAAAAGTCAATCCTCCGCTCCGTACAGCAGCAGACAACGATGCCCTTTGGGAAGGTATCCGGAACGGCAGCGTGAAGACCATGGGGACAGATAACGTGCCAGTCAGCAAGGCAAAGCGGTATGAACCCGGCGATGACATCTGGGGTGTGTATGTCGGATTTGGTGGTCCTGGTATGATTTTGCCAACGTTGATCAGTGAAGGTTACCACAAGAGAGGGATTCCTCTGACAACTCTTTCCATGGTAAACAGTACCAATGCGGCTAAAGTCTTCTTGCTCCGAAATAAGGGTGTTATCACTCCGGGATATGATGCGGATCTCGCTCTGGTCGACCTTGACTGGGAGCGTGAGATTACTCCTGACCTCTTTGGCGACAGTGACTTTTCCGTGTACGAAGGCATGAAATTCAAGGGATGGCCAAGGTATACCATCAGCCGCGGCGAAGTAATCCAGAAGGATGGTGTCATTACCGCTGAGCCTGGGCGTGGCAAGTATATCCGTCGTCATGTAGAGAAATAATAGCAAGTTTATAGGAAACACCCTTCCAAGGGTATCTTGCAGGCTGAGATCATGAATAAAGTGGGAATGGAGTTTGATATTGTGTTTGGTCTCTGCCTCGAACATGATTCGTTATTTCTGAAGGCTAGCAATGCGATGTGTGAATATTTGTCGTGAATGATTGAATGCTGTCCAATCCTAAGACACAACCCTATTGCTGCGTTGGACGCGTACTAGGATTTATAAACCCAATTATTTTTACAAGAAATATAATCTAAAGATTATAAGAATTATTAAGAGAGAACTAAAATGAGTAGTGCACTTTTAAGCCTTATTATCTTCGGTCTTTTTTTCCTGCTGTTTATCTGGGACAAGCTACCTATGGCGACTTCGGCTATCCTTGGATGTGTTGTGATGGTGATCCTCGGCTTGTCAGACTTCAGTACAGCATTTGGTCAGTTTTCTTCCACAACAGTTATCCTGTTGATCGGTGTTATGGTTGTCGGGTCAGCACTGGTGGAGACTGGCGTTGCGGCAGCATTTGGCCGAATCATGACCAAGTATTCGCATAATATGAGAAGGTTATTATTGTTGTAGCATATGTGCTGGCGTGTGTTCTTTCAGCTTTCCTCACCAACGCTACCGTTCTCGCAATCTTCATGCCGATTATCATCGGAATGAATACAGATGATGGAAAGATTAACCACAGGAACATTGTGCTTCCTGTGCTCGAAGCTACTGCCATGGGAGGTATTTCAACGCTAGTTGGGTCTTCACATGATTGGATAATGATTTGCAAAATGACAGGTGAATTTCTCGAAATATTATAATAAAATAATTTGCTACGATTAGGAGATGAGGGGAGAAGACAGCTGATGAAAACGCTTTGTGTCCGCAAAACAACATATCGACTCAATTCAGCCGTTTCCCTTACCGTCGCTGTGATTTCTGACTTCCATGATAATTGTTATGAGCCCGTTGTCAAGATGCTGCGTGAAGACCCAGCTGATGTGATTGCCGTTGTGGGAGATTTATTTCTCGGCTTCAAACCCAAGAGGAATCTTCCGGCATTCGAAATTGCTGAAAATGTCCTGCCACTTTTGCAGGCATGCGTAGATATGGCTCCGACGGTCATGTCCATAGGGAATCACGACTGGCTATTGTCTGAGGGGGATATTCAGGTTCTTAAACAGATGGGCGTTGAGGTGCTTCACAATGAATGGAAACGGTACGTTGTGAAGGGGCAGGAGGTTTTGTTTGGAGGCTTGACATCTGCTCGAGTTGCTGAATACTGGAAGTATCGAAAAAATTTTTATCTGGAGAACGGATATGATGACCGTTATCCAGATTGGGATAGGAGCCAATGGGCAAAATCAGCCATTCTTGATAGTAATTGGCTTTTTGAATATGTAAAGCAGGAAGGATATAAGATCCTTCTTTCTCATCATCCTGAATACTGGGCAGTAAAGGATCCCTTTCTCAATGAGTACAAGATTGATCTCGTGATTTCGGGACATGCTCACGGCGGCCAGATTCGTCTCTTTAACCGTGGCTTATGGGCGTCGGGGCAGGGGTGGTTTCCAAAATATGTCCGTGGTTTATATCAGGGAGAACACGGCAATATTGTAGTTTCCACAGGATTAGCAAACACTGCTAGAATAACTCCTCGCCTATTCAATCCTCCTGAAATTGTATATGTTGTGTTGGGAGATAAAAAATGATGAATATTGAAACAATAACATTTCTTTCTCTTGTTATCTTTGCTAGAAATCGCGCTCGCAAAAGGCCACCTCCTGAACTGAGCTCCAAATGTTGGACAACAAGGAATAAAATGACTGACATGGGAGGTCCAGTTATGGAAGAGAAAAAACGAAGCCTAAAGAACTACAGCCAAGAGTTTAAGTTAAGGGTAACGAGAAGTACTAGAAGATAGAAAAGGTTTGCGAGAGACGGCGCGAGCGTACCAAATAAGGCACGGTAAGCTTGGTAAGTGGATTGCTGCTTATATGGAATATGGCGAGGAAGGTGTATGTCCCTCTAAAGCAAAAATCTTTGTGATGGTGACTTACCTGTGCCAGAGAAAAGACCGCTAAAGAAACCAAATGCTAAAGGTTATATAGAATCGGAGTTACCTGTTTCTGTTCAGAATGAGTTGCGCTACCTGCGAATGGAGAATGCCTAACTAGGGTCTGCTGAACGAATTCCAAAGGCCTGAAATCAGTGCATTACAGGGTTATATTCGGTACAATAAGTGCAAGGGAAAAGGCGTAAAAGCGCAGAAACCCTTGCACTTTGAAGTTGGAGTCTAGTCATGTACGAACACGATAGTCGTCAAATCGCCTTTCACGATGAACCCTACCTGTTCGGTGGCCTTCCTCTAAAAACGGATAATCGCTGGGTCAAGCTTGCAAGTCTTATCCCTTGGTCACGTGTGGAAGAAGCGTACCGCAAGAATTTTCGAGGTAATTGAGGAGCGCGAACCAAGTCTGTGCGTCTGGCACTTGGTTGTTGGAAATCTGGACTTTAAACGCCGCGACACTGGCCTTTTGCGAGCGCGATTTCCATTAAAGTCGCGCGTTTCGTATATTTGTGATAGTATCTTAATTAACTGCAATAACTGTTTGTTTTTAGGATGAGGCGGTAATTAGAATGAAAAAATACGTTAGACTTGTAAGTGTTGTTTTAGTTGTATTAATCCTTGCTACAACAAGTGCTCTATTCGTACGAGAGGTTCAAGCTGCGTCGCCAATGCTGATGGCTCAGTTTAACGAAAAATTAAAGAGTTTCAAGGCACGAAAGAATTATTCTCATAAAGAACAGTATCAGAATAGAATAGGTTGGAAGGGCGGTAGCGAGTGTTTTGGCTTCGCGAATGAGTTATGCGTCTGGATGTTTGGTTCTTATCCCACAGGTAGTATGAGTGCTTATGATAAAGATATGGATTCGCGGTGGAATAGAGAATACGGCGCGAGCGCAGTCAATGCAATACGACCAGGTTCCGTTATTCGTACTGGCGAGCATTCCCGTTTCGTTACTAATGTAAAAGGTAATGATATCTACTACTGTGATGCAAATACCGATAGGAAGAACACTATAGTTTATGGCAGAACAATAACAAAAGCTGACTTAAGGATAGAACTTGATGATGAATTAAAGCATTACGAAAAAGGAGATACGAATAGGAAGACAGGCTGGGTGGCAACTCATCCGAATGCTCCTGATCCTGAGGATAATTCTATTGCTCGCTACATAGTTGCCAATTCAATCATAAGAAGTGCTCCTAATGGCAACATAATTACAAGACCATGGCGGCCACTCCGAGTAGCGGGGATGAAAGAGGGGGCGTGGCTTAAGTTCACATATGGTGGCAAAACAGCCTATGTAGCGATGAGCTCAACAAGGAAGGGCAATCCTCAGATGACCGGTTACGCTAAACAAAAATTGAATCTTAGATACACGCCAACAGGTAAGGTCGAGCGCTTACTGCCTATGGGTTATAAGGTCAGCGGAGTGCTGGTAGATAATATGGTGAAGTTTACATATGACGGTAAAACCAGTTATGTATACGCTAAGTTTCTTCAAAAGGATCCCGTCAAAGTTACTTGCTATGTAGTAGCCAATTCAATCATCAGAAGTACCCCTAATGGCAATATAATCACAAGACCATGGCGGCCGCTCCGAGTAACGGGGACGATAGAGGGAGCGTGGCTTAAGTTTACCTATGAAGGCGAAACAGCCTATGTGGCGATGAGCTCAACAAGGACTGATAATCCTCCGATGACTGGTTACGCTAAACAAAATTTGAATCTTAGTTACACGCCAACAGGTAAGGTCGAACGTATACTACCTAAGGGATATAAGGTCAGCGGAGTGCTTGTAGGTGATATGGTGAAGTTTTCATATAACGGTAAAGCCAGTTATGTGTACGCTAATTTTCTTCAAAAGGATCCCGTCATGGATCCCGTCACGTGCTACGTGGTTGCCAATTCAATCATCAGAAGTACTCCTAATGGCAATATAATCACAAGACCATGGCGGCCGCTCCGAGTGACGGGGACGGTAGAAGGAGCTTGGCTTAAGTTCTTATATGAAGGCGAAACAGCCTATGTAGCGATGAGCTCAACAAGGATTGATAATCCTCCGATGACCGGTTACGCTAAACAAAATTTGAACATTAGATACACGCCAACAGGTAAGGTCGAACGTATACTACCTAAGGGCAATAAGGTCAGTGGAGTGCTTGTAGGTAATATGGTGAAGTTTACATATGACGGCAGAACCAGCTATGTGTATGCTAAATTTCTTCAAAAGGATCCCGTCCAGTAACTCGATCGTTTGTTGAGGGTATAATTAAAAAGATATTGGGGAAAAACTAAATAATCAAAAACAGCTAATAACGATCTGATTTTAGAGCTTGAACAGTATCGGGAAATCTTAATCAGTAGGATAATAATAAGCGATAACCGCTGGAACATCAACGTTTCAGCGGTTTTTGATGTGTGCGATTTTTTGCAAAAAGAAACTGTCTAGTTCACAAATCGTTTTCCAATAGTGTATATTTGATGACGTACGCATGGGTCATCTGATGACCCGATTAGTTGAGAAAGGCTAGAGCAGTCATGGAGTTGTTTCTGGTTGCATTGGTCAATTTAGTGGTTGGCCTATTAATAGGGTGGAGCGGTATTGCCGGTTTTCTGATACCTATGTTTTACGCAGGCTATCTAGGATATCTAGTTCCCGAAGCACTGGCTCTTAGTTTTGCGGCTTTCGGCGCTTCTGGTGTAATAGGATCTATATCATATTACCGAACGGATGATTTACCCTTGAGACCAGCTGTCTTGCTTAGTATCGGCAGCTTTATTGGTGCTATGTTAGGCGTATGGCTAAATTACCTCATTCCTACGAGTACAGCAAAGATGATCCTTTTTGTGGTCGTATTAGTCTCCGGTATATCGATCCTTCTTAGGGAACGAAAATCAAAAAATGACACTGAAAGTGAGACAAGTGGTAAAAAGGCAATTAGCGATTGGTGGTTGATTATCCTAGGCTTTCTGACAGGAGCAATGTGCGCGTTATCAGGAGCCGGTGGCCCGATCTTGGTGATGCCATTGCTGGTATTACTTGGTTTTCGTATACGTCAGGCAGTTGGTATGTCGTTGTTTAACTCGATTTTTATCGCCATTCCTTCCTTTATTGGCTATTGGAAAATTGCAGGTTCTTCAAAGCTTTTGCCAGTTCTATTTGTATCCTTGGTGGGGCAGATTGTTGGTGTATTGATTGGTAGTAAAACAAGTAGCAAAATAAAACAACGACCTTTGAAAATGACAGTCGCCATTTTTTCTATTGGTATATCGCTGTATATGATTCTGAATTTAGTATAATGAACATGGATTGAAGGAGTATTGCCATGGCGAGGACAAATTATAGTACTTATAGTGTCATTAAACGGAAGATCATTGATATGTTCCGAGATTATGAATCTGGGGAGAAAAAGCTACCTCCAGAAGCGCAACTAGCCGAGATCTTAGATGTGAGTATTTCTACACTCCGTGAAGTTTTAGTCGTGCTAGCACTAGAAGGTTATATCACAAAAAAGCACGGCGTCGGCAATTTCATTCATCCAAGCACATTAGATATTGGCAATAGAAGCGTTTTTTTTGCCGATAATTTAAAAAGTAACGGATATACCGTTGAGATCCAATTGCTGAAACAAGAACGAGAAATCCCAGATGAAGAAATAATTGTTTCATTGAGGATGCCTAGAGACGAAGAAATGCTTTCTTCGACAACCGTTCATCTCGCAAATCAAGAAGTAGCTATCTATACACAGGTCTACATTCCGACTCATTTGCTCGTTAAAGATGATAGTGTCATCAACGTCCACGAATACGAGAGGTTAAATGAAATGGTGTGGAGACACTGCCGAAGAAATTTGGCACACTCTCTTAACGATTATGTACCTGTTGGTTTATCACAGGATATGGCCGATATTTTTAAGCTGCCTGTTAGTACGCCAGTCATTACGAACAGGCAAGTTTTCTATGATACTTACGATGAACCGGTCATGTATTGCCTCAACTACTTTCATCCGCAAAAATATAAAGTTACAACGCTTCAGAATTGGGCGTTAGGTCAAACAACGTAGATTAAGCCATTTTGCATATTCTTTCTAAGTAGAATAAATTTCATTGAAGCATTCGTTCACTATGTGAATGTCCAAATGACTATTGACACAATATAGTCTTAAGAGTTATGCTATTTGCACAGTCATCCGATGACTGGATGACAGCCACATTGTAGAGCAGGTATTGCTGGAAAGGAAATTTATGAACAAAAAAAGATGGCTTGTCTTGTTACTTGCATGTTTGGTGGCAGTTGCCCTCATCGGTTGCGGTAACAAAGGTAGTGAAGACTCAAGTTTGCCGGGAGGAGATGCGAGTAAAGAGAGTTCCTCAGGAAAGAAAACAAAAGTTGCTTTGCTTCTTACGGGTACAGTGAACGATGCCGGTTGGAGTGAATCATCTTATCGTGGGCTTGTACGTGCGGAACGTGATTTCAATATTGAGACCGCTTATACAGAAGATTTGGCTCTAGTTGATATGGAACCTGCCGCACGCGATTATGCCGCACTAGGTTACGAAATCATTATTTTTTCATCGACGGACTTCAACGATACAGCCCTTGCCGTTGCTCCTCAATATCCAGATATTCGATTTGTCATCGTGAACGGAAACAAAGCTCAAGAGCCTAATCTAGCTAATTTTCGTCCAAATACGCCACAGTGTGGCTTTATTGCAGGTGCCTTTGCCGGCCTGATTACAGAATCGAACACGGTAGGTGTCATTGCCGGTAAAGAACTTCCGCCAGTAGTAGACGCTACAAAGGGCTTTATTGCAGGAGCTAAATACGTTAATCCTGATGTGAAAGTTCTGAACGCTTATATTGATAGCTGGACGGATATTGCAAAAGGTACAGAAGCCACAATCACAATGATCGAGCAAGGTGCAGATGTCGTCTGCTCTAATACGGGACAAGCAGGCTTAGGCACAATCGACGCAGCTAAGAATGCTGGAATCTACGCTGTGGGGTACATTGACGATCAACATGCCGTTTCGCCGGGGACTGTTCCTTTCTCTGCTATCCAAGATATTGGGGATGTAGTCTACTCCGCCATTGAGTTTGCTCTATCTGATGAATTTGCGCCTGAGTTACGGTTAGTTGGAGCCAAGCAGAACGTGATTCGTCTGTCTGACTTTTATACGATGGGGGATAAGCCTGTACCAGAAGATGTTGTCAAGAAGATGAAGGAAATTTATGAGGGTATAGTCGATAATTCGTTGCGTGAAGCTGGGATATTGCCGGCCTCTGGATTTGAAAAATAAACAAGAAGCAGTCTAGATCTGTTAAGGGACAAGGATGGAGATTCTTGTCCCTTAACATGGTGAGCACCGATGGAGAGAAGGTTTTGAATGGACGTGGACAATAGCATGAATGATGTACCTGTCATTGATATGAGGCACATTACGAAACGCTTCGGAACGTTTGAAGCAAATAGCGACATAAGTCTTGATGTCTACTGTGGCGAGATTCATGCTTTACTTGGCGAAAATGGTGCCGGAAAATCGACCTTAATGAATGTATTGTATGGCCTTTATAAGCCTGATGAAGGCGAAATATATCTTCATGGAAATAAAATATCGTTTAGCTCGCCGGCAGACGCAATCAACAATAGGATTGGGATGATACATCAACATTTCATGTTGATTCCAACGTTGACAGTTGTTGAAAACATTATCCTCATGTCTAAGACAACGAGTAAATTTCATTTAAATCTCAAAACGGAATGTGATCGATTGACTGAAATTATTCAAAAATATGGGTTCAAAATCGATCTTATGGCAACCGTGTCGGATCTTTCAGTAGGGGAACAGCAAAAAGTTGAGATCTTAAAAATGCTGTATCGCGATGCTGAAGTTCTTATCATGGATGAACCAACAGCAGTGCTGTCACCCAATGAAGTGGAAGAATTGTTTATAATCCTTCGAGAAATTGTTGATGATGGTTGCGCTGTCATTTTCATATCGCACAAACTTTGGGAAGTCATGCGCATTTCTGATCGCGCTACTATTCTGCGAGATGGCAAAAAAGTTACGACTGTCAATACAGCCGATTGTTCGAAAGAAGACTTAGCGAACATGATGGTCGGACGAGAGATTACTTTGCACTACGAGAAGCCGGAAATTGAAATTGGCGAACCAATGTTGCAACTAGAAAATGTTTGCCTGAATAGTGACGACGGCATATCAGTTTTGAAAAATATAAATTTGACGGTGAGACAGGGTGAAATTCTAGGTGTTGCTGGGGTGGATGGCAACGGGCAGCAAGAGCTGGCCGATGTCATCCACGGAATGCGTAAAGTTTCGAGTGGAACGGTTAAGGTCGCAGGATCAGATACGACAAACTGCAGCCCTCAGACAGCGATAGATTGTGGCTTGGCCCATATTCCGGAAGACCGACATAAAAGAGGAAGTATTCTAGAATTTACCGTGGCTGAAAACATTGCCATGATTAACGTTGATAAAGCCCCTTTCACACATAAAGGGATTTATTATCCTCAAAATGCCCAAAAAGTAGCCCATCGGCTAAAAGAGGAATTTAATATTAGGTGCAACAGTGTGAACGCTGAAATGAATACGTTGTCTGGTGGAAACCAGCAAAAGGTTATTCTAGCGAGGGAGATATACCGCAATCCTAAACTATTGATTGCAGCACAACCATCGCGTGGACTTGATATTGGGGCAACCGAGTCAATACAACAGCTTCTGATTGACAAAAGAACTGAGGGGATGGCCATTTTACTAATCTCTTCTGACCTTGATGAAGTATTGGCTATTTCTGATCGTGTGATCGTTCTCTATGAAGGGGAGATTCAGGGAGAGTTCATACCTGGTGAAAAAACTTTCACGGAGATTGGCCTCATGATGACAGGCAGTAGCAGCGAAGAAAGGAACAGTACTCGGCATGGTGTCCACTAATTTGCGTAAAGGTATATTTGCAAGAATTAAAGGTAGCAATACCCGGTCGTATACGCGATTAATTGGCACTTTAATCGCAGTATTATTAGCACTATTGCTCGGCGGCATTGTTATTAGTATCGCAGGCGCAAACCCGATTGAGGCATATGGAGTATTGTTACGAGGTGCATTTGGAAGCACTTATGCTCTGAGTGAAACGCTTCTTCGTGCTACTCCTGTTTTATTAGCCGCAATAGGTTTGTCTATTTCTTTTCGAAGTAACCTTACTTCTATAGGAGCGGAAGGACAGATCATTATCGGTGGCATTACCTCATGCCTTGCGGGGTTACTCTTGCCCACTTTTATACCGGCCATAGTGCGCATCGTACTGATTATGTTTTTTGGTTTTCTGGGGGGCGCTCTTTACGGTATTATCCCTGGTTTCCTTAAAGCCAAATGGAACATATCTGAAACAATCGTCACGATTATGTCGAACTATGTTGCGATTAACGTGCTGAGCTATCTTCTTAATGGTCCAATGAAAGAAGTGGATAGCTTCTATCCACAGAGCGCACAGCTTGATGATGCACTGTGGTTACCAGTTTTCATCAAAAATACTCGATTACACATAGGCCTTTTCATTGCCTTAGCATTTGTTGTCATTTACTATTTTTTTATGTTTCGGCTGCCAATCGGTTTTAAAATTCGTGCTGTTGGTTATAACGCATCAGCAGCTGAATATGCAGGGGTCAAGGTATCGGCAAGCATTGTTCTCGCTATGGCTTTATCGGGAGGCATGGCCGGTTTAGCTGGAACGATGGAAGTGTTCGGAGTACACCATCGTCTTTACAATGATTTTGCGGCAGGCTTTGGTTTTGATGCGATCGCGGTCGCCCTGTTAGGCAGATTACATCCTGTCGGTATTGTCGTTGCGTCGATTTTCTTTGCAGCTTTACAAGTCGGTTCCGGGGCTATGCAACGCGCAGTGCAAGTTCCAACAACAATTGTTTACATTATTCAAGGATTGTTGATCATGTTTGTTTGTATGGATAAGTTGCTTTCCAATACAATTCAGCAATTATCCCTTAAATACCGTGAAAAGAAGAGAGGGGCATAACATGGATTGGCTATCAACGGTTCAAGGTATTTTGGCTGCTACCGCACGCATGGCGACTCCTTTACTTTTTGCTTCCATGGGAGGTCTGTTTTCGGCTCGATCAGGACATATTAGTATGTTTCTCGAAGGCTTCATGTTGATCGGCGCCTTCCTCGGCTTTGTAGGGTCTGCGACGGTCGGCAGTGCGTATGTAGGGGCTTTACTGGCACTTGTGGGTGGGGTGCTAATAT
Organism: Clostridiaceae bacterium; assembly: GCA_012841015.1. GTDB lineage: Bacteria > Bacillota > Clostridia > Saccharofermentanales > DTU023 > UBA4923. Next base: position 226,404 of record DUVN01000028.1, read on the forward strand.
CTCTCGTTTTTGCTTTTTTTGCAATAACGGCAAAAGCAAACCAAACGCTCATAGGTATTGGTATTAACATCTTTGCCCTTGGCATTACAAGTTATTTAGTCACAGTTTTCTATGGCTTCGGAAATAGACCATACAATATTGATGTTTTTACAAATATTAGGATTCCATTGTTGGCAGATATTCCGATTATAGGTTCGCTCTTTAACTTGAACCTTTTCACGTATGTGGCGTTTCTATTAGTTCCCATTGTCTGGTACGTCTTATATAAAACGCCAGCCGGGTTGACCATTCGTGCAGTCGGAGAACACCCAAAAGCTGTAGATACCTTAGGGGGGAATGTCATCAAGATTCGCTACATCTGCATTATGATTGCCGGTGCGCTCGCTGCACTAGGCGGTGCAGCTCTCTCGATAGGACAGATGGGGCAATTCATGGAAAATATCACATCAGGCAAAGGCTATATTGCTTTAGCTGCACTCATTTTTGGTCGTTTTACGCCCAAAGGTGCTCTGATCGGCGTTCTCATCTTCGGCTTTGCTGATGCAGTTCAGATGCGTTTGCAGACGGCCGGTAGTGTATTGCCGTATCAATTTCTTACGATGTTGCCTTACGTCATAACGATTGTCGCGCTTGTATTATTCGCTAGAAAGTCTAGGGCAAGCGCGCCTGCAGCGCTTGGGAAGCCTTATAGCCGACAAAGTTAAGAATCAATAGCAGAAAAAACTTCTCTATAACTGATAGTTCTCATTTGGTGAAGGAGGAATATTCAATTGTATTGTGACTGTTTGATTAAGGATTGCTCTGTATTAACTGCAAATTATGAAGTGCACAATGATTATGGCATCGTTATTTCTGGAAAAAAAATCATCGATATAGGTCGAAGCGCTGAATTACAGGAAAAGTATAGCGCAGGTGAAACTTATATCGCTCAAGGTAAACTCGCTATGCCAGGATTTATCGACGGGCACACCCATACATCTCAGCAGCTTTTGCGGGGTGTCATTTCTGATGAGTATCCAATCATATACAGGCGTTTTAATATGCCCTATGAAGCTTCCTTGACACCTGATGAGGTAAGATTGTGCACTGAATTAAGCTGCTTAGAGATGATAAAATCAGGTATTACGGCCTTTGCTGATGCTGGTGGCACCTTTATGGTTCCGATGATCGAGAGCATTTCTAAAGCAGGTTTGCGTGCTACCGTTACAAAAGCTACTTCTGACATAAGTGAAGGATTGCCTCAGGGAATGAGTGAATCGACAGCAGAGTGCATCAAAAACAATGAAGAGCTCTTTTTACAATACAATAACCATTCAGATGGAAGAATTAAAATCTGGTTCCAAATACGTTCAGTTGCAAGTTGTACCGGTGAATTAATCGAAACGTTGGCGCAAATGGCACGGCAGCACAATACAGGTCTCCACATGCACATGAGTGAATATTCAGAATCTGTTCTTCTGACATTGAACAAATTTAATATGCGTGAGGTAGAGTATCTGGACAGTCTCAATGCTTTGGGACCAAATCTATTGGCAGCTCATTGCATATTGCTTAATGATCGAGACATTCGTTTACTTCAAGAAAACGATGTCAAAGTGGTTCATTGCCCGCGCAGCAATCTCGGCAAAGGGGTGACGAAGACGCCACAAATGATTGAGATGGGTATTTCTGTCGGCTTAGGTACTGACGGAACTGCTCATTCAGGTTTGAGCATGTTTAAAGAAATAACAGCATTTAAACATTCGCAAATTGTTACCTGGGGTGTACCTTATGCTGACAATGCGGTCATGCCAGCAAAAACACTGCTTAGAATGGCTACTTATGGTGGTGCGAAAGCCCTTGGACAAGAAAAGGAAATAGGGACGATTGAAATTGGCAAGAAGGCTGACCTGATTTTTATTGATATTGACCAGCCACACCTACAACCAACCCATAATTTGATCAATAGTCTAATGGAGGCAGGTGAAAGTGCTGACGTAAAAGCTATGATGGTTGACGGGAACTGGTTAATGAAAGATCGCTGTGTGTTAACTCTCGACGAAGAACGTTTACTATTCGAAGGGAAAAACAGCATAAATGTGATTAATAAAAGGATGATGGGTTAACGTAACCGTTTAGTTGTTCAATCTTCAGTGCTGTTTTAGTCTCTGTGCGAGAGACTGGAAAGTGTTTACTAAATGTTCTTACCGTTATCGTGCTGATAATAAGTGGAGTGAAGAAAAATGATTCCGATCCGGCTGCTCTGAATAAACCGTACATCAGGACAATGCGCTAATGGAATGAATATGTGCACTTGATTGAAGCCCATTCAACAACTATTTTGAATATTTCTCATCTTATTAAGGGTGTTCAGCCAAAATAGGTAATGTTAGTAAAAAATACTAATTAAATGGCTTGTTTTAGTGATTTTATTGTGCTAGTATCGAATAAAAATTGTCCATACAACTAGAGGACTAAACAATGAATGAAAAAACAGTAGAGTTCAAAAATATTAACAAAGCGTTTGGTCCCATCATTGCCAATGATGATATTTCACTTGCGTTGCGTAAAGGTGAAGTGCACGCCATTATTGAAGGCTTAAGCCTGTTGCGCACGAGCAACGTGCGCAACAATAAACCACCCGCTGTGCGGGTGGAGGGGAATAAGCTTTAGCTTCAAGAAGCAAAACCTCCGTGGTACACTAGGCAAGCTACCA
>DUVN01000016.1 GCA_012841015.1 Clostridiaceae bacterium
CCACACCAGAGGATTGAACCAGTGGATACAGAGTGCAAGAAAGGCGAGGAGCTTCACGATATGATCAAATCGACGGATGTGGTGTTGCTCATGCAGAATAATATATTCGCGCTCTCGATCCGACAATCCTGTTATGCCCATGTTAATGATTAGGGGGAGGAGTCCATGCCACATCGTTGTCACCTCCGATTTTCGTCGATGAGTCGTTGCAACTCGTCAATTTCCTTCTTCGTCAGCTTTTTACGTTGGGTAAACGCAGCGAGAAAAGCCGGCAGCGATCCATCAAACGTCTCATCCACAAACCGCTCGCTCCGCATCGCGTAAAACTCTTGTCGTGTCAGGAGGGAGGACACGATGCCGTCTTCATTCTTGAAAAACCCACGGTCACAGAGTCTCCGCAGAACCGTATAGGTGGTGGAGCGTTTCCAGTTTAGCTCTTGCTCACAGAGTTTGACGAGTTCCCTCGAGTGTAATGGCTCATGACGCCAAATAATATCTGCAAAACGAGATTCCACGACTCCAAGCCTAAGTTCGGACACAGGACATACCTCCAATGGTTTACATGCTGTAGACTACCTTCAGTCTACAGCGTGTAAACAGGCAAGTCAATTGGGCTCGTGTTGTATTACTTTAAGAATCCAAAACTGAGACGTGCACTTAATTTTTAGCAATGCACCCGCATGCATCCCCCAAGCAAAACTCATGCAAAATATGTTTTCGGATTACCGTATTCTCGTTTCATATCTTTATGATGCTATCAAGCCGGATTTTATCGAGACTCGATGAAATCCGGCTTGCAAAGAAGAAAACAATCATATAAAATGTTGCCTAAAGAACGGATTTCGTCGACAGTCGATGAAATCCGTCACAAGGAGGCAATATGAAAGTCATTGATCGAGAGCGACCTTTGAAGCGTCTCATTGGTATGATGCACAATGGTCGAATTAAAATCATTACCGGGATACGCCGTTGCGGAAAGTCATTTTTACTGTTCCGACTTTTCAAAGAATATCTTTATCAGCAGGGTATAGATGACAGCCAGATCATCGAGATTGCGCTGGACCAGAAACAGTATGAAGCCATGCGCAACCCTAATACCTTGTACCAGTATGTTGTTGAGAAGATTGAAGATCTAAGCAAACAGTTCTATTTGTTCATTGATGAAATTCAGCTCTCTTACAAGGTCAAGCGCTTGGATGTGGATGAAAGTCAGGTGCCTGAAGAAGATCGGGAACTGCTCTACACCACCTTCTATGACATCCTCAGCGATTTGATGACCCGACGCAATTTGGACATTTATGTGACTGGAAGCAACTCCAAGATGCTGTCCAAGGACGTTGCCACCAACTTTCGTGACAGAGGCATAGAAATACGCCTGCACCCATTCAGCTTTGCGGAATTTTATTCCGTCTCTGATATGGAAAAGGCGGACGCTTGGGAAGAATACTTGGTGTATGGCGGTATGCCGCTTGCCGTGCTGGAAAAGAACCCAAGGGAAAGAGAGGCGTACTTGTCCAGTTTGTTTGAGCGAGTATATGTGGCTGATATTGTGGAAAGATACCGGGTGACGGACTCATATGTGAATGACCTGATCGATGTGCTGGCTTCCAACGTAGGCAGCCTGACTAACCCATCAAAGCTGGCAAACACATTAAACTCGGTTCGCCGTGCGGGCACAACGGATAAAACAGTCAAGAAATACTTGGATGTACTAGAGGATGCGTTTCTTTTTACCAAAGTCAGGCGTTACGATGTGAAAGGGAAAGCATATTTTAATTCTCCTGTAAAATACTATGCGGAGGATGTTGGCTTGCGAAACGCAAGGCTGAATTTTCGACAGATTGAAGAGACTCACTTGATGGAAAACATTTTACACAATGAGTTGGTGCTTCGCGGATTTGCGGTGGATGTGGGTTCTGTGCGTTTTACAAAAACTGTGGATGGGAGGCTTCTCCCTGAGCGATGGCACGAGATTGATTTTGTTGTAAATCGGGGAAGCCAAAAGGTTTACATTCAGTCCGCTTTCAGCATCCATGATGCGGAGAAACATCAACAGGAGATTCTTCCTCTCCTAAAAAGTGGAGATTCGTTTAGAAAACTTGTCGTAACAGGTGGTAATACAAAAATACACACAGATGAAAAGGGCATCAGTTATGTGGGAATCATCCCGTTTCTGCTTGAGGAGATTGACAATCTGTTATAAGGAATCAGAACCTGCTTATGTCGCCAATCGGAACGTGAACTGGAGCAGTGATAAAACCGACTTCATTGGAACACGAAATGCACCCAAAACTGAGACGCGCAGACACTGTTACTTCATTGTATTAAATATTTTGAATAACAACAAAGACAGCGAGGCATATGTAACGACACATTCTGAAATGTCCTAATCTGCTGTGATAACTGTCCCCATGATGGCAATAATAAGATACCCCTTGACAGAGTATAGGTGTTAATATACAGTATAAACAGCTGGTCGTGCGGAGGTGACTTGTGAATATAAAGATCAAAAACTCGAGTAATGATCCGATTTATTTGCAGATTAAAAATCAAATCAGGGATGCCATTCTAAATGGTGAGCTGGAAACCGATGAGCTTCTACCGTCTATACGCTTTTTAGCGAAAGAACTTAGGGTCAGCGTGATTACGACAAAGCGTGCCTATGACGAATTGGAAAAGGATGGATTCATTCATTCCGTGCAAGGCAAAGGCAGTTTTGTTGCTCCCCAAAATATAGAGTTGATGAAAGAAAGATTTCTGAAAAAAATAGAAACCAACATAACGGAGATCTTGCGCTATGCGAAGCTGGCAGGTATGTCGCACGACGAACTAATTGAAATGATTAAAACACTGGAGAGCGAACATGCAGAATGCGATTGAACTTCGAGGGTTAAAGAAAAGGCTAGGCAACTTTGTGCTGGGTCCAATCGATCTTACTGTACCTAGGGGCTGCATTGTCGGCTATATCGGAGAAAATGGTGCAGGGAAAAGCACGACCATTAAACTTCTTCTTCATCTGATGTTTCCTGATGAAGGTGAAATCAGACTGCTTGGTAAAGATGTTCAGGAATTTACCCCTCAGATGAAAAAGGATATCGCCTACGTATTTGATGACCTCTATTTGCCGGAGGACATGACCTTGAATAACGTGCAAAATTTTCATCGGAAACTCTACGGTCAGGCTTGGCAAGACAAAACTTTTGCCGATCTAGTTGCCCGATTTAACTTGCCGGACAGTAAGTCGATCAAACATTTTTCAAGGGGTATGAAAATGCAGCTGGGCTTGGCCTTGGCTCTTTCCCACGGTGCAAGACTCTTACTCTTGGATGAGGCGACAAGTGGTCTTGATCCCGTCATCCGGGATGATGTCTTGGATATTCTCTTAGACTACATTCAGAATGAGAACCATACAGTATTTGTGTCTTCTCACATTCTTTCTGACTTGGAAAAAGTGGCGGACTATATCGCTTTTATCCACAAGGGACAGCTATTGTTCATGGAAACAAAAGACGATCTGATGAACCAGTATGGCATCGCCTCCTTGAGCGAGGAACAGCTTGAAGAATTAGATGACATGGCGATTGTCGGCAAAAGGCCGCATCAATTTGGTGTTGAAGTGATGCTGAAGAGAGAACTGGTGCCAAGCGATTTTGAACTTGAGAAGGTCAGTATCGAAGACATTATGGTCTATATGATAAAGGGGAAACGGAAATGATCGCATTAATGTACAAAGATCTCGTTGCTCTCAAAAAAGCGCTCTTCTTACTCGTAATTGTTCTGTTCCTCGTGGGCTTCTATACTGTGCAACAAGGAAAAGTAATGGCTCTTCCTCTGATGTTTATACTTGTCCCGCTGATTTTAATAGGCATGCTTTGGGGTTCAGATGCTAAGTCAAACGTGGATCAATACATCATTCCCGGTCCGAATAAACGCCGAACCATCGTTTTGAGCCGCTATGCTTTTGTCTGGATTGTCGCAGTTATAGGAGCTGTTTTTGCTGTCTCTTTAAAGCTATTCGCGAAAGATAGCGCTTTGCCAGAACTCCCATGGTATTTGATTGCCGCTGCAATGTTATTTCTTGCTACAGTTATTTCTGTCATCCAGCTTCCATTGATGTACAAGTTCGGAGCGGAAAAGGCACGGCTCATTTTTGTTGCTCTGTACTTCATTGTGTTTGCGTTTTTCTCCTATATTGGCGGTAATAAAGAACTTATCGCAAGCATTATCGACAAGCTGATCTCGCTTGATTCGAAGATCATAGGGCTAGCAATTGTGGGTGTAACGTTGCTGTTGAATGGTGTCTCTTACATTCTTTCTGTAGCGATTTATGCTAAAAAAGAGTTCTGAGTGTAGTAGGAGGGATAGTGTATGAATCCTATTCAAATCTGTGGTTCATCTAGTAGCATGCACTCCTCGAGTCACAGTCAATACACCCATGAGTACAGCCTCTGAATAAATTCATACCGTTCTTTGAGGATAATATGCCTTTTACTTTTGTGAGTTGTAACGATCACACAACTCACGGGAATAGTCATCATTGTTCCTACTTTCGTCTGACGGAAATATGAGAGCCACTAAGCGGTTCTCATGTTCAATGACACTTGTATTTTGTAACTCTAGTATTTAAGAAATTACTAGGGATAGCAGTAATATGTCAATAACTAGAGTAAGGTTTTTCACTCACATGAAGAGTGTTAAAGCGGTAAACTGCCTGAACGGTTATAGGCTTACGACTCACAAAAACAAAGGAGATTAATATGCTAAAGATGAAACCTAATGTTCAGAAGCTAATGAACGAACAAATTAACAAGGAATACTTTTCCGCTTATCTGTATCTGTCGATGTCCGAATGGCTCATGCAAAATGGCTGGATCGGAGCGGCACACTGGATGAATATCCAATATCACGAAGAGCTTGCCCATGCAGAAGGATTCGTGAGCTATATGCAAATGCGTGGCGTCCCCATCGTTTTTGAAGGCATAGACAAGCCAAAAGCCGAGTGGGATTCTCTCTTGCAAGTTTTTGAAGAAGCTTTGGCTCATGAGGAAATGATCAGCGACTCAATCCAGAAAATTGTGGAAGCGGCGCGTACTGCAGGTGACCGGGCCGCTGAGCTGTTCCTTGACTGGTACATATTGGAGCAGATTGAAGAAGAGACCGCTGCAGATAATAATGTTCTCCTGATTAAGCGAGCGGATGGTGATATGCGCGTGCTAGTCGCCGTCGATAACGAAATGGCCAATCGCGTTAACGAGCCTATTGTTATACCGCATATTGATTAGTAAAACGGGAAACGTAATGATTAGTGTTAGAGTACTTTGATAGCTGTAAGTTAGGTCATTCTATTTTCACTCAATAACTCTATTATTAGCCAACATCGAGTACGGCCGTTCATATACTTTCTAGTATTAACGGTCGTCCTTTTTATTTGCGGATGATGTGTTGTGCTAATGCCACGTTTTAATAACGCGTCGGTTTGTCTAACGCTCGAAGAAACATTGCACTGCACGAGATTGGGCAAACATCGAATGTGCAGGAAACGGTCAGCCGACGATCCATTTGATGATGCTAACAATGGTCGTGAGCGCCGGGAGCGCAGCATATGTCAGCCATCGGCGGATCGTTCCCGGCGGTGTTGTTGGTTCGGGCAGGACAATGCCAAGAGGGAGCGAGAGAAGGATCGCCATGCGCGTAAAAGAATAGGCGGAACCTGCGCGCCATACGATCATATCAACGAGTGCGAAAGTCAAGATGAGGTAGACGGCATAGAGTAATGTACGTAGTAGCGATGTAGTGTCTGTGAAAAGTGAGCGCGGGAAGCGTGGCAATTGCTGATCTTCGGCATCTCGCATTGCAAGGAAGGACACGGTGATAAAAAGGAGTCCGAATAATCCATGAGAAAAACGAAAAAACAATGTGGCAAACGTGGCGAGCCCCATACAGAATAGTCCGATGATAAGACCGATAAGAGGTGGCATTCTATAATGGCCGGGATTGATAGGGACACCAAAGAGTGTTTTCTTATTCCACTTTCCATTCGCGGGCATGGCGTGGGCGACGAGGTCGTGGTAACAACCTACCGCCATGGCTAAACCGGCAAGCATGGCAATGCCGGCAGCGTAGGTGAAGAGAGGATTTCTTTCTGGAAAGATGACAAGAAGTTGCCAACTTGCCAGAGTTCCGATGAGTTCAGTGACAAAAGCAGTCACAACGATTCGTAAAAAGTACAGATAGTGGTTGGAGCTTCTTCGCAGACCGCGGGCGATGAGCAACGCAAAAATTGCAAAGGCGATGTGACCTGCCATCTGTGAGATCAGGAGGACAATGGCGGGCAGAACATCGGGGAAATAGACTCCCGTCAGATAGAAAAGTGTCAAAATATATCCGACGAGCTTCAGCAAAACACGCTCCTTTTATGAGAAAATTGTGGGGTTAGCCACAATATGTAACAGTCATTGATACGTCCAGATTAGTCGGAATCAGATCTTTGAACAGATAAAAATTCCTTGCTCATGACTGCGAACTATTGTATCATGACGTCGTGCGTCAAACAATCAGACTGTTCGTATGATACCGCACGAGCGAGATACGTAGGGAATTCTGGGCAACCTGATTGTGTTGGTGAGTTTTAGTAAATCCAGCTTGACTGAACAGATATATGGAAGTTTTACATGGGATTAGGTCTTAATATTGGAATAGATTTGGGGACGGCGACAGTCCTAATTTATGTACATGGCAGAGGTATTGTGTTGCGGGAACCTTCTGTTGTCGCAGTCAATACGCGTACGGGAAGAGTTCTTGCCGTTGGGGAGCGCGCTAGCCTGATGCTCGGTCGTACTCCGGATATCGTGAAAGCTGTCAGACCCTTACGCGAAGGTGTGATTTCCGACTTTCAGGTGACGGAGATTATGCTAAAAGAATTTATCAGCCGTATCAATACGGGATTTCTCGTTCGCTATTTCAAGCCGACCATTGTCGTTTCCGTACCGGGGGTCATTACGCCTGTGGAGCAGAAGGCTGTTGAGGATGCCTGCCGCCATGCGGGAGCTCGCCAAGTCTACCTCATTCGCGAACCGATTGCGGCGGCGATCGGAGCAGGTATCGATATTACGCAGGCGAGCGGCAGCATGATCATCGATATTGGTGGAGGGACGACCGATATCGCCGTGATATCACTTTGCCGCCCTGTTGTTGATACATCAATAAAAGTCGCTGGTGACAAATTTGACGAGGCGATTGTGCGTTATATTCGCCGCAAACACAACGTTCTCATTGGTGAGCAGACGGCGGAAGAACTGAAGATCAATATCGGTTGCGCTTACCCGCGTGAAGAAGAGCTCACAATGGAAGTTCGTGGTCGCAATCTCATCACCGGCATGCCCGCGATTCTGACGATCAGTTCTACGGAGATGCTTGAAGCCCTTGAAGAGCCTGTGAGCGCTATTTTCGAGGCGATTCATTCCGTCTTGGAGCAGACGCCGCCGGAGCTTATGGCGGACCTGAGCCAACGCGGCATTGTGATGACGGGAGGAGGCTCACTTCTCTACGGGCTCGATCGTATGCTCGCAACACGAGTCGGTATTGAAGTGATCGTGGCGGAAGACCCCGTTTCTTGTGTTGCGATCGGCACAGGCATCGCACTCGGCATCATGGATAAATTTTCTGATTTGGCAGGTTTGTAGAATAATCTTTACCGGATGAAATCCAGTTCAAAAATAGGTTGACGAATTTGGGAAGCTTGTTCTATACTTGTTCACAATTCCCGGGTTATGGTTTTTCATAATTTTTTGGCCTGCTGAGGCTGTTACATTGAGGGGATAAATCAAGGTTCAATTCGATCTCCAATAAAAAAAGTGAGGGGACGTAAAACGTGTGTAGATGCTTGGGCATCGCACGTTCAACATGAAATAGAGGAGCTATTTATGGCACTGCCTGATTTGCGTGGCAAAACGAAAAAAGATCTAGCTGCAATCGCCCATATCTCCGGGCTGCTTAGACCGAGCGACACGAGCCGAATGACAAAACAGCAACTGCTCGACTATTTATTGAGTGTGGCTGAAGATACAGAAGAGGCGGCGGTTCTCGAAGATGTCGAGCCGGAAGTGGCTGAAACTAAGAAAACGACGAAAAAGACAGAGAAAGCAGCTGTCAAAAAGGAGACAAAAGAGGCTGAGGTGGCGGAACCTTTCGCTGAGGAGCCGATTACTCCTGTATCTCAGGAGGAGAAAACTCCTGAAAAGGAAACAGCTTCAAAAAAGCAAAAAACGACGACACGCAAAACGCGCACGATCAAGGCGAAGAAAGCCGAAGAGGAAGAGGGCAAGAAGACGAGCACCAAAACAGTGCGCACAGTCAGAAAGACGATCTCGAAAAAGAAAGCTGACCGCTCCGAAAGTGAGGAAAGTGCCGATGCTGAAGAGGCTGAACAAGAAGTTGCCCCGCTAGATGTGCCCACAACGGAGGTAAAACACCGAGAGATCGTAGCAGTGGAGTCTGAAGAGAGTGATGACGTAGCCGTCGACGACGAAGAAGAAAGGGAAGAAGAAAAACAGCAAGAAATCGCATCCGGTGTTTTGGAGGTCATGCCGGAAGGTTACGGTTTTCTCCGTGTTGAAAACTACATCCAAAGCAGCCGCGATATCTACGTGCCCCCGCAATACATCCGCCGATTTAACTTGCGGACAGGGGACCTCGTCATGGGTCCTGTGCGTCAGCAGCGCGATAACGATCGCTATAAAGCGCTTTACTATGTGCGTGAGGTTAATGGTGAGACCCCAGATAAGATGATTCGCCGCCCGCATTTTGACCGCTTAACACCCATTTATCCGAGACAGCGCTATACATTGGAGACGAGTCGTGAGGAACTCTCAACGCGTATCATCGACCTGATCTGTCCGATCGGAAAAGGGCAGCGTGGCATGATCGTATCGCCGCCGAAGGCAGGTAAGACAATACTGCTCCAAAAGATCGCGAATTCGATCTCCGTCAACAACCCCGAGACAGAACTAATCGTGCTACTCATCGACGAGCGCCCTGAGGAAGTGACCGATATGCAGCGCTCCATTGAGGGTGAAGTCGTCTATTCGACGTTTGATAAAACACCTGAAAATCACGTGCGTATTACTGAGCTCGTCCTCGAGCGTGCTATGCGTCTAGTCGAACTCGGGAAAGATGTTGTGATCCTGCTCGACAGCATCACACGTATGGGCAGGGCGTACAACTTGACCATCAATCCGACGGGACGCACGCTCTCAGGCGGTTTAGATCCCGGCGCTTTATACGGCCCGAAACGATTCTTCGGTGCTGCACGAAACATAGAGAACGGTGGAAGCCTGACCATCATCGCAACAGCGCTTATCGACACAGGATCGCGCATGGATGAGGTGATCTTTGAAGAATTCAAAGGTACTGGTAACATGGAAGTTATCCTCGATCGCAAACTGGCTGATAAGCGTATTTTCCCGGCGATCGATATCACGCGCTCTGGGACGCGTCGTGAAGAATTGCTCTTGAGCGAAAAAGAACTCGACGCCATTTGGATTTTGCGCAAGACGTTTACACAACTTGAGACGGCTGCTGTGACGGAGACGATGCTCGGGCTCCTCCTGAAAACACGGAGTAATGACCAATTTATATCGTCAATCAACGTGTCGTTGGCGGATAAATCGTTGTTTGATGCGATGCGCGGCGGCATGCCAAAACGCGACTGATTGGAGTCCGGTGATTTAACGAAAACCTAACAATTAGGTTACAATGTAAAGCGCATGGACTTTTTATCGTTTGTACGTGATGTCGCCTCAAATCCTTTGCTCGCCGTTACCGTTATCTTGACGATCGGCGTTATTTTGGTGAATGGATGGACTGATGCACCGAACGCCATTGCGACAGCCATCTCCACGCGTGCTATCTCTGTTCGAGCCGCAATCATACTCGCTTCCCTAATGAATTTTTTAGGTGTTTTTGTGATGACCATGATCAGTGCGACCGTCGCTGAAACGATCTTTAACATGGTCGATTTCGCAGGCGATGCTCACGACAGTATTGTGGCGCTCTGCGCCGCCATGGTGGCCATCGTCGTTTGGGCGTCGGGAGCGTCATATTTCGGAATCCCCACAAGTGAAAGCCATGCATTAATCGCGGGACTGTCTGGAGCTGCGATCGGGCTGCAGGGCAGTTTTTCAGGTATTAACGGGGTAGAATGGGTAAAGGTTCTCTATGGACTCCTCGTTTCAACAGTTCTCGGGTTTGTCTTCGGTTTTGTGACCACAAAAATAATCGAGAGGATTTGTTCGGGTGGTCACAGGCGCAATCTGGCGTCTCGCTTTCGTAAAGCGCAAATCGGTGCGGCTGCCGGTATGGCTTTTATGCATGGTGCGCAGGACGGTCAAAAATTCATGGCTGTTTTTATCTTAGGCATCATGCTAAACAAAGGGCAGGCAACGGTTCACTCCTTCACCGTACCGATCTGGATGATGCTGCTGTCCTCGTTAGTTATGGCTCTTGGGACTTCCATAGGTGGTTACCGTATTATCAAGTCGGTCGGGATGGACATGGTGAAACTTGAACCATATCAGGGATTTGCCGCTGATCTTGGGGCAAGTGTCAGCCTGTTATTGGCGCAGGTCTTTGGTCTGCCCGTCAGCACGACCCACACGAAGACAATTGCGATTGTTGGTGTAGGTGCGTCCGGGCGTCTATCGAATGTGAGATGGGGGATTGTCGGTGAAATGGTTGCGAGCTGGGTGCTGACTTTTCCTTGTTGTGGTCTAATTGGTTACGGCATGACGAAGCTTTTTATGGCGATCTTCTAATTGTCTATTCACGTGATCTCCAAGACAACATTGTTTCGATATAGATAGGTGGAAAATATGGCAATAAGAAAAAAGAAAAATGATTATTTCGTCCTGCTCAGAGAGCTTGTCGACTACGTCAATGAGGCGGCAACCTTTCTAAGTGAAACGATGAATGATTACAATGTCGAATTTTTATCCGGCGTCCTCAAGGAGATGCACGATATTGAACATGCTGCTGACTTAAAGCTACAAGATATTACGTTTAAACTCGCACGTGAATTCATCACGCCTATTGATCGACAGGATATTCTTTCGATTGCCCAGCAAATTGATGATGTGACGGATTCGATAGAAGATGTTCTCATGCGCCTCTATATGTACAATATCCAAGAACTTCGTGACGAAACATTCGATTTTATCGACTTAATCATGGCAAATACGGAGGTTCTCATGAAGATTATGTCCGAACTTTCGAGCTTCCGTCGTTCGAATGACATACATGCTAATATGATTAAACTGAGTACCTTAGAGGAAGAAGGAGATGTGCTCTATATGCGTGCGATCCGCAGACTCTACCTCGAAGAACAGGATCCGATCACTGTCATCGCATGGACCGAGATTTTTCGTCGTTTAGAGGGGTGCTGTGATGACTTTGAACGTGTCGGCCATGAAATTGAATACGTTTTAATGAAAAATACGTAACTCCTTCCCTGCAGTCGCCTCGGTCGTGGAGATGGCACGCAGCTGCTCAACCTTGACGGGAGGGACAGCGATGTGTGGATGTGAACTACCCAGAAAATGACTAAAAATGTGTTTCAGCGCAGTATAAGGTGATTAGCGAGGAACATGATGAAGCGTGATTCGTGCGATTATTGAAAGGCAAGATGGCATGAAAAAAGTGAAGATTACCGTTATGAAGGCGGTGCGTCACGACGACTTAATTGAAAAATACGAAAACCCCATCGAACAACCCTGTAACATGTCTGTGGGAGAGGTGTTTATCGCCAACGGCTGGCAGAAGCCTGCCGGCCTTTGTGACAGCGCGTGGGACAGTATGTCAGCCTTTGTCATGACACTAGCATACGGAGGTACAGATATTTACAGTGGCTGGATGAAGAACAAGAAATCAGCCATGATCTCCTGTAACGACGGTTTTCGTCCCGTGACTTTCCTCTTGGAAGCCTTGGAAGAAATAGCTGAGTAGAATCCCATAACCTTTGTTCGACTCTGCAGAGTCAGCCTCTTGGTATCGGCTTCGTTGGGAAAGCGGTCGATCGAATCATCACTCCGTACATGTTCCATGTAACTCGTTCTTCACAGATGATGCGTTGAAGCGTATATGAGCCACGCGTCACCGTGGTATCATGACAGTAGTTAGGATTATGATGAGAAGTGATTCGCACGATCTCAGATCGCAATTCCGAGGGGGGATTTATGAAAAATGAGCATCATCGCGGTTTTGCAACAAGGCAAATTCACGCCGGTAAAGAGAAGAACCCAAAAGGCGCACTGTCAACACCTATCTATCAGACATCAACCTTTGAATTCGATTCCGTTGCCCACGGAGGGGCCTGCTTTGCGGGTGAAGAGCATGGCTATATTTACACGAGGCTCGGTAATCCGTCGCTTGAAGCCGTTGAGAAGAAAGTGGCTTCACTTGAAGGCGGCCATGCCGCTCTTGCTGCGGCGTCCGGCATGGGGGCTATCTCCACCGTACTCTGGACTTTACTCTCATCGGGCGATGAAGTGGTTGCCGATGAGACGCTTTATGGGTGTACATTTTCGTTACTTGCGCATCAGTTTGGGCGCTTCGGTATCACGGCCACTTTTCACGATTTTACAAACCCAGACAATCTAAATGCGGCACTGTCCGAGAAAACAAAAATTGTTTACTTCGAGACACCTTGTAATCCGACGCTCAAGATTGTCGACATTAAGGCGATTGCTGATGCGGTACACACGTACAACCCTGAGATCAAAGTGATCGTCGATAACACGTTCAGTTCGCCTTATCTTCAGACGCCGCTGGCTTTAGGTGCCGATATCGTTGTTCACAGTGCGACTAAGTATCTGAACGGACACGGCGATGTTATCGGCGGTTTTATCGTTGGTGACGAGAATTTAATCGAATGCTGCAGAGAGATCGGGGTGAAGGACTTAACAGGTGCAGCGCTGAGCCCTTTTAACGCTTTTCTTATCGAGCGAGGCCTCAAAACGCTTGACATTCGCATGGAAAAGCATTGCTCCAACGCCGAAAAGCTTGCCGGTTACCTGCGCGGTCATCCGGCAGTCACACGCATCTATTACCCTGGATTTGAGGATTTCCCCGGCCATGAGATCGCAAAGAAGCAGATGCGTCGTTTCGGCGGTATGATTGCTGTCGAATTCGCGATGAGCCGTGAGGAAACGGCAGCCGCCATCAACAATCTCGAACTCTGTACGATCGCTGTCTCGCTCGGCGATGCGGAGACGTTGGTCGAACAGCCGGCGACGATGACGCATTCCGCGTACAATGCTGATGAACTGAAGGCTGCTGGTATTCCGGAAAGCCTAGTGCGTATCTCCGTCGGTTTAGAAGACGCTGAAGATATCATCGCTGATTTCGACCGCGTTCTTCCCACGTAGGACAGGTTCAACCTAATTTAGCCATTTCTAACTACCACCTTTCGCGTTCTTCCTAGGTAGGACAGGTTCAACTCATATGAGCGTCACCTGTCGATTTGACTGACCGACAGGCGAATTTTTGTCAAAGACACTGGAAGTTTGCGTGGTAAGTCATCTATGAGCAAAATCAAACTAATTGTTATTGATCTTGATCATACTTTTTGCACCTTGTGGTAGGCCGGGACAATTTGGTGATAGTTATGCGTAAGTAGGCAACAAAAGCAAACGGAATGAAGCAACTTGCTGCATACTATGGCATAGCGATATCTGAAGTTCTTGCATTTCGAGGTCAAACTCAAGCTGGATAAAAAGGATTTGACTGCGTCTGCGAGTAAGGCAACTTATGAGGCAATCAAGGCATATGTGAAAGTGCATGCTGTCGGAATATCACACATCTGAATATTGCCCAGACAAAACGTAAAAATGGTATTACTGAGAGAAGTACCTACAACACTTGAATACTGCCACACGATGTGAATTATATGAGAATTCAGCACAATAAGGGGCTGTCTCACAATTATCTCAAAGTGGTCAAAAATCTAGGTTGGAACACGAAAAAGCCTGCCCAAGTCAAGATTTTGACCACATTCATCCGTAAAACGCTTAATACTGCCTAAAAGTGGTCAAAATTCAAGGTTAGATGCAATGATTTTGGTTCTAAGTTGAAATTTTGACCACATATCAACGAAATTTGCCTTTTGAGACAGCCCCTTACATTTTGCTTGTAATGCAGCACAGCAGTACAGTTCTTATCTAATCCCTCTGTTGCGATATCTTTCTCCTGCGGGCAAGTAAGAATAAGCCGCCTGCGGACATGAGCAGTAACGATAACCACGGATAATACCCGCTACTCTCGCCCGTTTTCGGAAAACTCTGCTTCGGATCGGTCCCGGTGGCTCCGCGGCCTCCCGACTCGCCACGCTTGGGCGCGGCAACGTTAAATACCCACTCCTTGTGATCGTACAGTCGAAACTCCCTGCCGTCATTAAGGTCATAACCAACAATATCGTATGCGGAGAACACTTGTTCGCCGGCAGCATCGCTATTGACCTTTACATTGACCCTTACGTAGCCGGAGGTGATGCCTTGAGCAGTGCCTGATAGTGCATGGAGGTATTGATCAGTTACCTCATATAATACCAGTTGTGTATTATCGAAACTGGCGGCAGACACAAAAGAGAGGCCGGGCGTCATCCTATAGTGCATCGAGACTATATGCATGGGCTCGTTAGCGTCAAACGGAATATCGATGGACAACACATCGCCGGGTTGTACTGTCTTGGCGGCTTTTCGAGCCTCAGGGTCTGGTTGTATTGTCTCGGCTCCTTCCCCGTCCTCCGGCACTGTCTCGTTATCTTCCGAGTCTCCCGGCTCGCCACGCATGGACACATCTACGGAAATCACGTACTCCTTGGGCTTGCCTACGCTGCCTTGCCATACCTCGTCTACAAACGCACCACCCTCAATGTTGGTCACGTTGACTGTTTCTCTGTTGGTGGCATTGTCATTAATCTTAACTCTGATTTTCAACTCGCCTTGGGTAAGGCCTGTTTGATACGCGGCTTCTCCCTGATTCGGAGCAATACCCATGAAGAAACCGGGTTCGCTCATTTCGGGGATCATGATCAATGATCCATCACTGGAAGCGGATACAAAAGTAAGCCCCGATGACAGCGAATAGTTCACGCCGACAATGTACAGATGCTTGATCTCGTCAGGGGCTTTAAAAGGCACCACAATGACGCACTCATCACCGGGTTTTTCGGCCAGCACGGGCTGAGCAAGCACACTCAGCAGCAATACGACAAAGAGCAACAAGGAACATATTTTTTTCATCTTATTCATGGAAGATCCACCTTTCTTAAAAGCAATCGTTGTACCGTGTCTACTAGGGATC
>DUVN01000030.1 GCA_012841015.1 Clostridiaceae bacterium
AAAGGATGTGACACCGCGACGAGAAACGAGACCGTAAGTGGGGCGCATACCGACGATGCCACATAGTGTCGCCGGCTGCCGTACCGAACCACCTGTATCGGTTCCGAGGGCAAAACACGCCTCTCCGGAAGCGACGGCAGCTGCTGACCCGCCAGAACTCCCACCAGGGACACGCGTTGTGTCGTAGGGGTTGCGCGTCACATGGAAGGCCGACGTCTCTGTTGAATGTCCTGCAGCGAACTCATCCATGTTTGCCTTGCCGGTAAGGACCATTTCTTGTTGCTTGAGAATGCGCCATACGAATGCGTCGTAAGGCGGTACGAAGTCGGCAAGCATCTTTGAGGCGTTCGTTGTGCGAATACCTGAGGTTGCAATGTTGTCCTTCAGTGCTCCAGGAATACCGGCGAGCACCGGCAGCACCAGTCCTTTCGCGAATAGCTCATCGACGCGATCGGCTTGCTTCATTGCCACATCGTGTGTCAGGGTGATGTAGGCGCCAATCACGGGTTCATTTTTTTCAATAGTTGCAAAGACAGCTTCTGTGAGTTCTCGCGAAGAAAAGTCGCGTGCACGCAGGCCGTTTGCTAGCTGTTGTAATTGTATCGATCTGTAATCCATGTTCGATCCCCTCTCACTCGACGACAGGCGGGACAAAGAAAAACTGTTGACGAGACACGGGCGCATTTGAAAGAGCGTCCGCAGCTGTCAGCGCGCGGGTGTCTCGCTGTGTCAACCAAATGTCGTGCGATTCAGATGTGCTGAACGTCGGTTCCAAACTGTCCGTATTGACTTCATGGAGTGCATCGGCAAAAGAGATAAGCTCCATCAAGCTGTCGCTCATACTGGCTTCGTCTGCCGGTGAAATCAGGAGGCGCGAGTCGCTGGCCAACCGTTTGATGTTGAGTTTCAAACGTCGTTTGTTGTCTTTCGTGTCGGCGCGATCGTACTCAGGTCGAATCGAATCGGCAAGACAAATAGAGAGTTCATCAAGCTGAACATCATCGACAGCTGAAGGCGCATCTGTCATTGGACACGAAGCATCTCGTATCTTCGGGAAGACGATGACGTCGCGCAACGATTGCTCGCCGGCGAGTATCATCACAAGGCGATCTAGCCCGAATGCGAAGCCGCCGTGAGGAGGAGCACCGTACTTAAATGCATTGATGATAAAGCCGAACCGCTCTTCGATCTCCTGTTCGCCGAGACCGAGCGCTTGGAAAACGCGCGTTTGAATATCGCTTCGATGAATACGAATGCTACCCGATCCGAGTTCCGTCCCGTTCAGGACAAAATCGTATGCCTGTGAGCGCACACGCAGCGGATCAGACAGCAAATAGTCGAGATCTTCTTTGAATGGCATTGTAAAAGGGTGGTGTTGCGCTGTGTATCGATCATTTTCCTCATCGTATTCAAACATGGGGAAGTCGGTCACAATAGCAAAGGCGAATTGATCAGGTTTGCGAAGGTCGAGCATGTCGCCGAGTCTGAGACGAAGCGCACCTGTCACGCGCCTGACGATGTCCAGTTTGTCGGCTGAGAACAAAACAAAGTCGCCTGGTTCAGCGTTCACGCGATGCAAAAGGTCGAGCAGATGTTGTTCCTCGACATACTTCGTCAAGATGGAATAAATCTCGCCGGAAGGCCTCCATGCGATCCATGCCATACCGCCTGCACCTTCCGATATCGCGAAATCTGTCAGTTCATTAATCGTCGAACGTGTCAAATCGTACTGTCCCGGAACGGTGATGGCGCGGACGACACCGCCTGCCTCGACTGCATTACTGAATACAGAAAAATCGGAGACGGCTTCAAGATCAGTGATGTCGACAATCGGCAAATCGAAGCGTAGATCAGGCTTATCGCTACCGTACAGATCCATGGCCTGAGCCCATGTGAAACGTGGGAACGGCTTATCGAAAGTGATGCCCTTAACGTCTTCCATCACATGGCGAAGCAAGTTCTCCAACATTGTGAGAACATCCTCCATCTCAACAAAGGACATTTCAAGGTCAAGCTGAGTGAATTCCGGTTGCCTATCGGCGCGCAAGTCTTCATCACGAAAGCAGCGGGCGATCTGGTAATACCGATCGAAACCTGAGACCATGAGGAGCTGTTTGAAAAGCTGCGGAGATTGTGGCAATGCGTAAAAAGATCCTGGGTGGACGCGGCTTGGTACGAGATAATCGCGAGCGCCTTCCGGTGTGCTCTTGGTCAGGATGGGCGTCTCAACATCAATAAAGCCTTGGTCATCCATAAAACGGCGAATCGACGATATGACGCGGTGTCGAAAGCGGATATTATCGCGCAGACGCTTGCGCCTTAAATCGAGATAGCGATACCGGAGGCGAAGATCTTCTCGAACGTCGTCAGCCTCAGCGGGATTAAACGGAAGATCACCACAGGCCGAAAGGAGCTCAGCATGAGAGACGCGCAGCTCGACTGTACCCGTTTTGATCTTGGGGTTAATTGTTTCCTCATCGCGGAGGAACATCTCGCCCTCTACGAGCAGTGTTGACTGATTCCTAACACGCTCGGCGAGTGTAAATGCTTCAGGTGATGTGTAGGCGGGGTTAAAGACGATTTGAAGTACGCCTTCACGGTCAACGAGATCAATAAAGATCACGCCACCCATATCACGCTTCGTCTCTACCCACCCACAGGCAGTCGTCAATTTGCCGACGTCCCGTTCCGAAAAAAGCCCGCAATAATTTGTTCGTCTCATACGCTATCGTCCAATGAATCTATTTTGTGTTTACCGCAATTCTTTTGATTGCCCGTTCGTCTGCTTTTGAGCACACAAAAAAAGCTCCAAGCTTATACTGGCAAGTGCTTGCATTTTAACACACGAGACTCTTCTCATGTAGTGATCAGTTTTGTGTGTGACACCCATATTTGCGGATGCCAGTGCATCGAACACTCAAATCATTGTGACGCCGACGTTTTTATATTAACCCTGCTATCATTGATGTCATACTTCAGGAGCCTTAAACATGTTTTGAGCTAGCCTCATGTCAATTGACTGGTAACGACAGGAATTGTCAATCAAAGAACCTGAACACGACAATAAATGGGGCGTAAATTTTTCCTATGTATCAACAAGAGAAAAAGCAAACGCGCTCCACACTCGTTCGACGATCGTGTGCTAGGCTGATCGATTGTTCGATCGCGCTCATTATTTGGCTTACCTTTGATATTTTGTTTTTGGGAAGTAGAGCGAATAAAAACTTAGCGATGGTGTTTATCGATCAATGGATCGCCGTATGTATTGCATGCGTAGGCGAGATCTTTTTGATTGCTTGGACAGGGACGACGATCGGGAAGCGAATTTTCGGCATTTTCGTACTCAAACGTGACCGAGTTCGACTCTCCATAACGGAATCTTTTGTTCGAACGTACTCTGTTTGGCATCTCGCATTTGGGTACGGGATTCCCTTTGTACGGATCGTTTACCTCGTTAGGATATGGCATGGTATTGGCCAAGGCGTCGCACTTTCCTGGGATGATGAGAGCGATTGGGTAGTCGAATTTCAAGGGGCAAAAAGAGCAGGAGGTTACTTTACCGTATTGTCGGTGTTGATGGCAGGACTTTTCATTTGGCTTTACTTTTAGATTGGCCACCAATTCGTGGGAGCACATTGACATAACATCCAACAGCTGGCTGGGCCACCAACTCGTGGGAGCGCACTCAAGGATCGCATACGCTTCTTTCGCATACTCGGCAGGGCCAGCAACTCGTGGGAGCGCAGCTTCCGGTGTGAGTGGTTGGATACTGTTTGAGGTGAATAAGAGTTCTCGCGGACGAGAGGTTGGCATTGTAAGGTTAAATTTTCGATGCAAAGGCGTATAAGACAGAGTTCGCGTTATCATTAGGGAGGCACCACGCTTTAAGGTGTCAGATATAGACGCACGAATGCAGTCATCGTCCGATCGATCGATTCGACGGTACAGCCCCTACGTGCATTGAAGGAGTGAGCGTAGTTTGACGATGGAACAAAATCACCAACCGCTAGTCAGTAATGTCCATGATACTGCCTTAATCTTTGAAGGTGGCGGTATGCGTGCCAGTTACACATCAGGTTTCGTGGCGATGCTTCTCGAACAGGAGATTTATTTCGATTATGTAGCAGGAATTTCTGCAGGTTCATCGCTGACCATTAATTATCTATCGCGCGATTTAGATCGCACGAGACGAAGTTTCACAGAATTTGCATCAGATCCTTCATTCGGCAATCTGAGGTCATGGCTAAAAGGCGAAGGTTTTTTCAATTCCGAGTACATCTACTCTGAATCGCCAAAACCGGGCGGAGCGATACCATATGATTACGATGCATTCAGCAGGAATGACGCAGAGTGCGTGATCGGTGCTTTCAATCGTGATCAAGGCAAGATGGTTTATTGGCGTCGAAAAGACATTCAGTCTTTCAATGACTTGAGCTTGCGCGTACGGGCTTCATCAACAGTACCATTTTTGATGCCTGTGACAAAAATTGACGGTGAAGATTATGTCGACGGTGGTCTTGGTTCAGGCATTGCGATCGAGCCCGCTATTGAGGATGGGTATCAACGATTTGTGTTCGTTATGACGCGCGAGCGCGGATTCCGTCTGAGTCCCCCTGCCAGATTAAAGATCGCTGACTTGCTGTTTAATCATCGTCCGATTGAAGTTGAAGCGATCAAGACGCGCTACATTCGGTACAACAAGGTACTTGAGCGAATTGAAGAGCTTGAGCGTCAGGGACGGGCGTACGTTTTTTATCCGGAGGCGCTCGATGTCACGCTCATTGAGCGTGATACGCACAGGCTACTAGAACAGTATCAACGTGGTTATGAGCAGGCATACAGAGAATTGCCCGCACTGTTGCGTTTTCTCGGCGTGAACACATGGGGACTGCCATGAGGACTACCTAAAGAAATTATCTTTTGGTCTACTTTGGTGCAAGAACTTCTAGTGAAATCGCATGATGACGATGCATAAATAATAAGAGGAATGTACAGTAAGTATGATAGAATAATAAACGGTCATATTGATCGTTCTGATCAAAATTACTTTTTTCAGGAGGTATCATGTACAAAAAACTTTTTATCCCAGGTCCAACAGATGTCGATCCTCGCGTGTTGGAAAAAATGGCGACGCCCATGATTGGGCACAGAACTAAAGAAGCAACTGAGTTGCAAAAGAGCATTTCGGAAAAAATGCAGAAATTGATGTATACGGACGATACTATACTCCTGTCGACTTCGTCGGGGACAGGTTTAATGGAAGGCTCTATCCGCAGTTGCACGCGTAAGCGAGCGGCTGTTTTTTCCGTCGGCGCATTCGGAAATCGCTGGCATCAGCTTGCAACAGCGAACAACGTTCCTGCCGACATCTTCAAGTCGGAACCCGGGCAGCCTACGACACCGGAAATGGTGGATGAGGTACTTAAAACGGGCAAATACGACGTGGTCACAGTTACACACAATGAGACGAGCTCCGGTGTTGTGAATCCGTGTAAAGAGATTGGCGACGTGATTCGCAAATACGATGACGTCCTATACCTCGTCGACGCCGTCTCTTCGCTCGGCGGCGACAAAGTGGAAGTCGATGCGTGGGGTATTGACTGCTGTATCACATCGACACAGAAGTGTCTCGCGCTTCCGCCCGGACTCAGCCTTTGTTCCATCTCCGATCGCGCGCTCAAAGCGGCGGAACAGGTGGAGAATAGAGGATATTATCTTGATATTCTGCGCCTTTACAAACGCGTCGCAAAGGATTTCCAATACCCGTCGACACCGTCTCTTTCGCACATGTTTGCGCTTGACTACCAGCTTGACCGTATCATGGAGGAAGGTCCTGAGAACCGCTTCGCCCGTCACAAGAAGTTGGCGGACAAAGTGCGCGCTTGGGCATTGAAGCATTTCGGACTCTTCGCCGCGGAAGGCTACCGCTCTAACACTGTGACATGCATCAGCACGCCGCCCGGTTTCGTGTTCAGCGAGCAGCTGAGCAAGCCGATGCTCGAGCGCGGTTACAGGCTCGGTGGAGGTTACGGTGATTTCAAGAGCACGACATTCCGTATCGCGACGATGGGAGAACTCCAAGAGGAGACGCTCGATGAAGTCATCGCGGCGATGAATGAAATTCTCGGATTGGAGGCGTAATCATGGCGTTAATTCTTGCAAATGACGGTATTGATGCATCAGCGAAACAGGCCCTAATCGACCTCGGTCATGAGGTTGACACGGTGAAATATGAAGGTGATGCGCTTTTGGCGAGACTGGCGGAAGTTGACGCAGTCATTGTCCGTAGCGCGACAAAATTGCGAAATCCCGAGATCGATGCAGGGGCAGCAGGCAATCTCAAGCTGATCATCCGCGGAGGTGTCGGCGTCGATAATATCAATGTCGATTATGCTAAGGAAAAAGGTATCGAAGTTCGCAATACCCCCGCTGCATCGAGTAGTGCTGTTGCAGAACTGGCCCTAGGTCATATGCTTTGCCTCGCGCGCCACATCGGCGAAGCAAACGTGACGATGCGCCAGGGTAAATGGTTAAAAAAGCAGTATTCAGGCACGGAGATTGCCGGCAAGACACTTGGACTGATCGGTTTCGGTCGGATCGCGAGGTCCTTGGCCGTTAAATGTCTCGCGCTCGGCATGGATGTAATTTTCCACGATTGTCTCCAGCTTGAAGGCGACAACTGCGAGCAGAAGTGCTTGGAAGACGTGCTGCGCGAATCAGATTACATTTCACTACACGTTCCGTTTTCCGGCGGAAAACCGCTCATCGGGAAAGAAGAGTTCGACATCATGAAGGACGGTGTTTTTGTCATCAATTGCGCACGTGGTGGTGTCGTCGATGAAGACGCGTTGGTTGAAGCGATCGAATCCGGGAAGGTGGCGGGTGCCGCTTTGGACGTCTTTGAAGTTGAGCCGTTCGACAATGAGCGCATTAGGAATTGCAACAAGATCTCCCTGACGCCGCATATTGGCGCCGCGACGGCGGAGGCACAAGCGCGCATCGGCGACAACATCGTCGACATCATAAAGGAGAGACTGTAAATGGCTACCGTTAGACCTTTTAGAGCAATACGACCCGACCCCGCACTTGCCGAGCAGGTCGCATGCTTGCCTTATGACGTGATGAATCGTCAGGAGGCGAAGGCGATGGCGGAAGGTAATCCCTACAGTTTTTTACGCGTCGTTCGCTCCGAACTGGAGCTCCCGGAAACGGTCGGCGACTACGATGACGCTGTCTATGAGCACGGTTGTGCCAATTTGCGACGGATGATCGAAGACGGCATCCTTCAGAAGGATGAACGCCCTTACTTCTATGTCTATCGCCAAGTCATGGACGGTCGTCCGCAGACGGGACTCGTCGCGACGGTGTCGGTCGATGAATACATCGAGAACAAGATTCGTCGCCATGAGTTTACAAGGAAAGATAAAGAAGTGGACAGAACGCGCCATTTCGACGTCTGTAATGCGCACACGGAGCCCATTTTTCTGACGTATCGTCAGCGCGATGACATCTCTCGTCTAATCAATGATTTCGTGGAATACAACGATGCGACGTACGATTTCAGGACTGACGACGGCATTATGCATCAGCTGTGGGTGATTGACGACGCGGAGACGATCGTCGAGCTAGAGACCCAGTTCCGCGACGTCGACATTCTTTACATCGCTGATGGGCATCACCGTACAGCTTCGGCTGCAAATGTCTCGCTGAAGCGTCGCGAGGAAAACCCGGACGCACCCGAGGACGCGGAGCAGAACTATTCGATGGCGGTCGTGTTCCCCGACGAAGATTTGTACATCATGGATTACAACCGCTTGGTCAAAGATCTGAACGGATTGTCGCAGGATGAATTCTTTAACCGCCTTGGCGCCATTTACGCCATTGAAAGAGTGGAGGACGCCTTCCACCCGACGCGCAAGGGCGAGATTTGCATGTACTTCGGCGGCGAGTGGTATCGATTGACGGCTCCTGACTCGATCTATGAAGGACTCGACCCTGTTGACCGTCTCGACGTCTCGATCCTACAGAATAACGTTCTTTCACCGATCCTTGGTGTAGAAGATCCGCGTACGTGTGAACGGATCGATTTTGTCGGCGGTATACGCGGTCTAGGCGAATTGAAGCGCCGCGTCGATGATGACGACTGGGCCGTTGCCTTTGCGATGTTCCCGACGACAATGGACGAGCTTCTGACAGTCGCCGATGCCGAGATGATTATGCCGCCTAAGTCGACGTGGTTTGAACCGAAACTCCGTTCGGGGCTGTTCATCCACGACTTGCAAGACTAGGCGTGCGACCGTTGCAATGAATCGGGTGGCGAGCATATGATTCTCGATCATCCGTTTATAGTAAAATGGTTGCAAATCAAGAAATAAGAGCCCCCCATGCCGATGATTGTGCGTCGGCGGGGGGCTTTTTATCTCTTTTTGAAGCGCCGGAACCAATCGTTGGGCTTGCACCGATGGCGGGATTCACGGAATCTTCTTTCCGCTCGATTTGTGCTGATGAGGGTGCTTCTTTTACGGTGACGGAGCTAGTCTCAGCGCGCGGGATTCGGTTCGATCATAAGCTGACACGGTCGGAGCGCTATCTTATGCCGACAAAAGGCGAACGACCGTGGGGCATCCAGCTATTCGGGTTCGATCCTGATGATTTTTCATATGCTATTGAAAGACTCCTGTCTGATCCTGATTATGCTTCATCATCTTTTATCGATATCAACATGGGCTGTCCCGTCCAAAAAGTAGTGCGTGACGGAGGCGGTGCCGCCTTAATGAAGACGCCTGAACTTGCCGGAGAAATTGTCGCCGCTTCGGTCAAAGCAGCTTCGTCATATGGGACGCCTGTCACAGTGAAAATTCGTTCAGGATTTGATGCCGATCATATTAACGCCCCGACGATCGCGCGTATTGCAGAAGAGGCAGGGGCGGCAGCCGTAACGGTCCATGCTCGGACGCGTGATCAATACTATAGCGGTCAAGCCGACTGGCAAGTGATCAGGCGCGTGCGCGAGACCATATCGATACCTCTTTTTGGGAACGGTGATATAACCTCATTCAACGATCTGATTCGAATGAAGAGTGAGACGCAATGCGACGGATTCCTAATCGGTCGGGCGGCGCGCGGCAATCCGTTTCTATTTCATCTCATCAGGCGAGCTTGTCAAGGAGATATGAGCCTTCATACTGCACATCGCTGCCTGCCTTGTTCGGTATCCTCAGAGAAGAGTCGAAACAGTGTGGGGACACGATCGGCCTACCGCCACTGGAAGGCACCTTGTGGGTACAACGACACCCAGATAGCTGAGAGTGGCCGCACTTTAACATTCCAAGAGCAAACACTGCTCGACGTTCCGAGCGACTATTGGTTAGAAATAACGACACGACATCTTGATGACATGATATTTAATCTTGGCGAATACACAGCGATTCGCGAAATGCGCACACAATTTGCGCATTACTTTCGAGGGTTTCACGGCGCAAGCGGGCTTCGAAATAGAATCATGCAACAAGAAAAACGCGATGGCGTCGTTGCCTTACTTGAAGAGGCGGCACAACAAAGAGAAGCTTCACGTCTAATATTTCGCGATGCGACTCGTTCTTGAAGAGATCATTTGGCAAGACGTGATGATCGTATCAACTTGTCGCATATTTGAAAAGAAATACGAGAGCAGTCCACCTGTACCTCTGTTGGTGATGGCATTATATAGCCGATAGCAGCCGATAGAGCGGTGTCCCTCCTGTTTGTTTGAAAAGCGTTAGTTTGTTCACTTTAGCAGATTTGGATGGAATCGTCTTTTTTTTGCACCTGCAAATACATTGCACGATCTGGCCTTCTTCGAGCGAGATTTGCAAAGACTTTTGCAGTATAAAAAGAGAAAACCCTCTGAGAGACCTCTGTCTTAGGCCTTTCAGTGGTTTCCTCAAATCCTCGGAATGTTGTGAACCAGATCTTCAGCCTATCATTCAGATTGCTTACGATCTTTATCTAATAATACCTTTCCTAAACTTATTGAAAGTCAATGTATTTCACAGCAATATGAGGGATCGTCTTAGTAAAGGGACTTCCATATGTCTTCAGTCCGTAATATACTCCATAAAATGTCACAATGTTGTCTTCTAGTCCGAGTGGCATAATACTGCCATCTAGAGAGTCAACGTATACGGCATCGACCCAGTCATGTCCTTTTTGGGTAACATTAATGACATAGGCAAGGTAAAAGTGCTCTTCCCTAGCATAATCAACTTTGCCAGTAATTTTCACATACCGACCCTCGTATTTCCTAGGATTACGAGCCAGTTCGTTATATGAAATGGACTCGCATTGAGCTTTGTATTGTTCCTCGGGCGACAAGTCTGAACATTTGATTTCAAGAGGAACCTCTTCACCTTTGTAATGGATAGTTAAAATGGACGTTTCTCCCGCGCGAAGGGTTTTCTCATCAGTAGTGATCCAATCACTAACCCTTTCAGATGTTCCATTTTTATAGTGAGCAGTTACGATGACATCATCATCACCCGATCTGATTGTTGTTCCCTCCGTCGTATCTCCCACATATTGAACCGTTATTTTCTCTAAAGCTGAAGTGCTACACTTTACGACTATTTCTCTAGAAAAATCACCATAAGTAACGACAACTATCGCATGTTCATCCGCCCTTAAAGTTTGAGGGTTTTCAATTTTCCAATTTTTGATTGTTTCCTCTTTACCATCACTGGTGATTCCCATTACGATAATGTCTTCATTATTTTTGTCTAAAACAACGCCCTCGCTGGTATCACCTTTGTAAGTTACTACAATTGATATAAATTTGTTTCCGCAACCAAATACTGTGATCGAAGAAATACTGATGCACAAGAGCAAAATAACTAGTTTTTTCCAGGAATTAATCTGTTTCATAACGTCATTCTCCACGTTTATCAGTCTGCTTTGCAGACAATCGTTCTTTGTGTTACACATTAGCGAGAGACATTAAAATAAATATATATATTAGGTTTCGGATGTGTCAAGTTCTTGGCGTATATCCAATATATATTTGGTGTAATGAAAGGCGGGTGCTGGGTAAATCTTATCTTGCCATGTTGATAAATATTGCTCATTCCAAAATGTTTGGAAACCATCATTTTTCTACTGTGAAAGCTTTACCGCCATTTACTATGCCCCGTCCCCAACTCTGTCTTGATAACGCCCACTCTCAACATGGTATGATATAAAGCGATTGTGAATGAGCGTGCGCACTGACGTGTAGTACGTTTTGGAGGCAAACATAAATGGACAGATACGATTTTTCATCGATCGAAAAGAAATGGCAAAAGAGATGGGAAGAGACTGGTGTTTTTCATGCGGAACAGCCTACCGCGGAGCACATACCGAAAAAACCGAAATATTACTGTCTCGTTGAATT
Source organism: Clostridiaceae bacterium (assembly GCA_012841015.1). Lineage (GTDB taxonomy): Bacteria > Bacillota > Clostridia > Saccharofermentanales > DTU023 > UBA4923. Next base: position 11,405 of record DUVN01000030.1, read on the forward strand.
TCCTTATCCTTCAGGCGACGGTCTACACGTTGGCCATCCGAGAAGCTATACGGCTCTTGACTTGGTCGCGAGGAAGAAACGACTCGAAGGGATGAATGTCCTATACCCTATGGGCTGGGATGCATTTGGACTTCCGACGGAAAATTACGCCATCGCCGAAAAAATCCATCCATCCATTGTCACACGCGATAACATCGCCCGATTTAAAAATCAACTTCAATCACTCGGGTTCAGCTTTGATTGGTCGCGCGAGATCAATACAACCGATCCCGATTACTATAAGTGGACACAGTGGATTTTTCTGCAATTTTATAAGCACAGTCTCGCCTTCAAAAAAGAGATGGCCGTCAACTGGTGCCCGTCGTGTCTTTGTGTTCTTGCCAACGAGGAGGTCGTCGACGGGAAGTGTGAACGCTGTGGAGCCGAGACGACGCACAAGATTAAAAGTCAATGGATGCTGAAGATCACTGAGTATGCACAGAAACTTCTCGACGGTTTGAACGAGATCGATTTCATCGACCGCGTAAATACGCAGCAACGCAACTGGATCGGGCGTAGCGAGGGCGCCGAGATCGATTTCGGTTCGACGGCAGGCGATCCGATCACCGTGTATACGACGCGCCCTGACACGCTCTGGGGAGCGACATACGCCGTCATGTCACCGGAGCACGCTCTGCTTGACAAATGGATAAACGAAGGGCTGATCCGGAATGTCGAAGCGTTGACGGCATATAGAGAAGAAGCGCAGCGTAAATCGGAATTTGAGCGCACAGAGCTTAACAAAGAGAAGACAGGTGTTTGTCTAGAGGGTGTCGCTGCCATTAATCCGGGGACAAAAGAGGAGATACCGCTATTCATTTCCGACTATGTGTTAACGACGTATGGAACGGGCGCCATCATGGCCGTTCCGGGACACGACGATCGCGACTATGAATTTGCAAAGGTGTTTGATTTACCGATCGTCTGTGTCGTTGAAGGCGGCGACATCAGCGAAGCGGCATATACTGATATCGAAGACGGTATCATCGTCAATTCAGGCTTTATCGATGGCCTGAGTGTGCGTGAAGCAATCGCACGCGTTACGGAATGGCTCGAAGAACAAGGTGTCGGCAGGCGAAAAGTTAACTACCGTTTGCGCGACTGGGTCTTCTCGCGTCAGCGTTACTGGGGCGAGCCGATCCCGATGATTTACTGCGAACAATGCGGCTGGCAGCCAGTTCCTGAAGCAGAACTGCCGCTTTGCTTGCCAGAGGTCGAATCGTACGAACCGACGGAAACAGGTGAATCGCCGCTAGCGAAACTGACCGACTGGGTGAAAACGACTTGTCCCGTTTGCGGAGGACCTGCTGAGCGCGAGACAGATACGATGCCGAACTGGGCTGGGTCTTCGTGGTACTTTATCCGCTATACCGACCCAACGTGCGAGACAGCGATCGCTTCGCCGGAAGCGCTCAACTACTGGCTCCCTGTCGATTGGTATAACGGCGGCATGGAGCATACGACGCTTCATCTCTTGTACTCGCGTTTTTGGCATCGTTTCCTCTACGACAAAGGAATTGTCCCTGTCAAAGAGCCTTATCTCAAGCGCACAAGCCACGGGATGATCCTCGGCGAGGGCGGAGAAAAGATGTCGAAATCACGTGGCAATGTCGTCAATCCCGATGACATCGTTAAAGAATACGGTGCCGATACGCTGCGTCTATACGAAGTGTTTATCGGCGATTTTGAGAAGCCTGCGCCTTGGAGCACGACATCAATTAGAGGCTGTTCGCGCTTTCTTGACCGTGTCTGGGCGTTGCAGGAACGCGTTATCGGCGGAAAAGAATACAGGGCAGATGTCGAGACGCTTATGCACCAGACGATTAAAAAAGTGACCACTGACATTGACACACTGAAAGGCAATACAGCCGTCGCTCAGCTGATGACACTTTGCAATCGTTTTTATGAAATGAAAAGCGTCAACAATGAAGAGTTCAAGACATTTCTGCTTTTATTAAACCCTTTTACGCCGCACATCACGGAGGAGATTTGGGAACGTCAAGGATTCCCTGGTGTTATTACCGACCAGACATGGCCTATCTACGATGAGGCGAAGACAATAGAACAGATGGTCGAGATCGCCATCCAAGTCAACGGAAGAATCAAGGCGCGCATAGATATCGCTTACGATCTCGGAAAAGAAGAGGCGCTCGCCTGTGCGAAGGCGCAAGAGGCTGTCGCAAAGGAGATTGTTGGTCAATCGATCGTCAAGGAAATCTACGTGCCTGGGCGACTCATCAACATCGTTGTCAAAAAATGATAGAAAAATAGGTTTCGCAGGAGATTTATTTGTTGCGATTGATCAAGTTGACAGTTGATCGCAAATGTGTGAAACTTACAGGCAATTGAATCATAATCAAAGGCAGTGAAGGGAAGAGTACGCTGGCTGGTGACGAACAGAGAACCCGATAAGGTGGAAGCGGGGCGGAGCCGAAAGCCGAACATGGCCCCTGAGTCGCAGGTTTGAGCGGAGACCGATTGAGGCAGAAGGTCGGTAGATGTAAGGATCTGACGGGTGCGCCCGTAATAGCGCCGGAGTATGATGGTACTCTATGAGGCTTGTCTCGTGAGGGGCAGGCGAATCCGGGTGGTAACACGACGTTTAACGCTCGTCCCGGAATCCGATCGGATTCCGAGACGGGCGTTTTTAATTGGTGGACACGAGAAAGGATAGAAGACGAGAACAATGGGCACACGATAGAAGCAGCTGAGAGTTATTTGCTTTTAGTGAAGGTAAAGGCGATATGTAGTTCAAGGGCTGTCCATTCTTATGTTGATGTCCGCCAGATTCAAGTGAAGGCAAGGAAGATGTGTGTTATAAGAGTTGAACATCTGAATAAATCATTTTTGTTAGATAAGACGGTCATTCATGCTGTCAACGATGTATCGTTTTCTGTCGATGAGGGCGAGGTATTCGGGCTGATTGGACTGTCAGGGGCAGGCAAATCGACGCTCGTCCGCTGTCTCAACTTGTTAGAGCGCCCCGATTCGGGAGAAGTGTGGTTTGATGGGTTAAACCTCGTTGAACAGGATGGAAGTATTCTGCGCGAGAAGCGAAGCAGGATGGGGATTATTTTTCAACATTTTAATCTTTTCATGAGGAAAACTGTCTGGGAAAATGTTGCTTACCCTTTGCGGATCGCAGGTAAACGTACGAAAGAGCTTACACCGCGCGTTGAAGAACTTCTCGATTACATCGGTCTCAAGGCGCACGCGCGCTCCTATCCGGCGGAATTGTCAGGCGGTCAACAGCAGCGCGTCGGCATAGCGCGTGCGTTGGCGATGAGTCCACGCCTTTTACTGTCAGATGAGGCTACTTCAGCGCTCGATCCCGTCAATACTGAGCTCGTTCTCTCTTTGCTTAGGAAAGTTGTCGACGATCTTGGGATTGCTGTTGTGCTCATCACGCATCAGATGGAAGTGGCAAAAGCGCTCTGCGATCGCATCGCCGTGATGGAGAACGGGAGAATAATCGAGGAAAATACGGTTGAAGAGCTTTTCTTGCGACCGCGACACGCTGTCACGCGTCACATGACCCGAGGGTTTGACGAGGATATGTCGCTCGAACATTTGACGGAATTGATCTCGGCGCCCGTCTATCGTCTGGGTTTTCGAACGCAGTCGGTGACGCGTCCTCTTATCTCCGGAATTTCACGGAGGTTCAATGTCGACGCCAATATCTTGGCAGGCAACATCAATGCGCTCGTCGGTGGAGATGTTGGCTATCTCGTCGTCTCTTTTGAAGGCGATGAAACCGCCGTCCGCAGCGCGCTCAGTTCGCTACATGAAGACGGAGTAGAGATTCTCAAACTTGAACCGACGAATGGACATAACGACGGTGCCGGCATCCATATAAAGGAGGTTGTGCGATGAATGAGTTTGTCCGTGCAACGCTGGAAACGGTGTACATGGTTTTTACGAGCAGTTTCGTTGCCGTTGTCGTAGGATTGCCGCTCGGTGTCCTGCTCATCTTAATGAGGCCGGAGGGATTGCGCCCGAAGCCTCATCTTTATCGTGTGCTCGATGTCGTCATTAATGTATTGCGATCAATACCGTTCATGATCCTGATGATTGTTGTCTTTCCGCTATCGCGTCTCCTCGTCGGACGCGCAACTGGTACGACGGCGACGATCGTTCCGCTTGCGATCGTGGCGATTCCTTTCGTCGCGCGCATCATGGAGCAAGGTTTCCTTGAGGTCGACTACGGTGTGTTGGAAGCGGGGCTCGCTTGCGGAGCAACGATCGGGCAGCTCGTGCGCACTGTGCTCGTTCCTGAGGCTCTTCCGGCACTCGTGAACGGTATCACGATCACGATCATCAACATCATCGGTAACTCGGCGATGGCTGGCGCAATCGGCGGTGGAGGATTGGGAGACTTGGCGATCCGTTACGGGCTATACAGGAGAAATCCGGTCAACTTATTGGTCTCTGTGGCGATCACGATCGCGCTCGTTCAGCTCGTGCAATTCTTTGGGCGTCTGATCGAGAATCGTCTACGACACGACGGTACTTCCACGGCGCTTTGACGAACGGAAGAGAGCTTATGATCTAAGCGTTCATCACATCAATAACGCCTACAAAACAGAAGGCGTACGAAATATAACCAACCGATCACCAACTGGTGATCCCATCAAAAAATAGTGAGGTAAGAGAAATGAAGAACAAACACAAGAGAAAGAGTCTACTGATCACAATCGTAGTCGTGCTGTCGGTCCTTTTGCTCGTCACGGCTGGCTGCGACAAGAAGAAAGGCGAGACGAAAATCGTCGTCGGCGCGACGCCGTCTCCACATGCGGAGATCCTGAACGAGATCGTCGAAGATCTGGCGAAAGAGGGCGTAACACTCGAAGTTCGCGAGTTCAACGATTACAAAACGCCGAACATCGCCTTGTCGGACGGCGATATCGATGCCAATTTCTTCCAGCACATCCCATACTTTGTAACAGAGAACCGTGAAGGGAAGTTTGGTCTTGAAATCCTTGGCGGCGTTCACGTCGAACCGATGGCTCTCTATTCAACGAAGCACGCTTCACTCGAAGATTTGCCGGACGGCGCTGAGATCATGGTTCCGAACGATACGACGAATGAAGGGCGTGCACTCCTGATCCTTCAAGAAGCCGGCTTGATCAAGCTGAAAGAAGGCGTCACGATTACGGCGACACCGAAGGACATCGAAGACAATCCGAAAAACTTGAAGTTCACGGAACTGGAAGCAGCGGCTATCCCATCTGCCTACCAAGACGCGGACGGAGCCGTTATCAATGGCAACTACGCGATCGAGCACGGACTCAATCCCGTCAAGGATGCCATTCTGATCGAAGGTTCCTCTAGCCCCTACGTCAACATCGTGGCGGTGAAAGACGGTCGCGCCAGTGAAGAAGCACTGCAAAAACTGCTGAAAGCTCTCCAAAGCGACAAGATCAAGACATTCATCGAAGGCAAATACGATGGCGCCGTCATCCCGGCCTTCCAGTCGAAAGAAACAGCGGACAAGCTTGGTGCAGATTACTAATCGATAGGATCGATATTTCAGGAGAGCGGTCGTTTGTACCGCTCTCCTCAGATGAACGACCTTTTTATCAGTTTTCTTCGCTTGGCAGAGCGGGCGAGGAGATAAACACATAATAATATTGATTTTCCTTTCATCTGAAAGGTACGTGTTGTAAGGTGGTACCCCGATCAAATCACAGTTGGGGTCCACATGCTTTTTCAGTTGATGACAAAACCGTGTATGGCATAAAATGAAAGTGTATCCTTTAGAAGACGTGGGGGATTGTGAAATCACCCCCTTCTTATGCGAACAAATCATTTTTGGAGATCTGACATGGAATCACGTACTGTTTTTGAACGTAGAGATAAAGTGAACTATTACCTCGATTTGGCGGAGGTGGTCGGTGAGCGCGCGACGTGTATTCGTCGTCATTTTGGGGCTGTCATTGTCAAGGATGATGAGGTGATCTCGACCGGATACGTCGGTGCACCACGCGGACGCGCGAACTGCAACGAACTTGGACATTGTATACGTGAAAGCATGCAAGTTCCACGCGGAGAGCGATACGAGCTCTGTCGCAGTGTCCACGCAGAAGCGAACGCGATCATCAGCGCTGCGCGAAGTGAGCTTCTCGGAAGCACATTGTATCTTGTTGGTAAAGAAGTTCGAACAGGTGAGTACGTTAAAAATGCAATGCCTTGCTCCATGTGCAAGCGCCTGATCATTAACGCCGGGATCAAGGACGTTTACGTCCGTGACACAAAAGATAACTACCGCGTCTACGATGTCAACGAATGGGTTGAAAATGACGAGTCGCTGGACGGCGTCTTCGGATATTAGGTGAGGCTGTTTGCCGGTTTTTTACGATGGAGTAAACTGAAAATTAATGCATGCGGGGGATAGACTAGTCGGCTGACCGATATTAGAAGAATGCTAGCCATTTTCTAAAATAAAATGCAGGGTGCCGTGTGAGAGGAAGAATGAAGTCGCACTATATCTAGCACTTGACTGCTTGGTTCTTGACTGACCTTGCCGGAGTGCTTTTCGTAGCTATGCAAAAATAGAAAAGTAACCACAGTCTGCCGTAAGCCCTTTAGGTAGTGTGCTAAGCTGGTCAATAATTGCGTTTTCGTCCGCACCCTCGCTGCACCTCCGTACTCAAAGTGGAAAATTTGTCCACAATCTGCTTGAAATCACGTGAAAATGGACAAAACTTACGCTTTCGGCAGGACTCAGTTACCCAAGGTGTCAATTTTGGCCACCATCGTCCTGAAAACGTTTGGAGCTGGCCAAAAATGACGCTTTCGGCACAGGTGTTTGAAAGTCAATATGTTGGCTATATCTTGGCAACTGAGACGTGATTTTCTATCATTTTGTTTGTCTCGGTGTTTTCTAAATATCTGCAATAACGTTTAGTTTTTCTGTCCTAAGTGCGTTGGCCTATCTCCACTAAAAATGTTTTCGTATCGGTTTTTTGACTGAAGAACTGCGAAAGGAAATGTTTAACAACAGGGAAAACATAGCATGTCATAGTGAAAAATGATCATTATTATAAAACTCCTGCTAGGTACTCTATGTGTTCGTCATAAAATGTGATGGTAATTAACCAGCAAATTGGTGTAATCTTTAAAGGTAAGGGCAAGACTAGTAGAAAATGGCTTGTCCTAGCTTCCAAAAAGGCATACTTGTGTTGACAAGCACATGTACTGAATAGATTTAGAGAGAAGAGAATATTATTTGGGTCGGAAATACAAATAAATATATCTGTAAGGAGAAAAGTTATGTTCGAACTAAATGTAAACGGTAAAGTCGTATATGCGGAGACAGACAAGCCCTTAATAGCTTTTTTGAGGGATGACTTAAGGCTTACATCGGTCAAAGACGGGTGCAGTGAAGGGGCTTGCGGGACGTGTAGTGTCTTGGTGGACGGAAAAGTAACGAAGTCTTGTATTCAAAAGGTCTCTAGATTTGTCGGTAAGAAAATCTTGACGGTCGAAGGAATCGAGCCTGAGGAGATGGCAGTATACGAATATTGCTTCGGAGAAATGGGAGCGGTACAGTGTGGTTTTTGCATTCCGGGTATGATCATCGCCGCTAAGGGACTTATCGATGTCAATAATGATCCGACGGTCGCCGATGTGAAAAAAGCCATCAGAGGCAATATTTGTCGTTGTACAGGCTATAAGAAAATCGAAGAAGCAATCCTGTTGGCGGCAAAATTCTTCAGAGAAGGTCTTGAAATACCGGAAGCCGGTGACAAGCTTGGCATGAATCAGCGCTATATCAGGCCGGACGCGGCGGAAAAAGTCAACGGAACGGGATTGTACGCGGACGATTTGGAATTCCCGGGGATGTTGCATGCAAAAGCCGTGCGTTCAAAATACCCTCGCGCTATCGTCAATAAAATCGATATCAGTAAAGCTCTTGAGCATCCCGATTGCGAGAGAATTCTTTTGGCTGCCGACGTACCCAATAACAAAACGGGTCACGTAATAAAAGACTGGGATGTCATGATTAGGGAGGGCGATACCACGCGCTACGTGGGCGATGCACTAGCCTTGGTGGCAAGCCGCAATAAAGATACTTTGGAGGAGATTGTAGCTTTAGTAGAGGTTGATTACACTGAGCTGACCCCGATTACGAGTCCGCAGGATGCACTCAGGGGAGATGCGCCGTTAATCCATGAGAATGGGAATATTTTGAGCAAGTCCATGCTTATTCGCGGAGACGTCGATTCGGCACTGAAGAACTCCAAATATGTCGTTACCAGAAAATACAAAACACCTCATCAGGAACACGCCTTTATGGAGCCTGAGTGTGCTGTAGCTGTACCGGAAGGTGACGATGGACTATTGCTTTATACCGGTTCACAATCTGTTTACGATGAACAGAGCGAAATCGCCGACATGCTGCAAATTCCTCTCGACAAGGTACATTGTCACTCCATGCTTGTCGGCGGCGGTTTCGGCGGTAAAGAGGACATGAGCGTGCAGCACCACGCGGCATTGATGGCGTGGCATACGAAGAAGCCCGTCAAGGTCAAGTTCACAAGACAGGAAAGCTTGGCCTATCACACGAAGCGTCACCCCATGGATATAGAAATCACGACGGGATGTGATGAAAACGGCATCATTCAAGGCATGAGAGCGACCCTCATTTCCGATACGGGTGCCTATGCGTCGCTCGGCAAGGTGGTTCTTGACAGAGCATGTACGCATGCGGCAGGTCCGTACAATTACCAAAACATCGATATACTCGGCATCGCCGTCTATACGAACAACATGGTTTCAGGTGCGTTCCGCGGGTTCGGTGTTGGCCAGAGCAACTTCGCCATGGAGCAGAACTTGAATTTGTTGGCGGAAAAAGTAGGCATTTCCGCATGGGAGATTCGCTATAGAAACGCGATCCGTCCTGGACAGATTCTTCCGAACGGACAGATTGCGGAGCCAAATACGGGTGCTGTGGAATGTCTGGAAGCCGTAAAAGAGATCTATGAAAACAACCCGCGTGCAGGTATCGCCCTCGCTTGGAAAAACAGCGGTAAAGGCGTCGGTGTTATCGATACCGGTCGTTGTATACTACAAGTCAAAGACGGCAAGATACATGTGTTAACCTCTGCGGCTTGCATGGGCCAAGGTATCGCGATCATGTGTCAAACCGTTATCTGTGAAACCTTGGGAATCTCTCCTAAACTGATCGTACATGAAGCGCCGGATACAAGGACAACGCCTGACTCAGGTACAAGCACGGCATCTCGTCAGACCTTGGTCACAGGTGAAGCCACAAAGAGAGCGGCTGAACTCCTTAAAGCCGATCTCGATGCTGGCATGACACTGGAAGATCTGGAAGGAAAAGAATACTTCGGCGAATACCATCCGATAACGGACGGCCTGAAATCGACGAAAGAATTCCCGGTACGCCACGTTGGTTACGGATACGGCGTACAGGTCGTGATCATAAATGATGAAGGAAAAGTTGAAAAAGTCGTATCCGCTTATGATGTCGGAACGCCCGTCAACATCCAAGCCGTCGAAGGACAAATCGAAGGCGGCGTCATCATGGGTCTAGGCTACGCATTGACCGAGAATTTCATCTGCAAAGACGGCTACTGCAAGACGAAGCTCGGCACACTCGGCCTCATGAGATCAACCGACGTACCGGAGCAAGAAGTCATCCTTGTCCAGCCGGAGGGTGTAAGTCCGTTGGCCTATGGCGCTAAGGGTTGCGGAGAGCTATGCATGATTCCCACGGGAGCCGCCTGCGCACACGCTTACTACAAGCTTGACGGAGTCGAAAGAAGGGTTATGCCGCTGGAAAATACCTTCTACGATAAGAAAAGAAGGAAAAAATAAACGGCGGAGAACATGTCACCAAAGAGCTAAGTCCGCTCAAGATAGCTCGGCGTAATACAGAGAAAACGGAACAACCAAGAATGAGATAATTCTCGATGTCACATTTGAAATCCCTTCTGATCAAGGAACACTATACTTAATCAGAAGGGATTTTTATTGAAGACACTTGTTCAATGCCAAGATCTTAGTCGGCACTCCGAGCTCTGTAAGTCCACGGTAAATCACACTTTCAAAATCACCGTAGATCAAATTTTGAGGCAATTCTTCCAATGCTACGGTTAGTGCATCTGTTGAGGGCAGGATTGCAGGATCATAAAAGGCTCCGTAGTCTCTGTTTCCGGGTAGAGCTTTGATAATTGAGGCCGTTTCTTCAAGATCAATGTGACGAAGATCACCCAAGCATTGCGTTTCGGCCCCTGAATTACCCACGTAGAGTTGGCAGTCTGGATGAAGCGTCAAGTATAACTCATCTTGTTCGAGATCAAACAGACGGCTCAGATCGACGCCCGCTATTAACCGCTTAACGGCACCTTCTATCGTATTCTGCTCGGCAGCTTTGAGGATCGCCTCTTCATCCTGCTTCCATTCACTTAGATATCCTCGGATGGCACTCACTGTTTCCATCGAAGCCCTATACGGTTCAAAATCTTTCATATGTACATGAGGGGTAAAAATCGGAGAAACAAAGCCGATGTAGTTTGGCTCGAGCTGTTGAAGCATCGCTGAAATGGAGGAGGCATCCTCCGCGAAAAAGCGGTTTAGCATGAGTGATACTTCGATGTTGGCACCAGATGACTTGAGGTATGTAGCCGCTGCCACGGTTGTGTCATACGCTCCTTTTCGCCGAACGATCTCGTCGTGATGTGGGGCATTGCCATGGATTGTTATGCCAAAGGTGTCGTATCCGCAGTCATAATAGGCTTTGATGACGGCATCCTTATCTTGGCGACGCATCAGTCCGACACCGGTTGTCATACCATGGTGATAGTTCTTAATGTATCGCGTCTGAGATGCCGCTTGAAGAATGCGAATAATCTCCGGATGATTCGTCGGTTCATGGTCTAAGGTGAAAGTCGTATCATTCAGAAAATATTGTGCCAACGTTTCCAGCTTCTCGATGCAAAGCAGCACATCCTCAATGGGCATGAGGAGAGCGGGGCCACCGTTTACATAACAATGCAAGCAACGCGTATTACATCCTGCTACTAGAAAATCGATGTTAATCACACTACACTCCAGACCATACACAAAAATTGTGTCAATCAAGCTGACCTTAAGATCATAGCATCCTATGAATATATTTGCTGTAAATGTGTCATCTAAAAAATTACTGACAAAAGCGTGCCAATAACTGACTCTAGGTTCAATATTATTGATACCTTCATCTCAGATACATGTTTTTGACATGCTATTTACAGCCTGCATGCAATTATCGTGCAAAATATTGTCCTATACTATACTGCAAGTATACTCTCAACTCGCTGCCTAGGAGTATGGAATGAAAGGATGGTATACTCAGATCGCAAAGTTGCACTTGTTTGATGTGCCGACTGTATTCAAATGTGGTGGGCAATCAAACTCAACGCGAATCAAACTATATGTTTTTCATGTGAGGGGTAGTAGTTATGAACACGCAGGAAAAAGTCGATTTTAATGGCAATGTGACTGATGTCAAGAATCGGATTGGGGTAGCGAAAGAGCCGGACAAAGAGCCGGACTTGGACCAATCATACTCCGGAGGGAAGAAGATTGCCAGACGCGCCTCAGCCGGCAGTAATCGGCCTTTGACGAAACCGGAAGAATTGGAAGAACTGTTAATCCAACTGGTAGAAGTGCGAAGTGTTGTCAGCTCTGACGGTGAGCATGACGTTATTGATTTCATCGAGGATTACGTGCGTGGCTGGGAATATTTTCGTGCCCGCCCAGAACAAGTTGTGCGCATTCCGTCAGCGGGAGACCCTTTAGGCCGCTCTTCGCTTCTCGTCTGTGTCTCCGGTCATGAGTCTAACGATACGATCGTCTTGCTTGGACATACCGATACAGTTGAAGTCGACGATTACGGCCTATTGGTGGATCTAGCCACGACACCGGATCGGCTTGAAGAAGCTTTAAGGTCAGGGCAGCGTCATCTCTACGCGCAGGCGCGCGCTGACTTGGAAAGCGGTGAATACCGTTGGGGACGAGGTACCCTCGATATGAAAGCCGGTGTTGCCAACGAATTGATGTTGCTGAGGAGGCTCGCAGGGAATCCTGACAGTTTTAGAGGCCACGTGATCGCCCTGTTTGTCTGTGATGAGGAGGGGAATTCCGCTGGCATGATCTCCGCCACTGACGTTTTGAGACAATGGCGTGATACCAAAGGACTTGAAATCATTGGCGTCGTCAATACTGACTACCATACGGCTCAGTACCCAGGTGACGAAGCTTATTATCTCTTTCGCGGTACCGTGGGGAAAATAATGCCCATTTTCTATATTCGTACACTCGAAACGCACGCCGGTGATCCCTTTGCCGGACTTGATGCTAATCTCGTTTTGGTTGAGCTCATTAGCGAAATCAACCTCAATCCAAAATACAGTGACTACTCCGGCGATGAAATCTCCGTCCCGCCCATTACGCTTAAAGTTGAGGATCTCAAGAAAGTCTATTCTGTTAAGACGAATCACGAGGCGTGGACCTTGATCAGTGTACCCTTGTTCGAGCAAACGCCCGCTGATGTCATGCGGAAGATGCTTGAAGCGGCGAACATCGCGGCGGAGAAATCCTTATCTAGATACTACCGTTACCAGCGCGAATACAACAGACTGGCCTGTATCCCGACAGAGACGATTCATCCTTCGTTTGAGGTTATCGTGTTGGCGGAGCTAATCGATAGAGTTGCGTCGCAATTTGGCGAGGAGAGTGACCATCTAGTCGACCGATATCTCGCCCCCATTTTGAACGAAACCGATACTAGGGAGCAGACACTCCATTTGATCCGACAGCTGGAGCTCCTCTTGCCAGATCGTAGACCGCGCATCGTCATCGGCTTTGCGCCGCCATTTTATCCTGCTGTCTCTTGTGCCGGCTCGGATGATGTTTTCTATCAGCTGGTGGACCAAGGGATCAGGGCTGCCATCAACCGATCCGACAGAAGGGAAAGCGTTGCGACTGAATGCGCGCCTGATGCGAATTGCAACGCAGAATCCTTGGAGTCAGACGGTTCCCTCTCGAACGTGGCACAAGGATCTGACCTGGCTGTGGAGATTGACTCTGCCAAGGACGGTCCTTACCTACTTGACAATGGCAAAGAACTTAAGGTCAAAACATACTATCCATATATTTCCGATCTCAGTTACTTAGCGCTTCCCTATACAGACAATGAGTTGCATATCTTGCAAGACAACATGCCAACGCTCGGTCGTAGCTACCATGTGCCCCTGCAAACGATGAAAGCGCTCGACCTTCCCGTGATCAATCTTGGTGCCTACGGCTTTGATGCACACAAATGGACAGAGCGGGTTGAACGGGACTACAGTTTGCGCATTTTGCCGGAGTTGTTGCAAGGCATCGTCATGGAGATTTTGGGTGTCTGAGTTATCAATAACTCACAACTTTTTGAAGCTAGCATGTTCTTGTTGAAGCTGGCGTGTTCTCTTAGCTGGTGCACTTGGCTGGATAAGATAATATTACGATTATCATTTTCAACTCAAGAGAGGCAATTAGGATTTTATCAGTTGCTGCCCTCCTCAAGTGTTTCCCGCAGACGGGGCGCCAAATGGATTTTATCGATTACAGCGATACGGCATTGCCGATACGCACGAGAATTATTCCGCTGGCAGGCGGAGGCGGACTACCCCAAAATGAGCGGCAGAATCTCCGTGACGATTATTCCTCTTGAGCAGGTGCAGGCGGGCGGCTGTGTGGTTGTCGACGGAGAGACTTTGCTGGCTGGAGAAAAGGCATGGGTAGACTGTGTAAACAAGACTGTCCAAGGGAGCAAAGCAAAAGTAGTTCTAGTCCTTCTCCAACGTACTGACGGCTAACGGTATTTCACGGACATTCACGGAGCAGTGTCACGTCAATCGCGTCTCCTGTGCGAAGATAAGGCATGCCGGGCAGAAACCGGAACATTCCCTCCGCCGTGAGGCAGCGCGCCGCGCCTTGTTTTTTGAAGTTTAGAAGCTTCGCTTGGAGTTGACCGTTCTCGTCGCGAGTCAGTTCGACGCCCATCAGGAAGCCGAAAGAAGGATCTCTGCGTACGTCTTCTGTCAGAATTGCCTTGACTTTTTGACGTGGTGTTTCCGGAAGGTGCAGCCAATACGCAATCACGGGTCGAATGAACCAGTCCAGCACGTTAAGGCAGCCATAAGGCGGTCCCGGAACGACAACGACAGGCTTATCCTTAATGCGCGCGAGAGCCGTCGGTCTGCCCGGACCGCAATTGACCCAGTGGAAGAGGATATCGCCTTCTTTTGCCAAGATATCGAGAGCCAAGTCTTCCGAGCCTTTCGAAGAACCGCCATTCACGAGGATGAGATCACACGTGAGCATGGCCTCATCGATATTCTCTTTCAAAAGCGCTCGCTCGTCACGTACGATCGGATAACTTCTCATTTCCGCACCGAACGATAACAGCATGCCTTGCGCCAGCAGATCATTGCTATTGACGTTCATCCCGCGGTGTAGGGGTTCTCCGGGGTCGACCAACTCCGAACCCGTTGGGATAAAGGCGACGGTCGGTCTTCGGTACACGGGAAGCGTTCCGTGGTTGCCCATGGCAATGGCAGCGATATCGGTCGCGCCAAGCACTGCCGGTGCATCTTTAATCAGTTGATCCTTTTTAATGAAATAACCTTTTGGCAATATATTCATGCCTTTTTGAAAGACGAGATTATCCGAAAATTTGACGCCTCGTTCGTGCGCATTAAAAGTCACATCTTCAATGCGGATCACCGAATCAAAAGCGTCGGGGAAATCATCGCCTGTATCCGCAAAATCGTATGCGTCTCCTCTCTTCCAAGTATTGGGATTGACAGGTTTACCCTCTTGGAAAAGTTCGCTCTTTACACAAACACCGTCCATCGCGGATGCGCGAACAAGCGGGATATCGGAGAGTGCGTACATCGGTTTAGCAAGTACGCGTCCCCTGCCTTCCGCGATAGGAATTGTCTCTTCCGGCATTTTCTCAGGCCAGTTTTCCAAAAAAATGTTAAGAGCTTCGTCGATCGACACGTTCCTTTTCATTGTTACCTTCTTTCTTCAGTAGCTGACGGCACTTGCTGCAAGCAGGAATGAACCTTTATTTTCAGTAGCTGACGGCACTTGCTGCAAGCAGGAATGCGCCTCTTCCTTCAGTAGTTGACGGCACTTGCTGCAAGCAGGAATGAACCTTCTTTTTTCAGTAGCTGACGGCACTTGCTGCAAGCAGGAATGAACCTCTTTTTTCAGTAGCTGACGGTGCTTGCTGCAAGCAGGAATGAATCTCGTTCTTCAGTAGCTGACGGTGCTTGCTGCAAGCAGGAATGAATCTCTTTCTTCAGCGGCTTCCGACGCTCGCCATATAACCGGCTTGGAACAGAGAAAACACATCAGAGCGTCGGATGGTGAGATCGACACCCTGTTGATCGGTGGCGCAGAAGCCCGAGAGATTATCGGCGCCGAAGCGGAGTAAAGTGGGCGCCATGCATGTGCTCGGCCCGACGATACAGACCTTGCCGCGTTCACCCGAGAGCTCGAGGAGGCGAGGCAGAGTCTTATTCGTTATGGTGGTGCCAGTTATGAAGATGTAATCCTGTTCAGGCAGCAAGTATTCGCAAGCTGTGTCGGGATAATCGCCTTGTTGGGGATTGCGCTCCAATACGATGAGATCGCTGATAGCGCCAAGCTGTTTTTCGATATGAGGGAAATGACCGACAACGGCGACTTTTTTGCCTGCAACCTCGTCCTGAAAGGCGATAAAGGCGTTCAATTGTGTGCGTGCAGCGTCATCTGTCGTTCCCGGGCGAATTTCAATGTCGCCAAATCCGCCGAGATCACGGATTTTCTCAAACGTGTTGTAGTAGCAATTCAGCGCTGCAACACCGAGCGAAGCTTCCCTGAAATTCCACGATTTGACCATAGCCGCCATATCACGAAGCGACATGCCGTCTTCCGGCGCCGGAAACTGTTGACCGGGCCCGCGTTCGCGTAGCGTCATAGCGACGCCCGTGTGCGGCCCTGAACAGACCTCGCACCAACTTGCTCCAAGCGAGAAATGGCTGACGTTCCAAGTGTGGTCAACACCCTCGATCAACGCATCATACAATGCCCATGGGTTATTCATCTTACGGTTGCTCCTGTCTATATTCATTAGATTTGTCCGCCAAGTTTAGGGAGGTGCCGTTCACATCGCGGTAAAGACCGACAAGTGAACGGCTTGTCCATCTGCTTTAAGTTGCTGTTTCGGAGTTGTTTAATAACAACCGATAACGAAACAGCGTCCTATTTGCGTCCCCCTTTTTGTCCGAACTCCGGCATCGGTGTGCAGTTTTTCAGTTTATATCGATTTATTGGACTGTACACCCGATGCCGGTATGCAGTTTTTCAGTTAGTATTGTTTATTTGTACTGCGCGTCCAGTGTTAGTGTGCAGTTTTTCAAGTTTATTTGCAAAACTGTACAGAGAAATCTGCTCTCAAGCAGAGCACGCACAGTTTTTCAAGTCTAGTTGAAAAATTGTACAGATAATTGGTTCTCAGTAAGGCAGTACATTTTTTCAGTTAATATCGATTTTTTGATCTACTTACTGAAATTGTGGCCGCGTGCAGTGCTTAGAAGTTCTTTAGCGTCGTCTTCGGTCAGTTCGATCTGATAGAAGAGTCCGAAGAAGTCGCGTACCTCTTGAACCATGTTGTATTGAAACACGTCAGGGTAGAGGGTGTTGGCGACGAAGCGGACGCCTAGATACTGTTGTGAAGAAGGAGGCCGATCGAGCCAGCTGTAAGGAATTCCGGGACCTTCATAGACGCGCCCCTCTTGGACAGCCTTAATGTTGGCCCAGTTGGGGTTCGTTGTGATTTCTTCATAGGGACTGTTTGGTCCGCCACCCATGAAAATGACGTCGGGATTCCAGTTAATGACTTGTTCTAGGTTGACCGGCGTCATTCCGCTTCCACCCGCATCTTCAATATTGGCGACGTTGATCGCGCCGGCGTATTTAAATACGGCGGCGTGAGAGGATGACTCAGGCTCGGTCGCGAGACCATTCGGTTTTTCGGCATAATACAAGGTCACACGATCGTCTTCCGGAATGGCACTGACTTTTTCATTGACATCATTCAGCGTTTTCTCACAATAAGCTGCAAGCTTTTCGCAGCGTTCTTCTTCTCCGAAGACTTTTCCGAGAAAGCGGTAGGCTGATGCGCGTTCCGGGAAACGACCGTTGACGAGGATGACGGGGATGCCGAGCTGTGCTTGAAGCTCGTCACATGTTTCGCGAACCTTGTCGGAGATTTCCATGGGACCCATGTAAATAAAGGCTTGAGCGCCGGAGGCGAGTACTTCCTCCGTGTTCACCGACTTACCTCCGTCCGCGTTTCCGAATACTTTACGATCTTTCAGTCGTGGCAGGTACTTCAGTTGATTAGGGTTCGGTTCTGAGACGACACCCGCAAGCAGGTCGGGGTTGATGGTGTAAATCATCACCTGTGCCAGTGGGCTGGGGAAATAGACCTTCTTAAAGTTTTCAGGGGTCGGGACGGTGACTTCTCGATCTCCCATGTCTTTGATGACAACGGTGTCTGCGGCAGGCTCCGTAGCTTTCTCTGACTTGTCAGGCTGCGTGGTAGTCGTCGAGACGATTGGAGTAGACTTCGAAGCTGGCGGTGCGGTTGTATCGTCAGACGGTTCGGACTGTGCACATCCAGCCAACACAACGATCAAGACGGCCATCACGATGGCAAGGTATGACCGCGTTTGTCTTTTTAATTCTCTCATAAGCTTTTCCTTTCTTCCTTTCATTCTTTTTTCCTCTTTTGATTTTGACGATATGTGTTTATTACACGACGCGAAGGCGCCGTTTTGACTTAGTTGAAAGAGCTGCTGATCGGCGAATTATAGCGCGATCTCTCCATATTTTCTCGTGAATTGGATGTGCCGGGAATGCAGGCGTACCGATGGGCTTTGCATTCGAGCTGAAAGCGCTTTACGGCAATCGGAAAATGATACAGCTCGCTCATACTCTGGCTTGTGATGGCGTCTTCCGGCGAGGCCGTTGCGACGATTTTGCCGTCGATCATCAACATGACATGGTCGGAGGCATAGAAACAATGCGACGGATCGTGCGTCACCATGAGAACACCGATACCGTATTGTCGAAGCTCATTGACTTTTTCGAGAACACGGTACTGATTGCCGTAGTCGAGGTGACTCGTCGGCTCATCCATAATGAGAAATGACGCCTGCTGCGCGAGTGCACGTGCGATCAATACGAGCTGCTGCTGCCCGCCTGACAGCTTCGTGTAAGGCCATTCGGCCAAGTGCTCGATCTGCATCTGACGCATGCAGGCATCTGCGATGGCGCGGTCTTCTGCTGTTTCCCTTGAGAAACGTTGGTGGTAGGCCGTTCTCCCCATCCTGATAACATCGCCTACTGTAAAAGGGAACGGTGTCCTATGCGCTTGTGGGATGTAGGCGAGGTATTTTGCACGCTGTGTCTCATGCAGCATATGCAGATCAGTTTTTCCAATTTTAACGCTGCCGTGACGCGCGGGCAGTAACGCGAGAATCGCTTTGAGAAGTGTTGTTTTACCGCATCCATTTTCACCGAGGATGCACATAAAACGGCCCGGTTTAAGCTCAAAGGAGACTTCGTGGACAATATCAGGTCCCTTTTCGTATCCGGTCGTCAAGCCTGAAACGCGGAGCGGTACCTGAGAAATCAGCGGCGGTCTGAGAATTCTGTATCTGTCGGTGCTCATACACGCCCCGCTCTCTGTTTGAAAATAATGATGAAGAAAGGAATACCTATTAAAGATGTCAGAATGCCGATGGGCAGCTCAACTGAGAACGCGTTGCGGCAAATGGTATCGCATACGAGGAGATATACGCTCCCTAAAATCGCTGAAACAGGAAGAAGTGTTCGATAGTTGGGCCCGACGAGCGAGCGTGTGACGTGAGGGATGACGAGACCGACCCAACCGATTTGACCGCAGATCGCGACGCTGGAGGCCGTGATGATGGTGCAAGAGAGAATCACTTCTCGTCTGACTCGCTTCGTTTTGACACCTATAGCGCGTGCTTCTTCTTCACTAAACGACATGACGTTGAGCTTGTTTCGGTTGATATAAAGCAGAAAACAAGCCGGCAAAAACGGGATTAAGACTTGAAGTACGTGTTTCGGAAAAACATCGCTGAACGACCCCATAAGCCAGAACGTGATCGCAGGTAGATGCGCGTCAGGGTCGGCAAGGTATTTGACGATCGAAAGACCTGCGTTAAATAGGCCGCGAATGAGCATGCCTCCCAGCACCAACGCCAAAATGGGATCAGATGAGATAAAGCGTTCAAACCGTGTTGAGAGAATAACGGCGAGCAACGCGAAGAGCAGAGCGGTGATTTGTGTCGTCGCAATCGTACTTGAGTTGATGATGGCCAGCGCGGCGCCAAAGCTTGCCCCGGCGGAAACTCCGAGAATGTCGGGCGAAACGAGAGGATTTCGGAACATTCCTTGGTAGGCAGCTCCCGCCATGCTGATGCCTGCGCCGACCATCAAGACGACGAGTACACGCGGCAGACGAACATTGAAGATGACGATGTCCATATTCGGGTCTGCGATTTGTGAGGAATCTCGGAAGTGCCAGTAAAAAGTATGCAAGAAATCTTTTAAGGACAAAGGGTAGCGCCCGATGACGAACGAGATGAAAAAACAGGCAACCGGGAGAAGGATGAGCCATGGCCACCATCTTTGGAAAAAACGGTGTCGGCGCTGTTGGGCGTTCAAAAGCGGTTTGAGCACACCTTTTTCCGCTTTCGCTGTATGCGCTAGTACGTTATTGTTGTCAAGTGTTATCCCATTTGTGTCGTTCATGCGTTCGTCCATTGATTGTTGATTCTTGCGCGCCCGCAAGAGCTAAACCAAATGAGCCAATGTAATTGGTCCGATGTACCTGATTCTTGCGCGTCCGCAAGAGCTGCAATCTCTTCCAGTTCCCGTTCTTTCATCACCTGATTCTTGCGCGCCCGCAAGAGCTTAACACGCCTACATTCAAACTCTTGACCGATCCTGGATGTTCTAATCCTTTCTTGTGATGGAAGGCATCGAATTGTTGTGCTATGCACTGTTATTGTCTTTCTTTTGCCAGCAGAACCAGCGTCCATCGCCTTCATGAGCATAAATCGCAAAGCGATCGCCCCAGAGCTCAAACAGCTTGCGATACGCGCTGTCCGACAACGAGAAAGAGGGGAGCCGGTGTTGACTTTGGCGGTCACGGCCAAAATGCTCGGGATTCCACGTGTCGTCACTCTCAGCGCGTTGCTTTTGGAATAGCAGACTTCCGCGCCCACCCCCGATGTAGGCGATGCCTTTCGGTTTCATGACGCGACGTAATTCCTTGTACGCGAGGTATTGATCGTGCCAGAAGCGTTGCGATCCTCGACTGAACACCAAGTCGAACGTATCGTTTTCTGACGGAATAGCATGTACATCGGCGTTGTACAATGTGATGTTTGTCTTGGGCGCAATAGCGCTGATTCGATGTGACGCCTTTTGTAACGCATTGTCTCGAAGGTCGAGCAGAGCAATTTCGAAGACGGGTGTCCGCTTGAGGAGTGCTACGCTCATGCCTCCTAGTCCACAACCTACATCTAAAACGTGCGCTCTAGAAAGATCGAGTGTTTCTCTTCCGGCTAACGCCGCACATCGCTCGAGTAGCGTCTGCACAATGTCGTCATACATACGTTTGTTCCAAGTCGACTCACTCATCTTGTCAAAAGCGCTGTAAGCGTCACCAGACAAGCCCCTTGTGGTATCGAATGTGTCAAGAGTCTTCGCGATTTTATCTGTAGCATTCATCGACTTTTTCCCTAAGTATTGGCTTTATATGCTTCACTTGCCGCGTTCTCTTCCATGCAAATTGTCATGGTCTTCACGTTTGCAGAAGAAATGTATTTCTGTCAGTGATCAGTGCCTTTATATTCATAGTCGCCTGATTGGCCTCCCGTCTTTTTAACTAAAAATATTTTCTCGATGCACATGCTTTTATCCATTGCTTTGCACATGTCGTAGATGGTGAGCAACCCAGAGGCGCAGCCGGTCAACGCTTCCATCTCGACGCCTGTTTTTCCTTCTGCTTTGACTTCGACGTTGCAGATCAGATGTTCAGATGTAAAATGAAAATCGACATTGATTTTTGTCAAGAGTAGGGGATGCGCCAAGGGAATAATACGGGGCGTGTTTTTTGCTCCCTGTATAGCTGCTACTTGGGCAATTGCCAGTACGTCTCCTTTTTTTAGTGCGACGTCTTGAATGGCTTGGATCGTCTCAGGTTGCAGGCGAATCATGCCGCGTGCTAAGGCTGCGCGCTCGGTCACTTTCTTTTGAGACACGTCGACCATCTGACCGCGCTTGTTTTTATCTAGATGTGTAAACATTTAACCTCCTATTCGATGCATTGGTAGAGAAGTGCTGTTACCTTCCTCAACATGATGCTTTTCAGGTTTAAGTGATAAGGTTCGGTCTAGGTACGGTTGCAAATCCTCACCGTTACGTAGGGGCGTTTTCAAATCGATCGAGAGATCGCTTAGAAGACATGGTTTTAATTGGCCGTCAGACGTTAAGCGCAGGCGATTGCATTCGTGACAAAAGCGACAGGAGAGCGGGCGAATCAGACCGACTCTGCCGATAGCGTTTTCTGCTGTATAGAGGCGAGCAGGTGACGATTTTTCTTGCGTTTCAAGAGGTGTTAAAGCAACTTTTTCTAGAACTTCGCGAGCTGACATGTAATGCTTTTTTGAGAAATGTGCGGTGGGCCCAATCGGCATCACTTCGATAAAGCGGACGTCAATCGGATATTTTTTTGTCAACTCGACAAAATCGACGATCTCTCGGTCATTGATATCTTTTAATAAAACGACATTAATTTTTACTTTGAAACCGACTTGCAATGCGTTACGGAGCCCGTCTAAAGCAGCTGCAAAGTCACCGCCTCGCGTAATTCGACGATAAGAATCCTGATCGAGCGAGTCGAGGGAAATGTTCACTCTTGTAAGGCCGCCTGCTTTTAGGCGTTGAGCTTTTTCCAAAGTTAATAACAACGCATTTGTCGTCATCGTCAAATCTTTTATCTTGTGTAAAAGTCCTAGTGACGCTATGAAATATTCAATTCCCTTTCTGATCAGGGGCTCACCTCCCGTTATTCTGACTTTTGTAATGCCGTTTTCCACAAACAAATGAGTGATGTGATAGAGCTCTTCTAACGTCAGTTTGTCGTCGTGGTGAACAGGGAGGACACCCTCCGCGGGCATGCAATAGTGACACCGCAAGTTGCAAAAATCCGTTACCGAAATTCGCAAATAATCGATCGTTCTCCCATATTGATCTTGCATACAAAGACACTTAGCTCTTCTCTATTTCTATTAAGCCATGATCTTTCAGCCTTCCGACTAAAAACTCCAAAGCTTTGAAAACGCGAGGGCGAATGTCGCCGCCGATCAGCGCGAACATCATGTCATCTCCCACCTTTAATTGCCCACAGTTCAACCACACGCGAACGAAGAATATGCCGGGCATTTGCTTGGTCTCAGAGATTGCATCTAAAACCTTTTCCGGCAGGTAGGAGAAAGAAAGACTTTGAACTTTTTGTTGATTTTTTGCTCCCTCACGAACTTGAGCTCGGGGAGTTGCTCTGACGACACCGTTATGGACTAAGTACATACCGCATTCTTCGGCGTCATGTTGTTCTTTGGCTTCTTTTAGCCATTGAGTAATGTCCGGCTTTTCCCCTGTAAAAAAATCGTTGTTATTCATAAGACCTTCTTTCGCTGCTCCGTCTCAAATCCAAGGCTTATTCCTGTAAACGTGGGCACTATGTCATCACCTCGTAATTGTGCGTGTCGATGTCGGGCTTATTCTTGTACACATGGGCACTATCTGAACCCCATACGGCCTTGCGGGCTTATTCCTGTTCACGTGGGCACTATTGCAAAGAAATCTAGAATAAAAGCATGCCTCTTACAGTTTCATAGGTGATACGTACTCTGCTGTGGGGACGGGGAGGTGCCGATGACAGTTCATCGTATGTCCTTCGAGTAGTATGGTGACGCCGTCGATTAACGATCTGGGACGATTCCCTTATCAAAACGGTGTCTGTGATCTTCTGGTTCCGATCCCGATTCGCCGCGAAGCGTCTCAATGGCGTGCGGGAGTGCAGGACTAATCGCATCAAAGCACTCTCTGACTGCTTTCGGGCTGCCAGGCATGTTGATAATTAGTGTCTTTTCGTAAATGACCGATACCGCCCTCGACAACATGCCGTGAGGCGTAATGGAGGTGCTGACACGCCTCATCTCCTCGGCAAATCCCGGTGCCATCTTTGTTGAGACCATCATGGTTGCTTCAGGCGTGACATCGCGCGGTGAGAAACCTGTTCCCCCGCTCGTCAAAATAAGATCGGCGCCGAGATTCAGGCTCATAGAGATGAGCGCACGAGTGATGGAGGCCATGTTATCCGGCACAACATCGATCTTGATGATCTCTGCCATCGGCTCAAGCAGGTCACGCAAGAGCGGACCGACTCGTTCCTCTGTTGCTCCGATGCTCCTCGAATCGCTAACGATGAGAACACATGCCTTAAACCGTCTCGTTTCATCAAATCCAGTCATGTACTCTTTGCCTTTTTTCTCAATTGTGTTCAAGTTTTACAATCGTTTGTTCATGATGTGGATGACAAACCACTCAAGTTGTATTATAATAACACTCGCCAAGTTGTTTTACAATACAACTTGAACGAGCGATTCAGGAGGCGCTATGAAGAAAGTACCTGTTCGTGAAGCGATTGGTAAACCGCTCTTCCATGACCTAACGGCCATTTTGGAATCAGGTTTTAAGGGCATCCGCTTTAAGCGTGGCCATATCGTGACAAAAGCCGACATCCCTGTTCTCCTCAGCATGGGCAAAGACTTTCTCTACATTCCCGAAGAAGGGGATGTCGGCGTTCACGAAGACGATGCGGCGCAAGCTCTGGCAGATGTCATCGCCGATCAATCGGTCACGATAGACGGGCCGGCAGAAGGGAAATTTAACTTCCGCTCAAAAGAACGCGGCTTATTTGTCCTGAACCGTGATGCTTTACGTGAGATCAATCGTGTGGGTGATTATACCGTCACAACGATTTGGAATATGATGCCCGTTGAACAAAACGAACTTGTTGCTAGTCTTCGTATCGTCCCTCTTTTAACTCAGCAGGCACAAGTCGATCAAGCCGTCAAGTTGGCCCGAGACGACTGGCCTGTTCTACAAGTGTGTCCTTACCGCCCTCTTCGGACGGCCTTTCTTATCACGGGTAACGAGGTCTTTTACGGTCGCATTCCTGACGCTTTTGAGGCCGTGCTGAAACCGAAGATCGCCGCATTCGGAGCTGACTACTTGGGCGCAACATTTTGTCCCGACGATACCGTTGTGATGGCAAACGCTGTCACCGATTGGATCGATCAAGGGGCTGAACTTATCCTCTTGACAGGCGGCATGTCGGTTGACCCGGATGATGTGACTCCTACGGTTATCCGTCAGATGGCGACGACTTTTTATTTTCAGGGAGTACCTATGCAACCGGGTAACATGCTGACCATCGCTCAGCGCAATCAATGCACGCTCGTGGGAGTGCCTGGCGCAAGTATGCACAGCCCTGTCACGAGTCTTGATCTGTTCCTGCCGAGAATTTACGCTGGCGTGACCATCAGCCGCGATGATGCCATCGCCTTAGGAGAGGGAGGGCTCTCCATGGTTAGGACATTCCGTCCAGCCAAACACGAATAAGAAGGAGCAATATTAAAAACAATAAAATGATACGCTTAGGAGGTTCAGTATGATCACAAAAAGGATACGCATCATCGCACTGGCTGTTACCTTTTTGCTTGTTGTGCTCACAAGTCTTGTCGCCTGTGACGGGAAGAAAGAGGAAGAGGAAAAAACGATCGACGTATTTGCCGCTGCTAGTCTGACAGACTGCATGCAAGACCTTGGCGCGAAATTCAGCGAAAAGAATCCGACGATTAAAGTACAGTTCAACTTCGATTCATCGGGGACACTTCAGACGCAGATCATGGAAGGGGCGCCTTGTGATGTCTTCGTGTCCGCGGCGCAAAAACAGATGAATGGCTTGGAAGAAGACGGTCTCATTGACAAAGATACACGCTTTGATTTGCTAGTCAACAAAGTCGTTCTGATCGTTCCGAAAGGCTCTGATCTTGGACTGACTGACTTTGAAGGTGTCGCAGATCCCAAGGTTGAACGTATTGCGCTCGGTGACGCTTCCGTTCCCGTAGGTCAGTACGCTGAAGAGATATTCAAGCACCTGAATCTGTGGGACTCACTCCAAGACAAAATCACTTTCGGAAACAACGTCCGCATCGTCCTCGGTTACGTCGAGTCCGGCGATGTCTCGTGTGGTGTCGTTTATAAAACAGATGCCGCCATATCCGACAAGGTAGAGATTGTCGCGGAAGCGCCGGCAGATAGCCATAAGCCTGTCATCTATCCCGCTGCCATCGTCAAGGATGCAAAAGAAAAAGAATCAGGCAAGCTGTTTCTTGATTTCCTCAAAACAGACGATGCTGCCGCGATCTTTGAACAGTACGGGTTTACGATGGCAGGGAAGTAACGATACTCGGCCTTAGCTGTTTGCTGTTCTCCGTCGCTTATCGGATGGGCACGACTTCTGAAGCCGATAAAAGGACAAATCATAACGGTCTCATCTTGGCCGGGTCACTTTCCGACCTAGCCCGGCCTATCGATGCCCCGGCGCGGTTTTACCGCGCCGGGTCCTTACTAGACCGAAGATAAGAAAGTACAAACGATGGATCTTTCACCGCTTTGGATTTCACTTAAAGTCTCAGCAACAGCAACAGTCGTCGCCTTTATAACTGGGATTCTCGCTGCATGGCTCGTCGTATACATCGACAAAGGTAAGATCTTTATTGATGGACTATTCACGCTCCCTATGGTGCTCCCGCCAACTGTCTTAGGATTCATCTTATTGCTCATCCTTGGTAAAAACGGCGCAATTGGGCAATTTCTTGATCGGCTAGGTATTCATGTTGTTTTCAGCTGGGTCGGTGCGTCCATTGCAGCCGCTGTGGTCGCTTTTCCCATGATGTATCGGTCGGTTCGAGCTGCTTTCGAGCAACTTGATCCCGACCTCATCCACGTTGCGCGAACACTTGGGAAGAAAGAAGGATGGATCATGTGGAACATAATGTTGCCCAACGCTTGGCCGGGCGTCTTGTCAGGCACTATCCTAGCTTTTGCTCGCTCGATGGGCGAGTTCGGTGCGACGTCACTTCTTGCGGGAAACATCCCCGGGAAGACACGGACGATGTCACAGGCCGTTTGGTCTGCCGTTCAGATGAACAACCGCGAAGAAGCTAAACGGTGGTCCCTGATGCTCATCATCATCTCTTTTGTGGTGATCTATCTAACCAACCATGTCCTCAAACGTGAATCGTCGAGTCAGCGCAGCACATGGCTGGCACGTATACGAAGAAAAAAGTCAGCGGCAGATTTTGCTCGGAATGAAGAAATTGAAAAACAGGAACACTCATGAATAATGAAATGCAATCTGACACGCTTTACAATGAACCGTCGGAAAAGGCGGAAGTTGTCCGCTTGACAGTCGATGTGAAGCGGAATCTTGGGAAGTTCTCACTCGATATCCAATTTGAGCATGACAGCTCGCGCGGCATTCTCGGCATCCTCGGCAGTTCTGGCTGTGGGAAATCAATGACGCTCAAGTGTATCTCCGGTGTCGTCCGCCCCGATCGCGGTTATATTGCACTTGGTGACCATGTTTGGTACAGTTCTGCCAAAAGAATCTTCGTGAAACCGCGAAATCGCGGTGTCGGACATCTTTTTCAAGATTACGCACTTTTTCCAAATATGACGGTCAGGGATAATGTGCTCGCCGGCATGCGGCAAGAGAAAAGAGAAAACCTTGCGCGTGTAGAGTCGCTTTTGCAATCCTTTTACATTCTCGACCAGGCCGATAAGTACCCGCGCGAACTCTCCGGTGGGCAAAAGCAACGCGCCGCTCTCGCAAGAGTGTTCGCGAGCAAGCCCTCCATCTTACTCCTTGATGAACCTTTCTCCGCTCTCGACGAGTATATTCGCTATCAGCTGGAACAAAATCTCTTTGAATACCTTGAACAGTACGACGGCATTGTCCTTTACGTCAGCCATAATCGCGACGAGATCCGACGTTTTTGTGATCAAGTGGTCGTTATGGAGGACGGTCACGCCATCTCCTACATGCCTGTCGTGAATCTCTTCGAGTCACCGTGGCACTTTTCCTCAGCAAGATTGGCCGGTGTCCGGAACTTTTCCCACGCGGAAAAAAGAGATACGTATGAAATATTTGCGAAAGAATGGAATACATCGCTTACGGTACAATACCCGGTTCCTGATGATATTCGCCTTGTCGGTGTGCGCGAATCGTCCGTCAGAATCGTTATCCCAGACGGGCGCACGAGAGATTCTCAGCAGGGTGAAGTGGCCTACAACGTATTCAGCGCCACCGTACTGCGTATCGTTTCTGGGATCACATCGGATACGGCAGTGTTGCTTCCTTATGAACGAGATTCCGACGAGTTGTTCGGAAAGATGTTCGTGACAATCGACAAAACGCACCCCCCACTTCTCGTCGGTGACCGTGTCGAGATCGCTATCCCTGAAACCGATATCATGTGCCTTAAATAGGCGCATGGGCGTTCCGAATCGCTGACAGTCCAGATGTTAGATCATCTGTTTTTGATGGGGATGTGAAACATCAAAAACTGCCAAATACATTCGTACAACTTCTAATAACTTTATCTATAAAAATCTATGAAAAACCTTGTAACTCTTAACTCTGTACAGCTTCCTATGATATCCCAACGAAAAACCTTGTAATTCCGTATAGATTCCTGCGACATCCCGAAGAAAAATCTTGTAACTCCGTACTGATTCTTATAACTTCCCGAAGAAAAATCTTGTAAATCACATTCGGCACATCATCAGCAAACCAGCGACAAATATCTTTTGCGCAACACACAATCTCTGCTCCTCCCCCCTCTCTCTTTCGCACAATTTTTCGCTATAAGTCGAAAAACTGTTATGAAAGGGTGTGTGAAGAGGAAGTTTAAGTGTTGCTGGGTTAAGAAAATGGTTTTAAGTTGAAAATCTGTGCATTGAGAGTGGGCGGGCGGATGAGGGGGATGTTTTTGATGTTGAAGGGTTGCTTGAGCGAGGAGAAGGGGTTCGATCTGTGTGTGATTGTGCTTGGTTTTGAAAGAAAAATGAATTCTTATTGTGCAGGAATGTGGCTAATCGAGTGTTGATACGTTTTGGCCGGGTGTAAGGCGATGTTTCTGTTTGATTTACGGCAGTTGTTTAACGCTCAAGAGATGAGGTAATTAAGGTGCTTGCGTTAATCGCACCGGGTGAATGACGCGCGCTCGAAACTCAAGTGACGCAGTGATTAAGGAGCTCGCGTTAATACCAATGGGAGGTTGGGGTGCCGGATGAGTCTGTTCCAAGCGGCAAGGTAGATTCTATACACGGTGCGGACTCCGGGAAATCGGGGAACTTCCCGCCAGTGGATTTTGCGGAAACGTGAGCGAAGGCTAAGTCCTTTCTTGAACAGCAGATCGCGCAAGGCTGCGAAGTTCTCAAAATACTTTCTCGCG
Organism: Clostridiaceae bacterium; assembly: GCA_012841015.1. GTDB lineage: Bacteria > Bacillota > Clostridia > Saccharofermentanales > DTU023 > UBA4923. Next base: position 40,180 of record DUVN01000030.1, read on the forward strand.
CGAATGTAAATGCGTTTTCGTATCAGACGGGAGAGTTGGCGCGCCAAGTTCTGAAAGGCTTTGAGGTCGTTCAGTTGTGCGTAGTTCACTGAAACGACTTGATAGCCTTCTGTTTCTAGATGAGCCGTACGCTCCCGATCTTTTGATAATGCCGAGGCGCTGCTGTGAAATTCCTCACTGTCGTACTCGATATCGAGCTTACAGGAAGGGACGTAGAGGTCGGCAAAGTACGTTTTACCTCCTTCCAAAACGATCTTTTCATTGAGAACGATTTCACTAAAGCCGCAACCTCCGAGTGCATTGGGCAAACGCAGAAACATGTAAAGAATTGACTCCATCGGAGAGCGTGAGTTGTTGGCAAGATAGCGAATGGCACGGAGTGCTTTTCTGCGCCCGCGATGTCCTCGCAGTTCTTCTGCACAAGCGCGTAATTCATCGACAGTGCAACGAGGCTGATCACCCCCGCGGTAAGAACAGATCTGAAGTCCGAGATAGATCAATTCATGAATGGTATACTCCTGAGCGACTTGAAGGAAAATGAGCGGGAGTGTACACGCTTGCCCCTTGACGTATTTCTCGGCGCCGGAGATACTGCACGTGTGTATTATGGCCCGATCGGGACGGTAAAGGGGCTTATCTGTGAAGATAACGTACTCGTCAGGAAAATCTATGTCGTGAGGCTCGATGTTGCCTCGGATTGACGGTACTTTCCAATAATCAAGTGCAGATTTCCCGTAGATATACTTTTTGACGTTTTGGCTCATGCCCGAAGTTTAGCGAGAGGCTTCAGATTTTTGGGAGGAAACAATTGCCTTACCTTGCGATAGCAGTCAATTTGTCGATATCGATAGCGTAAATTGAAGAAGAGAGTGCGCTTTCAAACGGATGTTCATCTCAAAGCTGTTGCATCAACTTTATTTTTTGATATTAAAATCGCCAAGTGCCGAATGTGGGTTTAAATATGTGCACTCAAAGAGTCATTCATTTCCTAGAGCTGACAGTTTCAGTACCCTTGTAAAAAGGCTTTTCCATATCTTGCTTTTATTGCAAATGTTCTTTACAACTCCAATTTTCACGTTCGGTCATCTTTAAACGGCGGGAAATTGAACAATTTTGCAGGTAGCCGAAGTAGTCAACAAAGGATGTAATTTGAACATTTTTATAGGTAAGCCAAGTACAAACGAACAGAAGTACGGCTAAAATTAGAATTATTTGAATTATTGCCGATATTTTTCATTCCTTTCTTGACTTTTTACTCTAATCGGTTAGAATAAAAGATGCTCGAACGCGTTAGAGTATTAGAAATTACATGCTAGGACGGAAGTGGGAATGAAGGAAACACCAAAAGTCTTTGAGAGTGAATACCGGTTTTGTCTGATTCTGTGGGAGCACGAGCCTATTAAAAGCGCGGAGCTTGTAAAGCTTTGCGAGGAACAGTTGGGCTGGAAACCTACGACGACGTATACTGTCATTAAGCGCCTATCCGATCGCGGTGTCGTGCAGAACGAAAACACGATCGTAACTTCCCTTATCTCACAGGAGGAGGTACAGGCGGCAGAAATCAACGAACTTTTGGAAAAAAAGTTTGAGGGCTCCCTGCCGGCCTTTATCGCTACCTTTGCGAAGCACCAGAAGATTTCAGAGGACGAAATTGACGAGGTGCAGAAGATGATCGATCGATACAGGAGAGAGGCGGGAGATGAATGAGCTTTTCCTGAAGATGATCAATATGGGGATAACGGCGACGTATCTCGCGGTGGCGGTTATCCTCATTCGGGCGGTTTTTCGCAAAGCGCCGAAGCGGGTATTTCCCTTTTTGTGGGGACTGGTCGCGTTGCGACTGATCATCCCTCTTTCCATTAAAAGCCCGCTGAGTCTGATCCCTAGCGGGGAAACTGTCAGTTCTGAGATTCTGGTTGCGGAAGAGCCGGCGATCAGTAGCGGTATCGCTTTCGTCAACCGTGTCGTCAATCCCATGATTGACGAGTCTTTGGCGCCTGATCCCGTTACCGGTGTCCATCCGGTGCAAACTCATGTCTCCGTTGCTGTCGTCATTTGGGTGCTCGGCATCGCGATGATGTTGCTTTATGCCTTGATCGGCACTCTGCGTCTGAGATGCAATGTTAAAACGGCGATCCGGGTTCAGCCGGATGTATGGAAAAGCGATGCAATCGCATCTCCCTTTGTGCTCGGCCTTGTGCATCCGCGGATTTACCTCCCGTTTACGTTAGCCGACTCGGACATGGACTACGTGTTGGCTCATGAACGGGCGCACATTGCGAGAAAAGATCACTGGACGAAACCGCTCGGCTTCCTGTTGCTTACGTTGCATTGGTATAACCCGGTCATGTGGATCGCATACGTTCTCTTTTGCCGTGATGTGGAGTTTGCCTGTGACGAAAGAGTCATTAAAGGACTAAATCGGGAACAAAGGGCAAATTATTCTCAGTCGCTACTCTCCTCAAGTGTTTCCCACGGTCGGCGTGCTAAAAGCCCTCTCGCTTTTGGCGAGATCGGGGTGAAAGAAAGAGTGAAACAAGTACTGAATTATAAGAAATCGGCTTTCTGGGTTGTTTTGGCTGTTGTCGTGGCCGGTGTCATTCTTGCCGTGTGTTTCTTGACCAATCCTCTTAAACCGGACATTACTCCTTCTAAGCCGGAAGTAGATGTGGCGAAACCAACTGAAACAGATGTGTCGAATCCCTCTGAAACGGAAGTGGAGGATTCTTGGCCGGCGTTGGCGGATACTTGTGAGGATTATTCCGCGGAAGAGGCGGAGGCGGACTGCTGCATAGTATTTGACGGAGAAAATCTCTTGGCAGGAGAAAGGGCATGGGCGGATTTTGAAAACACGACTGCCTCCGGGCGCAAGGCGAAAGTGCGAATCTATCAGATGTATACCGATCAAAACTGGCGCTATAGCGTCAAGGAGCTGAGCTACGACGGCTCGACGTATCATCTGCAATTCTATGATCGAGATGAGAATGACAAGGAGTATTTGTTTTCGGAGCATTACCGGTATCTGGTGACAAGCGGATACCAACCGGATCCTGAAAGACCTGATTGTTATTTGTATTATCTCCTTTCTGACAGCCCTGACGTGACTGCCGAGGGTTATTTGGCACACATGTTCAGTTCGTACTACTCACCGGATAGCCTCTATAACCATTGCATGAGACTGTTTAGCCGGCTCATTGACAACGCGTACCTTCTTCAACGTGGACATGGACTCGCCTTTGCCGACATTGACAACGACGGGAAAGAGGAAAAATGCTGTCTCGGCTATGGGCAAACCTCCGGTGTCGCCACCTTCACTTTGACTGTTTTTGAAGGCGAGCAGTTCGAGTATGCCGGACTTTTCTCTCCAGCCCCAAACTGCGACATCAGCTTTTTGCAAGAAGAAGACGGTACGCTGAAAGTACAGATGAGAGCTATAGGCACGGAGCATTCGTCTGTAATCGGGAAACTCTATGACATTGTTATGCGGGATGGACATCTCATTCTCGTGGGAGAGGACGGAGAGATTCTTCCGTAGGGATGTTGAAGGATTTACTTTGAAACGTTGACAACGATCAGTAGAACAGATCCTTCCTTCAAGGATGGTGAAGGATTCACTTTGAAATATTGACAATGATCGGCGGGATAGCTCCTTCCGTCAGGGGATGGTGAAAAATTAGTTTTGAGCCCACATGAGCGAATAGTGAAAGAGGCGGGCAGTGACAAGAGTACCGACCGTTTTAATGCACATTGTTATCCGCTTTTGTCAGTGTTTGAGTCATAAGACAAGAATTACTTATATGCATGCAGAAACATGTACATATGTACGTTAATTTCTATTGACAGAAATCATTTCTCTAAAATAAAATAATATTAGTGAAACAATTGTAATGTACATATGTACATTGAAAGCAGGCTAACATGTCGAACAATTGTGATTACGCTCAACTTTACCGTATTGCTAAACGTTACTACATTGATAACTTTTCGCAAGCGAAAATTGCTGTTGAGGAATCGATCTCCAGACCACATGTCTCACGTTTACTTGCCAAGGCAAGGGAGCTTGGAATTGTACGTATCAGTGTCCAAATGCCTTTTTCTTACGAGAGTATGGCCATAGCGAACAAACTTAAAGAGCGTTTGGGGTTGAAGAGAGTTGAACTGGCTTGTTTTCCCGGTCAAGATGGGTGTTCGGAGGAACGCTTGCCACTCGCAATTGCGACGCATGCGTCGGTGATTCTTCCGGAATTATTGTCTGAATCTGAGAATATTGGTGTTGGATGGGGCCATACGGTTTATCAGACATCGCTGTTGCTTGAGCGACAGCCCTCAAGTCCGGAGAAGACATTTATCCCTCTTCTCGGTGTTTCAGGTGAAGACAACCCCTATCTCCAAATCAATGTGATAACCAATCGTTTTGCGGAGAAATATGGCGCGAAGAGCTTTTATACAATCGTTCCGGTTGTAAGGGAAAGCGGCGATAAGCCCGGAAGCATTGAGGGACGAAGCTATCGCCGGCTTACGATGCAGTGGAAGAAGCTCGATGCGGCAATCATAGGGCTTGGGCCGGCGCCGGAGTTGGGCATGTCTCTTGTCGCGGAAACTTCTGATGAGTACAACCGGCAGCTTGTTTCAAGTGGAACGGTTGGTGATATTCTGGCAAATTTCTTTTTTTCAGACGGTTCGGTGTTTGACAGCTCTCAATACTATTTCCAAATATCACTGGAGCTCGAAAGGTTGCGTAAATTGAAGACAGTCATCTGTCTTGCAGGCGGTAGAAAAAAGATTGATGGCATCATTACTGCAGCTAGAAAACGTTTTTTCAATATTTTGGTTACGGATGTCAACACAGCGACGCTGATCTTAGACCGCATAGAGAAAGAATAGGGAATGACCGATGATGTTCAAAATATTGTTAGTATCCCATGGAGATTTGGCCGAGGCCATGCTGAAGAGTGCAGAAATGATCTGCGGGACTCAAGAGGATGTGGTGGCTATCGGCCTTCAACCGGAGCAAAGCCCGGAAGAATTGGAACAGGTTATCGCTGACACTTGTAGCAGATGGAGTCAGGATGATGTCATGGTTTTTACCGACCTTTTTTCCGGAACGCCATGCAATGTTGTCGCAAGGGTTCTGAAGGAGAAAGGCTTTCAGCATATTAGTGGTGTCAATCTTGCGCTTCTAGTCGAGGCGCTGATGTGTCGTGATTCGATGTCTGCTTTGGATACGGCCGCTGAACTGATCTCGATAGCCGATACTACCATTGTGGATGTCAACCTTCTCTTGCAAGGGTCATGACGAGAAAGGAGACGAGCATGCGGAGCATAGTCCTTGCAAGAATTGATGACCGTTTGATTCACGGTCAGGTTGTAACGGCGTGGTGTAAGACAACTGGCGCGAACGCGATTGTGATTGCCGATGATGATTTGGTTTGCGACGAATTTTCTCAGCGTCTTTTAAAGGCTTGTGCGCCGCCGGGTATAACGGTACATACGCTAAGTTTGTCGGATGCCTCAATTTATTTGAGGAGTACGGGGGAAGGAGACGAGCGCATCATTCTTCTTACAAAGACTCCCGGAGTCATGGAGTATTTGTTGGAAGAAGGCGTAAGCATTGGTCGCATTATCCTCGGAGGTATGGGGATGAAAGCAGGAAGAAAGCGTTTTAACAAAAATGTATCGGCAAGCGAGGAAGAAATTTCCAGCATGAAAAGGATAGTCAGCCGGGGCGTGGACATCAATTATCAGATGGTGCCAAAGGAACGCCCAGTTAACGTCAAAAAACTATTATCAAAAAGCTAGGAGAAAAACGAACAGCGGGAGGTGTTAAAATGACTGTTCTTCAGGCGATACTAATCGCCATCCTATACTATCTTGCCAACAGCCCTTGGCCTTTCGGCGGCTTGGGTAACTATGCAATCCTGTACAGACCTATGGTATCCGGCCTCGTGGTCGGTATTATTCTTGGCGACCCTGTAACGGGCACGATCGTAGGCTCCACCATCAACCTCATGTACATAGGGTTCATCAGTGCCGGCGGATCGATGCCTGCGGATATGTCTCTTGCCGGAATTCTTGGTACGGCTGTCGCGATAACGAGCGGAATCGATGCGGAAGCGGCTGTGGCGTTTGCTGTTCCTCTTGGACTGTTAGGAGCTCTTGTCTGGGTAGGCCGACTGACACTCGATTCATTCTTTGTCCGCGTTGCCGATAAATATGTTGAGGAGGGGAAGCCTGAAAAGGTCTGGATTGCCAATATCCTGCTACCACAGATTCTTCTCTTTTTCATGACTACCATTCCCTGTTTCTTGGCGGCCTACTACGGAACGGCATATGTTAAAGGTTTTATCGACAGCTTGAGCGGTAAGTTTCTTGGTATTTTAAGTACCGTAGGGGGAATGCTCCCTGCCGTAGGTATTGGCATGATGCTACTTGCCATCTATAAGGGCAGAGCACGCATCTTCTTCTTTCTCGGTTTCTTTGCGTCTGCGTATTTGGGTCTTGGCATTCTGCCATTAGCCTTGATTTTCTTCTGCGTCACGTTATTAATGATGATTTCGGAAGGTGATCTGGATGTTGCTAAGAGGGTCGAATCTCAAGAGGGTGTTGAAGCCGTGACGTATAAGTACTTGACCAAGAAAGATCTTAGAAAATCATGGTGGAACTGGATGTACTACTTCCAGTCCTGCTATAACTATGAACGGATGCAGGGTGTTGGATTCTTGCATGCTATGACTTACGTCATCAAACGGCTTTACCACGACGATCCCGAGCAGAGAAAAGCAGCCATGAGAAGGCATGTTCAGTTCTTTAATACAGAGAACGCAACGGGATCGGCCGTTATCGGTCTTGTCGCGGCGATGGAAGAGCAAAACAAGGAAAGCGGCAACATAGGGGACGAGGCATTTACATCAATAAAAACAGGATTGATGGGGCCTCTTGCCGGTGTTGGTGATACGCTCTGGCAGGGTGTCATGATCCCGCTTCTAATATCCATTTTTGTTGGTTTGTCGAAAGACGGCAACGTGGCAATGCCCATTGTTTATTCTATTCTGTTTTACATTTTATATTACGGTTTTGGATATTGGCTTCTCAAGCTCAGTTACAAGAAAGGGAGTGAGGCCATTTTAGAAATGATGGAGAGCGGCATCTTCAAAAAAGTTGTCGTCGGTGCGGGATACTTGGGATGCGCCGTTATGGGCGGCCTCGTCTCTAATTTTGTTAACCTTAGCTGTAAGGTTGAATTTCAACAGACTGCGGAAACGGTCTTTTCATTGCAGAGAGATTTCTTTGATGCGCTGTTGCCGGGACTATTAGCGCTTCTTCTAACGCTAGGCTGTTACAAACTGCTTAAGAAGGGGTGGGCAACGTATTGGGTATTACTCTTGCTGGTCGCTATCGGTGTGATCGGAGGGCTCGCAGGAGTCATTTAGAATTAAGTTTGATGTGAAAACTGGATACACTTAAGATGACAGGAGACTTTCCGCAGGAATGATCAAAGTGCAAATGAATGAATGTATGAAAGCAGTAGCAATTACAGGTGAAAGGCGGGTTGAAATCCTCTCCATGAAGATTCCCCGCCCCAAGCCCAACGAGGTTCTCATTAACATCCGTGCTTGTGCACTCTGTACGTGGGAGCAACGCGTGTTCAAAGGTGAGAAAAAGACACCGCTCCCTCTAATCGGCGGACACGAAATCGCGGGGCAGATTGTCGCACTGGGCGAAGATGTCGATCCTCAACAGTTTCCCGTTGGAGCAGCTGTCGCCCCTCGTATTATCAAAGCCTGTCAAAGCTGTTCGTTCTGTCGAAGGGGAGTTCCGACACAGTGCGTGCAATTGAATACTTTTCACTTGAACGGTCCGGATGTTTACGGGATGGGTGGTCTCGCTGAGTACATCTGTCTTGAGAGTTCCGCCGTGTGGTGCTTCAATCGCCCTCTTCCATTTGATGAGATGGCTTTGACAGAACCGTTAGCGTGCGTACTGCACAGTATTAATCGGGCAAAGCCATTATTCGGTGATGACGCGGTTGTCATTGGTGGAGGCATCATGGGCCAATTGCACTTGATGTGTCTAAATAAAATGGGAGTGAGAACGATTCTCTCCGAGCCGGACAAAAAAAGACGCGATTTCGCTTTGTCGCGTGGCTGCAACTATCTTATTGACCCAAGCAGTGAAGACGCTGTGGAGGCTGTTAAAAAAATAACCGGAGGACGCGGTGCACAAGCGGTTTTCAATACGACTGCTATCGCGAGTGTCGGCGAAGAAGGAATGAGGATGCTCGAAAATACCGGTCGATACGTAGCTTTCAGCTCGATTCACCCGGATTTGCCGATAAGTCTGAATCCGAATTGGCTACACTCTTCTGAGGTTGTGTTGACGGGAGCAGTCAATCCGAGTATTCAGTCTTTCGAGCAAGCCGTCAACCTGCTCGACAAGGAGTGGCTGGATTTGAAAGATTTGATTACGGATACATACCCTGTAGACAAAGCCCAGCAAGCATTTGAGCGTGCAATAGCGGGCGATGCCTATCGGATCGTTATCACTTTTTGAACCGGTGACATGCCATGTATCGTAACAGCTTGAGGTCGATTGCATGACTTTAGTATCGTTGAGAGAAGTATTGAGAGGAACGCGCCAGCAGCGATTCGCCGTTGGCGCGTTCAACGCGATGGATCACGCCTTTGCCGAAGGAATTCTACAGGCGGCAGAAGAGATGAGAACACCGGTCATACTAGCGGGAGGCGATTTCCCCGGTCCGGATTACTCGCGCTTTATCCCATATCTTTTGGATCGCTTAGAGCGTTCTGATGTCCCCGTTTGTCTTCACTTTGATCATGGTTCTAGCTTTGAGGCGTGCGCCAGAGCCATTCGGTCAGGATATTCTTCAGTCATGATCGATGGTTCATTGTTGCCTTTCGAAGATAATATCGCTATCACAAAGCGTGTTGTCGATATGGCACATGCTCATGGAGTCGATGTCGAAGGTGAGCTAGGATGCATAGGCTCGAACGCGGGCTCGATGGAAGAGGAAGAAACGGGGAGTGTATACACGGATCCCGAATCTGCTAGGGTGTTTGTAAGAGAAACTGGTGTCGATGCCCTAGCAGTGGCGATCGGGACTTCTCACGGTTTATACCGACAGGCTCCTGACTTGGATTTCGAGAGATTAGAGGCCATCCGTCAACGTGTTGATGTTCCGCTTGTTATGCATGGGAGCTCCGGCTTGTCTGAACGTGATTTCTCAAGTGCCATTGATGGAGGCATTTGTAAAATTAATGCTTTCACCGCACTGACGATGAAAGTGACCCGGCAAATCGCTGAGGATTTAAGGGACACAGAACTCGCATTATCGATGAGCCATATGATTTCACTTAAGATGACTGAATATGCGAAGCGGGAAGTGATGCGTCACATACGCATGTTTAGAACCTTGCCGATAGAGGAGGACTGAAAATGATTTGTCGATTGACTGAAATCGTTAACCCCAGCGGCCTACACGGAAGACCTGCGGCGCAGCTTGTTGAAGCGGCGAAGAGGTATCGATCAAAGCTCACCATTCGGAATATCACTGAGCACGGAGAGGCCGTCAACGCCAAGTCTATCGTTCGTATTCTCAGTCTATCGGCGAGTAAGGGAAAAACAGTGGAACTGTGCGCTGAAGGAGAAGATGAAATACAGGCACTCGAAGACCTAATCAACTTAATCGATAGCGGTTTCGGTGAAATCTGACTTAAAGCATGGAAGGCCGTCACCCATGAGAGACAACAATCACCATGAAGAAATGCTCATTCTTCGAGGAGAGGGCGTATCAGATGGCGTCGCATTTGGCAACGCTTTTGTTTATCGGGCGGAACAGTATGTTGTGAACGAAGAATACTTCGAGCCGGGTGACGAGGACGCCTTTGTTCAAGAATGGGAAGAGGCGCGTCATACTGCCCAGGTCGAGCTTGACACATTCTTTTCCGCACTTGAGAACGGTTCGAGTGAAGGGCGCGCCATCTTGGATGTTCACAAGAGCATTCTGTTTGACGAAGAGATTGAGGAGATGGTTGAAACGACCATGCGCGAAGATAAGATCGTGCCGGCATTGGCGGTGTCTAGGGTGTTTGATCTCTTCATTTCCATTGTAGGCGAATCGAGCGACCCTCTCATCGCTGAACGCGCTGCGGATCTCCGTGATGTTCGCGACCGATTATTACGTATTATTCGGGGAGAGAATTCTAGTGATCTCTCACATTTGCCGGAAAACACGATTCTTGTCGCAAATGATTTGTTGCCGAGCGATGCAGCAACGTTGGAGAAAGGGAAGGTTACCGCGATCGTTAATGAAAGCGGGAGCGCTACCGCACATCTTGCTATTCTTGCCCGTAGCTATCGTATTCCAACAGTACTCAGTGTCCCAAAGGCGACTGCGTTCATTAATAGCGGTGAGCACCTTATCGTTGATGGTCATGATGGAGTTGTCGTTGTTAATCCGGACGAGGAAACGGCAAGTGCGTATGCTACCAAAAAACGTCTCCTCGACAAGAAAACAGCGTTGGAAAACGAATATCAGGATAGAAAAGGGATGCTCCGCGACGGCACAACTGTTCACATCGGAATTAATATCGGGGACGACAGAGAGGATCCCGGATACAGCAGCTGCGATTTTGTCGGTCTATTTCGAACGGAATTTTTGTACATGGATTCGCAACAGCTTCCCACCGAACAACAGCAGTTTGATGTTTACAGGAGAGTTCTGGAGCTTGCGGGCGACAAACCCGTTACGCTACGAACACTCGATATCGGGGGAGATAAGCAGCTACCCTATCTGTCATTGCCTGAAGAGATGAACCCATTTCTTGGGAAACGTGCCTTGAGGCTTTGTTTTGAAGAAATGGACATGTTCAAAACACAGCTACGTGCCGCCATGCGCGCTTCCGTGTTTGGTAACTTACAGATCATGTTTCCGATGGTGGCAAGTATTGACGATGTTCGGCAAGCGAAATCCGTTCTTGAAGCGGTGAAAAAGGACCTTGATGACGAAGGTTGTCCCTATGATCCGCATGTTCCCATCGGTATCATGATTGAGGTTCCTTCCATTGCTTTCATTGCCGATTTAGTAGTAACCGAAGTTGACTTTGCGTCAATCGGAACAAACGATCTTTGTCAGTATCTCTGTGCGACGGATCGCGATAACGCAGAGGTTCGAGAGTACTATCAGAGTTTTTCTCCCGCCATGTTGCGCACAGTACATGGTATCGTTACTGCCTTTAATGCCGCGGGGAAAGAAATCTCAATTTGTGGTGAGATGGCTGCGGATCCCTTGGCGACAAAAGTACTCGTCGGGCTTGGGCTAAGAAAATTGAGTATGAATAACGCGTCGACGGCTAAAATTAAGATGGAACTTGCCCAATTCACCTTGGAAGAAGCCGAGGATGTTGCGAGCGCTGTTATGTTCCTCAAGACTCAAAAAGATATCATCGAATACTTATCATCAGCCTCATGACGATGCCCTTCCGCCTAATTAGGGTTCAAGAACACGTTTTATGTGAAGATTGGTTAGCGTTCGTAATTCTTTTAAAAATGCAATAAATTTGTGGAAAATCAAGAGATTAAGGTCTTGTTTTACCTTTACTTTAACGTTAAAATAACAATCATAAAGCAGAAATCGAGTGCGAGCGAGATTGAGTGCGAGAATGAAGAGACAGGTCAGCATTAAAGACGTGGCATCTGAGGCGGGCGTTTCGGCATCGACCGTTTCGTATGTTCTCAATGAGAACCCGAATGTCACAATCAGCGCCGAGACGCGTGAACGTGTGTTGTCGGCGGCGCGTGATCTGAACTATGTTCCTAATCAGGCAGCCAGAACGCTGGGATCGAGCAGGGTCATGGGAATGACAGAGTCGAAATTGATCGGTATTGTTATTCCTCAGACGGAACCGGAGCATTACGGTGCCCGACTCATGTTTAGCAATCCCTTTTACAGCACTTTCCTGAGCGCTATCGAACTGCAGATTCGCAGAGCCGGTTATCATCTGATCGTTTCCGGCACAAATCCCGGGCAGAGCTATTTTGAAATTGTTAGAAGCCGTGCGCTTGACGGCGTAATCATTCTCGGCATGTATCCATCGGACGATGAGGAAGAATATAGAAGTTTCAATGTGCCAACTGTTCTAGTCGACTGCTATGGATGCGATGGCCGTTTTTTCTATGGTGTCAATACAGATGACAGGAAGGGAGGCTATCTGGCGACGCGATATCTTCTCGAACGCGGTCACCAGAAGATTGCCTTTGTGACGGGTCAGCTGAAGGAACACGGAGTTAATTCTTTACGCTATCGCGGGTATTGTGACGCTCTTGATGAATTCGGAGTTGTACTCGATCCCGCACGCGTCTTTTCCGGTTATGTCGGGTTTGATTACGGAGCAGAGGCGGCACACAAAATGGCCGAGAACATTAACAATGTAACTGCCGTGTTTGCAACGTCGGACATAACGGCTATCGGTGTCATGAATGGGTTTCGTGCGCACGGGATCTCGGTTCCTGACGACGTGTCGCTGATCGGTTTTGATGATATTGAATACGCTAAGATATGCTATCCGCCACTTACGACGATTCGCCAAAACATAGAGGAAAAGGGAAGGCGTGCTGCCGGTCTGATCATTGATGCGATCAGTGACCGCCAACTCCCGCGAGTGAAAGAAGTCATCGAACTGGAGCTCATCGAACGGGCGACGGTCAGGAGCCTTGCATGAACGTCGTACATGTGCCGAGCGGACTGTTTCCTCATGTGGAAAGCGGTTTTGAAAGAACACCGTTCCTTGTTGTGGCCGGTGACAGCATTGTCGTAGGGTGCAGGCTGGATGGCGGAGACGCGGAAAGCGTTCAGATGGAAGTCAGGGATTCGCGCGGCACGCATCAGATTTCGGGTGAACTTGTGAGAACAGACGACAGAAATCGACGGTACTATCGCTTTTTCTACAAGACTGACGCAAAGGGCGATGCCTTTACCTATCGATTCCTCGTCGGCGATCAAAAGTGCGGACGTAGGTATGAATGTCCGCTACTTCAAAACGTGACCTTGAGGCCTGTTCAGATGAGAGTCCATGCCGGTCGGGTTGCTCTGACATATGCTTGGCGTACCCATTTTTATCTTCTGGAATTTTTAACTTCCTCTTGTCTCCAAGTCTCTTTTTATCACTACTTTAACGTTAAAGTAGGGTCAAGTATCGAGGGAGAGGTACTGCCTGCAGGGTCGAATCATGCTTTGAGTTTACCTCATGGTGATGGAAATATTGGAGTCGGCCATGACAGCGAACAGTGTTGCGACAAAATATTCGACGGTTCCTCTCCATTCGCAATAGTGAATGATGACGACGTACTCTCTATCCTTCACGGCAAGAGAACTGTCATGCGTATTGATCCCGCCCTGACGCTACTTATCGATCGTGCGGGGCGTGTTTGGCATTTTTCAATCAGAGCCGATATAGCAGGCAAGGCTCTGTACGGACTCGGTGAGAAATTCGATGCTGTCAATCAGCACGGGAAACAGCCTCTGAACTACGTTGTTGAAAAGTTTACACGTCAGGAGGATAAAGCGTACATCCCGATTCCTTTTGTATTCAGTGATGCAGGCGTCAGTTTCTATTTGAAAAATTCGTATCCGTCAAAATTTGATTTTTCGGGGCAGGCGCAATATGGCTGGTCTTCAATGGAAATTTCCGGTATCTGCCCCGACGAGGGACACCTCTTTGAAGCCATCGTTGAAGTTGGAAATCCAGCTTATCTTCTGCGGCGACACGTGAGTGAAACAGGGGATATCGTCTTGCCCCCGAGATGGGCATTCGGCCCTTGGATGTCGTCAAATGGTTGGAAGACGCAGTGCGAGGCACTGGCGCAATTAGACGCGATGGATGCGACAGGCATACCGGCGACCGTCATGGTTCTCGAAGCCTGGAGCGATGAAGAGACGTTTTATATCTGGAATGGCGCCAAGTATACACTGTGTGATGACGGCAGTGCCGTGCGCTATGCAGATTACACGTTCCCGGAGGACGGTCCCTGGCCGAATCCAAAAGATTTTTGCAAACGGGTGGAAGAAAAGGGGCTGAAACTGATCCTCTGGCAGATCCCTGTTATTAAATACGAACCGAAGCCGCACGGTAAACAGCTTGATCTCGACGAGGAATATGCCATCGAGAATCGTCTTTGCCTCATGAATGACGACGGCAGTGCTTACCGTATTCCGGAACTGTGGTTTGGCGGTTCTTTAATTCCCGATTTTACCAATCCGGAAACGTATGACTGGTGGTTCGGCAAACGCCGTTACCTTATCGAGGAACTCGGTGTTGCCGGCTTTAAAACGGATGGCGGCGAGTTCCTTTTTGATCCTAGTAGCCGCTCTTTTGATGGAAGAAGCGGGTTTGAACTCCACAACGTCTACCCGAATCTTGTGGCTCGCTCTTACCACGCCTTTATCGATGAGACGGCGGGACAAGGGTTCGGTATCACTTTCAGTCGTGCCGGGTTTGCAGGGGCGCAACAATATCCGATCCACTGGGCGGGCGACCAAGTATCGGAATTCTCTGAACTGAAAGCTCAACTGACGGCGGGGCTTTCTCTGGGGCTGTCGGGGGTACCGTTCTGGGGTTTCGATATCGGCGGGTTTACCGGCGTTCCGCCTTCGACGGAACTCTATCTGCGTTCTGCTGCGTTCGGCGCTTTTGCTCCTGTCATGCAATTTCATTCCGAACCGCGCACCGGCCAATTCGGTATGACGGAACGCAAACACTGGAATAATGACCGCAGCCCGTGGAATATGGCGGAAATAAACGACGACGACAGTATTATTCCGATCTACAGGCTCTTTGCGAATATCCGCATGAATCTGTTGCCTTACATCTGGCAGGAAGCAAGGCATTGTGTGGAGACGGCGCGGCCGCTCATGGCCCACCTGATTTACGATTTCCCGGAAGATGTTCAAGTCAGAGATATTGAAGATGAGTATCTCTTCGGACGTGATTTGCTCGTTGCTCCCATTGTCGAGGAAGGCGCAGTGGAACGCACAGTCTATTTGCCTCTTGGGAGTTGGTACGATCTCTGGACAGGAGAAAAGCATCAAGGGGGAATAGAGATCACTTGTACGTGCGACCTTGATCGTGTTCCCGTGTATCTACGTGACGGCGCTGCTGTCGCCATAAATCTAAATGATCGTTTGGTAATGGGCAGTCTCGATAGAACTGGCTGTATCGGAAATGCGATTGATCGGTATGTAAATCTCGCTTTTCTTCTCGCGGGTGAACACGGCGAACGTGCGTACGTAGACGATATGGGAAACAATTTTGTGCTGGCCTGGGACGACGGGCGCGTCGATTTGAAAGGAAAGCAGTCAGTGGCCGTAACAGTTTTTCATCCTGATACACGCCACGCCAACGTAGAAGGGTGTTTTTTCGGCCGCGCAGTTCCAGGTCTTGTATGGGAACCTAGAGAGGTTAGAGAGTGAGTTACTTTGTTACAGGCAATGAATATGTGAGTTTGCCGACGATTCGTGAAGATAACGCTGCGGTAGAATCCGTCACCTTTCTTCATATGGGTGCGAAAGGAATGATTGAACTTGCCGGTACAAGCGATGTACCCCTGCTCATGCCTGTCGTTTATGTCAATGGACGGGAGATCCCCATTGAAGATGTGCGCTGGGAACGCCGTTATCACTGGATCCCGCAGTTTTTTGCGCGTGCAGGTCACCTAGGCTTTGAGGGTGTTTATCTCGCTCCTATCGGTGAGCGCGGTTTTGGGGTTCGCCTCACTGTAAAAGGTGACACCGACGGTGTAACGTTCGGCATAAAAGGCTGTTGGGGGACAACGTTTCATTCTGTAAACGAAAGCAAACTGATCGATGCGCCGAAGTTTGCGTACGACAGTGGTTGGAATCATGCCTTTGTCATGGATCAGCGCGCCGGTCTGCCGCTCTTAGCATTCGCACCTCTTTATACGGAGCGGCCGGAGGCCGGCTCTATCGAATGGCGCTACGCGCAGACTGGCAACGACATCACTTTTCAGTTTACGGAGTCTGCGGAAAATAATCATGAATTTGTCCTGTGGTTTGGGCTCGGCTTTGAGGAAGTGGCTGCGGCTACGAGCGCTAAAGAAATGTTCCGTCACGGTTGGGATGCGAAGATGAGGGAGACGGCAAACTGGCTCGCGATGCGCGAGCGGACGGTCGGCGATGCGACTCTTGACGCGATCTTGAATCTTAATCTCTTTTTCAGTTTTTTCTTTGGCGGCGGTGAGACGCTCGACACGGAAGAATTCGTTCTCGTAACTTCGCGAAGTCCGCGCTACTACGTGAGCGCGGCCTATTGGGATCGCGACAGTCTCTTATGGAGTTTTCCCGCCATCCTGCTTGCCGATTCTGAGACGGCGCGGCTCATGCTTAACTACGTTTTTACGCGGCAGATTCGCAATGCCGGCATTCATTCGCGCTACATCGATGGAACCGTGCTGGAGCCGGGCTTTGAGCTTGATGAACTTTGCGCTCCTGTTATTGCGCTCACTCGCTATGTGGAGGAGACAGGCGATGTCAGGATTCTAAAGGACGAAGCCGTGCGGGCGGGAATTGACGTAATTCTAAAGAAACTTGCCGCGAAACGTCATCGTGAAGTCGAGCTTTATGAGACATTTCTTCAGCCTACCGACGACATGCGTACATATCCTTACTTGACTTATAACAATGTGCTCGTATGGTACATTCTAAAAAAACTGTCGTCTTTCTACCCCGAATACGAACATCTGAGAGAAACGGCCGAGCGTGTCAAGTCGGCTATTTTGCAGCGGCTCGTGCGAGAAAAGGACGGTAAGAAGCTGTTTGTATGGTCATCCGATCTCGACGGCGGCTGGGATATTTATGATGAACCGCCTGGGAGCTTGTTGCTTCTTCCTTTTTACGGTTTTTGCAGTTTGGATGATCCTGTGTGGAAAAACACAACAGAAGTGATTCGTCACAGAGATTACCCCTTTTCATTTGCCGATTACCCCATCGCGGAAATCGGCTGCCGCCACGCGCCTTATCCTTGGGTTTTGAGTATTGCCAACAGTCTCCTTTCCGGTGCGTGGGAGAAGGCGAAGCGTCATCTTTCGCTTTGTCGTTTCGACAACGGCATTGCTTGTGAAAGTGTGGATCCCGTTACAGGCGAGAGCCGGACGGGAGACGCTTTTGCTACATGTGCCGGTTTCTTAGCTTTTGCTATTGACACTGCCTTTAACGGCAAACGGTTGTGTGGATCGGAGGAGATATCGTTTTGAAGCCGACTTGTATTACATCGTGGACTATTTCCTGTGGAGCTGACGCTGAACGCAGTTACCGAGAAAGTATTTTTTCAATCGGAAACGGCTATATGGGGACGCGCGGTTTCCGACCTGATGAACGCGGTCAACATGCGGCGTGGCGCTCAACTTTTCTTGCCGGCTTCTACGAATACATCAGGACGGGGATAACCGATTTAGTCAATCAGCCTGACTTTTCGGCAATGGTGCTCCGGCTGAACGGAGAAGATACGGGATGCATGCGTGTCGTCGATTTTGCACAGTCGCTCGACATGAGAAACGGGTTGCTTGAATGGCAGTTCGCGCTGGAATCTTCCGATGGCCTTAAGACACAGATCAAGATGGAAAAATTCATCAGCATGGCAAGCCGTCACGTGGCGGCGTTGCGCCTCTCGGTCATACCGGACAATTGGAGCGGTTCGCTTCATCTGGAGACGGGGATTGATGCTTCCGTTCAGAATCTTCCGATCGCTGACAATCAACTTCAAGGCAACAGCGAGTTCGTTCAGATGTGGGACGTGCCGGAGATATATCCAATCGATGGTGGCGCTTTACTGACAGCCAAGACGTTGCCTTCACGGCGGTCGGTATCGATGGCGTATGCGCTCAATGCCGACGAGAGCATCGAGTTGATCGAGGAAGACTTCAGCGTGTCGAGCGTGTTGGTGACAACACTCGAATGCGGAATGTGTTGGCAGGTGGAGAAGGTTGTTGCCGTTGCTAGCTACAGGGACGGAGACAGCGAAGCGATTGCTCGAAGCGAGTTGGAATGCATCCGTTACGAGAGCTTTGACCAACTTCTCGGCCGGTCGGAAAAAGCATGGAGCAAGCTGTGGGAGACAAGCGATGTTGTCCTAGAGGGAAATGAGACTTGGCAGGGCGCTGCACGCTACAACATCTTTCAACTCCTTCAGGCCGTTCCGAAGGATGATCCTCATGCAAGCATCGGCGCCCGAGGGTTGACGCACGGACGCTACAAAGGCTGTTACTTCTGGGACGCGGAGATCTTCATGCTGCCTATGTTTACGATGACACAGCCGAAAATGGCGCGGGATCTTCTCTTATACCGTTACAATACGCTACCCGACGCTCTTGAAAGCGCGAAAAGCTTTTCCGCCAAGGGGGCGCGGTACTCTTGGATGGCGTCCGATACGGGATTTGAACAATGTGAGACGTGGGACACCGGGTGCTGTGAAATACACATCACAGCGGATGTCGCGTTTGCATTCGGAGAATACGCGGCGAGCACGGGTGACGATCATTTCCTCAGCCGCTACGGCGCTGAAGTCTATATACAAACTGCGCGCTACTGGGTGGATCGGTTTAACTACAGCGCTAAAGAAGATCGCTATCATATTTTGTTTGTGAAAGGTCCCGACGAGTACTGCGGCGTGACGAGTAATGATTTTTATACGGTGAGCATGGCGCAACAGAATCTCCATCTCGCAATAGACGCCGTATCCGAGATGAAGCAGCATTGGCCCGACGAATGGGAAGATCTCTCCTCTCGAATTGCGTTCAACGATGATGAGATTGATGTATGGCAGGACATCGCCAATAAGAGTGTTCTCCTTTTCGATGAGGAGCGCAACCTTTGGATACAAGACGAAACGTTTGAATATATGGAACCTCTTGATATTGAGAAAGAGAAGGATGGAGATAAGCCACTCTATTTTAAGATTGCTTACGACCGCTTGCAGCGGTATCAGGTGCTTAAGCAGCCGGCCGTGTTAATGTACATGGCTCTACGTCCCGACGATTTCTCCAAAGATGAGATCGAGGCGGCATGGGATTACTATGAGCCGAAAACGCTCCACGATTCGACGCTCAGCTTTGGAATTCATGCGCTCGTCGCTTCAAGACTCGGAAAAATTTCTGATGCCATCCGATATCTTGAAAAGTCTCTCTTTCTCGATCTTTTCGATGTAATGGAAAACACGGCACATGAAGGCGTCCATATGGCGTCACTCGGCGCGACGTGGCAGGCGCTTATTTTCGGCTTTGGCGGATTATCGCACAATGGAAAACACTTTTCGGTTGTGAACAGACTTCCGGAGCAGCTATATACCATGCGATACAGGTTTTTCTTTAAGGGTGAGCAATACGAGGCGGAAATACGACAAGGCACTGATCCCGTTGTCAGGATGATTGTATAGGGGATTGAGGGGGTGGCGCTATGGACGGCTTCTACAATAAAGGAATATGTGTTTCGGAGGATATTTCAGTGATCGTGTTTGATGATCTTGAGAACTCCCAGTATCTGACTTCGGGATTGACGACGATCAGACAGAAAAGATCTTTAAAAGGGCAAAAAGCAGTTGAGATGCTGCTTGAAATAATTGGAAATCCAAACTTGTCCAGAAATGAGGAACTATTGTCTCTTCATCTGGTTGAGCGCGGATCGGTACAGCTCATAGCAGATTTAGAGAGTCGGCAGGGGAAATGGAGGTGAAAAAGGCGGCTTGCACAGTCCTGCAAAAACATGTGCAAACCGCAGCAAACGATAACCTGGGAAGGCTCGTTTTGCGGCTTTATCTTAAGTGAAACGAGCAGATAAATCAATGAAACCATTTTAGGGAGGAAAAACAATGAAAAAGCTATTGTCAATGATCGCATGTCTGCTCATGGTGGTGCTGCTCTTTACAGCCTGCGCCACCGGAAACGGCGACCCAAGCGATACGAAAGGAACGGAAAAAGGCACGGATCCGGCACAGCCCTCAGAGAAAGAGGTTGAGGCACCCGTCACGATCACGTACTGTAACTTCAATTCGTCGGGTGGTAATGAAGAAACGCTACAAAAAATGGTTGAAGCGTTTCAAAACGATCATCCTAACATCAAGGTAGAAGTTGAAACGATCGGCTATAACGATTATTTTACGCAAATGCAGACGCGCGTTGCGGGAGGCACGGCGCCAGATTGTTATGAACTCAACATAGAAAACTTCGCCGCGTATGCTAACAAAGGTTTGCTTGCCGAAATCGTCGACGCCGATGTCAGTTCGCTTAATGAAACGGCCCTCAACGCGTTCAAGGTGGACGGCAAACAGTTCGGATTGCCGGAAAGTTTCTCCAATGTCATACTGATCTACAACAAGGATTTGTTTGATCGTGCTGGAATCGTCTATCCAACGGACGAGTGGACGCAGGATGATGTTCAGGCTGCGGCAGCGGCGATACGCGCGCTCGGAGATGACATTTTCGGTATCTGGCAGCCGATTACGTACAATGAGCTCTTTAAGGTCGTTGCGCAATATGGCGGCAGCCTTTTGAATGAAGATAAAACTGCCTTTACAATTAATTCACCTGAGAATATTAAGGCTGCACAAGCGCTAGTCGATCGTGTTCTTGTGAGCAATGTGCAGCCCACAGAAGTTCAGGCAGGCGGAATGGGCGATTGGGATATGTTTATGAGCGGCCGTCTTGGCATGATCCCCACCGGCATTTGGGCCTTCAACACATTTACGGAAAATTGCGATTTTGCATGGGATATTGTTGTTGAGCCTGGCAGTACAAAGAAAGCGACACATTTCTTTTCCAACTGTGTTGTTATGAATCCGAAGACAGAGCATCCGGAAGCTGTAACGGCATGGCTTACTTGGTTGACTTCCAGCACTGCTTCCGCAGATATCCGTCTTGAAGCCGGATGGGATTTGCCGGCCCTGAAAAACATGGACGATTTAAAAGCCTATCTCGATATCACGCCTCCCGACAACCGTGAGGCCGTATTCAAGAGCCTTGATTATCTGGTTATGCCACCGGTCATTGAGGACTATGCGATGATGAGCGATATCATCGGCGAAAAACTGGCAGCAGCTGTCTCCGGAGATATTACCGTCGAGGAGGCGCTCAATCAGGCGCAAAGCGAGTGTGAAGCGAAGATTACGCTGAAATAACACGCAGGTTCTCCGGGGAGGGGCATATTCTTTCCCCGGAGAAAATTCTTCAGGTAACAATGATGAGGTTAAAGAGAAAAAAACAGCGCACGCGCCACTTGGGTCAAGACGGACTTATCGTAGCTTCTCCGTTTTTGTTGCCGAGCCTGATTGGTTTCGCTGTTTTTTCTTTTATTCCTTTGTTGATCTCTATTTTGATCAGTCTCACCGATTGGAACGGGCTCGATGAATTGACCGCCAAAGGGTTTTTGCGAGATCACTATGTCGGGCTTGACAATTACAGGACTATTTTAGGAAGTGATGAGTTTTGGAAAGTCTTGAAGAATACAGGGCTCTACATTGTCATGTATATTCCGTTGATGCTTGTGGTTTCCATCGCTATCGCGCATTTGTTGAGCAGACCGCGACGCGGTGTCGGTGTGTTCCGTGTGCTCTACTATATTCCCGTTCTGACGTCTTGGGTAGCCGCTTCCTTGATATGGAAATCTGTTCTCTCACCGAAATTCGGCGCGATCAATAGTGTCCTTGAGATACTGGGAATTCAGGGGCCCGGTTGGCTTTTAGATGAGAAATGGGCGATGCCCGCCATCGTTCTTGTGTCCGTATGGAAGGACATGGGGTTCTTTGGCCTGATATTGCTTTCCGGAATAGTCGGGATTAATAAAAGTTACTATGAGGCCGCTGAGATTGATGGCGCAGGCGGCTGGACTAAATTTTGGCGCATAACGCTTCCGCTGTTGACGCCCGCCATTTTTTACGTGCTGATTGTCAGTCTCATCAACGCGTTTCAGCTATTCCCGCAGATCATGATCATGACTGATGGCGGCCCAAATGGAGCAACACAAGTGATGGTCGAACGCATCTATAAATATGGATTCCGGTACTACAAAATGGGTTATGCTTCGGCACTATCGTGGATTCTCTTTGTCATCATCATGGTCTGCACGATGGTTCAAATGCGCGGACAAAAGAAGTGGGTGAACTTTGACACATAAAAGACGGTACAATTCAGCACTTTATTACATCATTGCCATTCTTGTTGCAGTCGTCGCCATGGTGCCCTTTTTTTGGATGGTTGCTACGTCCTTAAAGGCTAGAGGCGCACTGATGGCCATCCCCATTGAATGGATACCGAAAGAACCGACGCTTGGTGCGTATGTTAAGGTTTTTTCACGTTTTCCATTTTTAAAAACGATTGGCAATAGCCTGTTTATTTCTATCACCTATACTTTGATCACCTTAATTTCTGCATCAATGGCAGCCTTTGCTTTTGCAAAAATTAAGTTTCCAAAAGCTGAACTGTTATTGAAGTGTTTTCTAGCGACAATGATGATCCCCACACAGGTAACGATGATTCCACTTTTTGTGGTAATGAATCGCCTCGGTTGGATTAACTCATTTAGAAGTGTCATTCTACCATCTATCTTTCGTCCGTTTGCCATGTTTCTTTTGGTGCAACAAATGCGAACGATACCGGATGACTTTCTAAATGCTGCGCGTATTGATGGAGCGAGCACATTTCAGATTTACCGCCACGTAGCGCTTCCCCTTTGTGTCCCGACGCTCGCTACACTTGCCATCACTACGTTTATGGAATCGTGGAATGACTATCTCTGGCCACTTCTGATGTTAACCGATAAGACAAAAATGACACTTCCAATTGCTCTTGCGACTTTAAACGGGCAATACGCGACAGAATACAATGTCCTCATGGCAGGAAGTTTAATGTCCATGATTCCAATTATTCTTGTCTACATTTTTGCTCAGCGATATTTCAAAAAAGGGATGATAGCAGGGGGTATTAAGGGCTAGTTCATCAAAACAATCTAGTACGATAATTTTTGAGAGTAGAGATTTTTGGTTGGGAGTTTTCTAAAACAACTGGAGAAATGACGTGACGATAAGTGCTGTTATTTTCGATCTTGATGGGGTTTTGACATCAACAGACCGTTTTCATATAGAAGCCTGGCAGACTACATGTGACAAGTGGGGGATACCATTTTGTGCGTCTTTACGCGATAAGTTGCGTGGAGTAGGCCGAAAAGAATGTGCTCTTCTCATTCTCAATGAAGCGGGAATCACTCTGTCAGAAAAAGAGCTTAAGCGTTTTACTGATGAGAAAAACAGGCTCTTTATTTCGCTTCTTGATTCAGCCGGTGAGGATGACGTCCTCCCCGGCGTAATGAAACTTCTAACGAAACTGAAGTCTCAATACCTTCTTGCTGTTGCGTCGTCAAGCAGAAATGCAAAAGCAATTCTAGAAAACACAGGCCTGTTGTCATTTTTCGATGTTGTCATTGACGGTACGATGATCACTCGTTCAAAACCGGATCCTGAGGTGTTTCAAAAAGCTGCAGAGGCCATTAATAAACCATACCACGAATGCCTTGTTGTCGAAGATAGTATGGCGGGAGTGGACGCTGCTTTGACACTTGGTTGCCCGGTAGCCGGTGTTGGTTCTGCGTGTATGGCGAGCGAGGTGACTTATGCATTGATAGAGACGAGAGAACTTGGAGAGATTTTTTTGAAAGATAACCAAGAAGCCAGATAATGTTATGACCGTAGAAAACACCTTGTGCAGGCGAAGCGTAAAGGAAGGGTAGAAATGGCGACAGTAACGCTTAAGGGAATAAAGAAGCTCTACGACAAAGATGTAGTGGCGGTGTGTGATTTCAATCTAGAGATTGCCGACAAGGAATTTGTCGTACTCGTCGGCCCGTCGGGGTGCGGCAAATCGACGACGTTGCGGATGATTGCGGGGCTGGAGGAGATTACTGAAGGTGAGCTTTTTATTGATGATCGCTTGGTTAATCATGTGGCGCCGAAAGACCGTGATATTGCCATGGTTTTTCAGAATTATGCGCTGTATCCGCACATGACCGTCTATAACAACATGGCGTTTTCGCTGAAGCTTCAAAAGATGAGGAAGAAAGAGATCGACAAGCAGGTGCGGCGTGTGGCGGAGATTTTGGGTATCACAGCGCTTCTTAAACGGAAACCGAAGGCGCTTTCCGGCGGGGAGAAGCAGCGCGTGGCGATCGGGCGCGCGATCGTACGGGAGCCGCAAGTGTTTTTGATGGACGAGCCTCTCTCGAATCTAGATGCTAAACTACGAAACCAGATGCGTGCGGAGATCATCAAACTGCGCCAGCGGGTCGATACAACATTTGTATACGTGACGCACGATCAGACGGAAGCGATGACCCTAGGGGATCGGATTGTGATCATGAAGGACGGGTATATCCAGCAGACGGGTACGCCGAACGAGGTCTTCCACCATCCGGCAAACTTGTTTGTTGCGGGATTTATCGGCACGCCGCAGATGAATTTCTTTGACGGGGAGTTGAGAAAAGAAGGTGAGATTTATACCGTTTACATCGGTGACGTACCCATTGCACTTCCTGAAGTGAAACAACAGTTGCTGCGGGAGGCAGGTCAGGATAACGGGGCGATCATGGTCGGCATCCGACCGGAGCATATCATGCTTGTGGATGATGCTAGGCTAGGTGAATGTTCGGACGGCGATAGTTCCGATATCGGGCGTTCGGAGCCGGTACCTATCGGTAGTGAATCTGGCGGACAACAATTTGTCGGATCACTTTTGTTTAGCGAGATGATGGGGAGCAGCGTGCACCTTCACGTAAAGGATGGAGAAAGAGAAGTTGTAATCGTGCGTCCTACGGGCGTCATGTCGGCTACCTGCCCTTCGACTCTTGCGGTAGGGGCTTCCGTCCGCTTCCGGCTGCCGGGCGCGTTGTGTCATTTGTTCGATAAAGAAACGGAAAAGAATCTGATCTGATTGTCACCATACATGATCTTAACGGGTGTCTTTCGTGGAGACGATGCTGTATAGACGGATCGCAGATGGTTTGCTCTGTACTCTATTATTCCAGTCTTAATGTCATGTCGATGTATTTTGCCGAAACGTGAGGATACGTAAAATCGCCAAAGAGTGTTGTATATGTCATTAGTCCGTTGTATTCTCCATAGAAGGTCACTATATCATCTTCCAGAAAGCTCGGCATGCGATCATCTACGAGTGTGTAGTCAACGTATATGGTATCCAACGTGAAAACACCTCCCTCTACTATCTTAATCCGATAAGCGTACTTAAAGAAATCTTCTATTATTTCAACAATCTTCCCAGTAAATGTCACATGACGTCCCTTATAATTTTCCGGATTTTGAGCCAATTCTTTATAGGAGATTGAATCGCATTGAGCTTTATATTCCTCAGCAGATAAGCTTGGACATTTTATTTCTAAGGGAGTTTCTTTATCTTTATAATGAATTGTCAAAGTTGACGTTTCGCCTGTACGAAGAGTAATGATATCGGATACAACCCAATCTCTAACTCTTTCGGTTGAACCATTTTTGTAGTGAGCTGTTACGATGACGTTATCATCGCCTGATCTAATTGTTGTTCCCTCTTTCGTATCGCCTACATATTCAGCAGATATTTTTTCTAAAGCCGACGTGTTACACTTCACGAGTATTTCGCTGGAAAAATCGCCACACTTAACCACGATTGTCGCAACTTCGTCTGCCTTCAACGTTTGGGGGCGTTCAATCATCCAATCTGTTTCATTTTTTATTGTGCCATTTTTATAGTGTCCCGTTACTTTGATTCCTTCGTTAGAATTAGAGAGAACAGTACCTTCCTTTGTGTCACCGTCGTATTCAACTTCGATGCGTACCCGTTCACTCGTCGAACATTCAACCTCGATCTCATAACGTAAGCCTTTATACGTAATTTCAACAGCTGACGTCTGATCTTTTTCTAGTGTGGCAGGTTTTTCGATTGTCCAGTTGTCGATTTTCTCTTTTTTACCGTCAATGGTAATTCCGGTTACGATAAAACCTTTATTGTTTTCATCTAGCACAACTCCTTCACTTGTATCACCAGCGTAAGTAGCTTCAATGGCTTCAAATTTTGCTTCACAACCGAATATCGCGATCGAAAATAAGCTGACGCACAAGATGAAAGTAACTATTTTATAGCGGGGATTCAGATCATTCATAAGCCGTTCTTCCAGTCCTCCAGTTTGCTTATACAATCATTTCTCTAATGATTGAGTATCAACGATCAAGACAAGAAATTGTAACTAAGTGTATGTTTTTGATGGAACGGTGTCAAGAGATCGATACACACGAATACTTTTTCCATGCAATGAATCACAAGCATCCGTCAATTTTATATTTGTGGAATTTTTGTATGCTGTCCGTTCGTTTTGTGTCATATGTGTATCTTTTTTTGCTGATTCTTTTTAGCTGAAGGACTAGGACTAGGGTGAGAGCTAGAAGTTTATACAACCATTGCTGATTTTTGCATAAAGGGGTATACTAAAACATGTGTGAGTATTCCGTGAGGGGGTAAAGCGGAATATCTCTTCTCGTCGATACCCCCCTAGTGCATTTGTTGCCAGTGGAGGTTTTTGTGTCTGAACGATCCGGGGTCCAGATTTTTTCTGAAATTGGACGGATTAAGCGCATCATGCTGCACCGTCCTGGGCGCGAGCTGGATAATCTCACGCCACCCAACATGAAGAGGCTTCTGTTCGACGAAATTCCCGATAGCCACGTAGCCGAGCGCGAGCATGATATGTTTGCCGATATTCTCCGAGAAAGAGGTGCTGATGTCGTCTATGTAGCCGATTTGTTATCGGATGTTTTGGCCGATCTATCTGTCAGAGACGCTTTTCTGCATGAGTTTTTGGAAGAGGCGAATATCTATCGCAGTCAGTGGAATGACATTTATGACTATCTGTACAGCATGAAAGATTCTAACGATGTCACATCGACCGTGATCATGGGTCTTCGCAGGGAGGATATTTCGTTTAACAACGAGCATCTTGACCTTCTCGATCGCAAGAAGACCTTGTGGTTTGATCCCATACCGAATCTTTACTATACCCGCGACGCGATGACCGTGATCGGAAACGGTGTATCCGTCAACTGTATGTGGACGGATACGCGCAAACGCGAGACGTTGATCATGAAGTACATTACGGCACATCACCCATATTTCGCCGGTGCTACTTCATTCTACACTCGAGACGAGAATGCGTCTTTGGAAGGCGGCGACATACTCGTCCTGTCCCCGAAAGTTGTAGCGATCGGCATTTCTCAACGGACGGAGTCAGCAGCAGTCAAGACCTTAGCGACACGTATTCTCCAAAGTGACATGGGTTTTGAGCACGTTCTCGCTTTCTTTATACCTATAAAACGAGCTTTCATGCACCTCGATACGGTCTTTACCATGGTCGATCACGAGATTTTCACGATTCACCCTGAGGTCGAGGGGCAGATTGAGATCCTGGACATTACAAAGGGTAAAGACTGTGCTCTCCTTGTGAAGAATCTAGGTGGCGATCTGGAGGATGTCTTGAAAGAGACGCTCGGTTTGTCCGAGATTGAACTCATTCGCTGTGGGGGCACAAGCGTGATCGATGCGCAACGTGAACAGTGGAATGACGGCTCGAATACGCTTGCGATTGCTCCGGGTGAGGTGGTCGTCTATGAGCGAAACCGTGTGACAAATCGCCTCTTGAGAGAGGCGGGCGTGATCTTGCATGAGATTCCCGCTTCTGAATTGTCGCGAGGACGTGGCGGTCCGCGTTGCATGTCAATGCCGTTATGGCGCGAACTGCTCGACTAAGCGTTCGGTCGTTCAGAAGCAATGATAACGAATGGGCGCGATCGCGCCCATTCGTATAGAATAGAGATATCACTTCATCACTAATTTTGGAGGTTTAATAAACGTGAAAAAAAGAATTGTTGTAGCCTTAGGTGGCAATGCTCTAGGCAATACACCCGAAGAACAACGGAAACTCGTTCGCCAAACGGCGAAACCGATCGCTGATTTGATTGCGGACGGCCACGATGTGGTGATCGCTCACGGAAACGGGCCGCAAGTCGGTATGATCAACGTGGCATTCAGCGGCGGTCAAGTCCCTCGTATGCCGTTCCCGGAATGTGGAGCGATGAGCCAAGGGTATATTGGATTCCATCTGCAAAATGCATTGCGTGAGGAACTCCTTTCACGCGGGATAGATCGTCCCGTCGCAACGATTGTGACGCAAGTCGTCGTCGATAAGAACGACCCTGCTTTTGAGGATCCGACGAAACCGATTGGGAAGTTCTTCAGCAAAGAAGATGCTGAGAGGGTAGCGGCGGAAACAGGCTACATCATAAAGGAAGATGCAGGCCGCGGATACCGTCGCGTCGTCGCCTCGCCGAAACCGATCGAAGTCGTTGAAAATAAAACAGTTGAAGCGCTGATCAGTGATGGCCAGATTGTTATTACGGTCGGTGGCGGCGGCATTCCCGTGATAAAGAATGGACATACGCTGGAAGGTGTCGCTGCCGTGATCGATAAAGATTTTGCATCTGGCGTGCTCGCCGAGATGATTAACGCCGATTTTTTGATTATTCTGACAGCTGTCGAGAAAATCGCTCTCAATTTCGGCAAGCCTAATGAGACGTGGCTCGATCAAGTGAGCGTCGCTGAGATGGAAAAGTACATGGAGGAAGGCCATTTTGCGCCAGGGTCCATGTTGCCGAAGGTTGAGGCGAGTGTGGCCTTTGCAAAATCCGGAAAGGGACGTGTTGCGCTTGTGACTTCACTGGAAAAGGCGAGCAGCGGCATTAAAGGGGAAACAGGTACGCACATCAGTTTGTAATGTTGTAAGCACTGGCTAAACGAGGCAAATCAACTGCCGAGAGGGGGGAATTTATGAGAGATATCAGAGTCGCTCTCTGGGGTTTTGGCGCCATGGGGAGCGGAATAGCTAAGATGATCGCATCTAAAGAAGGACTTGCCATTTCCGGAGTTTGCGTTAGGCGAGAGCACCTCGTGGGGCAAGAGGTCTACGCCTATCTGGGCATCGACCGCGGCGACTGCGACCCTGTGATCATCACGAATAAAATCGAAAATATTGTCAGGCGCGATCTTTGTGATATCGTAATCTTGGCGACCGATTCGTTCGTAGAAGCTCAATTTGACAAGATTATGTTCTGTCTTGATCGAGGCGTCCATGTGATTACGATGGCCGAAGAGATGGCATGGCCTTGGGCGCAAAATGAAGAGCTCGCTGACAAGATTGATGCGCTTGCAAGGAAGCGTGGTGTCGCTGTACTCGGGACTGGGATCAATCCCGGTTTTGTTCTCGATTATTTGATCCTTGCCTTGAGCGGAACGTGTGAACATGTCGAGTCGATTTCTGCTGCACGTATCAATGATCTTGCGCCTTTTGGTAAGTCGGTCATGGTCGAACAGGGTGTCGGCATCTCGGTCGAGGAATTCGACAGGCGTAAGGCGGAAGGCAGTCTCGCGGGACACGTCGGTTTTCCCGAGTCGATGGCGATGATTGCTGCAGGTATGGGTGTTGAGCTCACTGATATTGAACAGACTCGTGACCCAATCATCACGAATGTCGACAGAGAATCGGCGTATGGTGAGGCGAAAAAGGGTCATCTGGCCGGTATACGCCAACAGAGCTACGGTAGAGTCGCTGACGGTAAAGTATTCATCCATCTCGATCATCCGCAACAGATTTGCCCTGAGGATGAAGGCGTCAACACCGGAGATTATGTGACGATTCGCGCCAACGGATATGACATGAATCTGTCGATTGTCCCCGAGACACCGGGCGGTATCGGGACGATCGCGATGGTCGTCAACATGATCCCACACGTTCTAGGTGCAAAACCTGGACTCCGTTCCATGCTTGATCTCCCTGTACCGCGCTGTATTCTGGGCAACTACGCTGAACAGGTGCATCGCACCAGAGACCGCCAATTCCTTAGAGGTGAACTCGTCTCCATCGAGTCTGTCATTCTCCCCGTCGGTGAACGCGCACCTCAGGTGCCCGACGATACGCAACGTACGCCGCTCCGCGTTTTTACAAAAGGTTTTTTGCAGGAAGAATCGGCGCGACGTGGCGATACGGTCACGGTGAAGACGATGAGCGATCGCCTTGTGGAAGGAACGCTCACCAATCGCTCTGTCTCTCCGACGCATACGTTTGGGGATTACGTCCCTGAATTGATGACCGTCCACAGACAAGTGTTCGACATCTTGTTCGGAGGTGCGGGAAAATGAAAGACATGACGTACAAAGCCGTCATGAGTCGGCAGAATGACATCATGCGCCAGTCGCTCGGCATCGATTATGACGACTACGAGCGTGGCGGTATTGCCTTTGACTATGAAGCCATGATGCGTGATGTTGGTATCACAATCGATGAAGTCGTTCAGATACAACGCGATCTTAGCGTCGGCAATACGCCGCTCATGGATGTAAAGAACTTAACGGCACTCGCTAGAAAATTATCGGAGCCCGGTTATGGCGCGAGAATTCTCATCAAGGATGAGGCAGCCAATCCGTCAGGTAGCTTCAAAGCACGTCGTGCGGCACTTTCCGTATGGGATGCCAAGCGGAAAGGCTATAAAGGCGTCATTGCAGCGACATCTGGCAATTATGGTGCCGCTGTAGCCAGCATGGCCGCTAAGCTCGGTTTGAAATGTATTGTGCTTCAGGAATGCTACGACAGTGAGCTCATAGGCCAACCGGAGATACTTGAAAAACAGAGAAAATGTGAGGCGTTTGGGGCCGAAGTCGTTCAGACGACGGTAGGGCCGGAGCTTTTCTATCTTGCGCTTCGTATGTTAGAAGAGACGGGTTTTTATAATGCGTCTCTCTATTCACCATCTGCAATTGCCGGCATTGAGACACTCGGTTATGAGATTGCACACCAATGTCGCGATGAATACGGTATTGTCCCCGATGTTGTTATCGCGACACAGGCGGGAGGAGGCAATCTGACCGGAACGGCACGAGGACTTTTAAAGGCAGGTCTCAACGACACGAAAGTCTATGCAGCGAGTGTCGATCTCACCGGACTGTCGATGGCCTCTGACCGCGATTTCAACCGCAAATCGTTCACGACGGGGCACACAGGCTTTGGCATTCCCTTTGCGTCACTTCCCGACCGTAGTGACGTTCCGAGGAACGCTGCCCGTGCGTTGCGCTACATCGATCGCTATCTTCTCGTCAGGCAGGGAGAGGTATTTTACACGACAGAAATGTTGGCAGCGTTAGAGGGACTCGAGCGCGGACCAGCCGGTAACACTTCGTTAGCTGCTGCTTTCGCACTTGCGCGGACAATGCCGGAAGATCAGACCATTGTTGTGCAAGAGACGGAATACACAGGCGCGGGGAAGCACCCAATGGCACAGTTGACGTTTGCGAGACAGAATGGAATCAACGTTTACATCGGAGATCCGGAAGAAGAAATACCTGGTCAGTCGATCGTTCTTCCTGCACACCCATCGATGATCCGCGTGCGCGATTACGACATGAGGCGCCTACGTGCCTCCGCTCTACGCCGTCTCACTGCAGGTGGCGGTCCGTGGTCAGACGGCGAGATTGCCTACATGGCAGATGAGCTCAACATCTCCGTTGAAGAGACAGAAGCGATGCTCGAAACACTGTAAACGGTGTAGCGAGGGGAAGACTTAAAATGAATCGTGCGTAGTTGATCTAGGAAAATTGGTTAACGGGTGTGGTCAAAATGCTTAGCATACGAAGCTGGTCAAAAAACACGCTTTCGGCAAGAAGCTGTTACCCAAAGTGGAAAATTTGACCATAAGCTAGCGCAAAAGGCTCGAAAATGGTCAAAAATTACGCTTTCGGTAAGGCACTGTTACCCAAAGTGGAAAATTTGACCATAAACCAGTGCAAAAGGCTCGAAGTTGGTCAAAAATTACGCTTTCGGTAAGGCACTGTTACCCAAAGTGGAAAATTTGACCATAAACCAGTGCAAAAGGCTCGAAGCTGGTCAAAAATTACGCTTTCGGTAAGACACTGTTACTCAAAGTGGAAAATTTGACCATAAACCAGCGCAAAAGATTGTCAGTGGAGTAGCGGCGGTTGAGTAGATAGGATGCTCATTAAGAATTAAGAGAGGAGAGGAGCTGAATGGCCGACAGAGAAAGAAGGGACGTGTCGACAGATGCGACGTTTGAAGAACGGCGCCGACACCTTGCACATCTGTCAGACGAAGGACTCTATAGGCGCTTTTGGGAGTTGACCGAGAAGATTGTTGAGCCTCTTTTACAGGTGGGTAGAGAATATACAACGCCTGCTATTGAGCGGAGTATTCTTCTTCGCATGGGGTTTTCTAGTATAGAGGCGCAGGCGATTGTTCGTGGTGTGATTGATCACGGGCTGATGGAGAGGGGCGCCGGGCATATCGTCTGGAAAGTGTCGGAAGAACTAGGGTTTTCCATACGTGAGAGCGGGTTGTTGCTTGCTGAGGGCAAGCACTGGGACGTGGCGTTACGCCTATTTGACGAGGTTGCCTCATGAAACAAGGTGTACATGATGGCACAAGCTATCAGGCAGTGACGGGGCCGGCTCAATCGACTCATGATACGTCAATTCATCTCGATGTCAACGAGTGGCATCATGTTCACGTCGGCGGCAAAGACCTCTCTGAACAAAAGCGGGTAGTGCCGGGATCCGTTAGGCCTGCACGTGAAACGTCGATTCCTCTTGACATCAATGAGCGACTCGATATTCGTAAAATCCTCGATGGTTTAGAGAATTATCACTCGCCGAGACGCCCATGGCATTGGCGTGAGGGTCGTGGGGAGCTGAGAAAAGTCGGCAGTTTTGAGTATTTCGAGACGTCTGAGCCTTTGGAGAATTCCGTCCCACTTCCTGGGAGCCGTGGCTTTAGTCATATTGATCCGCAACCCGACTGTGTCATTACGACTGAAATCGCTTCAGGACGATTCGAAGATGATATTCGCCGTATGCGCATGGCAGCATGGAACGGTGCCGATCATATCATGGTGATCAGAACGGCGGGTCAATCGCATATCGATTCGTTACTTGAGGGTACGACACAGGGCATCGGCGGTATTCCCGTGACGCGCAAGCAGTGTCGCGCGACACGTCGAGCGCTTGATCTCATTGAAGATGAGGTCGGTCGCCCCATTAATTACCACTCTTATGTCTCCGGCGTAGCCGGACCCGACATCGCTGTGATGTTCGTCGAGGAAGGTGTTTCGGGAGTACATCAAGATCCGCAGTACAATATTCTCTACCGAAATATCAACATGCTCCGAAGTTTCGTCGACGCTTGTGAAAGTAAGACAATCATCGCCTACGGTGGGCAGCTCCAAATTGATGGCGCCCATAATGCCAACGCGACGGCGATGGAGGCGTGGAAAGTCATGCCGGAGCTGATGGTCCAGCATGCCATCAACACCATGTTTTCTCTCAAGTGTGGGATCAAACCTGAAAATATTGCACTCTCAAGTGTTCCCCCGACGGCGCCGCCCGCGCCGTGCATGCGTATCGACTTGCCTTATGCCGTTGCGTTACGCGATTTCTTCAGAGATTACAAAATTCGTGCCCAACAGAATACGAAATACATGGAATCGGAGACGCGGGAAGCGACGGTGACTCACACGCTCAATATGGTCATCTCGCGCCTGACTTCCGTCGATGTTCAGTCGACGATCACACCAGATGAGGGGCGCAATGTCCCATGGCATTACTTCAATATCAATGCCGTCAACACGGCGCGTCAATCGCTAAGTGGACTTGACGGCATCCGTCAAATGGTCGACATCAACCGCGATGGCCCGCTCGGTGAGCGCGTACGCGAGCTGAAAGAACGTGCCATCCTGTTCCTAGAGGAGATGCTTGAGGTTGGTGGCTACTTTAGCGCAGTGGAAGAGGGTTTCTTCATCGACAGCGCAGAGTACCCCGATCGGAAAGGCGACGGTATCGCGCGCGAGCTTAAGGGTGGTATTGGGGCAGATAGCTTATTTAAGCGTGCTGAAGACTATTTTGCGCCTGTCTCTGTTCATTACGGATACAACAACATCCCCGCTCAGTTTGATTGCGCAAGTGAGGCGATCGGCGGCGACACATTCCAAGATCCGTCCAAGATACAATTTATCGACGAGCTCGATGAAAACGATAATGTGAATGTGCGCATCGCCGAAAAACAAAAATATTACGACAATCCGAATCTCATCAGGCCTGAGGTTGAGTTTCTGGCGGACGGTGTTATCGTCCTGACACTATTGCTCCCCTGCGACAAGCGCCACGCAGAAGCCGCGTCACTCATCATCGGTGAAAGATTGGGACTGTCAGATTGTGAGATCATCCACTGCCAGGTGATGCATCCTGCGGAAGGCACTTACATCGAAATGAAAGGCAAAATCGACTTTGATATCGATCTGTCGAAGCTTGTGCTTCCCGAAGTGATCGAGACATTGTCGGAGACGGAGATCCGAGAAGATGTACGTGAATACCCGATGACGGTCGTTGCAGGCACGGTCGGTGAAGATGAGCACTCTGTCGGCTTAAAAGAGATCCTTGATATCAAGCATGGTGGTATTGAAGGGTTCGGTATTCGCTATCACTATCTCGGGACGTCTGTTCCTGTAGACAAAATTGTGGACGCTGCCATAGAAACGAATGCCGACGCCATCCTCGCGTCGACGATTATTTCACATCATGATATTCACTACAAGAATATGAGGAAGATTGCAGATATCTGTATTGAAAAAGGCATCAGAGATCGAATCATACTCGTTGGAGGTGGCACGCAAGTCGTCAATGAGCTTGCTGTCGAGGCTGGCATGGACGTCGGATTCGGACGTGGTAGTCGTGGAATTGACGTAGCAAGCTTCCTCGTCAAACGACGCCGTGAGATGCGAGAGGGGCGCGATGAACGTTGAGCTGCTCGTGGCAGAAATCGGTAGTACGACGACTGTGGTCAACGCATTTACTGATTTAACAGCGGACACCCCAGTCTTTGTCGGGCAGGGGATGGCGGCGACATCCATTGAAGAGGGAGACGTCGTGCTCGGCCTTCAAAGGGCGAGACGTGATCTTGCTCGCCGCCTCGGTGTCGAAACTGTCGCAGCCGATCACATCTTTGCGACGAGTTCTGCGGCGGGTGGGCTTTCGATGACAGTACACGGACTTGTCCCCGAAATGACGGTGCGCGCCGCTCGTGAGGCTGCGCTCGGTTCAGGTGCTGTGATACGCATGGTCACCGCTGGAAAGCTTGGCATGTACGATCTCGAGGAAGTGCGCACCATTACGCCTCGCGTCGTCATGATCGCTGGTGGCGTCGACGGCGGCGAACGTGAAACAGCTCTCTATAACTTCAGGGCATTGACAGAGCAAATGCCCGACACTCCAATATTGTACGCTGGAAACACCGACAATTGGCGGGAGATCAAGGCGATTGCACGTGAGCAAAACATTCGCCTGTACTTGACGGAGAATGTCTATCCGTCACTTGATCAGCTCAATATTGAACCGGCGCGCAAGACGATTCAGGATATTTTTGAAGAGCATATCGTCGAGGCGCCAGGGATGGCGCATATCCATGAGGCAGTGACAGGTAAGATTATGCCGACACCTGGTGCTGTGATGGCAATGACTGAGAAGTTATACGATGTCCTCGGGGACTTGATGACATTTGATGTCGGAGGGGCAACGACTGATATCCATTCAGTGACGGAGGGAAGTGAAGACTTACGCCATTACCGGATGGAGCCTGAGCCGTTTGCTAAACGAACAGTCGAAGGCGACTTGGGTGTTTTTCTTAATCGTAAACACGTTCTCGAGGTGATGAATGGCTTGGAGAGGGCGAAGCTGTCTATCGATTTTGAGTCGCAGTTAGCGAGAGTGCCGGAGATTCCTGAAAGTGAAGAACATGTTTTACTAGTACTCCCACTCGTGAAAACGTGTTGTCATGAAGCTTTGCGGCGCCATGCCGGACGAATGATCGAGCATTTTACAACGCGTGGTAGACTGAGGATGGTGCGAGGGCGTGACTTGACAGCCGTTAAGACGATCATCGCGACAGGTGGAGCGCTGACGAAATTACCGGGTGCTTTGTCAATAATCAGCGATATTTTAGCGACGCCCGTCACCGATTACCTCTATCCGACAGAGAGTGCGCGTGTTATCATGGATCACAACTATTTGATGGCATCATGTGGCGTGATGGCGAGCGCTTACCCTGAGGCCGCTGTTAAATTAATGCTTTCATCGTTGAGGCTATCCTGACAGGAGGTTATTATGTCATATCCTGAGCTGTTGATTGATCGTGAAAAGCTCTCCCACAACGTGCGCACCATTATGAAGATGGGACAGGATGCAGATGTCAGAATACACTTTGTTACAAAGTGTGTTTGTGCTTGGAGACCTTTACTAGAGGTCATGCACGAAGCAGGTGTCGAGTATTTTGCTGATTCGCGCGTCGAAAACTTACGTGAGATCAGTGATCTCGCACTGTCGCGCATGATGCTTCGAGTCCCGATGATCTCAAATGCAATTGATGTTGTGCGCTATGCAGATTTGAGTCTTAACTCCGACATGGCGGTCATCGAAGCATTGTCAGATGCGGCGCGGACGCTCGACCGTGAGCACGGTGTCATTTTGATGGTGGAAATGGGGGACTTGCGTGAAGGGTTCATGCCTGATGAAATACTCGATGTCGCATCTCGCGTCTTAAATCTACGCGGCGTATGGTTGGCGGGTATCGGGGCGAATTTTAATTGTTACGGCGGTGTGATTCCAGAGGAGCATCAGTTAGAACAATTATGTGAAATGGCGGCTGCGATTCGACGACGCTTCAGTGTTCCGTTACCGATCGTCTCCGGCGGGAATACGGGCTCTCTCTATTTGCTCTCTGAAAATAGACTTCCGTTAGGGATCACACATCTTCGCATCGGTGAGGGATTTTTGCTTGGGATTGAGACATCGTTCAGGAAGAGGATTCCCGATCTTTTCACTGATGTTTTTACTGTTAGGGCGGAGGTTGTCGAACTGAGGCGGAAGCCTTCTGTTCCGGAAGGCTTGTTAGGGCGTAATTCTTTTAACGAGGTTCCCGTTTTTAAAAATCGCGGACAGATTTGGCGTGCTATTCTCGCTATCGGCGAACAGGACGCGCGCTGTGAAACTTTGGAGCCGCGAGACAGTAATATTGAGTTCTTGGGCGCGTCGAGCGACCATATGATCCTCGATGTCACACATTCCGTGCGCAATTTGAAAGTTGGTGACGTGCTTGAGTTTACGCCTGATTATGCGGCTTTGTTGCGTGCCTCCACTTCCCCGTATGTGCAGAAGCGGATTGTCTAAGAAGTCGTGTCGACAGACAGTGAGCGAGATGGATGTGTAAAGATGATTGACCCCTGGTACACAAAAAAATCTTGGGCAGAGATTTCCAAGAGTGCTTTGATCAATAATTTAGATGTGATCAGATCACACACGAAAGCGACCGGTACACTCGTTGCCCCCGTCGTCAAGGCAAATGCGTACGGTCATGGTGACAAGCTCATCGTTCCCATTCTTGAAGATGCTGGCGTGACGCACCTTTGCGTTGCTACGATCGATGAGGCGATCGCATTGCGGCAGTTAGGTGCAAAGTCAGACATTCTCATTTTCGGTACGACGCGATGTGAGCATGTACCGTTTCTTAAACACTATAGATTGACGCCTTCAATCTGTTCTGTGAGTGAAATTCGAGGATTTGCTGACGAATCAATCAAAGCCGGTGGCGCACCTTTGCCGGTGCATATCAAGCTTGACACCGGAATGTCGCGTTTCGGTTTACTCGTTGATACACGACATAAAGTAGAAACGGTTGAGGCGATGCTCGCCATCGCCCGAGAACCTTCGTTAATGGTGACGGGAGTGTATACGCACTTAGCAACGGCTGATTGTGATCTTGGCTACGTCTCAATGCAAAGAGAGCATTTTATCTCGACTATTTCCTCGGCAGAGAGTTTCGGTTTCCCGCGAGTCAAACGCCACTTCGCGAGTAGTGCAGCGATACCGGGACAACCTGAGAATCACTTCGATATGGTTCGGCCGGGGATCGCGCTGTACGGAGGTATGGCTGGTCCGAGAGTTCCGCATTGGACGCACCTACGTCCCGTGATGACGGTGAAGAGTGTCATTGAAGAGATCGATGATGTCGTTGCCGGTACACGTGTGAGTTATGGCGGCACATGGGCTGCACCACGCGATTCGCGACTCGCCGTTATCAATATGGGTTATGCCGACGGCCTATCGAGGCAGCTGTCGAACAAAGGTTGCTTTTATCATAAGGGGAGGGAAATCCCCATTGTCGGTCGCGTTTGCATGGACCGATGCGTTGTTGACATCACTGAAGTAACCGATGCCCGGGTGCGCGATGAGGTGATGTTATTCGGTGAGGATCAATACGGTCGAAAAGACGCAAGCGACATCACAGCGATCTACGGTACGATAGACTACGAGCTCTTTACGGGGATCAAGGAACGTGTGCCGCGTATCCTTGTTGAAGATCAATAATGGCAAGTGATTAGAATATATACAAAAATGAAAATATGCATTTTCTATACATTTGTACCTTTCTTAAGCTCTCGTTACAAAAATAATTCAAGATAATCGCCTGTGTTAAAGGATAATCACATAGATTGTCGCTCTAAAGCTGTGCAGATTAAGAAAATATTCCCTGACACTGAGCTCCTGATCAAAATAAAGTATGTTTGAAACGGTAAAACTGATAAGCAGAAACATCCCTAAAATGGCAAACGACCGGGAGGGGGTCCGGCCGTTTACCTTTACAAGAAGCAGAAACGTATTATTATTCGTTACTTCCTTGAAATAATACCATCCAAAAAATTGCTTGTCAAGCCCTTTGGCGCCGACCAATTGAATGAACTTAATTGAAGGAAACTTAAAAAACTGAACGACTCGCCTGCAATGGAGTCGCTCAGCTTATTTTTTGGCGCGGACGCTCTGCATTTGTCCGAGATACTAGAGCGTCCGCCTGTGCATGTTTCGTTAAAGCTTTATCTCATCTTGCCTAGTTCGATTTGTTCTTTGTCGCACAATCACCAATCATCGTTCGCACCGATGTTGAGGGGACGCCCTTCATAGCTCATTTCGTTGACGCCTGTAACCTTACCCTCGTAGATGGTGCACACCTTCCATAGTGTTCCCTCTTCAGATGGTACCTGAAAGACGAGGGGTTCTGTGACACCTTTGAATTTTATTGAGACTGTAGCGCCTGAATCTGCCAGCGCCCGTATCCCGCTCTTTTTCGCTACATTGCTGAAATCGTGTACGTATACGGTAAAGGGTATATCTTCTGCGAGCTCATTGACAGTAATCACCTCAGGCCCGTACCCTTTACTACTCTCATCGGTGAGGGCGACGTCAACATCGTCAATCCAATCGTAGGAACGGTAACCCTCATGGGCAAAAATATGAAAACTTTCTCCTGCGCCGCCAAAAGGTGCAGTGAGATGTAGATCGAGATCATCAGGCGATGCGCCCCACTCAAGCGTAATCGATTCTACTTTCCCGGAGACAGGTGCAGTCGGTTGAGGTTCAGTTGGTTTAGGGTCTGACGGTTGCGGTTCAGTCGGTTTGGGCTCAGTTGGCTCAGGTGGATTGACACCACGTTTGAGATAAATAACGCCGGCATCTGTAAATACCCCGGAGCGGACGTGTACATCACCAATGTTGGCGGACACATAACCGTCTGCGTGCACTTTCAAGTCCCTTACAGTATTCTCCGTCCCTTGGACATTGACAAGGACCATGTATTCGCCTTTCAGCTGTGCAAACTTTGCTTTACTAGGAGGGAAGTTGAAATCGTGGTTAATACTTACCTTATCCATTCCATGAGGTTTAAGCCAACCTTCCATCGTGAAATCTGGGATTGGCGTCTTTGTTTCATCGTCGTATACAAAACCGACAAACCCGCCCCAGCCTTCTTTTGAGGGGAAGGGCGTATGCCCGGGGATACGGATTTGGTTTTCGTCTTCCGGGTCAAGGTATAGTTTCCCAAGATCCGTGACTTCCCCACCACGGACGGTGAACGGCGGAACTTCGTAAGGCTTGTAACCTCTTGCCTCAATCACAAGATCGTCGACAGTTGTGTCCTTCCCGTCCTCGGCAAGCACACGTGTGAAGAACTCTCCCATCTTCTGGGCGTCGTAAGACGCCGGATACGGATACGCATAATCGAGCGTCTGATCACTCACATGCAAGGTAAACAGTGCAATGGCATTTTTTGTTTCTGCATCGCACACAAAACCGGTAAAGCCTCCTTTGCCACTTTCGCCTCTAAACGGCGTATGATCAGGAAGCTGGATTGTGTCAGGATCGGGTGGTGTCGGCTGCTCGGGATCAGGTGGCGTCGGCTGCTTGGGATCGGTCGGTGTGGGCGGTCCCGGGTAGGGGGTAACGGCAGGATTAGGAATCACCTGACCGGGTGGAAGTTGTGGCGTATCACCTCTCCTTGCGTAATCACCAGACAGTGCTGCATTGACGACAGGAATGAGATTAATGCCGTCCGTCGTAAATGTATCGGTTTCCTCCATCAGAATGGCCTTGACTTGGGAGGCATAGTACTCGGGGTGCGCGCCGTAAATGAGGGAGGCGACCCCTGCTGCCATAGGCGATGCCATCGAGGTTCCTGACTTTGTCTTGTAACCTTGATCGGGAACTGTGCTGAAGATATCGGTACCGGGGGCGGCGATGTCAACGATGTCACCGTAGTTAGAGAAATCGCTGAGTCGATAAGCGTACTTAATCCGCGGGTCCACATCGTTGTCGTAGTCGATTTCCGTGTTGTCGATGGAGGCGACGATGACGGTGTGACGGCGCGCGGGATCACTACCTTTCATGATACGGTTCATCGCGTAATCGGAAGCGTCGTAGCCTGCGTTACCCGCCGCTTTGAAGACGAGGAAGTCATAGCCCTGCTGCTCAAGCCGGAGGCAGAGGTCACCGTACGCCTGTGTTTCGATGTATTCATGCTTGCTGCCGGGTTCTGTTCTCTCTGTATCGCCGACACTGAAGTTGATGACACGGCACCCTTGTTCGACAAGTGTGGTGAGTGTTAAC
This sequence comes from Clostridiaceae bacterium, assembly GCA_012841015.1. Classification (GTDB taxonomy): domain Bacteria; phylum Bacillota; class Clostridia; order Saccharofermentanales; family DTU023; genus UBA4923. The sequence goes on from DUVN01000030.1 coordinate 81,325, forward strand.
TCAAGCTCAAACGAGGTCGTCACATTCCACATATCGAGCTCCCCCGTGTCTTCGTTGACATCCATATGCCAGTAATGGAAGAAGTATGGGACAGTGTTCCAGTTCACGCCGGCGGCACCGATCTCGTTATCACCTAGTTCAGCGATGATGCCGGTGACGTGTGTGCCGTGCTCTTTCTTGCCGAAGTAGTCAGATCCTTCTGATTTTTTCGATTTTTGGTAATAGAGCTCAAGATCGTCAAGCGTCTCCATCGTATAGGTCGGGAAAAGATAGATGTTCGATCGATCGATGCCGAGGTCTTCATGATCGTACTCTAAACCTCCATCTGCAATACCGACGGAAATAGGCGTGAGACGATCGATATCTTTCCAAACGAGCGGTGCCCGGATGACCTCCAGCCCCCAATTGTTGCCATCAGGATTGCCAACATCCCAAGAATCGAACTTCTTATCATTCGGGTAAAATTGTGTCTCTTCGCGATTATAGATGTAGTTATACTGTGCTCCTGTGACATCTGGTGATTCGAGGAGTTTATTCAGGATTGTTTCAAGCTCTTTTTTATCGGCATCCTCATATCGGAACTGATAGCGGAAGATCGATGGAATCTCTCCAACAATTTTACCACCAGTCGCGCGCGCAAGTGCTTCCGCCACAAAGCGATCGCTCCCGTATTGAAGCGATACGAGTAATTCATTCGTGAGGATTTCCTTCTCAATCGTCTCATCGCTGATACGCTTGATCTTCGATCGATCGGGGAGCGCCGAGATGCCTGATGCATAGTGGAGGTTGAACGGGATCGGATCAGACGTTCCGAACAACGTTTTCACAGTGATATAGAGTACGTGGTTTCCAATCTTCGCATTGTTATCGGAGCGCTTCCATGGGCCACGATCCCAAGACGATTCATTGACTATCTTGTCAAGCTTGAGCCGTGGGAGACGCCCAGTTTTCTTGAACAGACCACCCTCTAAATTCTCAAGCGGCGTGTAAGCTCGTGAATCGGCAGGATCGGACGGGTCAAGTGCATAGGATACTTGTCGTATCAGTTGGTTCGTCTTGATAGAAAGTGAGAGATCGCTTATCGTTCCATCGATTGTGTGGCGTGTCCCCTCTAGCTCGATCTCCGATTTTAGCGGGAGTGAATAGATGAGTACACCTGCTATGAGAAGCAGGAATACGACAAGAAAGGACAACCCGATGATTTTCCCCTTTTTCTTTTTGCGTTTCTTTTTACCTTTGGGAGTTTGCATTGTCAGCATCAGATCGTCTGCCCAAACGACTTGCTGAGGAGGCATCGGATAGGGATATGAAGGGGCATTTGTTGGCATGTGGGGTTGTGGAGGCACTTGCTGATAACTGGACGGATGATAAGATCCAGTTGTGCCGCTGATAGGAGGTTGTGCCGGTGAATACTCCATCCCCATAGGCATCGGAGTGTGTTGTGCTTGCGAGAGGGGGGGTGGAGTTGGTGTGTAGCTTGCCGATGAAGAGGGCGGAGGTGGTGGTGTGTACTCAGCCTGTGGAGAAGGTGGAGGTGTGTGCTCAGCCTGTGGCGGGGGCGGGGGTGTGTACTCAGCCTGTGGAGGAGGCGGAGGTGTGTACTCTGACTGTGGCGGGGATTGTGAAGATGATGTTTTCCTCGCCTGTGCTGGAGGTGCAGGAGGAGGTGCGCTTACGTCCATGGACTGTTGTGGGGTGAGAGCTTTTCCGCACATCACACAAAAACGCGTTGTATCCTCGTTCGTATAACCACAATATTTGCATTGCATCGGTTTTCTCCTTTCAGGAACGGTGCGAGTTGTTCCTTATGGGTTGAACGATTTTTCTCTTGTATTATAGCACTACACTCATATGGTATTCTTCATAGTAAAGTATTAAGGAGGTGATTCCGAATGGTCGAGACACCTGATTCCATCATGGAAGAGCTCTATATCGTTGTACAGGAGCGGGCGAGATCGCCTGAACCCGGTTCGTATACGAACTACTTGCTTGATAAAGGCTTAGACAAAATTCTAAGTCGTTTAGGTACGCAAGCTTTAGAAATTATTATTGCGGCGAAGAGTGGACGCAAGAGTCATATCGTAGATGAGAGTGCAGATCTGATCTACCACCTGATCGTACTCTTGGCGGCTTCCGATATACCGCTTTCGGCTTTGTCAGCGGAACTACGCAAGCGCCGTTCTTTCTCTGAGACGGCATCTGATCCATTTTAAACGAGGAGCCACGTTATGCCCTTCATATTGCGTGATACAATATGAATGAACTTGCTCGTTGCCGGATCTTGTTTTCAGTAGATCGCTAGGCACGGGTTCATTTGAAGAACGGAGCACTCATGTCTGAAGAGCCAAAACAAAGAGATAATGTTAAAAGTCGCGAAGTTGTGCCTCGCGATAAAAAGCGCCTCCCTGAGCAGAAGCAACCGACGGATCAGCGCCCAAAAGGCGCATCTAGCGGACAGAGTCGAAAAAGATCGGGAAAACAGCAGCAGAGACGTCGAAAAAGTCAGCGTCCTAATAGACCGACTGAAGCCCAAGGCGAACGACGGGGACAGCAGAGTCAGCAAAAGAAGCGTCGTCCACAGCAGCAAGCGAAGTCAAGGAGCTCGAGTCCACAGCGAAAAGAGATACCGGCAAAAGACAAAGACGTCGATCAACAGAAGAATACTCCAAAAGATTTAGATCAGTCTCAAGAGACTAAACGAGCAAAAGACGAAACGCAAAGTTCTGCGCGTGATCGCCACAAGGAAAAACCGGTCGCAACAGAACATGTGACGCGTAGTGGTGAACGGACGCGTCGTGACCGAAGAAAGCGAACGAGAAGGGATATTACCTTTCGGGCTGAGGAAACAGTAGAGGATATTATGCGCGATATTGGTCGTATTGAAAAAGATATTCAGATCGATATCGACAGTATTCGTAACCAGAAACTTGACTTGTAATAATAAGTTCTTTAGTTTTTTGTGAAAAGATTTTTGTGAAAAGAATAGAAGAATTGAGTGATCAAGCACCTCTGTGGGGCGCGCTCTGTCGGCAAGCGGATCGCGTCTCTTTTCATATGCCTGCACATAGGCAGGGTCGCTCGTTTTCGCATGAGTTGATCGATTCGTTGGTACATTGTGATACGACAGAGCTTGAGCGAACGGGCGATTTAGCCGATCCGTCGGAACATATTCGTCAGGCATATGATCTCGCTGCGACATATTTTGGTGCTGGGGAGACGTGGTTCATCACGACAGGAACGACGACGGCGATCCGTGTCATGCTTGCTGGTGTACTATGCGAAGGAGACGAGATCATTATCCCGCGCGCTGTACACCTAGCCGCCGTTCACGCGGTCGCACTTCTCGGTCTAAAGCCTCAATTCGTGATGCCCGCAGATGGGCGACGATTTGATGATGGTCAACCCGATGCAGCATCTTTTATCGCTGCGATGCGATCTCATCCTAAAGCAAAGGCAGTTTTTGTGACGTGTCCCGATTATTATGGTCGGACAATCGATTTGCAGATCATCGCGGCGGAAGCGCATCGACTTGACATGGTATTGTTAGTCGATGAGGCGCATGGTGCGCACTTTGTCGCCGCTCCTGACTTGTTACCGTCGACGGCTCTTTCGCAAGGTGCCGACCTCGTCGTTCAGAGCGCGCACAAGACATTGCCCGCATTGACTCCTGCGTCGTTCTTGCATCTCTCGAAAGAGAGCATTAACGACGGGAGGATCTGTCCGGACCGCATCGCCTCCATGATCCGTGTTTTTCAGACGTCGAGTCCATCTTTTATGATTGCGGCAAGTATGGATCTTGCACGAGCCGTACTCTCTCATGCCGATCGTGCGCCATGGCATCGGCTGATAGAACTCAACCAGTGCCTAGCTGATTCTCTTCCTCCACAGTATCGACGCATTTCTCTTTCCGGCTCGGACAGATCAAGATTAGTCATTGATTATTCGCAGCTTGGGATAGGTAGAGCGGAGATGGTACAGGAACTTGACCGCGCACGTATTGACGCAGAGGTAATCGATCATCGGCGTGTCATCTTTATCCCCGCCATCGATCAGCCTGAGGGCGATTATGATCGCTTGTCACGTGCATTGTGTTCTATTTGCCCTGTCCAAGATGCCGACAATATCAATCGGCATCTGAGCCACCTTGAAGAGCTGGATAAGCTGCGCGACGCGTTGTTTTCTGCTCGTCCATCATGGCAGTCCACGCCAAGGCAGGCAATGTTTGGAGAAGCGCTGTCCCGTGAAGCTTCCTGTGGTCAGACCTCAAAAGTGGCGGAAAATGTCATCGCTCCTTACCCGCCCGGCATGCCTATTGCATGGCCGGGCGAACGTATTGATGAACGGCATGATACGTACATTCGAAAGTTGGAAGAGTTAAATATCACGGTACGCCGTTAAAGTTAAAGAGAAAGTATACGAACCATCCTGTACACTCTGGCAATGACGATGTTGCGATGAGCTGCGATTGTTCTTTTTGGGTATCACGCGTGTCATGCATTTCGCAATCAGTCCTCACGCATTAGGTAATTTCGCTATATGATGTGTGATAGAATTGAGAAAAAGCGAGCGTTTTGTTTAGATTCGTTTTTGAGGAGTGTCAGTAGGTTGCGAGCCGGAAAATTCATTACATTTGAAGGCATTGACGGATCGGGGAAGACGACCCAGATCAAGTATTTGGCAGATTATTTAGAATCTTTAGGCCATGAGGTTTTGTTGTTGCGTGAACCGGGTGGTACAAAAATAAGCGAAGAGATTCGCCGTATCCTACTCGACATGAAAAATGAGGGCATGGAACCGGAAACAGAGCTCTTTCTGTTCGAGGCTGCGCGTTCGCAGCTCGTGCGTGAGGTCATCAGGCCTGCGTTAGAGCGCGGTGTTTGGGTTATTTCGGATCGTTTTCACGACTCGACGACAGCGTATCAGGGGTATGGACGTGGACTTCAGCTCGACATGGTACGTGAGCTCAATAAAAGGGCGATCGGTGATGTGCGCCCCGATATGACGATACTTCTTGAGCTCGGGGCGGAGGCACAGAAACGTCGACTCGGAAAACGGCGTGAGGACGGACGTAGAGATCGACTCGACGTTGAGTCGGAGGCCTTTAAACGACGTGTGTGTGACGGATTTCTTGCGATTGCGGCGGAGGAGCCCGATCGCGTCTTCCGTGTTGAATCACAAGAAAAAAAGGAAGACACCGCAAGGCTCATTCGAGAGCAAGTGAGGAGAATACTATTATGAAATTGATCTTCGCGATTGTCAGTGACGAGGATTCACCGCGACTGATGGCGGAAGTCAATCGCGCTGGCTACAGAGTCACGAAACTACACTCAACAGGTGGTTTTCTAAGATCAGGCAATACAACGCTGATGGCGGTGGTGGAAGATTCTGCACAAGAGGAAGTTCTCTCGATTATTCGCGAGAATTCCAAGAGCAGAAAAGCGGCGATTAACGCTAATATTCCTCCTTCGACGATGGGTGCTGCGTATGTGCCGTATCCTGTAGAAGTCACCATTGGCGGAGCCACAGTGTTTGTAGTTCCCGTGGAGCATTTTGAAAAGACTTGAGTTCATCGATGCCACTGATCTCGCAGGAGCAAGTGACAGCGATTGATACGGGAGGCAATGACCTGTCGTTGTGTTCGATTGCATGCGCAGATGAGCTGATTGATTCACTGCGACAATCAATCGTCGGCAATCCCTCCCCGATCTTGCTTGTCGGCGAAGAGGGAAGTGGCAAATACTATATCGCTAAGCGGCTGGCGGCCGCGCTTCTCTGTCACGCGCCCGATGATAAGGATGGTGCGTGCGGATCTTGTCCATCGTGCCGATCACTTGCGCAGGGCGAACATTTTGATCTCATTGAGCTTGCACCACCAGATGACAAAAAGACAATCGCTGTTGCGAGCGTTCGTGAGCAAGTTGCTGCGACACTACACATTTTTCCTCAATTAAGCCAAAGGCGCGTCTACATCATATCTGCTGTTAAAGGTGACACCTTAAATGAGCAAGGACAAAATGCGCTCCTCAAGCCACTTGAGGAACACCCGGAATTTGTCAGATTCATCCTTTTAACGGAAGATGTGGAGAGATTATTGCCGACGATTCGATCGCGTTCGAGGGTGATCTATTTGCGGCGGCGCTCAGATCACGAGATACGTACGATCCTAAAACAGAACGGAGAAATTGATCAAGCATCCGTCGAACTCGCCGTCCTGTATGCAGATGGACTTCCAGGGAAAGCGCTCGCCATTGTCGGTGACAAAGAGTTTCGGGAACTGCGCACCGATGTATTTGACTTCTTCCTTCAGTTGTTTAACGCATCAAGGACTTTTGCTTTGACCGAGTGGCAGAAGTTGCTTCAGGAAGGCGACGGAAAGGCCGCAGGGACGAAACTTCAGAAGCACGAAAGAATGCGTGTTGGTGACGTCCTACGGCTGTTAGAATCATTTTCACGTGATTTGCTGATTCTGAAAGAGGCAATTCCTCACGGGAAGCTTGTCAACTTGGATTTTGAGGAGTCGCTCAAAGCAGTGCTCAGAAAATACCCAGCGACTGATCCATTACGTGCGGCTCTTTTGATTCAGCAGACAAGTCGCGCGCTATCGGCGAATGTACTTTTCGACCACGCTATCGCACGGTTGATGTTGGGACTACGACATTATTTGAGCGGACAGTCCGCCGCGGATCACGTCTATTTACCCGAACTGTCAGGTCTCTGATCGTGCTACATAAAAGCGTATTCAAGACGAGTCCTTATTAAGAACCGTTATAATAAAATATATTGAAAGATGATGAACAAGGGAGTACCCGATTGAACGATAGAGATATGAAAGATAATAGGATTAATGATCTGAATGAGCAGGAGACATTCGATGACAGCGATATCGAGCTTAATGGCGTCGAATCATTCATAATCATGGAGGAGAGAGACCACGCTTTGGCCGAGTGTGATGTAAGTGGCAGTGAGGATGATTTGGTGATGGTCGTCGGTATCAGGCTGCGGGGACGCGGTAAGACGTATTTCTTTTCGCCTGCTGGCTTATTGATTGAATGCGGTGAGTACGTGATCGTCGAGACGGCACAAGGTATGGAGCTCGGAGTTGCTTCAAGCGATCCGCACGAGGTTCTAATGTCAACACTTAATTCGCCGCTGAAAGAAGTGTTGCGTATTGCCACAAATGATGATCTTTGTCATTTTGATGAGAACAAGATTCGAGAAAAAGAGGCTGCCGATATCGCACGCGGTCGGATTGCCCACTATGGGCTTGAGATGTCCCTTGTCGATGTCGAATATCGATTTGACAACAAAAAAATAACGTTTTACTTTACGGCAGATGGTCGCATTGATTTTAGAGAACTTGTCCGTGACTTGGCATCGATTTTCAGGACGCGTATTGAGCTGCGACAAATCGGTGTACGTGACGAAGCGAGCATGGTTGGAGGTCTCGCTGTCTGCGGGCGAGAGCTGTGCTGCAGCACCTTTTTAAAAGAGTTTAAACCCGTCTCCATACGTCTGGCGAAAGATCAGAACCTGTCTATGAATCCTGCGAAGATATCGGGTATCTGCGGGCGGCTTCTGTGTTGTCTCAACTATGAACATGAGGCGTATGTCGACGCGAAAAGACGTCTTCCGAAAAAGAACACACGCGTGATGACGCCTGAAGGGTCCGGTGTCGTCGAGAGTGTCAATCTATTAAAAGAAGAAGTGAGCGTGCGCCTCGATCATGAGACGGACTCCTCTATCATCACGTGTCGAGTGGACGAACTGGACTTGAATCGCACGCGTGATAGTTCGGAGCCGAATAAAAGGAAGCGCAAGATATAACTTAACAATAATTGATTATACTATTTTTTGTACATTCTTATTAAAAATTAATTGCTGACTGAGATGTAATTATTTGCAAATTGTGTTAAAATAAATATGTTTTCCTAGGAAACGTGTTTATCATCGGGCGCCTTTCATCTGTTGTTCGCGTCGATGAAGACGTCTCGGTATTAGGTCGGAAAATATTAGGTAGACTCCGAGAAGGAGGTATATGACGGAGTCTGTGGTACTGAAGACGGCGATCGCACAAGGACATTCTTTCCCATACAGTAGGCAGCAGGAAATCGCTGTTCGTTTTGGGCAGGTGATTTCTCATCATCTGCTTTTCTGTATGCAAGATCGCAAAATATGACAATTGCATTCTGATTGTCGAAGACGGTGGCCGCCCGAGTCCCATCAGAACGTGGGTGGTTCTCCATTACTACATGCGTGAGGTTTATATGAGCCGAAACTTAAACTTAACGATTAACGGTAAATTGTACGAGTTTACCGTCGGGAGCCGTCTAGGGCAGATCCCGGAAAATGAAACGCTCGTCGATACGCTTAGAGATCGAATCGGGCTGACAGGCACGAAACGGTCCTGCGAGCAAGGTGCATGCGGCTGTTGTACTGTTATCATCGACGGAAAAGCTGTCGCCTCGTGTCTGACGCTAACAGTCGAATGTGAAGGTAAAATAATCACAACAATTGAAGGGTTAGCCGATCCTGTCACGGGTAAGCTCGATCCGATACAGGAAGCCTTCAACAAGCACAATGCTTTTCAGTGCGGGTTCTGTACGCCGGGTATTATCATGTCCACCAAAGCATTGCTTGACGCCAATCCGAATCCGACAGAGGAAGAGATCAAAGAAGCATTGTCCGGCAACTACTGTCGATGCATCAGCCACTATCAGGTGTTAGAGGCTGTAAAGTCCATCATAGGTTAAGGAGGTTGTCATGAAGCATCTGGATAAAGCACTTGAGCCATATCGGAACAAGACTGAGTACCGTCACATCGGTAAATCTGTTCGTCGACAGGACGGCGAAGCGATTGTCACGGGAAAAGCGCTCTATTGTGACGATCTCTACATCCCGAACGCGCTCTATATGAAGGTTCTCAGATCGCCGCACCCGCACGCGGAAGTTATCTCGATCGATACCTCGGAAGCGCTCGCTCTGCCCGGCGTCGAAGCCATCATGACGCATGAGAATGCGCCGCAATGGAAGACGGGACAGCCCGCACACCGTCTCCCGATCGACAAGATCGTCCGCTACGTTGGCGACGCGGTCGCAGCCGTTATGGCGACATCGAAGCAGATCGCTGCGGACGCGCTCGAGCTCATCAAGGTCGAGTACAAGCTTCTTCCTGCCGTGTACGACGTAGAGGATGCGATTAAGCCCGACGCCTATCAGATCTACGGTGAAGAGTACGACATTGAGTGGCTCGGGTATCGCTACGAGAACAACAAACTCCCTCCCGGAAGTTACTTTGAACACCCCGAGGATCCCCCATTCTACTTCATCAGAGAAGGTGATCCCGAGAAGGGCTTTGAGGAGTGTGATGCCATTGTCGAAGGCAAAGTCTCCTACGATAAGGCGACCTTCCCCGGCGCCCCCGAGACACCCTTTATCGCGGCAAGATGGGAAGACGACGATCACGTCACGGTCTGGGCATCATCACAGTCTCCGAACATGATGAGCCGCCCGCTTGGCATCGCCATCGACGCGCACGTATTCGCGAATGTCCCGAACGTCGGCGGCAGCTACGGCAACAAGAACGGCATGGGTTATATCTCGCTCTTTGTCGCGGCCGCTGCGAAGGTCGCCGGCAAGCCCGTTCGCTACGCCATGTCGAAAGAGGAGCAGATGCTCGTCTTTGAACGCCGTCTTGGAAACAAGTTCATTGGAAAGATCGGCGTCAAAAAAGACGGCATAATCCATGCGATTAAGGGCGATTGGCTCGTCGATACTGGTATGTCGGCCGAGTTGACGCAAGGTCAGGTGGCGGAAGGTCTCGGTGAATTGCATATCGCGTTCAACCGCACGCCGCACTGGGACGTCAACGGTCGTGTCATCGTGACGAACCTATATCCCGTTGGCATCTGTAAAGGTTTCGGTGGCCAAGAGTTTAAATCGTGCGTCATGCACATGGCGACGAGAGCGCTGAAAGAGCTCGACATCGACCCCTTCGAATCTTTCCGCAATAATTTCTGTTCCCCCGGTCGAGAGTACTACTGGCGTACAGGCAGAAAATATAAAAACGACTTCATCGATTACGACAATGCATTCGTCGGAGCGGCAGAGAAGTTTCGTTGGTACGATCGCTGGAAGGGCTGGACGACTCCTAGCCGTGTCGAGGGAAACAAGGCCTATGGCGTAGGCTTCGGTGTACACTGCAGCGGTGACCCGTCCTGCGACGAGACGTTCGCTTACGTTCGTCTTGAAAACGACCAAGTCATCGTCCACTGTCCAACATCGGAGAGCGGGATGGGTCAGCGCCTTGCCGCCGCGAAGACGGTCGCAGAGATTCTCGATGTGCCGATGGAGTGTGTATCGCTTACGCCTTCGAATAACATCAATAACCCGGCGGACTTCGGTTTGGCAGGCTCACGCGGAACGGTTACCGTGAACGCCGCCTGCGGAAGAGCGGCCGCCCATGCGAAAGAAAAGCTGTTCAAACTCTTCGCACCGTATTTTAACTGTGATCCGGAAGATCTCGAGACGAAAGACATGATGGTGTTCAAGAAGGACGATCCCGAAGGTGCCGTCCATTGGAATACGCTCATTCACATCTACTATTCGATCACAGGCGAGGGCATGATGGAGGGCAAATTCAGCACGTACTCCATGGTTCTTCTTTTTATCGAAGTCGAAGTCGACCTCGATACGGGTCTCGTCAAGCTGACTGATATTTTGAGTGGCACCGACGTCGGGCAGGTCATGAGTCCGGTCGAGCTGAAGATGCAGCTTGAAGGCGGTCTCGGCGCGGCGGGCATCGACACGGGGCACCTCGAAGAGTACGTCGTCGATACGCACCTCGGACGGACATTGAGCGGCAATCTTATTGACTACAAATGGCGCACATTTACGGAATTGCCGAATTTCGACACGTATGTCCTGAGTTCGAAATGGCCGACGGACAACCCGTTCGGCGCGATCGGTATCGGTGAGATTACCGGTGCGGCAGGGCCTGCGGCTGTCGCGATGGCGATTGAGAGCGCGTTGGGAGGATATGAGTTTAACGAGTATCCCATTACGCCCGACAAAGTCTTGAAAGCGCTTGGCAAGGCATAGGAGAGCGATATGAAAAAGTTTGAACATTTAAATGCTAAAAGTTTTTCCGAAGCGGGCAAGGCGATTCGTTCCTATCGGAATGCGAAACCTTCTGCCGGCGGCACCGATCTCATCGGTACACTACGCGCAGGAATTCTTGAGAAGAACCCCGATGCGATCATCAATTTGAAGACGATCCCCGATTCGGCCTATATCAGAGATAAAGGCGACGCGGTAGCGATCGGCGCACTGACGACGCTCGATGACATCGACCGTTCAGAGCTGATCAGGAAAGACGCCAAGGCGGTCGGTGAGGCGGCGAGAAGTGTCGCATCGACCCTGATCAGGAATGCGGCGACGATAGGCGGCAACATCTGTCAAGGCGTCCGCTGTTGGTATTACCGTTATCCGGATGAAATCGGTGGACGTCTTACGTGCCTGCGCAAGGGCGGTGATATGTGCTATGCGATTCAAGGGCGCAACCAATTTCACTCAGCGTGCGGTGGTATGAAGTCAGGTCTTCATCGCTGCACCGCTGAATGTCCCGCATCAACCGATATTTCGGCTTACATGCAGGAAATTCGCAATGGCAACTGGGACGCGGCAGCAAGGATCATCATGCAGGCGAACCCGATACCAAGCCTGACATCAAGAGTCTGCCCCCATAACTGCCAAAAAGCCTGTAATCAGAATGAGTACGGCGAATCGGTGAGTATTCACTCCGTCGAGCGTGCACTGGGTGATTACATTATGAAGAACAGTGACCGCTTCTACGTCGCGCCTGAACAAGAGACGGGCAAAAAGGTTGCCATCATCGGTGGAGGTCCGTCAGGTCTCGCGGCGGCGTTCAATCTCAGAAAAGTCGGTCACTCCGTCACTGTTTACGAGAAGATGCCGGAGGCAGGCGGTGTGCTGATGTATGGTATCCCGGAATACCGTTTGCCGAAACACTACGTCCGCAGCCTCGTCAAAGCCATCGAGGGTATGGGGGTCGAATTCAAGCTCGAGACGGAAGTTGGAAAAGACATCGAGCTGGAAGCGATCAAAGCCGAGAACGATGCCCTCTTGCTGAACACGGGTGCGTGGAAGCAGCCGATTCTCGGTCTTGAAGGTGAGGAATTGACCGTTTTCGGTCTGAACTTCCTCGTTGAAGTCAAGGCGTTCATGAATCGCCAGATCGATAAGAACGTCCTCGTCGTCGGTGGCGGAAACGTCGCGATGGATGTTGCGCTGACGGCATTGCGTCTCGGTGCACACAACGTGACGCTCGCCTGTCTTGAGCAGCGCCACGAAATGCCCGCGATTCCAGAAGAGATCAACAGAGCCGAAGAGGAAGGTCTCGTCATGTACAACGGATGGGGACTCGGCAAAGTCGTTACAGATGATAGTGGTAAGGTCATCGGTCTCGATTCCAAGCGCTGCACATCCGTTTTTGACGTGAAAGGGCGTTTCAACCCTGTTTACGACGAAGAGGATAGGCGTTTCTTCCCTGCCGAATCGATCATTCTCGCGACAGGCCAGAAGGTCGACCTCGACTTCCTTGGCGATCAGTTCAAGGATAAGATCGCGAGCGCTCGCGGCCTGATTGAAGTCGACGAGACGAAAGCGACGCGTGAACCTGGCGTCTATGCTGGCGGAGACTTGGCATCAGGGCCAGCGTTGGCGATTGAGGCAGTCCGCGATGGTGTGATCGCCGCATCGAGCATCAGCCGCGAGCTCGGTGTGAAGATTGAGCGCAGACATAAAGGACCTCGTTTCTTCAAACCCGACATCGAGGAGATCGAAAACCGCTTCGCGCGAACGGAAGAGGATACGCCCGTCGCTGAGCGCACGCTCGAGAGAGAAGATACGACAACACTCTCCATGGTCGAGGCTGAGAAAGAGGCACGCCGCTGTATGAGCTGCGGATGTTACGCCGTCAACGCCTCCGATCTGAGTCCCGTGCTCGTCGCGCTCGACGCGAAGATCAGGACGACTGATCGCATGATTGAGGCGGAGACGTTCTTCAGCGAGCTTGACGCTTCGGACGTTCTCAAAGTCGGTGAACTTGTCACAGAAATTTACGTTCCCAAAATGAAGGACTACCGCACAGGTTACATGAAGCTGCGTTGGCGTGAGACGATTGACTTCGCCGTCACATCGCTCGCCTACGCTATCAAAGAGGAAGATGGCGTCATCAAGGACGCAAGGCTCGTCGCCGGTGGCGTGGCACCGATTCCGCTTCGTCTCTACGAAGTCGAATCATTCCTCGATGGCAAGGTGATGACACATGAATTAGCGGAAGAGGCTGCTGCGTTAGCCGTGGCGACGTACGGTCACCCACTGAAGGAAAGCGGCTACAAACTCCAGACGATGAAATCACAATTGGTTAAAGCACTCGCCGGTTAATTGGAAATTTATCACAACTGATGATTGGAAGGGGGCTGTCTCGTAGAGAGGCAGTCCCTTCATCGTCACTGAAGAATAGAAGGGCGATTGAGTGCTAACAAGCAAAAGATCTGCCAGTTATCGTCTTCACTTACTTTTGAGTTTTCCCGTAAAAGTTGCCCACTAATATAATCGATTTGTTTCGATCAGGAATAAAATTAGCTATATCGTCGCGAATTAGTCACATTCGTGTTATCGTTTGACTAGAAAGAAATCAATCGGTGAGTGCATATGGCGGATAAACAACTCTTGCATGCAAAGACAAGGATCAACATCAAAAAGTTACTTATTAGAGTGGCAATCGTGTTAGTTCTAGTCGGCTTAGTGATAATGCCACTCCTGTGTCGGCGCCAAAGCTCGCTTTTAGCTGTACACACGACTGTTGTGAAAAGAGGGGACATTGACGAGTATCTCTCCTTAGAGGCGCGGCTCGTTCCGAAAGAGATCCAAAAGGTTATGGCGAATGGTCAGACTGTACTTCAAGTCCATGTTGAAGAAGGAGACGAAGTTAGGCGCGGACAGTTGCTTCTGACACTCGATATGAGTGAATTGGAGAAGACACTTGAAGAGCGCAAACAGGCACTCGAGGAGCAGAAAAAATTGCAACACGACCTTGAGAGTTTGATGTTAGCGCTCAAAGGTGTAGGAGATTCCCTTGACCTTGGACAAGTGTCTAAACTGACGGGGAGTGCAAGCGAATTGTTAGCGAGGCTTAACAGGCTCGTTGCTAGCTGGCAAAAAATAACAAACGAGCTGCCGACGATGGATACCGCGTTGATTCAAGACAGTCTTAAGCGTGTAAGCAGCATCCTTAGCAATGCTGATGATCTCATGGGAAAAGCTGCGAAGTTTATCAGTGATATTGAGAAGGAAGTCGAGCAATTAAAAGGATCACTTGATGGCCATGAGAACGAAGCGACCTTGCGTCTTCTGGAGATCCTGCGCGATCAACTTCTCTGGATGAGGTCGATGCTCGTCAGCAGTGAAACGGTACTGGAGATGGCTGGTAATTATCTATCAGAGCTTTTGGCAGAGCTCACTGAACAAGGTTCTAATCCTTCCTTGATCGAATCGGTAGCGGCGTTATCTTCGCAATTAGATACGAGTCTGGCAGCAACTAAACAGCTCGTTGCCCAGATTGATCGACTCTTAAAAGATATCGATGCCTTGATCAAGAAGATCGAAAAAGCTATGAAACAGCCAAAACCAACGCCAAGCGCTACGACTAAACCGGCCTCCGATGTCTCTGCAACTGAACATGTTACGGCGTCTCCTCCTTCAACGCCGACATCTGTCGATTCTGCTGAACCGACTTCCGATGCTACCTCAACCGAACCATCAACACCGCCGACTGTCGATGTCACAGAGCCGACCACCGGTACCGACTCAATCAAACCAGTGACGGAGTCACCTCCGTCGACATCGAACGGCACAGGTATCAAAATTGGTCGGGCACGTCTTCAGGCGGGTGGAATCGATTCTTTACTCTTTTCTTTAGGGACAGAGATAGATATCCTTTCATTGTTGACGTCGGGTATGGGACAATACGGTCAACTCAAAGGTCTAGTTGATAACTCGGTGGAGGCTGCTGAGAAGGCTCTCGCTGAGGCTACACCTGAAGTCCGAGCCGATTTTGACGGCACGATCGTCCATCTCAATGTCAAAGAAGGCGATCAACCCTCGCCATTCTCGTCCCAAACTCCACTATTGGAAGTGTATAAGCATGGAGATTATGAAGCAGTTTTCCAAGCGAACGAGAATGACGCGTATCGTCTCTCAAAAGGTGACAAGGTCAATTACCTTTTTGCTGGAACGGCGTTCCATGGCGAGATCATCTATAAGGCGCCTATTGCTGAGTCGGCAAGTAACCTGTTAGGGCAATCTAATGTCGATCTTGGTGGAATTTTTGGTACTATAGGCGGGCTATCGCCTACGGTGACAGTCCGTATGAGTGTTGAAGGTGATGACCTCGAAAAATTGACCCCCGGCTTCAATATTCGCGCCGATATCGAGATCGGTCACAAAATCGACGTCCTGACAATTCCGGTCGAGTCCCTCATACGTGATCGAGGGCGTGATTGCGTCTTGCGCCTCAGCGAAAAAGATGTCGTGAACATCGTCCCTGTCACAATCGGATTACAAAGTGCGACTGCAATTGAGGTCGTTGCAGGCCTTGATGCCGGCGATACGATCGCTGTGAGCCCGAATCCCGATATCAAGGATGGAAGTCGCGTTACAGTAAAGACTCACACGCCATGACGAATCAATCGATGATTGAAATAGAACAACCGCTCGTCAAACTGACCGATTGCGTCAAAGTCTACCGTACGGGGCAAGTCCATCTAAAGGCGCTCAAAGGCGTCGATTTGACTGTTAACCGCGGTGAAATGACAGCGATAATGGGGCCTTCGGGTTCTGGCAAGTCGACCCTCATGCATATTATCGGTTTGCTCGATGAGATGGATGAGGGTCGATATCTTTTGAATGGCCGTGAAGTCCAAAGCCTAACGGATAATGAACAGGCGCGGGCACGAAACGCTGAAATCGGTTTTGTTTTTCAAGCCTTCAATTTGCTTCAAAGTGCAAATCTAAGAGATAACGTTGCACTTCCTCTTATTTATGCTGGTGTCCCTGTCGCCGAACGGCGCGATCGCGCTGAGGCGATGCTTGAGCGTGTTGGGCTTCTCCCTTGGGCTGAGCACCGCCCTGGCGAGATCTCAGGTGGTCAGAAGCAGCGTGTTGCCATCGCGCGTGCCATGATTAACCATCCAAGTCTTCTTTTAGCTGATGAGCCGACAGGGAATCTCGATAGTAGAGCAGGGCGAGAGATTATGGATCTATTTGCTGAACTCAACGAATCGGGGACAACGATTCTTCTTATTACGCATGATCAAGGAATTGCGGCATGCACGAGACGTACCCTCATGATTGTTGATGGTCGCATGATCTCAGATAGCGCCGGTGTTAACGCTGCCTGCACAGTGCCGGAAAAGGTGTGGTGTGTTTAGAGAGATTTTGCTCATGGCGAGAGGGGCGCTCCGTGCGAACAAAATGCGCTCTTTTTTGACGATGCTTGGTATCATCGTCGGCGTTTCCGCTGTCGTTACGATTCTCTCGGTCGGGCAAGGTGCACGTAACCTTATCATGGAGCAATTCGATACGGTTGGAACGGCTTCATCCTTAGTTTTCAGTCGAACAAATGTCTTCAACAATGACGACGCATTTACTGTAGAGGATCTTCAGATTCTTCGCCAGCGCGTTCCCAACCTCATAAGCGTCGCTCCGATAGCGATCGATACAGCACAGATGAGGACGGCGCGCGGAGAGTATGCGGTGTTTCTCTTCGGGATTGATGAAAATTACGATCGTATCATCGTATCGGAAACAGTTGCCGGCAGACAGTTCTCGCCGCGCGATTTTGATTCTTCTATGGCACGCATAGTATTGAGCGAGGACAGTGCCGCGAGGATCTACGGCTCCTATCATGTTGATGGCGAATCTGTCACACTCATCAGCGGTGGACGTTACCTGAATGCTACCGTTATCGGTGTCTCCCATTCAAGTATTCAGCAGATGATGACACAGTTCATGCCAGAGGAGATGCTGGCCGAAGCTTCAGCGATCATCTATGTGCCACTCAATTCGATGCGTCAACTCCTCGGGAAAGAGCCAATCATAATGGCGCTCGCTCTGCTTGCTAACGACGTTGCAGAGATCGAAGCTGTCAATAGTAAGAGTCTTGAGCTTTTACACGAGCGGCATAAAAGTGCAAACCGCAAACCTTATCGCGCGATGAGTCTGACCGACGTCATGGAACAGGCGAACACAATCATCAATATTGTAACCATTTTCATCGTGGCAGTCGCTGCGATTTCACTGCTCGTAGGCGGCATCGGAGTGATGAACATTATGCTCGTTTCTGTAGTTGAGCGAACGCGAGAGATCGGTCTTCGAAAAGCGCTCGGCGCGACGCGACGTGATATTCTGAACCAGTTCATTGTCGAGTCCGTAATTTTAACGACATTCGGTGGCCTGATTGGTGCGATCGCCGGCGTTGTGATCGCCAACATCATCATGTTTTTTACGGGCTTGAAGCCTGTCTTCACAATAGGTTCTTTTCTTCTGGCGGTTGGATTTTCAGTCTCGGTCGGCCTCTTTTTTGGCATCCGACCAGCGATGACGGCCGCCGCTCTTAACCCGATCGATGCACTGCGAAACGAGTAAGGACGTCAGGTAGTATAGACGTCATACACATTTGAAACTGCCCTGAAACACGCGAAAAACTTCAATTATTTGTAGATTTCTTAATTCAATTATTTTTAGCAATAAATCAAATGTATACCTATGTGAAAAAAGATTGACAGCAGCTTGAAAGACTTTCATATATAACAAATAAAAGTTAATCGAGACAAAAAATTAGTTAAATATGAAGATTGTTTGGCAACAGCAAGGACAGCGCGAATTGCTTTGAAAAACTATACTATACCATCTTTAAACAACTTTTCTATTTATATATAATTGAGTATATTCACTGGTATTAGCTTGAAAATGAGTTTTTTAAAGTGAAAATGAGCCTTTTAATTAACACATATTTTACTAGTTGCTTACCTAAGATTTGCACGTCTTAGCGGAATGAAAGTTGATGAAGCCGTCGATCATGGTTCGAAGGGCGAGAATTCCCTCAAAAAGGAGATAAAAGTGACACGAATGAGGGATTTGATGCATTAAATTGACCGAATAGGACGAAAAATGGCCGAATACAACTTTTCTCTTGAAAATGCAAAAGTGAAGGTTTATCATGACACACAAATCAAAATGCTACGAATTTGTTACGAATTTGTACGGATAAACCGTTCCAAGTGATTAAAAGAAATTGAAATAGAGTATTTGAACAACTATATGTGAGATTCAAATATACAAAAAAATAAAGAATTGTGGGAAAAGCTCACACGAAAGAAATAGTGTTGCAAGCTAAAATAGCATTAAAGCATATCATATTAAATCTGGAGGGTTGATAAAATGCGAAAAAGAACATTCAAACGAGGAGTAGCTCTTTTGATTTCGCTAGTGCTTTTGTTCGGTATGACTTATACAGGTGTACCAACATTTGCCGGTGAAGTTAAAAGCGAGCCTGTTGAATCACTTGAGCCTAGTGGGCTAAACGATGATCAGGACTCTCAGAAATCGTCGCTTCCGCCAGGACCTGAGCTGCCGAAGGGTGACACTGGGGACCCTGCAGGTGACGCGAATCCGTTAAGTACCGAAGATCCGTCAAGTGTGGGGGAACCGGCCGTAAAGAAAGATCCGGCAATTGAGAAAGATTCACCGGTTCCGGAGGAATCAAAATCTCCAGAGGATCCGGCGGTAGATGATAAAGCTGGAGAGGTTACAGAACCTAGCTCTTCGGGGGAGACTCAAGACAAGGATTCTGATGTTTCGCCGGATGGTGCAAATGCACCAAAAGACAACGAAACTCCTCCGAGTGATACAACCCCGGCAGAGCCTGACGAGTCTCAAATGGACGATAAGGCTCCTGACCAGGAACCACAAAAGATACCTCCTGAAGATCCGCCAGCTAAAGACGATTTTGTTCCAGAAAACCCGGATCATCTGAAGGCGCCGGATGACTCTCCTTATGCAGGTAAAATTAGGTACGATATTTATCCTGCAACACCTTTCGCGTTTTCGTCTCCAATGCGTTCGTCAAGGGCAGGTTCCAAAGCAAATGGTTCACCTCATCCGACAGAACCGGGAGAGGTTATGCTTTTCAAGCAGGCGACCCCTGTTGATGGCATGGTAAACGTTTGGGATATCACCCTAAGGATTGAAGGAAAAGATAAGCCGGTCACCAGTGACATTATTCTGGTCATGGATACCTCTGGCAGTATGTCAGGAACTAGAATAACTAAGGCAAAACAAGCGGCTAATAAGTTTATAGACACGCTATTGCCTTCTGATGTAACTAGAATCGGTATAGTTAACTTTGATTTCTATGCTCATGATGTACAAGCTCTTACAAATAATGTCACGCTTTTGAAGGCAGGAATCAGTGGTCTTCAAGCTAATGGTGGAACGTTCACCCAAGCGGGCGTTAAACAAGCTGAAGCCATGTTGGCGAATTCTACGGCTGATTGTAAACACATTGTTTTGTTGTCGGATGGGGAGCCAACTTATTCCTATGCCCTAAATAATCCAGATAATTTCCTAATCCCCATCCCTGGGAGTAATGATAAGCAAACAGGAACTCATGCACCAAAGACAGCTTATACTACTACTCGAGTAGGCAGCGGAAATTCTTTGAGGACGAAATATGATAGTGAACCTGGGCACTGGGAAGGATGGACATGGGTACCAGGATACGATAAGTATTACAACCACGGTAACTCTGCCATTGCTGAAGCAGGTTTTGCTAAGAACTCCGGCTATAGGGTTTGGACCATTGCCCTTGAAGTTAATGCGACTGGCCAAGGCATACTGCAGCAAATGGCTTCACCAAACAGTTATTATACGGCGAGTGCAGCAGATTTAGAGCAAGTATTTGCCACAATAGCCGGTGAAATCGGTGCTGCGGTTAAGGAAGCAACGATTACCGACCCCATGGGAACAGGTTTCCAGATTCCGTTTGGTGAAGTTAGCAATATGACTTCTATACCGGCAACGCCTCAACCGGTCTATGATCCAGTGGCTAAAAGAATTACTTGGAGTCCCGGCACATTAACAACGGAACTTCCGGGTGACAGTACTATTAAATATGCGGAGCTCAAATATCGAGTTGAATTAAACGATGATATTTTGACGCAGACTCCGGATGAGAATGAAGAATATCCAACAAATGGTAATGCTAAAATTGAATATAAAGATGCTAATGGCAATAGCCTGACACAGTCTTTCCCGGTACCTAGAGTTAACCCTGTCCTATACAAAGTCGTGAAAGTACTGCAAGATAAAGACGGCAATGTCATTACCGCAGACCGTAATTTTACGATAGATATAACGGGTCCGTGGGGTAAGAATGCAGAAGTCGGAACGAAATCGTTCACATTAAACACGAGCACTCAGTCCAGCACAAAACTTTTAACTGATTTGAGGTGGGCACAATCCTATACCTTTGATGAAACGGGTACAAATGTTGGCAGTCTTGCTGACTATGAAATAAAGTATTACGTCAACGGAGACGAGCAAACTGGCGTGACCCATAGTTTCACAATTGTAGATGGCAATACAGAAGATGTTGAAGTCAAAGTAGTCAATAAAGAAAAACCGGGTACGCTGACCATCACCAAGGTATTGGATCAGTCGGTCGTTCAATCTCCAGCAAAGAGAAACGGCACCAAAGCGGCCGTATCCTTCTCCTTCACGGTCACGGGGCCTGATGCTTATTTGGCATCATTTAACCTGCCGGATACAGAAGGTTCTTGGACGAAGCAATTAACAGGACTCGCTAAAGGAGCCTATACGGTAACAGAGACCACGACAGGTTGGACAACAACTTATCAGGTCAATGACGAACCTGCTACTTCTGAACCAGCGGTAGTTACAATCGATATAGGGGCACTCAACCAAACTGTTACGGTGACCAACAAGCAAACCGTAAATATGACGGTCACTGCAAATAAGAATTGGAGTAGCAATGCACCGACAGACAAACCGGACATCTGGTTCCAGCTATTGCGCGTGAATCCCGATAACTCCACGACATCCATTGGTTTGCCTAGGCTTGTTCCGGCGTTGAACGAAGTAACTTGGAATCAAACGGACGATGACGTCAATGCAGCTGACTTTGTCCGCTATGCTCCCAATGGCAATGAATATGTCTATAAAGTTCAGGAAGTGGATGCCGACGGACATGATTATGTTCCTGCCGGATATTCAAAGCTGGAAAGTGGTCTGCAAGTTACAAATACTTTCCATCCCATAGACCCGACGAACATTACGTCTTTACGTTTTGAGAAGACTTGGGCAGGGGTGCCTGCTGGAGTGACACCTCCAACCATTACTGTTCAGGTTAAGGCGAATGGTGAAGTCTATAGGACAGGAAACCTTACATATCCGGATACTGTGTTGGAATGGAAGAACCTTCCCTTAAATGGTGAAGGCGGAACCCCGATTGTTTATACAGTTGAAGAACTGCCTATAAACAATTTTGAAGAGGGAGATCCTACATATACAGAAAGTTCAATCGAGGCCGTACATTGCACGCCACATCAAAGCCAAACGCAATGGCCGCTTCAGAACCCGACCTTTGTGATTACACGATTGACTGTGGGTGGCAATGAAGGAGCTTTCGTTGTATGGACGCTGAACCATGTTCCTTCTGATCAACGTATTCCTTTCTTGTGGAACGTGATTAATAACGGTCCGGATGAGATGCCGCTGAAAAAACTCAAACAATACCTTAATAGTGGCGGCGACTACTTCCTCTGGTATGAGGGTGCTACTGTCAATGAAGATGTTATTCCCGGCGATCCTAATAAAGGTGAGATAACCATCAACATCACCTTTAACGACGATGGCACGATAAACACTTCCACACTCACTTTCCAAGGGGAAAGCACTTGGACCCACTTTGCCGTGGGAGGTTATTCCTCAAAACTAGCGAAGATAACCAACACATATAAAGCGAGCGGCAGCTGGACACCAGAGGTGACGAAGGTCCTTACTGGCCGTGATTTGGTGGCAGGCGAGTTCAGCTTCACGCTGACCGGCAATGAGCAGAACCAGACGAAGACCAATGCCGCAAACGGCAGCGTGACGTTTGACGCAATCCCTTTCACGCAGGACGACATTGGTAAGACGTACACCTACACGATTAGTGAGGTAAAGGGTAATCTTGGCGGCGTTACTTATGACAATAAGGTCGTGACGGTATCTGTTGCTGTTGATGTGGATAATTCCGGAAATCTGCAGTTTAGCCCAACGTATTCCCCTGAGGACACCACGTTCAACAACAGCTATGCTGCCGATGATGCTGATGCGACACTTAGCGGCACGAAGGAGCTCACGGGCCGTACCCTGGCGGATGGCGAGTTCACGTTCGAGCTTTATGCTTCTG